>NZ_OAOF01000040.1 GCF_900205965.1 Lacrimispora amygdalina
GGTAGCTTAACAATACACGAAAAATTCAAAATCTGCCATATTTATTTTTGAGGTGGGTGGAGAATAAAAGGAATTTTGAACAGCCATCGCGATAGCGATTTTGTTCAATTTTTTTAATCCAATATGAATTTTTACCGTTCGTCGGATACCTCAGTACTCCACCTGAGGGGACGGGTAATAAAAAAACAAATTTTGAAGCAGAAAATCCTATGTCTGGAGATAAGTGGAATGCAGATTTCAAGTCAAAGTATGGTAAGGAAAATGTTACTTGGAACACAGCAGCAAATTCAAAGGGTGATGTTCTTGATATGCAAGTAATGTAACTAGGCTAACACCGAATCAGCTTGCTGAAATGGCTAAAGGTGAAGGAGGGTCTGTAGGACCATTGGGAAAAGGTGGTAAGGCTGGAATTCCATTTGAGCAAGGTGGAGGATTTAGTATGCATTATGAAGATGAATATATTCAGTTAAGTTGGGACAGTACTTTATTACATAAATGGTGAGGGGGTTAATTAATGAACAATAATGTAGAGACTGAGGAATTGATGTTATTTTATGATAGACTAATTGAAAATGTTAAACAAATTTCTCTGGAAGCATCAGAGCAAATTGACAACCTTAAAGGATTTGCAGTAGCAGACGAAATAGCATCAGATTTTAGTGATATTGCTAAGCCATATGCTTTTAAATTATTTAAAAACGAATGGTTATCAGCTGAACAGATTAACCTTGTTAATAAAATTGACAAAAGGCTTGATCAAATGTCTAATAACAAAGAATTATGGACAGATGAAGCGCTTACCAGATCAAATGAATGGAAACAATGTCGAGAGCTGGCAAGAGAATTACTTAAATTGCTTTTATAAGCATAATGAATAAAAGAGATTTTATTAATTAGCTTTTAGGTTCTTTTGCAGAAGTCGTCTATAACCCCGTAAGTCTTTCGTTCAAATATGCCTATTCTACAAGTGTGACCCCGGTTACGACTCCAATGTCCAAAAACCGACCCCATTGAAAAAGTCCTCTCAGTCCGCATTGCGGGCTAATGTTAACCGAGTCGGGGAAGTTTTTGACCCCGGCTATTTAACCAGCATCATTCCAACCCCATGGTTTATCCCTGCTTTTGGAGCAAAATGGGGCGAGAATCTTCCAGTTAAGGAATTTGTAAATGGTTGCGATTGTGCGACTTGAAGGATATGAAAATTGATGAAGAAAAATTTCCAAAATCAATTAAAAATCCATAGGAGAATAAATATATGGAAAAACAGTTTGCAGATATTTATAGTAAATTAGCCAACAAAATAGTATCCATGATACCTACAAAATGGAACAAATTGTATTATTTAGGTGAAGTGGTAATAATAAATCTAGTTGGTCATCAGTATTTTATTTTGAGAGTGCAGATGATAATGAAATTGTAAAATCGCATAGTATTCCGGAAAGATATGTTGTATCAGAAGAAATTTATGAAGATTTACTTAGCGAAGTAAATGAATTGTTACTAGAGTTATATGAATGCTTTCAAAAAAACAGGCAGGAACTTTGGCATCAAGTAAGTTTATCGTTAGACAACACTGGAAAATTTAATATTGATTATTTGTATGATATTATAAACGAAGATGACGGTGGGCAAGTAAAACGTGAACTTATTTGGGCATATAAAACATTTGGATTTATGCCTAAAGAAGGAAGCTATTCACAAAAAATCATAGATGAATATATTTCTGATAAGCAATAAAAATTTATTGGGATTTTACGGAGTCGCTTATGACTCCGTAATTTTTCTATCTAATCTAAACATTCAAGATTTTAGAACATGACTATTTCTGGTTGTGTTCTAAGCTTTTTTGTAAAGTTATAATTTTGTAATATATTTTATAACTTTCAACTATCTATGAATTCATGCTGATAAAAAAATTTCTTCCAAAGCATATTGGTTTGTAAAGGAGTCCTTCAGGAAGTCGATATCAGAAATCACTAAAATCGGTGGATTTAGCACAGCCTCAAGTTGGTTGTGTTTTTTTGTTGCATGTAATCTAATTATATCTACTTAAAAATTGGACATGTGCGAATTTTGGAATCTAACGTGTATAATTTTAGCACTTATGTTGAAATGTGTCACATTATATATTATGCTGTACAAAATGGAATGGATACAAAAGTAAAATAGTAAATTAAAAAAGCAAGATATTTGTAACCGTCATAGTGGTTGATAAGATTGGATTTTCAAGAGAAAGGGGATGAATCTTAAAGAACAGAAAGCTTTTGCCTTTAAATAAGAACTATTATTACAAACGGCAAACTTAGAAGGGACTGTCTATCGTTATGAATTTAGATTGCATTTAACAGAAAGGAGATGTACCGATGAGATTAGATGAAAAGATTGCATTATTGGAACGGGAAAGAAGACAGCAGGAGAAAGAGGAAAAACTTCTGGCAGAACAGAAAGAGAATGCCCGAAAGGAGCCGGTAAAAAAATTAACATTAGAGGAAGCAATGGAAGGCATCCGAACAGGAGAGTTCAGACTGGAAAGCGGAGAGCTATTTGAGTTTGAAACCAGAACCTTTACTGACAGCCAGATCCCTGTTGTTACCTTCCGGAATTTTTTTGAAGCATCCCAGGAGGAGGCGGAAGGAGTCATATATGTCAGTCATACCAATGAGGTCAGCCAGATTCTTTCCTGGCCAAAGGAACCCATCAAACCGGTATCCATGAAGCAGTGGGCAAATCTTCTGGTAAACGGAATGGCTGCCAACCGGCTGCACGCGAAAATTGTGAAGACAGAGGAACTGGATTTTGTAGACTATATCTGTTTTGATGTGCCATCCGGCAAAGACAGGCTTTATAACATTATATTCCGGCTGAAGGGAACTGGGCAGCAGTTTACCGGAAATTACAACTGCAGAAAACAGGATGAGGATACGTATGGAGTGTTTCTGGAAGCAATGGTAATAACTTTAAATAATCTGTTTTCTGCAAAATAAGGGGGGATTGAGATGGGAAACAGTAACACGGCACAGATACGGAGTGGACAGGAAGCGGTTACCTACAAAGATCTTTTTTTAGGAGTACAGGGACTTGCATATTTCCGAACGATTGATATCAGGGAAAAACCGGGAGAGCATGCCTTTCTATATGCGGAAGCAGTTGTGGACAGTGAGATGGATGATAATGATCTTCATGGAATCAGCACTTCGGTGTCCCTGGTTTATAAAAAAGATGGAAAAGATCATGTGCTTTTCTACGGAATTCTGGACAAGGTTTCCTTATCCAGAGATGGGGGAGAAAAGATACTTACCATTGAGGCATGGGATGGAACGCATCAGATGGATGTAACACGGCGGAAACGGATATTTCAAAATCCGCAGATGAGTGTGACCGGGCTTGTATCAGAGATCATGAAATCCTATGTAGGCTCCGACCACATGGTACATATTCCGGATGTCCCCATCGGGCAATTGGTAGTCCAGTACGAAGAGACAGACTGGGAGTTCTTAAAACGTTTTCTTTCCAAATATAATGATGCTCTTTATCCTGACCCTGCATTTCCTAACATTCGATTTGAAGCGGGATTATCTCCCAAACCGGAAAAGCAGTATTGGGATGAGCTTCCTTATCAATTGTCACAGGACTTCATCAGGCTGAATGATTTAAAAGTAAACGGACTTGGTGATTTAACAAGATCTCAAAACACTGTTTATGAACTAGTATCCTATGACATCGTATCAATCGGGAGCCAGATTACCTATAAGGGAACCCCCTGGTTTGTGGAAACTGCCATGCGCAGCCTGCAGGACGGTCTGCTAATTAACAGATACCGGCTGAGGCAGAGGGAAAGCATGAAGATTCTGCCTTATTTTAATAAAAGAATTACAGGAATTTCTATTGAAGGCAAAATTGCTGCAATAAAACGAAATCAGGTTCAGGTAAATATGGAGATAGAAGCGGGAACAGGTGAGAAGTACTGGTTTCCATTTTCCACTGTTGCAGCTTCATCAGACGGAAGCGGCTGGTACTGTATGCCTGAAAATGGGGAGAGTGTACGGGTTTATTTTCCGGTAGATGATGAGAAAGAGGCCTATGTAGTGACAAATGTGAAGGGGAGCAAACCAGAAGCCGGCGGTGCTTCCGGTTCTGCGGAAAATCCAAACCAGAGGAACATTAAAACTGCTCAGGGGAACCAGGTACAGATGACCCCGGAGGGAGTCCTGATTGCGGCGGGGGATGGACAGGGCAGCATTCTTCTGAAAAAAGATGGAGAAGTGGTCTTAAATGCAATCAAAGATCTTACTATTTCAGCAGTGGAAAATTTAAATCTTTCTGCCAAAAAAGATTTAACTATCAAATCTCAGGATTCCATAAAGATAGTGAATCAGGCAGGGGGAGACATTGAGATAAAAAAGGGAACAGTAGCATTTCACGGCAATGAGATTTTTGAGAATTAGGAGGTGATTGTATGGCATATACAGCGGAACAGATTGTAATAAAAGGAATTCCAGTGGAGGATTTGACAGAACTTCACATCAGCTGCACTCCAGGGGAGCATGGTAGTATGAGACTTTCCGGTTATCTGCAGGAGGCAAAAGGAGAAGAGACGCTGTTTGGACTCACGGAAAATGATTCTGTGACTGTCTATGCAGAAAAGGGAAAGCCTGTATTTTCCGGTGTCCTGACTGAAGTGACCACTTCTTCGGAAGGTAATATGGTCAAAATTACGGCAAAAGCACGAAGCAGAAGTATCCTTATGGATCAGATAAGACGTTCCAGATCGTTTCAGGATGTAAACATGACCTACGGACAGCTTTTCCAGACAGTCCTCTCTGAATATCCAGGCAGTGATATCAGACTTTCCATAGAAGATAAACCCATTGGAGAGATCGCAGTCCAGTATCAGGAGACAGACTGGGAGTTCCTAAAGCGAATGCTTTCCATGTTGAATGCAGTTCTCGCATGCAGATGTCAGTCGGAAACAATTACCTTGTACGGTGGTGTTCCGGATATTCCATGGGGAAAGTGGAGTTATGAAAAAACTGGATTTTCCAAGGAAATGGGAGAATACAGTGACTGGACATTGCGGGGAAAAGCAGTGAATGATAATGATTTTCTCATTATGCAGATTGAATCAGAACATTTACCCGAGCTCTTTGAACAGGTGGAGGATAAAGGACGGACATTTGTTATACGGCAATATTCCTGCCAGTTAGAAAGAGGAATGCTGCTGTGCCGTATGGAGCTCCAGAAAAAAACGGGCATCCTTGCCAGAACAAAATATCCCATGCATATCATTGGAACGGCCCTTGAGGGAACCGTTCTTGCCGTCTCAGGCACCAAAATAAAGGTTCATCTGGATATTGACGGCAGTGCGGGGGCTGGAGATCAATACTGGTTTCCGTTTTCCACCCTTTCCGCATCCCCGGATGGAAGCGGTTGGTATTACATGCCGGAAAAAGGTGATAAAATCCGCGTTTATTTCGCGTCAAAATATACCAAAGATGTGATTGCTGTCAGTGCGGTAAGCTCTTATGACGGGAAAAGCGGGGGAGTACCTGACCGTATGGGGGATTCTTCCAGTAAGTACTTAAGCAATCCCCATGGACAGGAAATGAAGCTGGGAGCAGATGGGATCTATTTATCCAGCAGTAAAGGAGCTTCCTCTGTAAAGATTGGGAAGGGCGGAGATATCACATTAAGTGCAAAAGGAACCATTAACATAGAAGCAGCGGAGAATCTGGATATCACAGCAGAAGAAGCAGTGAGTCTGCAGGCACTGGAACAGGCAGTGATCACCTGTTCTAAGGGAGGAATGGTCCAGATGCCTGAGGATGGAAATGTGTATATTCAGGGAACCGAGGTAAAGGTGAATTAGGAGGTTTGTATGACCAGACAGGAAGCATTGTCAGCATTTCAGGATGAGGAACTCTGTTTATTTGAGGAGAAAAAAGAACAGTTTATCGTTGGTTTGGAGGAAAAGGCGGAAGAATTTTCTGTTTCAGTCAGACAAGTACTTTCCGTTCTCAGGAAAGAGATAGTAAAGAAAAAGAAAGAAAAAATCATGTTTATTTATTTTTCTCTTCTTCGGTCAGATATGCTGAATGATCATTATCAGGTATTGGTGCGTGCCATGGACGCAAACTGGCATATGGATGAGGATGCCGCTGAAACAACATTTTCCATTGATTATTTATTTGAACCGGTGAAGGAACTTAAGGAAAAGCTGGAGCTTGACAGAAGGAAATACATGGGAAAGGTCAACTCCTATGACGTGGTAAATATGATTCAGGATTGTGTTATGGAGTGGAACCAGATACTCTCTCTCCAGCTGCATTATATGTTTCGGGATATGGAAGAGAATGAGTACTTTGCACAGATTCCAAAGCACTCCACATGGGGAATCTATTGGGGTGAGTACCGGGATGAAAGCGAGCTTGTAGCTTTTGCTGACAGAGAAAAAAAGGAACAGAAGGATTGGGACAGATGCCTGCGCCTTTCAAAAGAGCAGGAAGAGGTCATGATAAACAAGTTCTGGTACGAGGCTGATTTAAAGGATTCGGATTGCAGCAATAAGCTTCTTTTGTTCAGCCAGTTTGAGAATTGTGATTTAACCGGTCTTTGTTTTGACGGAGCTGACTTAACAGGGGTACAGTTCAGAAACTGCAGTATCAAAAGATGCAGCTTCTGCAATGCTAATATGCGGCAGTCTGATTTTTCTAATTGTACCTGGGAAGAAAATGATTTCACAGGGGCCGATGTAGAAAATGCCGTTTTCCAGGAGAAGGATATCCCGTTTCTGCATCTGGATCCACAGCAGCTGCAGGTTATTTTTGTAGACAGGAGGGAAATGGAATGAGATTTTTCACAATGGAACAGGATAAACGGCTGCCAGATGTAATACAGTTCCGTGATTTTGATATCTGCGGTCCAAGACACATTTTTTATAAAGAGAATGCAGGGGAAATATCGGAATCAAATATGATGTATCTGACGAAAGACAGCGGTGAGACGGCGCCGGATTTTATCCAGAGTCCGGTTTCCTTAGTTTCGGATAAAGTCAAGGCGGTACTTGACATGTATGAAGATGATATGGTTTTTAAGACGGTTACAATTGCCAGCAAGGAGCGGGAGACCATAATGGTTTACCATCACCTTCTGCTGGAACGATTGGATATGTTTTCGGAGAAAACTGAATTCTATACGAACGGAAGTATCAAACGTCTGGTTCTGGATCCGGTAAAGATAGGAGAACATAAGGTATTTCTGCTGAATGACAAGCGTTTCCCAAATCCGCTTGTCAGCCTGGAAGTTGTGGAAAGTCTGCTTCGCAGAAATATAATCGGTATTGTATTTAAGGAAGTGGAGGTGGAAGCATGGCAGAATTAACGGATACCTATGTGGTTCATGGTGCCTGTACCCAATGCAGCATGGGAATGAGGCAAAGCAGAGTGGTTCTTCATGAAACACACGGAGTGTTTTTGAAAAAGCAGGCTCAAATGACGGTCAAGGATTGTAAGGGAGAATATCATGTGATCTGCTTTGGAGGATGCTACAGCATGGAAAATCCAAGCACGCAGGAAGAAGCAAAAAAAGTTCAGGATAAAGTAAAGGAATTAAGTCCGGATACATTCCTTGATAAAGTTATGGGATTTTTTACCGGAGGAAAAAAGAAAAAAGAAAAGGAAGAAGCTGCGCCTGCAGAAGGCGTTCCCCAGGTATTAGGCGTCTGTACCCCCCACATCATAGCCCAGGAGTGGGATTACGGGCAGGATGGAGTGGAAACGGACGGCGACCGGCCATTAATGGGCGGGGCAAAACTGTACTGCATATACGGAGGCGAGATTGAGATTATAGAGTCCGGGCAGCCGGAGGCAGGGAGTGGTGTAGTTCCATCATCTGATAATAAAAAGAGTTCAGCTGAAAAGATGGCAGTTTTATCGGAACAGTTTGGATTCGATGAAAAAAGTACAAAAATTATGGCGGACATATATGACAAAATACAGGACAAATACAAAGATCTGCCACAAATAGAGAGAGACTGGTTCTTTTCAAGAGCCATAAGTCAATTGGGAGATTATAACAGTAAGCCGGTAAATATAATTGGAATGAATATTGAGACCCATGCATGGAGAAAAGGAGCAGGTTGGGCATATGAATATGATAAGGAGAAAGAGTATTTTTGCAATGAATTGGGAGTGAAGGAAGATGATTATAAATATTTAAGACAAATGGTACGTTTACAACATTTTATGAGTAGTGATCCGGAAAAGTTCAATTATGATGCTTTAAAAAAGTTGCATAGTGTTGATGTAGATAAATTTAATGAGTGGAAGAGTAATATGGAAAAAGGAATTGGTGAAACTTTTTCAGATAGTGAATATATGACTTACTATAAAAATATGTATAGTGATTATGGAAATAAAGGTGATTATTCTCATATGATGTATACTATCTCTTCTAATCTAAATGATAATAAACATAAAGTGGATAATTCCTGGAAAAATTTAGGTGCTGATGCTTTATCATGGAAAAACAAAGATGAACGTAAGGATATAACAGGCTGGCTTGGTGATGCGGTTTATACAGGTGATAATAACAGCGTTTCTTTCGGCGAGGATGATTATATAGCTGATCTGGATTCAGTAAATATAGCATCCAGAGTTAATTCAGGAGGAGATTTAATAAATTCCATGGATCAATATTATAAAGAATTATCTTTGGATGACCCCGATAGATATCGTACAAAAGAGTTTCTTTCAAATAATTCTTATGAGGATATAGAGCAAGAAATTTTCAAACGGATATCCATTAAAGATGCGAACAAGGATGGTGAAAAAAATTATAAAGATTTAGAGAATAATACAATATATAATGATACCTATGATTTCCTGAACAGATTAAAAAAATATCAATAAAATGATGAAGGAATAACAATGCTAATTTCTTAATTTTACATTTTATGGATCTGAAATTTACAGAATATGAAGTTCTTTAAATTTATAATTATAAAAAAAGAGAGGGTTTTTATGTCGATTAAAAAGAAAAGACTTGTGATATATAGTTGTGTATTATTTACAACTTTAATAGTAGGCAGCTTTTATTATTTTTTTAAGGAGGTAAATGTTATGAATGAAATATACACAGCCAATAAGAGAATGGACTTAAAAGCATTTAATAAGGTTCCGGAGATAAAAGGAGTTTCCTATGAAGATTTGTCTGACTATGAAAATTTTGGAGGTTTATCAATTCCATATAAGCAGGAATTTTTGAGAAGTGATTGTGAGAGTGAGTTGTTTTTTCCTGCCATCGGAGGCAAGGTTATGATTAAGAGTAATGTTAGATTAGATGCATGTACATTGCTGATTATTCATATGAGTTACGATTATAAAAATAAAGTCATGATTATGGAACCTATTCACATATCCTACAGGAAAGAAGATCAAGAATTAGGAGAGCATTATTACGACTCACAAACCATAACTGAATTTTTAAACCGATTTCATCTTGAAGAAAAAGATATCAGGGAATATCAGGATTATTTTCTATACGATATTGTAGTTAAAACATGGGCAAAGGCTCATGGTGAGAACGCAGAAAAAGCAGTGCAGAAAATGAAAGAATGTAAAAGAATTGATAAAACCTTTACGTTTGAGAAATAATCTTAAAGTGGCTATACAAAAATAAGAAAATTTAACAGGAAGAGCTAAAAGGTGATGGAACAGATGACAAATTTAAAAGATACAAGATGAAGCGACATACCTCTGCTTCATATTAAAGGGGGAATTGACATATGAAAATGAAATACAAAGAACTGGAGATTGAACTGTCTCTTGACGGTGTCATCCAGGTTGAGCTGTTTCAGCTGACACACAGTTTAAATGATCATGAATTTCTTTCCCTGAAGCTATTGACAGACGGAGAGAATCCGGAAGATTATGTAAATATGGCAACTGTTCAGCCGGTTATTGTGCGTGAAATGGAACGTACCGGCGGTCAGGTAATTTTTCAGGGGAAGATTGAAACCGTCTATATAAAAACAGAGAAAGGCTTATCCTATGTGTATCTGGAAGCATACTCATATACAAAGGACTGGGAGCGGACTGATAAGAGCAGAAGTTTCCTTGACGGCGGCATGACATATATGGATGTGGCAAGAAAGGTGCTTGCTGATTATGGACAGTTTGATATCAAAGATGAAATTACAAAAGATGCTAAGATACCTGAAATGCTATTGCAGTATGAAGAAAGTGACTGGGTATTCTTAAGAAGGCTGGCAAGCCATTTTGGTTCCAGCCTGCTGGCAGATGCCTCTTCTTCAATGGGAAAAGTGTATTTTGGAGTTCCCGAAATGAACTTTGGAGCAGAACTGGCAAAAGAAGATTATGTACTGGAAAAAGATATGAACCATTTTGCTAAAGTACTGGAACCATCAGGCATTTTGTCCCAGGAAGCTTCGCACTGGAATATTTGCACCCGTAAATATCTGCGTATGGGTGAAGCGGTCTCCTTTAACAAAATAGCAGCAGTTGTTACGGCCATGAATATTTCTACTGGTAAGGGAGAACTGGTTTATCATTATACTCTTTCCAGGAAAGAAGGCATTCGGAGAGAAAAAGAGCAGAATCCAAGAATATACGGCATGAGCATACCCGCTACAGTAAAGGAACGGGGAGGAAACCAGATCAGGGTCCATTTTGATATAGATAAACGTTATGAACCCTCGGCTCAGATGAAGTACTTTACCTATGCAATTGAAAGCAGCAGCTTTTATTGTATGCCGGAAGTTGGAAGCAGAGTACATATTTATTTTCCTGAGCATGATGAGCAGAGCGCTGTTGCAGTCCATGCAATTGGCAGCGGAAGCGGTGGCGGAGGAAGTAAGAAGCCGGATAATAAGAATTTTTCAGATCCCAGCGGCAGTGCAATGAATCTGACACCGGACTCCCTAAACTATGCCCCGGATTCCAGCGGTTCCATTGTTCTCAATTTAAATAAATCCGGATTTGTATCTCTCACAGGGAAAAACATCAATATAAAAACTCAGAAAGGCTTAATGGCTGGAGGAGAAACCCCGGTTCAGAAGCTGATGATATCCGGTGAGAATAAAGTGGTGCTGCAGATCGGTGACAGTGGAGATGATATCATTACCCTGGAGGATAAAGTGGATATCAAATCAGCTCTTGTCACCCACAAAGCAGAAACACATTCGGCGGCTTCACCGTCTGCCGGAGAACTTGAAGCAGACTTGACAAGTGGGGACAGTGCAGCCCGTGAAGAAAATAACAATCAGCTGGCATCTGCTCTTGCAGCCAGAAAGCAGGAAAGTAAACAGAAGGTTTTAAATGGTATACTGAGCATCGCCACCGTAGTAGGTGCGGTTGCACTGACCGTTGCCACAGGAGGAGCTGCAGGTCCGCTGTTAATTGCGGTCGCTGGTGCAAAGACCGCTTTTGCAGTTGCTGATATAGCGGAAGGACTTGATGGTTACAGCAAAGTAAACGCACTTGATGCCTCGCGGCCGGCAAATTTTATAAGGGATACTGTATTTCAGGGGAATGAGGCAGCGTATAATCTTGCATCCGGAATTACAGATGTAGTATTTGATGTAGTTACTGGAAAGGCGCTAAAAAATGCGGCCTCTGCAGGGAAACTAAGCAAAATCCTGTGTTCAAAATCCCAGGTAGCCAATACATTCGTCCAGGGAGCAGGATCCCTGTTCTTTGGCATGATACAGGAATATGAAACAACAGGAAAGGTTAGTATAAAGAATTCAGCTGGCAACTTTATGTTCGGTATGTTTAAGGGAGTTGCCCAGACAAAGCTGATTGGAAAGGTGCAGGGAGCATTAAAAACCGATTCCAGGCTGGTTAGTAAACTGGTGGGAGCAGGAGTGGGAACGTTATCTGGTACGGCAATGGATGTCACTCGCGATTTTATGCTCCCGGACAGAGATGTGAATGTATTGAGGTCCCTGCAGGAGAACTTTGTTACCAGCGGTCTGGCTCAGCTGTTAGGGGAGCCGATTGACGCTGTATCTGGAGCATTTTTAATTATGGCAACCGACTTTATTCTGCCTGATATACGGGAGTCCATAAAAATAACCAGGAGATATTATTCTACAAATAAGCAGCCGGGAATTATGGGAATGGGCTGGAGATTCCCTTATGAGGGAAGACTTTATCAGGATGGATCCAAACGTCATGTTGTTTTGGATACCGGCCATCATCTGACCTTTGAGTGGGATGGAGAAAAGGCTGAGAATATCTCTTATGGGTGCGGCTGGTTTGATCTCGTTAAAGAAAATGATGGCTGGAGTTTGGTTGACAGAAAAGAACACCGTACATATATATACAGTGCCCAGGGATTTTTGCTGTCAATCAGAGACCGGAATGGACAAACCCTAAGCTTCACATACAGGGGAGAGGTTCTTGAAGGAATTACCACTTCACTGGGATACCATTTAAGTCTTATCATGAAAGACGGACATTTAATTCAGATATCTGACAATATGGGAAGAACCATGCAGTACAGATATGAGAGAGGACTTTTAACTGACATTGTCCACATGGATCAGGGAATTACTCACTACGAGTATGATGAAAATGGATCTCTGACCAAAGCCGTTGACCAGACAAAAGTGGCATATCTGGAGAATCAGTATGACAGTAGTGGACGGGCGGTACTTCAGACACTGGCAAATGGAGATGTTTACCGGTTAGAATATCTGGATGAGGAACGGAGTGTCAGGGCATTTAGCAGTGTTGATAATAAAACAGTTCTTTATAAGTATGGGAAAAATATGGAGATATTGGCCGTACATTATGAAGATGGAACCGGGGTCTTCTATGAATATGATAAAAAGGGATACCGCTCCAGTGTTACGGACAGATCAGGCTGCAGAAAAGAATGGAGCTATGATTCAAAGGGAAGGCTGGCAGAAGAAAAACTGGCAGGCGGTCTTGCTGCGGTTTATCACTATAATCAGAGTGATGATCTGGAAGAGAAAACAGACAATACAGGCAGAAGATTTTGTTATGTGTATGATGGAAATCACAATCTGATTGAAAAAAAGGAAGAGGCAGAAGAGGGAATCTGGTTTACTCACAGTTATTACTATGACCGGAAAGGCAGGCTTTTAGAAGAGACAGATCCGATTGGAAATACTACAGTATATCATTATCAGGAAAATTCCGGGAAACCGGATGTAATCACTTATCCTGACGGAGAAGAGGTTCGGTACAAATATGACTGCATGGGACGTCTGATGGTGGAAGAGAGTGAATGCAGCAGAAAAGAATATGGCTATAATGCAAATAACTTCCGGACTATGATAAAAGATGGAGAAGGAAATGAATCCCGTTATCTCTATGATGGAATGGGAAGACTGATGGCCATGTACCCTCCAAAAGCCTGGAAAGAGAGAAAAGGCGAGTATACATACAAGTATGATTTCCTTGACCGGCTGACAGACCGCATTTCTCCAGATGGAAGCCACAGCAGGCAGATTCTGGATGGGGAAGGAAAAGTATTAAAGGAAATTCATCCCAATGCTTACGATACGAATACAGATGACGGAGCCGGTGTTTCCTTTGATTATGACAGTGACGGAAACCAGATTCGGATACATTATCCGGACGGAGGGTGTGAAAGGCTGTTCTATGATGCTGCAGGAAACAGGATTAAGCATGTTATGCCGGAGGATTATGATGCACAGACCGATGACGGAGCAGGCTGGATGTATACTTATGGAGTCGAAGGACGGCTGGAGACAGTAACCGGTCCGGATGGCATCCTGCAGGCAGAATATAGTTATGACATTTCCGGTAATCTGATTAAAAAGACCGATGCTATGGGCAGAACTGTCACATATAGTTATGACAGAAGAAATCAGTTACGCCAGGTAATGCAGCCAGTAGAAAAAAAGGAAGGTGAAGTTCTTTACCAGAGAACTACTTATCTCTATGATGCAAATGGTAACAAAGTAGAGGAGCAGCGTCATGGAGGATACTGGAGCTCAGACGGACAACTGATTGAGGAGGCTGGCCCGGGTCTGAAGCTGAGTTTTACTTATGATAAGAGAGACCGGCTGATCCAGGTAAAAGATGGGCATGGAGCTGATATCATTTACCGGTATGATGTACAGGGTAAAAAGATCTATGAAGAGAAGGCAGTCTCAAAAGATGTACATCAGATCATTCGTTATAATTATGATAAAGCAGGCAGACTTTCGGAGATAAAGGAACAGCTGAACAGCGGACTGACTCCGGTCAAAGGGGAGGCAAAGTATGCGATTACCAGCTATAATTATGATGAAAATGGAAACAGGACCAGAATACAAACACCAGAGGGATATGAGTTCATTCGGGAATATGATACCTGTGACCGTCTGATTGCAGAACGAACACTTGATAAGCAAAACGGAATCGACCGGACAGTTACCATAACCTATGACCGGGCAGGAAATATAACTAGAATCGCCCGTCAGGGAAAAGGCGGTGAATTGTGGGAACTTTCTTATGATTATGATTTAAAGAACCGGATTACAGATGTTAAAGATTGTCTGGGGCCAGTATTTAGATATGAATATGACAAGAATGACCGTCTGGAAAAAGAAATTCTGCCAAACAGTGAAGACGGACAGGAAAAAGAGTATAGAAATGACTTATCCTATGCTTATGACTTTTACGGCAATATTCTCTCACACACAGACGGAGCAGGAACCATTCTGGAAGAAAACCAGTATCTGGCGGATGGAAATCTGGAGATAAAAAGAACTGCGGATGGAAATCAGTGTACCTATACATATGGATTTCATGGCAGGATAACCGCACTGGAAACATTAAGGAGCAGAGAGGCAGGAAAGCCATCCCAGATTTATACGTATGATGCAAATGGGCGGATTACTGGAGTTGCTGATGGAAATGGCAACCGGACAAAATACGATACAGATAACTGGGGAAGAATCAGGAAAGTCAGCAACGGAGACGGCGGAATTGAAAGTTACACCTATGACAGCATGGGGAACGTCACCAGTACAACGGATCCAAACGGTGGTGTCATCACCTATCGGTACAACAGCCAGGGGAAAGTCTGTGAGATTATTGATCAGGATGGACGCAGCGAAATATTCCGCTATGACAGAGAAGGACGGCAGATATTGCATATAGACCGGAATCAGAATCAGGTAAGGACAGTCTATAATGTAGATGGAAATCCGGTGTTGGAAACAGGGTGCGACCGGGAAGGAAAGAATTCAGTAACCAGAAGCTGGGAGTACGATTCTTTTGGATTGAGAAAAAAAGCAATCGCAGATGGTTTCTGCTATACCTATGAGTATCGTCCTGATGGAAAGCTGGTGAAAAAGGATTCCTGCGGAAAAACCTTAATATCCTGTACTTACGGAAATGATGGAAGCTTAAAAACCATGACCGATGTAACCGGAAAAAGGCTGCATTACGGATATGACTGGAGAGGAAAGCTTACCAGTATCAAAGACGATGATGGAAGAGAAATCGTCCGATACAGTCACCGGAAAGACGGAAGGCTTGAGACAATTACCCATTTAAACGGAATAAAGACTCTTTATGAATACGATACAGATGGAAACATCAGCCGCCTTGCAACATTTTTATCAGATAGCAGTCCTTTGTTTGATTACAGATATGAGTACGATCTCAATGGAAACCGGACCGCCAAAGAGGGTGTCTGTGTTATGGTGGAAGAAAGCTGTGCACAAAAAACCGTTGTCTATTACCGCTACGATTCTATGAACCGTCTGACTGATGAGATTTATGATGGAGACGCAGCTCATTATGTCTATGACCACTGCGGAAACCGGTTGGAGAAGACTTCCGTTGCAGGGAAAGAGACGTACTGCTATAATAGAAGAAACCAGCTGATAGAGCGGAATGCATCTGGACGAAACTATACATACCGGTATGATGATCAGGGAAATATTCTGGAAGAAGCCGGAGATGGTGAGGAGAGGAGGTACCATTATAATCCGTTTGGTCAGCAGACTGCAGTAGTATCAGATAAATTAAAGCTGGAGAACTTCTACGACGGGGAGCAGTTAAGAGCTGGAAAGTCTGTAAATGGTAAGGTATCCCGTTTCATCTTCTATAATGGAGAGATGCAGGCAGAAGCAGATGAGGAATGGAATGCTATAAGCAGGTATATTCCAGGCTATGGAGTGGCAGCCAGTGAAGTGGAAGGACAGGATGGATACCATGCGTATCATCTGGATGAGAGAAATAATACTGCATATATAACAGGCAGCCAGAGGAATGTTGAGAACTTCTATGCGTATGATGCCTTTGGAGCTATCCGCAGCCAGTCGGAGGAAATTCAAAACCGGATATTGTATACGGGCCAGCAGTATGATCAGGAGACAGCACAATATTATCTCAGAGCCAGGTTTTATAATCCGGTGGTGGGAAGATTCCTGCAGGAAGATGTGTACCGGGGTGATGGGCTGAATCTGTATGCGTATTGCGCAAACAATCCGGTGATGTATTATGATCCTAGCGGGTATAATGATTGTAAAGATGAAGGTCCAAAGGAACCGGAAAAGACTCCAGCGAAGAAGAGTGTTAGTAATGAGGGTTCGGGACAGTCTAAGTCAAATGCTAATTCTACAATTGGAACTACAGAAGATGTAAAGAGAATTAATGTGGGAGATTCAGGGCATCATGTTCCAGCCGTTAGGAAATCAAAAGGCAGACCGTTTGAAGTTGCTAGAAGTGATAAAACGAGACCAACTCTTTTTTCTAAAGGGAACGACCCAGGGTATGATCATTGGAGATTGCATGATGCTGAAAGAAATTATGTAGGACCCAGACAAGGAGATTTTATAGGTACGGATGATGAATTATTTAATGCATATCGAAATGCATATCAAGATTTGAATGATATTAAAGTAGATGTCAAATCTCCAGATGGTACTTATAATTTAGGCTCTGATGTGACACCATATCAAGCTGTCGATTTAGTACAGGATTGGCTAAAAAAACAAGGATTATATTGAGAAAGGAAAGTGGTGAAATGTTAACTTTATTATTAAAAAAGATAAATGAAGGAAAGATTATATCCAGTGAGATGTTTAGTAAAATGGATATTGATGAATTATTGGATTTGAGAGACGAGTCAGAATTTGATTCTGAATGGATGAGGGTTTTTAATCAAATAGAGGACTCATCATATTCTGGAGCAGATAAGCAAATAATTGATGACATAAGAAAAGAGTCGTACTTAAAGGCATATGAAGCATCTAATTCAAGTGAAATTGCAAGTTGCGTATCAGATGATTTTGACTTAATTGCAAGAGCGTACGTTTTGTCAGTTAATGATTGTTGGTTGAATTCTGTCATGTTGATTTATGCAAGTAATATATTTCCTTGTGGAAAAATTAAACTAATAAATATTAATATTGATGAAGCATTTCAAAAAATTATAGAATAATTTTGTTTTATAACCTCCAAAATACAATAAGTTTATTAGCTATTGTATTTTGGAGATTTTTATAATGACAGATTATATTACCGGATAAGTTTTAGAAAGTCGATACCAGAAACTACTAGAAATCGGTGAGTCTATAGGTGAAAATAGAGAGAAGAAATTCAAAAGGTAATCGGTGAATCTTGGTGAGAATTAGCTTATGATAATTTATGTGGTGTACCTATACAGACACCTTAGAAATCTTAAATTCGGCTGGTTCCAGTTCAGGTACGACCACCTGACAGGTGACTTTTAATTTATTGACAGCCACCTAATAAAAATGAAGGACTTTGATTAAAATCCTTATGCAGTCGGCATTGCCGACTGCTGTAAACTGGCAGGAGCGCCGTAAGGTGCACCTGCCTTTAACCTGCATCATTTTCGCCCCCATGGTTCACCCCTGTTTTAATGCAGGAAATGAGCGCAAAAATTCCTCAACCAGATTTTTAAATAGCAGCAAGTATGCGACTTGAAGCCATATAAAAAAACAGCCATAGATGCGACTTTTTCTTAAAGTAGCAGAAAGAAGAACAGGTGGCAACAGCAATTCAAACATTTATCAGGAAAAAGGAAAAATTCTTTCTTTTTTATATTTGCCCAACAAGGCTTTTTATCGCCTGAATGGCATACATGTTCCAGTAGCGGTTTCAAAGGTCATACAGGGGCGATATTTTGCGATACAGGGCTAGCAGGGAATGGGACATCCATTCTGCCTTTCATTGGTTTAAAGATAACTACCTCCCCCATGGTTCATGGTGAACCATAGGATTTACAGGAATCTGGTTCTATGGTAAAATGGGGCTGCCAGGGGTTACAGGGGGTAAAAATACCATTTCTGTAGCCCTCATTTCTGTTCTTTTTTCTGTCGTTTTTTTCTCCTCAAAATAAATCCAGAAATGACTTGCAATCCATTCGATACAGAGTTAACATCAACAACCAATAAAAGAAATAACTTGTCCTTTCACCCATTGGTTTGTTGTAGATAGGCTGTCGAACCCTTGCGGACTCAAAAAGAGTTAACGCTGTCATCTGAGGTTGCCGGTACGGGAACTGATCGGTTGGAAACAAGATCTGGAGGGAGAGTATTGCAGAAAAGAGAAAATCGGCTTTATGTGGGGATTGATCTGCATAAGGAAAGTCATACTGCAGTGATGGTGAACTGCTGGAATGAGAAGTTAGAGTTAGTCGTCATTGAAAACAAGCCCAGTGAATTTAAAAAGCTGGCAGAAAAGGTAAACAGAAAATCCAATCACCTTGGGCTTGAACCCATTTACGGATTGGAGAATGCATACGGCTACGGC
>NZ_OAOF01000018.1 GCF_900205965.1 Lacrimispora amygdalina
GTATACAATTACTTGTATTCGTTCTGAATTTTCTCATTCAAAGCCACTCAAACATGGCTTATTTATTAGAATTTTCAGGGTTTTACATACTGTTCAATCTTCTGTTTTCAAAGTGCTTTGTGTTGTTATCTCTCTCAACAGCAACTCATTTAGTATATCATGTTGTTTCTGTCTTGTCAACACTTTTTTTATTTTCTTTTTTACTGTTTTTCGACAGCTGGTATATAGTATCATAGGTTTTCATCTATGTCAACTACTTTTTTCACTGTCTAAAAGAAAAAAAATAATCATTTGGAAATGAGCGGAGAAAGAGGGATTTGAACCCTCGCGCCGGTTGCCCGACCTACACCCTTAGCAGGGGCGCCTCTTCGGCCTCTTGAGTATTTCTCCGTAGTTCTTAATCTCCATATGATTCGTCTATCAAATATATCTTTTCCAGACGCATTGACAATTATACAAGATATAAATCGACTTGTCAACCCATTTTTTGATTTATTTCTTCCTGTATTCTGTCGTGTACCAATTCAGCAATCCGGGTTGTCTTCAAGTATTGATAATCCTCATAATACATGGGTTTTAAGAAGCTGACTACCACTTTCAGTTTTCTGGAAGAATTCTCATCAAAGGGCTTGAAACTATCAATCAATGCAACTGGTATAATTGGACAACTGGCATTAACCGCACTTTTAAACGTTCCTCCCTTAAATGGCAGTAATTGGTTTCCATTCCTGCTACGGGTTCCCTCTGGGAAGATTACAAAATTCTTCTTCTCTTTTACCCCTGCTGTCATCTTAGATATAATCTCTAAGGATGCTTTTATATCCTGCCGGTCTATATAGAAACCATCCAGAGCTTTTATAACCTGTTTTACTAAAATCAGATTGGCTGCCTCTTTTTTTACAACTACACTTAGAGGTTTGGGACAAGCTTCCATAATTGCCAGCATATCAAACAATCCCTGGTGGTTTGGAAAAAGTATAAAACCATTCTCAGAAGGCAGATTTTCAATTCCATGAACGATAACTTCCACACGACCTGACTTATTAACTTTCTTTACTACATTACGAATATATTCATAACGCTCCTTGTGTGTATAATTCTCTTCCTCAATGCCCATCTTACGGATTTTATAAAACCAAACGGGTACCCTGTAAAAATTTCTTACTACCATATAAAAAATTCGGTTCATGAAATGGTCTATTCCTCTCTAAATTGTGCTATCGCAGTTTCATATAGATTATTTCCTTTGCTGTCAATCACAACGATTACAGGAAAATCCTTAACTTCCAGACATCTGACCGCCTCTGTCCCCAGATCGTCATATGCAATCACCTTGGATGTGCTGATGCATTTGGAAAGTAGTGCACCTGCCCCGCCTACTGCTGCAAAGTAAACAGACTGATTTCTTATAATAGAATCTATTACTTCCTTACTTCTTTTTCCTTTCCCAATCATTGCTCCAAGTCCTAAATCCAGAAGCTGGGGCGTATACCGGTCCATACGGCTGGCTGTTGTCGGACCTGCAGATCCAATGGGTCGCCCCTCTCTTGCTGGTGATGGCCCCATATAATAAATAATATTACCTTTCATATCGAACGGCAGTGCTTCCTTATTGTCCAGTGCCTCTTTCATTCTTTTATGTGCAGCATCTCTGGCTGTATAGATAGTTCCTGTAAGATAAACATAATCTCCAGCATTTAATTTTTGAACATCTTCTCTGCTGACTGGAGCTTTCATATGATAATCCATGGTTTCCTCCCTTATCTGGTTTATTCCTATAAGATTCTGTGAACATGCCTGTTTACATGACAACAGATATTAACAGCCACAGGAAGGCCTGCTATGTGGGTCGCATAGGTCTCAATATTGACTGCGAGCGCAGTTACAGTTCCCCCTAATCCTCCAGGTCCAATTCCCAGTTTATTGATCTTAACTAGCATTTCTTCTTCCAGTTCTCTTACATATGGAACGGAGGGTTTTTCATTTAAATCTCTGGTCAGTGCATGCTTTGCCATCTGGGCGCACTTTTCAAATGTTCCTCCAATTCCCACACCTACTACCATTGGGGGACATGCATTGGGTCCTGCTTCCCTTACTGCTGTAAGTATGGATTGCTTTACTCCATCCAGTCCATCAGCGGGTTTTAACATAAAAACACGGCTCATATTTTCACTTCCAAACCCTTTTGGAGCTACAGTGATATCAATCTCATCTCCCTGCACAATCTCATAATGTATTACTGCTGGTGTATTATCCTTTGTATTAATCCGTTCTATTGGTTCAACTATGGATTTCCTTAAATAGCCTTCTGCATATCCTTCCCGAACTCCCTGATTAACGGCATCAGTCAGGTTGTTTCCTTCTATATGTACATCCTGCCCGATTTTTAAAAATATGACTGCCATACCGGTATCCTGGCATATGGGAATGTGATCTTCTCTTGCTATGTCTAAGTTTTCTTTCAGCTGTCCAAAAATCTGTTTTCCCAAAGTGGATTTTTCTTTTTTAGCTGACTGCATAAACAGTTCTTCCATATCCTTTGACAGAACATGATTTGCTTCTATGCACATTTCTTTAATATTCTTTGTGATTTCTTCTGCTTTTACGGTTCTGATCATGGTATCCTCCAGATAATTGTTACTCCTGTTCTTACTTAATCATATACGAATCATATAACGAAATCAAGATAAAAAAAGGGGAATGGCATTCACCACTCCCTCTTGCTTACTCTTACTCTATCTTAAGCCGGTTCCGGATTAATTTTTCATGAATATCACTGATCGTAATCTGCTCCATTCTGTTTCTGCATATATCATTCAGCTCTCCATAGATCTCATCCATCACTCCGGACATCCCGGAAGCTACCATGCAGGGTTTGTTTACGTCTCCTGATTTCCATGAAGACGATACAAAGGCTACATCAAGTGCATCGCATATCTGCTTCAGATTTATCGTATCCGGATCTCCAATCAGATGATATCCTCCTTCCAGACCTTCTTTTGTTGCAATGATACCTGCCTTTTTCAGCTTTGCCATAACTTTTCTGATGCGGGCAGGATTGGTGCAGACGTTGGAAGCCAGTTCTTCACTGGATGTGGTAATTTTCCTCTGATCCAGATATACCAGTCCGTGAACAGCTACTGCAAATTCACTTGTCATGCTAATCCCCCATTCTCATAAATCTTGCATCTTTATCTGTAATAATTGTAGTTTCAGTTCGTATCTTACCAATTTGTCATGTAATTGTCAAGGGCAGGATACGGAAAATAAAGTCACTGTTCCCTTTTATCTTTTATACGTATAATAACTTCTTTAATTACACGATCATCCAGTTCAAGGATTGTATAATGATTTTTATCATCCTCCAACTCCATGGGAATCTGGTTTTCCATTGGAATATAGCCCAACGATTCTATTAAATATCCTGAAAGTGTATCGCATGACGAATCAATTTTTCCGTGTAGAATCTCTTCAAGATCATAAAGTGAAATACTTCCTGATACGCGAAACACGAATGGCTCCAGTTCTGTGAGCTGTGGTTTGGCTTCTTCATATTCATCATAAATATCTCCCACAATCTCTTCAATTAAATCTTCCATTGTTACAAGACCTGTGACCCCTCCATATTCGTCGATTAATACAGCCATCTTCCGATTATTTTTCTGCATTTCAAGAAACAGGTCATCGGTTTTCTTATTTTCCGGTATAAAATATGGTCTTTGGAGTATTGTCCGGATATCAATGTCTTCCAGATCCGTCCTGCTCATTTCTATTGTAAAATCTTTCATTGATAATATTCCGATAATATTATCAGCCTCACCCTCATACACAGGAATTCTGGAATGCCTGGTATTTAATATCTTATGAAGTATTTTATTCATGGGTTGAGCAATATCAATGGTTACCATATCCTGTCTTGGAATCATAATTTCTCTGGCTTTTTTATCATCAAAGAGAAATATGGATTTTATCATTTGTTCTTCTATCTTGTTAAATACTCCGCTTTCCCTTCCGGTCTGAAGCATGGATCTGATCTCTTCTTCCGAAACCTCCTCCTCCAGATTTTCCGTTTTCATTCCAAATAATCTTAACACACCGTTGGTGGATAACGATAACAGTCTGATAAACGGTGACATAACTTTCGATATAACATAAATGGGCCTTACTGCGAAAAGACTGAATTGTTCAGCCTTCTGCAGGGCAATTCGTTTTGGTACCAGCTCTCCGAAAACCAGATTAAAGTAGGAAAGAAGAATTGTGACTACCACCATAGATAACCCTCTTGCATAAGGTACATTTAATAAATCCAGCTTATTTCCCAGAACCTGGGAAATACCGGTTGCTGCTGAAGCACTTGAGAAAAAACCTGCAAATGTAATTGCTACCTGGATGGTTGATAAGAATCCTGTGGAATCTTCTGAAAGCTTCTGAATGAGGGTTGCTTTTTTGTTTCCGCCGTCTGCTAACATGCGGATTCTGTTTTTATTGACCGATACCACGGCCATTTCTGCCCCTGCAAAAAATGCATTCATTATTGTAAGGGCAATGAGCAATAAAATCTGTGCGGTTATCTGAGACGCGCCAGGGTCCGTTCCCAAGTTTATATTCCTCCTTTATTTTGTATGAAAGAAAAAGTCTCAGGGTGCAGTAAAATATCTATTACTGCAGCCTGAGTCTTCGTTCGTGTTACTTTTATTCTTCTGTATCAGAGATTTCGTCTGTCTGCGGAATTTCCTCTGCATCTTCCAGATCCAGTTCATCTAAACCTTCTCCTTCGGATTTACTTCCGTCGTCCCTGACCTTTGCTATGCTTGCAACAAAGATATCGGAATCCTGATCAATGTTCATCAGTTTAACACCGGATGTATTTCTGCCAATAACAGAAATATCATTCACCGATATCCTGATTACTATACCTTCTGTTGTAATGAGAAGCAGGTCATGATCATCCTGAACCAGCTTAGCTCCTACTATATCTCCAGTTTTCTCTGTAATCTTATAGCACAGAACACCTTTTCCGCCTCTCCTCTGTGGAGTAAATTCATCAATAGGAGTTCTTTTGCCCATTCCATTTTCAGAGACAATTAATAGTTTTGGACCCTGAGAGTCCATCTGCATACCGACTACCTGATCATCATCATTCAGTTTCATACCGATTACACCTATGGAAACACGGCCTGTAATGCGCACATCTTTTTCGTGGAACCGGATACACTGACCTTTTTGGGTCACCAGGAATATATCTTTCGTATCATCAGTAGCTTTAACTTCAATCAACTCATCATTCTCACGGAGAACAATTGCCTGAAGTCCGTTCTTTCTGACATTAGCGTAATCCATCATCGGGGTTTTCTTAACCATACCGTTTTTGGTAGCCATGAATAAGAACTTGCCATCATCATATTCTTTCATTGGAATAATGGCTGTAATATTTTCTCCGGGAAGCATTTGAAGGAGATTTACTATGGCCGTTCCCCTGGAGGTCCGGCTTCCTTCCGGAATCATATATGTTTTTAACCGGTATACCCTTCCCGTGTTGGTAAAGAACATGAGATAGTGATGGGTTGTTGTCATTATCAGATCTTCGATGTAGTCCTGATCGATGGTCTGCATACCCTTAATACCTCTGCCTCCCCGGTTTTGATTCTTAAAATTATCTACGGACATTCTCTTGATGTAACCAAGTTTTGTCATTGCTACGATGGTATTCTCTTCAGGAATTAAATCTTCCATGGACATATCGAATTCATCAAAGCCAATGGAGGTTCTTCTGTCATCTCCATATTTTGCGGAAATGATGCTGATCTCCTCTTTGATTACTCCCAGAAGCTTTTTCTCATCTGCAAGGATGGCCTTTAATTCAGCAATTTTTATCTCAAGCTCTTTGTATTCGTTTTCCAGTTTCTCTCTTTCCAGACCGGTAAGAGCTCTTAATCTCATATCAACGATAGCCTGAGACTGAGGATCGCTTAAACCGAAACGGTTCATAAGTTCTGCTTTTGCTATCTGTACATTCTGGGATGCTCTGATGATGTGTATCACTTCATCAATATTATCCAGTGCAATCAGCAAACCTTCCAAGATATGGGCCCGTTCTTCTGCTTTGTTTAAATCGTATCTGGTTCTTCTGGTTACAACTTCTTTCTGGTGATCCAGATAGTATTTTAACATCTCGACCAGATTTAACACTTTTGGTTCCAGTACACCAGAGTTATTCTTTACAAGAGCCAGCATATTTACACCGAATGTATCCTGAAGCTGGGTATGCTTTAACAGCTGGTTTAAAATAACATTGGAATTTGCGTCACGGCGGAGTTCAATGCAGATTCTCATACCGGTACGGTCTGATTCGTCACGCAGATCCGTAATACCATCAATTCTTTTATCTTTTACCAGTTCAGCAATTTTTTCAATCAGACGTGCCTTATTTACCATGTAAGGAAGTTCTGTTACGATAATACGGCTCTTTCCGTTGGGCATTGCTTCGATATCACTGACAGCTCTTACACGAATCTTACCTCTTCCTGTACGGTATGCCTCTTCGATTCCTCTTTTTCCCAGGATGGTTGCACCTGTAGGAAAGTCGGGTCCTTTAATAATATCCAGAACCTCTTCCATAGTGGTCTCTCTGTTTTCTTCCACCTGGTTGTCTATAATTTTTACAACAGCTCCAATGACCTCTCTCAGATTATGGGGAGGAATATTGGTAGCCATACCTACTGCAATGCCTGATGTACCATTAACCAGAAGATTTGGATAACGGGAGGGAAGCACATCCGGCTCCCTCTCTGTCTCATCAAAGTTCGCACTGAAATCAACGGTATCTTTATTAATATCTGCAAGCATTTCCATGGAAATCTTACTTAAACGGGCTTCCGTATACCTCATGGCAGCTGCTCCGTCTCCATCCACAGAACCGAAGTTTCCATGCCCGTCTACCAGTGGATATCTGGTGGACCATTCCTGTGCTAAATTAACCAGGGCTCCGTAAATAGAGCTGTCACCATGAGGGTGATACTTACCCATGGTATCACCAACGATACGGGCACATTTACGATGTGGCTTATCCGGACCGTTGTTGAGCTCTATCATGGAATACAGGACTCTTCTCTGAACCGGTTTTAATCCGTCTCGGACATCCGGCAGCGCCCTGGAAACAATGACGCTCATGGCATAATCGATATACGATTTTTCCATGGTCTTTTTTAAGTCCACGTCATGAACTTTATCAAAGATATTTGGTTCCATTTTATTTCCTCCAATTAAATATCAAGATTCTGTACGTATTTGGCATTCGCATCGATAAATTCACGTCTTGGTTCTACCTGGTCACCCATCAGAGTTGAAAATGTTAAATCCATCTCGGACTGGGAATCTTCATCCATATTCACTCTTAAAAGAATTCTTCTTTCCGGATCCATGGTGGTTTCCCAAAGCTGTTCTGCATCCATCTCTCCCAGACCTTTGTAGCGCTGAATCTTATTGTTATTGTCTCTTCCCACCTCTTTTAAGATGGAATCCAGTTCTTCATCGCTGTAAGCATACCATACTCTTTTATTTTTCTCAATTTTATATAATGGCGGCTGTGCCATATATACATGACCTTTTTTGATCAGATCTGGCATAAACCTGTATAAGAAGGTCAATAGCAGGGTGCTGATATGAGCGCCGTCAACATCGGCATCCGTCATGATAATAATTTTATGGTATCTTAATTTATTTAAATCAAAATCATCATGAATACCAGTTCCGAAAGCCGTAATCATGGCTCTGATTTCCGCGTTGGCGTAGATCTTATCCAGTCTGGCTTTTTCCACGTTTAGAATCTTACCGCGCAAAGGAAGAATGGCCTGGGTATTTCTGGACCGGGCTGTTTTTGCAGATCCGCCGGCACTGTCTCCCTCGACGATATAAATCTCACACTTTTCCGGATTCTTATCAGAACAGTCCGCAAGCTTGCCTGGAAGTGCCATACCTTCAAGCGCTGTCTTTCTTCTGGTTAAATCTCTTGCCTTTCTGGCAGCTGCTCTGGCTCTCTGTGCCAGTATGGATTTATCACAGATCGTCTTTGAAATTCCTGGATTCTGCTCCAGATAATAAGTCAGCTGTTCTCTTAAAAGACCGTCTACCGCACCTCTTGCTTCACTGTTACCAAGCTTCTGTTTGGTCTGTCCTTCAAACTGGGGTTCTTCAATCTTTACACTGATAATAGCAGTCATACCTTCACGGATATCTTCTCCGGAGAGATTGGCTTCACTTTCTCTTAACAGCTTATTTTTTCTGGCGTAATCATTTAACGTAGTTGTCAGTGCATTCTTAAATCCAACCAGATGGGTTCCGCCTTCTGGCGTATTGATGTTATTTACAAAGCTGTAAATATTTTCTGTATAGGAATCATTATGCTGAAGGGCTACTTCCACGTATACACCATCTTTTGTTCCTTCACAGTAAAATACCTGATCATAAAGAGGTGTTTTACCTTTGTTTAAATAGGTGACAAATTCCTTAATTCCGCCTTCGTAATGAAATACATGCTCATGAGATTCTTCTCTTTCATCACGAAGAATTATTTTTAAGTTTTTCGTCAGAAAAGCAGTTTCTCTAAGACGTACTTTTAAAGTATCATAATCATAAACCGTTTCCTCAAAAATATCTTTATCAGGAAGGAATGTTACGGTAGTTCCATGCTCCTCAGGAGAACAATCTCCAATTACCTTCAGAGGATACATGGTTTTCCCCTTCTCATAACGCTGCTTATAGATCTTTCCTTCCGTACGGATCTCTACTTCCAGCCACTCAGAAAGGGCATTTACAACTGATGCACCTACTCCGTGAAGTCCACCGGATACCTTGTATCCTCCACCGCCGAATTTTCCGCCGGCATGAAGGATTGTGAATGCTACTTCAACAGCGGGGATTCCAGCTTTTTTCTGAATTCCTACAGGGATTCCACGTCCGTCATCCACAACTGTTATGGAGTTGTCATTGTGAATAACTACTTCTATGCTGTCGCAGTATCCTGCAAGAGCCTCATCCACCGCGTTATCTACGATTTCGTATACCAGATGATGAAGTCCTCTGATTGATGTACTGCCGATATACATACCGGGTCTCTTTCTTACTGCCTCAAGCCCCTCTAATATCTGGATTTGATCTGCACCATATTCTTGACTCATATTTGTACGCTTCCTCCTGAATCTAATTTTCATTGTCTACGGTACCGTTTATTACTTTAAATATCTTATCAATCTGAAATCTGTTATTTACAAAATCTTCCAGACCTGTACAGGTAATAACGGTCTGTATATGATTAATTCCTGCCAGTAACTGATTCTGCCTGCTGTTATCCAGTTCAGACAATACATCATCCAACAAAAGTATGGGATAATCATGTACAATGTTTTCTACCAGTTCTATTTCTGCTAGTTTTAATGATAAAGCTGCCGTCCGCTGCTGTCCCTGAGAACCAAACCTCCTGATATCGATGCCATTAACCAGGAAACTTAAATCGTCCCTATGGGGGCCTGTCAAAGTGGTTTTCTGCTTTAAATCCTGATTTCTGCTTCTTCTTAATGTTTCTTCAAAGGAATCTGCCTCTACATCCGGTTCGTAGAGAATTTGTAGAGATTCTTTATTACCGGAAAGCTTTTGATGGATGGGGTCTATAATCATTCCCAGCCTTTCAACAAATTCCTTTCGGTACAGAATGATCTCTTTCCCATACTGCACCAGCTGCATATCCCATATATCCAGTGTTTCTTCATAGTCCGGATGAAATGCCAGATCTTTTAACAGCTTATTTCGCTGCGTCACAATCCGGTTATACTGGACCAATGAATGTACATACAGCTTATTTAGTTGACATAATTCCATGTCAACGAACCGGCGTCTTTCTGCCGGTCCGTTTTTTATGAGATTTAAGTCTTCCGGAGAAAAAAATACAACGTTGACGATTCCAAATAATTCGCTGGCCTTACGGATGGGAACTCCATTTACCGCTACACCTTTAGCTTTATTTTTTTTCAAATGCATGTCAATCCGGTATGGGATGTCATTCTTTCTGATGTTTAGCTTGATATGCGACTCATCCCTGTCAAACTGAATGATTTCCTTATCCTTGCTGCCTCTGTGGGATTTTGTCGTAGCACAGACATAGATCGCTTCCAGGACATTGGTTTTCCCCTGGGCATTGTCCCCATAGAGTATATTAGTCCCCGGACTAAAATCCATATGTAATTCATCATAGTTGCGATAATTCTTAAGCTCTATCGATTCAATGATCATGGATGTTATACTTTCCTCTCTATTGTCCACGTATTTTGGACATAAAGGTATGCCCGTAGGGCGTTCCTTTCTATTGTCCACGTATTTTGGACATAAAGGTATGATCTTATAGTATTACTCAATTCTTATACTATTGCCGTCAAAGGTCACTATATCTCCGCTTCTTAATTTCTTTCCACGCTGATACTCAGTCTCTCCATTTACGGAAACAAGACCATCCTCAATGACAAACTTTGCATCAACACCGGATCCTACCAGACCCGCAGCTTTTAAAGCCTGTCCCAACTTAATATACTCATCTCTTAATTTAATAGTCTCCATGTTTCCTCTTTCTTGTCCACGTTTTTTTGGACATAAAGGTATGTCCGCAGGACGCTCCTGCAATAATTTTAAACCGCTGCTGCGTTAAAATTAACAGGAAGAATCAGATAAATGTATTTTCCCTCTTCATCCCGTATAAAACAGGGGGATTTGGGATTTAACATATATATTGTTACTTCTTCATCATCAATGATCCTTAATGCATCGATCAGGAACTTTGGATTAAATCCAATCATGATGTCACTTCCGGTTTTATGAGTTTCCACCTGGGCATTCATGGATCCGAAGCTGGAATTCATACGCAGTTCCATTTCCTGATCTTCGATATTAATAATAAGAGGTTTTTTATCGTTTTCTCTCACCAGGATGGTTGCCCGGTCAAGGCAGTCTAAAAGTTCTTTCTTGTTTACACTGACCTTAGTTTCATAATCACTGGACAACATCTGGTCAATTCGGAAGTAATCCCCTTCAATCAGTCGGGATACGACGATTGTATCATCGAATTCAAACAGGATATGGTTGGTGCTGAAGAAGATGAGAACTTCTTTTTCGTTATCTCCTCCGAGAATCTTGCTGATTTCATTTAGAGTCTTGCCAGGAACAATGACTTTTATATCACGATAGGTATCTTTTAATTCAATATTTCGGATGGAGATCCTGTGACCATCCAGAGAGACCACTTTCAGCTGGTTTCCGGTAACCTGAAACAGTTCTCCAGTCATCATCTTATTGCTGTCATTGGGTGCAATGGAAAAGATGGTCTGCCTGATCACCTCTTTTAAAGAAAACTGGGATAAACAGATATAATGATCCCGCTCAATATAAGGTAAATAAGCAAATTCCTCACCATCCCGACCCTGTATATGGAAAATTGAGTTGTCACAGGAGATGGTGGTCGTAAACTTCTCATCACTTTCAATGGTTACCATAGAATCACCAGAAGAGGAGAGCTTTCTGACAATCTCGGAAAGAAGCTTGGCTTCCAGAGCAATCTTACCTCTTTCCAGGATGGTTCCTTCCACCTTAGTTTCAATGCCAAGTTCCATATCATTGGCAGTGAGTTTAATCTCAGAACCACTGGCATCGATAAAGATGCATTCCAGGATGTTCATGGTTGTCTTGCTGGGAACTGCTTTTAATACAATATTAATACCATTTAAAATGGCATCCTGCTTAAATGTCAGTTTCATAATTGTTGATAACTCCTTTGCTCTTAAAATAACGATAGATAGATAAATAATATAGTTTAATTTCGTCGTATTAGTAGTAGGGGCTGTGGGTTTGTGTAAAAGCCCTGATAACCGTTATAAAGTCTTGAGTTGTCCTGTTTATAACCATGTGAATAACGTCCACAAAACAGGAGGAAAAATGAAAGGTTATCCACAGCCTGATCAGAACACTTGTGATACGCTTAATTATCCACATGATATTAACAGATGATTCACACCCTATTGTGGATTAATTTTCTTTTTTAATATCTCAATGGTGTTACTTAAGGTTTCATTCTTGCTTACATCGCCGGAAATCTTTTCAATCCCATGAATGATGGTGGTATGATCTCTTCCTCCCAGGAATTTTCCAATCATCTGCAGTGGAGTTCCAACCATATCACGGCAGAGATACATCACAATCTGGCGGGGATATACGATTTCCTTGTTTCGTTTTTGAGAACAGATATCTAGCGGAGTCAGTCCATAGTGGTCAGCAACTACTTGAATAACCAGTTCCGGTGTAACTTCCCGCTTATCATTGGGGGATATAATATCTTTTAGGGCTTCTTCAGCCAGCTCTACGGTGATTTCCTTATTGTCAAGGCGTGAGAGTGCAACGATTTTGGTCAGGGCGCCTTCCAGCTCCCGGATGTTGGATTTGATGTTTGTAGCTATGTATTTGATTACCTCGTTGTCGATGTTATAGCCTTCCATTTCCTCTTTTTTACGAAGAATGGCCATTCTGGTTTCGTAGTCAGGGGACTGTATGTCCACGGTTAAGCCCCATTCAAAACGGGAACGGAGACGTTCTTCCAGAGTCTCAATTTCCTTTGGCGGTTTATCAGATGATATAATAATCTGTTTCTTCGCTTCATATAATGCGTTAAATGTATGGAAGAATTCTTCCTGTGTACTTTCCTTACCTATAATAAACTGAATATCATCGATTAAAAGAACATCATTATTTCTGTACTTCTCCCTGAATTCGGTGGGAGAGAAGTTATTCTTGTTTCGGATCGCATCAATCAGCTCATTGGTGAATTTTTCACTGGTCACGTAGAGAACCTTTGCATTCGGATTGTTCTTTAATATGAAATGACCGATGGAATGCATTAAATGGGTTTTCCCCAGTCCAACACCTCCGTAAATGAAAAGAGGGTTATAAATTTCACCGGGAGATTCAGCAACTGCTAAGGAAGCTGCATGTGCCAGGTTATTATTAGCACCTACAACAAAGGTGTCGAAGATATATTTTGGATTTAAATTCGCGTTTATAATTGCGGACTGACTGACAGCATTCACTGTATTTGTAATCAGTGTATTGCCTGCAGGAGTGGGAGCTTCCTTTTGAATCTGATTTTCCACAACAAAATCAACGCTGCATTCAAAACCAGTTACTTCTTCTATGGTTATTTTTAGAAGAAACCCGTATTTTTTGCGGATGTATCCCAGGAATTCGACATCCGGCACCGTGACGATTACCTTTTCTCCGTCAACGGCATAAACTTTTAGCGGGAGAAGCCAGGTTTTGAAAGAAACATCTGTAATTTCGTGCTCTTCTTTTAAATTCAATAAGATTTCGTCCCATTTTTCCTTTAACTTTTCTAACATTGTATGTCTCCTACATCTATTAAAATGCAAATATGCGCATTAGCCCAATCTACAGTTCATTCTATACTATTTTGTAATAATTTTCAATGATAATAGTAAAAAATTGTGGATAAGTGTGTGAAAGAGGTGTGAATAGCCTGTGTATGGATTGTTGATAAACATCCAGAGAGAAAGTTGTCCACAAAAAACAGGATTTTAAAAGTTAAGTTATTCACATCCGGGAAATACTGAATTTATCAAAATGTTCAGGACAGGCTTGTGCACAAAAAAAGGTTATCAAGATACTATCCAGAGAGTTATCCACAAGTTATCCCCATTATGTTGATAACTTTATGTAAATTAACAAAGGGATGTCGATTATATAACAGCATTGACGGATAATGGTGTATTATGTATAATGCAGTTGTAACCAGATGCATTGTATCTTTTCAAAGAACAGTAGCACAGGAGGAAAACTATGAATTCACTAAACAAAACACGCAGCATGGTACTGGCAGCTATATTTGTTGCTCTTATCATCATCATGGCGTTTACGCCCTTTGGATATATTCCGCTGGGATTTATGAACGCCACCATCATTCACGTACCGGTCATTATTGGAGCCATTTTACTTGGACCAAAATATGGCGGTTTTCTGGGGATGATCTTTGGACTGACAAGTCTTTGGAAAAACACCAACATGCCAAATCCGACATCCTTTGTATTCTCACCATTTATAAAAGTGGGAGAGTATGGAGGCAATCTGGGAAGTCTGATTATCTGCATGGTGCCTAGAATTCTGATTGGAATTGTGGCATATTACGTATTTAAGGGAGTTTTAAAAGCCTTAAAGGGAAGTAAGATGAGAATGACCGCAGCGCTTGCGGCGGCGGGAGTTGCCGGATCATTAACCAACACATTGCTGGTAATGAATCTGATTTATTTTCTTTTTGGTAAAGAGTATGGTCAGGCAGCTAAGGGGCTGACGGAGGGAATTTATACAGTGATTATTGGCATCATCTGTATCAATGGAATTCCGGAGGCAATTGTGGCGGCAATTTTAACGGTTGCCATAACCCAGGCGCTTTTAAAGGTAATGAGAAATTAATAGATGAAAAAGTCTCCGGGATACAAACCGGAGGCTTTTTTTTTAATCAGTATACTTTTATGTTATTTACATCAGCGTTTACAGCTAGTTTCTTTATATAAAGAAGATTTCCCTCCAGATCTGTAATGATTTTTAAATTTTTTCCTGACTGAAATACTTCTTTATCATCAATATAGGCATGTGAATTTATTTTTGAATTTATGATTTTAAATGAGTGGTTTCCCCAGATCTGCTCATAGCTGCTTTCATATTCTCCATAAGTTCCCCAGAAGACAAGGTTTTGCTCCAGGTGTATGCCAAACATACGGGAAGTATATTCCATAACGGATAACATGGCAGGTCCGTATGAATCCTGAAGACCATCCAGCGATATTAAGGATGGAGCTCCTGTAAAAGGATCGTATTGCTGGACGAAAATACAGGAATCCCCAATAGCTTGAAATAGTTTTTCTCCCAGTTTTGGAATGAGAAAATCAAAATTGTAATTTTCTAATGCACGGATAGCTCTTTGATAGGTTAATGCCTCACATTGTCCGCTCCAGTTATTGGTTTTTATATTGCGGAAAAGAGGATCATTAACCGCGACGGAGGGGAGCGGCATATATGTCCAGAATTCGTCTGGATTTAATAAGTGTTTTGTTACGAAACGCTGGGCCATGGAGTCAGTAAAGCTGTTCCAGTACATGGCTCTTAAATTATTATGGATTAAAACATTCAGTGTCCGGTGATATTTATCACGATCAAAGCAGGCATCCTTTGATTCAATCCAGAGATAGTCTTTGATGGTTTTCTGGATGGATGCAGCCTTTTCCTTCCACTTGTTTTTACGGTTCTCGTTTCCTTGTATGGAACTGATTCTGGATAAGGTTTCTCTTGCAGAATAAGAAAAGCTCATAACATCCAAAGAAGCCATGGGTACTGCTTTGCAATGTGCTGGAGGTGTTTCTTCGCTCCAGGAATCGGGAGCATCATAATAGCGCATTGCATGATCTTCTCCTGTGTCGTATTTGCACCAGCTTTCCAGACAGCCATCACTGTCTGAATCCCTAGTTTTCCATAAATAGAAGTTGGTTATTAAGACCTGCCTCCATATTACGTTTGGCGTACATTTCGCCACCCATGGGCTGGGTTTCCAGCCAAATCGTTATCAGAACAGGCAATGGCCTGGGTATAGCCTTCTTTGCCAAAGCTCGACCACAGCAGAAGGAGCCGCCCGTTGCTTGTTCTGTAAAGGAAAGGACCATCTGTAACATAATGTTTTCCGGGTCTGTTTTTATTATCAATTGTGACTATCCAGCTGGCTGCTTCAGATGCATGAAAAAGAAGCTGGGGCTCTGATATGGAATGTTTTAAGTCATTGCTTAGTTTTACAGCGCAGATGGATCCGTCTGATATCTGAACCCACTCATGCACAAAAATCATGTAAGGAGTTCCGTCCGGGCTTACATAAAAGGTTCCGTCAATGCATTCCCAATCAGCCGGAGTTATCTGTTTATTGCTCTGCAGGGTAAATGGTCCCAGAGGATGGTCTGCTTTTAAAATGGCAGTTCCACCAGTTATTGTTGTATCTTTAAAGGTTGCAAACATATAATAGGAACCATTTATAATGGTGAACTTCAGGAGCCCAGCAGTTCTTGTCTGCATAAAAATTCTCCGGTTTATGAAATACTTCGTAGAGGCCCTCCCAGTTTATTAAGTCTGTGCTGGTATAGCAGTCGAAGCCGGAAGCGGCCATCCAGCAGGTTTTGGCTCTTGTTCCATAAAGGTAATAGATACCTTTTGAGAGCAGTACATAAGGATCTCTGATATTAATTTCTTCACTTTTCATTGCAGTACCCCATCCTTTTTTTGAAAGTTATATAGTTTTATTTATTATACTGTAAAAATCCGGAATGTGGAAAATAATAGAAGTCAAATGAAAACTTATATTTTTCCCTTGACGAACCATGCTTTGTTCTATATAATTGATATGATGTTTAATTAAAATAGTCTCAATATGTTTCATCATATTGCCTATGATAAGCTATTGTAACAAGAGGAGGTGTCCGTATATTATGAAAATGACGTTCCAGCCAAAAAAGAGACAGAGATCAAAAGTTCATGGTTTCAGAGCCAGAATGAGCACTCCAGGCGGAAGAAAAGTTTTAGCTGCCAGAAGAGCAAAAGGAAGAGCAAAATTATCAGCTTAATGGACCAGGCCGCAAGTAATTGTGGCCTTTTCTTTTCTCAAATTCCAGATAAACGGAAAAGGAAAGATTTGAATGAAACATTTTAATTCGATTAAAAAAAACAGGGATTTTAAAGAAGTATATCAGAGTGGAAAATCCCTTGCTAACAGACTTCTTGTCATGTATGTGTTAAAGACGGACAGGCCGGATACAAGAATCGGTATTTCGGTAAGCAAGAAGGTAGGAAACAGTGTTGTAAGGCATCATATAACCAGATTAATCAGAGAAAGCTTCAGGCTTCATGAAGATATGGTTGAGACAGGATTAGACATCGTGGTCGTTGTGAGAACATCGGCGAAAGAAGAAAAATACAAGACAATCGAAAGTGCATATCTGCACTTGTGCGGACTTCATAACATTTTAAAAAAAGAATCGAAGTGATCTTATGGTAAAAAAAATCATGATTTTAATGATCAGGGGTTATCAGAAATTTCTGTCTCCACTGAAAGTAAGAACTCACTGTATTTACACACCTACGTGTTCTCAATACGCCATTGAGGCACTCCAAAAGTATGGTGTGTTAAAAGGTACGTTTTTGGCTTGCAAAAGAATTATTCGGTGTAATCCTTTTGCAAAAGGCGGTTATGATCCAGTTCCGTAGTTGATGAGGAGGTAGTTCATTGGAATTCTTAGTACTCACTAAGGTAGGAGGCGTTCTGGGACCTTTTGCAACTGTTCTGGGTGTAATCATGGATTTGCTTTTCCAGATGACCTCTGCAGTTGGTATCCAGAATATTGGTTTATGTATTATTTTATTTACTCTCGTAACAAAGCTTTTAATGTTCCCGCTGACCTTAAAACAGCAGAAATCATCTAAGCTGATGAGCGTTATGCAGCCGGAACTTACAGCCGTTCAGGCAAAGTATAAAGGAAAAACTGACCAGGAATCCATGAGAAAACAGAATGTGGAGATGCAGGCAGTCTATGAAAAGTATGGGACATCCATGACCGGAGGCTGTGTTCAGCTGGTGATCCAGATGCCTATTCTGTTTGCTCTTTATCAGGTTATTTATCATATTCCTGCTTATGTACAGAGTGTGAAAGCTGTTTTCGTTAATGTAGTAACTGCAATTACTTCTCTTGGAGGAGATCATGTTGCACAGCTGACACAGTTTGCTTCAGATCACAAAGTTACGATGTCAAGAATCGGAGATTTGAATACCAGCAATGGTATGGTAGATTTTTTATATCAGCTGAATCCGGATCAATGGAATGCTTTAAAGGATCTCTATCCAACCATCCAGGATACTATTGCCACCAATGCTGCTCAGATTGAGCATATGAATTCATTTCTTGGAATTAATCTTGCTTCAACACCGGCAAGTGTTATTTTTCCAAGCGGAGGCGGATTCCATTTAAGTCTGGCTATTCTGATACCTGTTCTGGCAGGTGCAAGCCAGTGGTTCAGCACGAAACTTATGACTGTGAACCAGCCTTCGAAGGGTGCAGATGAGGGAAATGCAATGGCACAGTCCATGAAGAGTATGAATACGGTAATGCCTCTGATGTCTGTATTCTTCTGTTTCACATTTGCTTCTGGTATTGGTATTTACTGGATCGCTTCCAGCGTATTCCAGATCATTCAGCAGGTTTTGGTAAATCGTCACTTAAACAGCATCGATATGGATGAGATGATTAAGAAGAATCTGGATAAAGCGAATAAAAAACGTGCGAAGAAAGGTCTTCCGCCCCAGCGTGTTTCTCAGAATGCCACAGCCAGCCTTAAGAATCTTCAGGCTTCTAATGAGAAAGCAGAAGAAGAACTTAATGCTAAGATGGAAAAAGCAAAGGAGCAGGTGAAGGCATCCACAGATTATTATAAAGCTGGAAGCTCTGATCCTAACAGCATTTCTGCAAAGGCACGTATGGTTTCGAAGTACAACGAAAAGCACAGCAAATAGGAGGGGTGACCTATGGATATGATTACAGTTTCAGCAAAAACCGTTGATGAAGCAATTACAAAAGCATTAATCCAACTGGAGACAACCAGTGATAAACTGGAGTATGAGATTGTTGATAAAGGAAGTAATGGTATTCTGGGATTTATCGGTTCAAAGCCAGCTGTTATCCGTGCAAGGAAGAAAGAAACCTTGGAGGACATGGCAATGACTTTTCTTTCCGATGTATTTGGTGCAATGGATTTAACTGTTTCTCTGGAAACAGAATTTGATGAAGGGGAACGGGAACTCTCCATCAACATGTCTGGTGATGATATGGGAATCCTGATTGGAAAGCGTGGTCAGACTCTGGATTCCCTGCAGTATCTGGTTAGTCTTGTTGTTAATAAGGAAAGCGAAGATTATATCCGCGTGAAACTGGATACGGAGAATTACAGGGAGCGGAGAAAAGAGACGCTGGAAACTCTGGCTAAGAACATTGCTTATAAGGTAAAGCGTACCAGAAGACCGGTTTCTCTGGAACCTATGAATCCATATGAGAGAAGAATTATACACTCCGCACTTCAGAATGACAAGTTTGTTGTAACGAGAAGTGATGGGGAAGAACCATTCAGACATGTGGTGATATCCTTGAAAAAGGAACATATTAAAAAAGAACGGTATCAGGATCGAGATAAATAGTCAAACAACAATGAGGGGTTGGGGCTGTCGGAAGGCACCCTCACCCCTTTTCTCACGCCGGTATATTCGCTGGCGTACAATAGGTGGCAGAATATGAAGATGAATACGATAGCGGCGATCGCCACAGCGATGTCCAGTTCCGGAATCGGAATTGTGAGAATCAGCGGCGAGGAGTCATTTCAGATTATAGACAGGGTTTTTAAAGGAAAAGGGAAACGGGTTAAAAAGCTTTCGGATCAAAAATCTCATACGGTTCACTATGGATTTATTTATGATGGAGATGAACTGATTGATGAGGTTCTTGTATTAATTATGAAAGGACCTGGCAGTTATACCGGAGAGGATACGGTTGAGATTGACTGTCATGGTGGCATTCTGGTAACAAAAAAGATACTGGAGACCGTTTTGAAATATGGAGCAAGGCCGGCTGAGCCAGGAGAATTCACTAAACGGGCATTTTTAAGTGGCAGGATTGATTTAACGCAGGCAGAAGCAGTGATTGATGTAATAAATGCAAAAAACCAGTATGCATTAAAATCATCGGTCAGTCAGTTGGAGGGAGCTGTATCTAAGCGCGTCCGTGCATTGAGAGAAGTTATTATCTATCATATTGCATTTATTGAGTCGGCTCTGGATGACCCGGAGCATATCTCTCTGGATGGTTATCATGAGACTCTTCTTCAGGCGGTTATTCCTTTAAAGGAGGAGCTAAAGAGGCTGATCCGTTCCTCTGAGAATGGAAGAGTTCTTTCAGAAGGTATTGAGACGGTAATTCTGGGAAAACCCAATGCCGGGAAATCTTCACTGCTGAATGTTCTGGTGGGAGAGGATCGTGCAATCGTGACCGATATAGCAGGAACGACCAGGGATACATTAAAGGAACAGATCATGCTGGAAGATTTAAGCCTGAATGTGATTGATACGGCCGGAATCCGTGATACTGAGGATATAGTTGAAAAGATAGGGGTTGAAAAGGCCAGACATGCAGCAGAGGGGGCTGATTTAATCATCTATGTGGTGGATGGTTCCTGTTCGCTTGATGTAAATGATGAGGAAATTCTGGCTTTCATTGAAGACAGGAAAGCGGTCATTGTTTTAAATAAATCAGATCTCTCCATGGTTGTAACACCTGACATGTTAAATAAGAGAACCAGTCATAAGGTGATAACTGTTTCCGCCAGAAACCGCTCCGGTATCGAGGAGCTGGAACATGAAATTAAGACTATGTTCTATGAGGGTGAAATTGATTTTAATGACCAGGTTTATATCACAAATGTAAGACAGAAAAATGCACTTGAAGAAGCCTTAAGAAGTCTTGGTATGGTGGAACAAAGCATACATGACGGAATGTCTGAGGACTTCTATTCTATTGACTTGATGGATGCGTATGAACAGCTTGGAATCATTCTTGGAGAGTCCGTGGAGGATGATCTGGTCAATGAGATATTCAGCAAATTCTGTATGGGCAAGTAAGGATTAGAAAAGAGGAGATAAAGATGCAGTATTTAGAGGAGTCTTATGACGTTGTAGTGGTCGGCGCTGGTCATGCCGGCTGTGAGGCTGCCCTGGCATGTGCCAGGCTGGGCCTGGAGACAATTATGTTTACGGTCAGCGTGGACAGTATTGCCCTCATGCCCTGTAATCCCAATATCGGGGGAAGCTCAAAAGGCCATCTGGTAAGAGAACTGGATGCTTTAGGCGGTGAGATGGGAAAAAACATTGACAAGACGTTTATTCAGTCCAAAATGCTCAACCAGTCTAAAGGACCTGCCGTCCATTCTTTAAGGGCACAGGCGGATAAACAGGATTATACAAGATCAATGAGAAATGTTCTGGAAAATACGGACCATCTGACTATCAGACAGGCGGAGGTATCTGAGATACTGACTGATCAGGGTGTTCTGACAGGGGTTAAGACTTTTTCCGGAGCTGTTTATCATTGTAAAGCAGCTGTTCTTGCAACAGGGACCTATTTAAGAGCAAGATGTATTTACGGTGATGTAAGCAATTATACAGGTCCTAACGGACTGCAGGCAGCAAACCACTTGACAGACTCCTTAAAGGCCAATGGAATTGAAATGAGGCGCTTTAAAACAGGTACTCCTGCGAGAGTAGATAAGCGAAGTATCGATTTTACAAAGATGGAAGAGCAGCTTGGGGATGAGAGAGTAGTACCTTTCTCTTTTTCTACAGATCCTGCATCCATTCAGAAGGAGCAGATCTCCTGCTGGCTGACTTATACCAACAGCAGTACCCATGAAATAATAAGAGATAATCTGGGCCGCTCCCCTCTGTATTCTGGTGCAATTGAAGGAACAGGCCCCAGATATTGTCCCTCCATCGAGGACAAAGTGGTCAAATTTCCGGATAAAGAGCGCCACCAGGTATTTGTTGAGCCAGAGGGGCTTTATACCAATGAAATGTATTTAGGCGGAATGTCCAGCTCCCTGCCGGAGGATGTTCAGTATGCCATGTACAGGACTGTTCCGGGGCTGGAGAATGTAAAAATCGTGAGAAATGCCTATGCAATTGAGTATGACTGTATTAACTCCAGACAGCTGAATGCTTCTTTGGAATTTAAGGCTGTCAGCGGCTTATTCAGCGGTGGTCAGTTTAATGGAAGTTCTGGTTATGAAGAGGCGGCTGTTCAGGGATTTATGGCAGGGGTTAATGCTGCAAGGAAGATTATGGGGAGAGAACCGGTCATATTAGACCGTTCCCAGGCATATATCGGTGTCCTGATCGACGATCTGGTTACCAAGGAAAATCTTGAACCTTATCGTATGATGACATCCAGGGCAGAGTACAGGCTTTTATTGCGTCAGGACAATGCAGACCTTCGTCTGATGGGAATTGGACATGAAATTGGTCTGGTCAGTGATGAAAGGTATGAACAGCTGTTAAAGAAGGAACAGGCCATTGAATTGGAAATTAAGCGTCTGGAAGCAACAAATATCGGTGCATCTGAAAAGGTGCAGGAGTTTTTGGAGAACCATGGAAGCACGCCTCTGAAAACAGGTACAACCTTAGCGGAATTGGTTCGCAGACCGGAATTAAATTATATTATGTTAACTGATATTGATTTGAAACGAGTACCTCTTCCTGAGGATGTGGTGGAGCAGGTGGATATCAATATTAAGTATGAAGGATATATTCGCAGACAGAAACAGCAGGTGACACAATATAAGAAACTGGAGAATCGAAAGCTGCAGATGGATTTCGATTATGCGGAAGTGAAGGGGCTGAGGAGAGAAGCAATTCAAAAGCTGAATCTGTATAAACCAATGTCTATCGGACAGGCATCCAGAATATCAGGAGTATCTCCTGCAGATATCTCGGTCCTACTGGTTTACTTAGAACAGAAGAGATATCACAAGAATGTGGAACAGAAGGAATGAGGAGAAAAATATGGCGGAAGCTTTTTATAAGAAGTTTCAGGAAGAATTGAAGCTATTGTCTATAGATTTAGAAAAGAAACAATTAGATCAATTTTTTGAATATTATGAGTTATTGATTGAATGGAATAAAGTTATGAATCTTACTGCAATCACTGAGTTGGACGAAGTAATAACGAAGCATTTCGTAGACAGCTTATCATTGATTAAAGTAAGGAAAGATTTGAATTCTATTCCATATAGTATTATCGATGTTGGGACAGGGGCAGGGTTTCCAGGAATACCTTTAAAGATCGCTTTTCCTCAGCTGCGAATCACTTTAATGGATTCTCTGAATAAGAGAATTAATTTTCTTAATGAAGTAATAAAAAAACTGGAGTTAAATGATATCAAATCGATTCATGGAAGAGCGGAGGATTTAGGCAGAGATTTAATACATCGGGAACAATATGATATTTGTGTTTCCAGGGCTGTTGCTAATCTAAGTACATTATCAGAATACTGTATGCCTTTTGTAAAAGTGGGGGGATGTTTTATACCTTATAAATCTGGTAAGATAGATGAAGAGTTAACAGAAGCAAAGCACGCTGTATTTCTTCTTGGTGGTAAAATAGTGAGAACAGAACGATTTTTATTACCTGGGACAGAAGCAGAGAGATCATTTGTAGAAATTTCAAAAGTAAATATTATTTCTAAGAAGTATCCGAGGAAAGCCGGATTACCTTCAAAGGAGCCATTAAAGTAAAATGTTTCACGTGAAACATCCAAGAGGTCAATAAGGATCTCAATAGGAATGTTTCACGTGAAACATTTTTTATAAAAAGTACATTTGAATTAATTGATATAAGCTGGTTGGATTCTCCATTTGTGGGAGATATTTACTGTTAGGAATTAAAGAGCTTTCTATAGCAGGATTACACTTCTGATATTCAATAATCACATCATTGATATGATCCATCTCCTGTCCACCAGTAATGTATATGCTGTTATTGATTTTTCTTAAAGCATTTGACACATTACACTTAGTATAGTTGCACTTTACACTTGCATATAACGACTTTGGTGAGTCTCCTAAATGAGCCGCTTCATGATAGGCATCAATTATAGAGTTTTTCACAGAATAGGGGTTGTAAAAAAAGTTCTTTGTAAATTCTTCTCTTATCGATTGTTTGCTCACTGATATATGATATAGAAGAGTTCCTAATATAGGAAGATCCAAAATAAACTTATAAACTTTGGAATGGTTATTGGGGATCTGGCTGCAGGTCATGAGACTCTCCGGATTTATCAGCATAATCTGATCAAATAATTCAGGTGAATTGTTACATGTCATAAGTGCCAATGCTGTTGAGGCGCCTGTAGCAATTACATTGGTTCGATGTCCAATTTCTGATTTGATAAAATCAGTGATCATCTGTACATAGAGATAATTTGTATAGGTTAAATCAGGTTTTTCTGACCGGCCGCATCCAAGCAGATCAATGGTATAAACAGTATATTGTTCTTTTAATAAGGAAATTAAACTATTCCATTCGTAACCATTGGAACATGCGGTTAAATCATGAATTAAGAGAAGTGGTTTTCCTGAACCTGTTTTTGTATAATGAATGTTGCCAAAACGCCATTTGTAACATAAGGATTTTGCATCAGTCAGTATATTTTTAGATGAAGCAGAGAGTTTGACGAATTTATTAATAACTGCAGTGGTCGCAGCTGTACTTGCTGAAAGAATGAGCAGGGTTAGTAATTTACTCGTAGTTTTCATTATTTACCTCCTAATAACGGATAATCTCTTCTTATTATAATATAATCAATATAGACTTACAACGGAAAACATATTAATTTATTCTTAAACTTGGTAGAATGTTTCACGTGAAACATTTTTTGTAAATTCTGTATTTTTTTTACTTCAAACCATAGGAAAAAAAAATAAAGTATGATATACTCTAGTTTGAACTGCAATTTCCGGACGTTGTAACAGGAGAAAATTAAAAATGGGAAGAATCATTGCGATAGCAAACCAGAAAGGCGGAGTCGGTAAAACGACTACTGCAATTAACTTATCAGCTTGTCTTGCGGAGTCAGGACAACGGGTATTAGCTGTGGATTTTGATCCACAGGGAAACGAAACCAGCGGGCTTGGTATGGAAAAGTCAACAATTGAGCGTACCATCTATGATCTGTTGGTTGGAGAGTGTGAAATAGAAGAATGTTTGATTACTAACGTTCAGGATAATCTGGATCTATTGCCATCAAATGTGGATTTGGCTGGAGCTGAGATAGAGTTGTTAGAAATCGAAAATAAGGAGATGCTCCTTAAGTCATATCTTGAAAAAATCAAGAAAAACTATGATTTTATTATTATAGATTGTCCTCCGTCATTGAGTCTATTGACAATTAATGCCTTAACTGCAGCAAACACCGTATTAGTACCCATCCAGTGTGAATATTATGCATTGGAAGGACTTAGCCAGGTATTAAAAACAGTAAATTTGGTAAAAAAGAAATTGAATCCTTCTTTAGAAATGGAAGGAGTCGTATTTACTATGTATGATGCAAGAACCAATCTTTCCTTGGAAGTTGTAGAGAGTGTAAAGAACAATTTAAATCAGAACATCTATAAAACAATCATACCCAGAAATGTCAGACTGGCAGAGGCTCCAAGCCATGGAATGCCGATTAATTTATATGATTCCAGGTCAGCGGGAGCAGAAAGCTATCGGTTACTGGCGGCAGAAGTTATAAGCAGAGGAGAAGAGATCTAGATATGGCAAAGAGAACAGGTTTAGGAAAAGGGCTTGGTGCGATTTTTGGAGATGAAGTAATGGAATCTGCAGCAGAAGAACAGGAAATGAAAAATCATAAAGAAGCTGACCATACGGCAGCATTGCCGGAAAAAGAGAAAGCGGATTTGGATACAGGGAAAGAAATATTTATAAAAATTTCAATGGTAGAGCCCAATCATAATCAGCCGCGAAAGGAATTTCGTGAAGACGCATTACTGGAACTGGCTGAATCCATGAAGGAATATGGTGTCTTACAGCCTCTTCTGGTTCAAAAAAAAGGCGAATTCTATGAGATTATTGCTGGAGAACGGAGATGGCGTGCAGCAAAACTGGCTGGTTTAAAAGAAGTTCCCGTAGTGATCAGGGAATATACGAAGCAGCAGTCTATGGAAATTGCTTTAATAGAAAACGTACAACGAGAAGATTTGAATCCAATAGAAGAAGCAAGGGCATATTCGATCCTAATGCAGGAGTTTGGCTTAAAGCAGGAAGAAATTGCAGCACGTGTTGCTAAAAACCGGGTTACCATAACGAACAGTATGCGGTTATTAAAGCTGGATGATCGGATTCAGGAGATGCTGATTCAGAATCAGATTAGCAGCGGACATGCCAGGGCTTTGTTAACAGTAGATGATCGGGATTTACAATATCAGCTTGCTGGTAAAATTGTGGCTGAAAATCTCAGTGTCAGGGAAGTGGAAAAGCTTGTAAAATCATTGTCAAAAAAGAAAGAACCGAAGGAAGCCCGGGAAGAGGATGAAAGCATTTCATTGATTTTCCGGGAACTGGAAGATCGAATGAAAACTGCCATGGGCACAAAAGTCAGCATTAACCGCAAGGATAAAAATAAAGGAAGAGTCGAAATCGAGTACTATTCTGAGGCAGAATTGGAAAGAATAGTAGAGTTATTAGAATCCATAAGATAACATCATGGAAGTGAGGACGAAAGAATGGATAACAGTATATTAAATCAGCTGCCGGTTGATCCTGCCTTTTTGATCATTGGATTATCTGTGCTTACATTAATACTGCTGATCGTTGTGATTATATGTATTATTCAAATTAGAAAGTTGTACCGAAGATATGATTTTTTCATGAGAGGCAAAGATGCAGAAACGCTTGAAGGAATTATCATGGAACAAATGGAGGATATTACACAGTTAAAAGCGGAAGATCGGGCTAATAAAGATTCTTTGAGAAATACAAATAAAAATTACAGAAGCGCATTTCAAAAATTTGGTCTTGTAAAGTATAATGCTTTTAAAGGTATGGGAGGTAATTTAAGCTTTGCTATGGCATTACTGGATTATACAAACAGTGGATTTGTGCTGAATTCGGTTCACAGCAGAGAAGGTTGTTATGTCTACATTAAAGAAGTAGAAAGAGGAGAGACAGAAGTGCTGTTAGGCAGCGAAGAGAAAGATGCTCTGGAGCGGGCATTAGGATATCATTCTTAAAGACACGGTGTTTACCGTGTTTTTTATTATATAAATTAAGGGAAGTCCATAATATCAGAAGAGAAACAAGAGCTGCAATGATTGAAGAATATGGACCAGCTTTGAGCAGATTGCATTCGGTTGACGATAACTTGTTATAAATATTCTATTAACAAAATGTCAAAGCTGTAATCCAGTCACTTACCATGAAGAAAGAGAGATTACGTTTTAATTAACGGATCTCAGTCATCTCCATATGGTGTTCTTCGGTGAGAGCTGCACCGATAGCAGTTCCATACTCAGCCTGCTCCGGTATAATAAAGTGTACATCAAACATGGTCTCCAGGGATTGAAAAATCTCCCTGCATTGAGGAAATTTCGAAAGATTTCCCGTCATGACAAAATCATTGATGTTGCTGTTTAATGATGACAAGATGGCGGACTTACCTATTACCTGAAGTACCATATGAATAATTCCGATGGCGATATCTTCATCGGATACAAAACCTCTTACTTTTCCAAAGTTTGAGGCAGTAGCGTTTAAAGGAAGTCCCGGGAGAGGGGCTTTTGATATATCCTGAATCTGTAAATCAATATTACTTAGATTTCCTCTGCTGGCCAGATCCATAATATGAGAGATATCCTGTGTCTTTAAAAGAAGACTGGAAAGTCCGACAATGGTTCCTCCTCCGATTCCAAGGCCACCGGTATGGACGATAGATTCTCCATTCACCTGTACAAAGGAAGTACCTGTTCCCATACTAACTACGATTAAATCTTTCAATCCGGTAAAATACTGGCCTCCCAGACCATTGCAGGTAAATTCGTTTACTTTATAGGTTGGGATTCCGTAAAGAGGCTGCTCCACATAAGCGCTGCCTACGCCTGTAATCATGATTTTTTCTATTTCATCTAATTGAATGCTGTTATCATAAATAAACTTCCCCAGAGCACCAAATAAGGAAGCTATCGGGTTATCAGCTTTTACAAATGTCGGTATTTTTAATTTATGATCCTGAAATCCAACAATCTTTGTTGTACTTCCTCCAAGATCAATTCCAATGGTTATTTTCATAAATATCCCCTTAAAACGTGTTATCTGATTTAGCCTGCATAAACCTTTTTGATGCAGGTAGTAAGGCTAACTATACCATAATTACAGGTAGACCACAAGTTTTTAAATAGGTCCAAAGAATCGTGACTGAAACGAAGTGTTTCCTTATATATTCTGGGGTAAAACTGATTGTAATTTAATGTATAAGGGATTGTTGATTATTTTATAGTAATAACAACCCTTAAAACCCTTGATTTTAACGGATTTATTTGATTTTATCTAATTTTTAAATAAGTAAAAAAGTATTTATTAAAAATACATAAAAATTTTATCGAACGATGTATATTTTTGTGATTTATCACATTGACAAAAAAATAACGATGGAATATAATTAAAACATAAAGATCGTTAAAAAAATATCGATTAAGAAACCAATGGGATTGCTACTTAAAAAATGGAGGAAATTCAAATGGCAAAAAAAGAAGAACTGGTTAAGGTTCCCCAGATAATTGATAGTGTAGATACCTTGATTGCAAAAATGGAGGCAATGAGAGAAGCTCAGAGAGTCTTCGCAACATACACACAGGAGCAGGTTGATAAAATTTTCTATGAAGCAGCAAGTGCTGCCAATAAGTTAAGAATCCCTCTTGCTAAGATGGCTGTTGAGGAAACAGGCATGGGTGTTGCAGAGGATAAAGTAATTAAAAACAATTATGCCGCTGAATATATCTATAATTCTTATAAAGATACAAAGACCTGCGGCGTGATTGAAGAAGATAAGGCTTTTGGTATTAAGAAAATTGCGGAGCCAATCGGTCTGGTTGCAGCTGTTATTCCTACCACAAACCCTACATCAACTGCAATCTTCAAAACATTGATCAGCTTAAAAACAAGAAATGCAATTATCATTTCCCCACATCCAAGAGCTAAGAACTGTACGATTGCTGCTGCGAAGGTAGTTCTTGAAGCGGCTGTCAAGGCTGGTGCACCAGAAGGAATTATTGGCTGGATTGATGTACCTTCTCTGGAATTAACAAACGAGGTTATGAGAAGTGCAGATATTATTCTGGCAACAGGTGGACCTGGAATGGTAAAGGCAGCTTATTCTTCCGGAAAGCCGGCTCTGGGCGTAGGTGCAGGTAATACACCGGTTATCATTGATAATACGGCTGATATTAAGATGGCAGTTAACTCCATTATTCATTCCAAGACATTTGATAATGGTATGATCTGTGCTTCTGAACAGTCTGTTACAGTTCTTGAGAAAGTTTATGACGCAGTTAAGAAAGAGTTTGCAGCAAGAGGCTGCTACTTCTTAAAGGGCGATGAGATTGAAAAGGTACGTAAAACCATTATTATTAATGGCGCACTCAATGCCAAAATTGTTGGTCAGAAGGCTCATACCATTGCGAAGCTTGCAGGTGTTGAAGTTCCGGAATCAACCAAGATCTTAATTGGTGAGGTTGAAAACGTTCATATTGAGGAAGAATTTGCACATGAAAAGCTGTCTCCTGTACTGGCAATGTATAAAGCGAAAACCTTTGATGAGGCAATTGAAAAGGCAGAACAGCTGGTTGCAGACGGCGGCTATGGTCATACAGCTTCCCTCTATGTGAATGTAAATGAAACTGAAAAAATGGCAAAACATGCAGCTGCAATGAAAACCTGCCGTATTCTTGTTAATACTCCATCTTCTCATGGCGGTATCGGTGATATCTATAACTTTAAGTTACAGCCATCTCTGACTCTGGGCTGCGGTTCCTGGGGCGGAAACTCTGTTTCTGAAAATGTTGGCGTAAAACATCTGCTGAATATTAAAACCGTTGCTGAGAGGAGAGAGAACATGCTGTGGTTCAGAAATCCGGAAAAAGTTTATTTCAAAAAGGGATGTATGCCGGTTGCCCTTAGTGAGTTGAAGGATGTATATAACAAAAAGAGAGCTTTTGTGGTAACAGACTCTTTCCTTTACATGAATGGTTATACCAAGGCAATTACTGATAAACTGAATGAAATGGGAATTGTTTACACTGTATTCTCAGATGTTCAGCCTGATCCTACCCTTGCGAATGCTGAGGCCGGTGCAGCAGCTATGAAGGCATTTCAGCCTGATACAATCATCGCATTGGGCGGCGGTTCCGCAATGGACGCAGCAAAAATTATGTGGGTAATGTATGAGCATCCGGAAGTGGACTTCCAGGATATGGCAATGCGTTTCATGGATATCCGTAAGAGAGTATACACATTCCCGAAGATGGGTGAGAAAGCTTATTTTGTAGCAATTCCAACATCCTCTGGTACTGGATCTGAAGTGACTTCTTTCGCAGTTATTACAGATCAGAATACAGGAGTTAAATATCCTCTTGCAGATTATCAGTTAATGCCGAATATGTCCATTGTTGATGCGGACAATATGATGAGCCAGCCAAAGGGTCTGACCAGCGCTTCTGGTATCGATGTACTGACTCATGCTCTGGAAGCATATGCTTCTGTTATGGCTTCTGATTATACCGATGGTCTTGCACTGAAGGCAATGAAGAATGTATTTGAATACCTGCCAACTGCTTATAACGATGGAACCAATGTGGAAGCCAGATGTAAGATGGCAGATGCTTCCTGTATGGCTGGTATGGCATTTAACAACGCATTCTTAGGTGTATGCCACTCTATGGCACATAAATTAGGTGCTTACCATCACATTCCTCATGGTGTGGCAAATGCACTGTTAATTACCATGGTTATGGAATTCAACGCTTCAGAAGTACCTGCTAAGATGGGAACCTTCCCACAGTATCAGTATCCCCATACACTTGCCAGATATGCGGAGTGCGCACGATTCTGCGGAATTGACGGTAAAGATGATGCGGAAGTATTAAAGAAATTCATTGCTAAGATTGAAGAATTAAAGAAGGCCGTTGGAATTAAAGCAACAATTAAAGATTACGGTGTAGATGAGAAGTACTTCTTAGACACACTGGATGAGATGGTTGAGAATGCATTTGATGATCAGTGTACCGGTGCAAACCCAAGATATCCGCTGTTCAGTGAAATTAAGGAAATGTATTTAAAGGCTTACTACGGTAAATAAATATAAAAAAGAAAAAAGAACGGATTTGGATTAATTTTCAAATCCGTTCTTTTTTTGTGCCTTAAGTTGACTTTCGCAGTACCAGAGTGGTGCTGATTTCGAGCTTCACAGGGTAAGAGGTCTTGGTGGCAATCAGTTCTGCTAAACGCTTTGCAGCCATCATTCCCATATACTGCTTGGGCACATGAATGGTAGTGAGAGGTGGGTCCAGGAAGGTACATAAGGGCATATTATCAAAACCAATTATGGCAACATCCTGGGGAATCCGGTAGCCATGTTCCCTGAGTGCTTTTATGGCTCCGGCTGCAATGAGATCATTGTCTGCAAAGTAACAGTCAGCCGGGATTTCTCCCTGCTTTAAAATAGCCGCCATGTCTGCATAGGAACCATCCATGGACGGAGATAATTTATGAACTTTTGAATTGGAAACGGACATGCCGTTTTTTCTGACTGCCTGATAGAATCCGTCTGATCTTTGTTCAAAATTCTTGATTGGATAAGAGGATTTTAAATATCCCGGCTGTTTTTTCCTTTTTCTGATCAGATAATTTGTCGCAGAATAGGAACCCTGCACATTATCAATAATGACACAGTCCGTGCTCCGGTTTTCGAAGCAAGTATCAACCACTACCACCGGAACCGGGAGATTCAAAAATGGTTTGAAGTCCTCTTCTCCCATCTCTGTTCCAAGAAGCAGAATTCCCCTGCAGCCCAGACGTACCATTTCAGAGACTTTGGTTTGGACATCATCTTCTTCATAGAGATAGGTGATATTCAGATAATAACAGGCCTCTTTGCAGCCAGCATCAATTCCCTCTGATATCTGGGAAAAGAAGGGGGTATCGGAAACCACGGCACCGTTTTTTCTATATATGATAAATTGTATCATGCCCTGGGGACTGGCGCTTACTGTATTCTCTTTTATTCTTGAAAAGTCATAGTTATGCTCTTTGGCAGTCTCTATGACCTTCTTTCTTGTCTGAGTGCTGACTCCAGGTTTATGATGCAGAGCCATGGAAACTGCAGCCTCCGACAGATTCAGCAGCCTGGCAAGCTCTTTTGCTGTTATAGACATCAGGATGAACTCCTTTCTTACCGGTATACTTCTTTTAATCAACTTAACAGATTAAGTTAATTAAGTCAATAAAATACTATATTTAACTTAATTATTAATTGCAATTAAGTTTACTCCAGTAAATAATATGGTTAACCATTAAAAAAGGAGATATGTGTATGACAAATGTAGTATTGGGATTTGCACCGACGAGAAGGAGTATATTTTCTGCGCCGGATGCGGTAAAGTATGCGGATTTGACCAGAAAAAAATTGGAGGAAATGGGAGTTACCTTTGTAGATATCACGGATATCTCAGAGGATGGGCTGCTGCATAAGGAGGATGACAGAATTAAGATAGCAGAGAAATTTAAGTCCGAAAAGATTGATGGTCTGTTTATCCCTCACGGCAATTTTGGAACGGAATATGAAGCGGCCAGACTATGCAGGGAATGCAATGTACCGGTACTTTTGTGGGGACCCAGAGATGAAAGACCGGATGAAAATGGAATCCGGCTTCGGGATAGTCAGTGCGGATTGTTTGCTACGGGAAAAGTTCTTCGGAGATTTCAGATTCCTTTTACCTATTTATGCAACTGCCGCTTAGAGGATGAAGCTTTTTCAAGAGGAATTACGAATTTTCTTGCTGTATGCAATGTGGTAAAAGCATTTAGGAATACCCGGATTCTTCAGATCGGACCCAGGCCTTTTGATTTCTGGTCCACCATGTGCAATGAAGGGGAACTTCTTGAGAAATTCAATATACAGCTGGCACCAATTCCCATGCCGGAGCTGACCAGAGAGATAAAACGGATTAAAGAGAATGAGGAAACAATTCAGGAAATAGTAAACTACTGTAATGAAAAATTTGAAGTAAACATAAATGCTGAGGATCTTAAGACCGTGGCAGCGTTAAAGGCGGCAATGAGAACTCTGGCGGACCGTTATGGCTGCAATGCCATAGCATTACAGTGCTGGAATGAGCTACAGGACGAAATTGGGATTATGCCTTGTGCTGCAAATAGTCTCTTAAACGAGGAAGGACTTCCTGTTGTTTGTGAGACTGATATTCATGGTGCAGTTACAGCAATTATGTGTGAGGCGGCGGGACTTGGAACAACCAGGACATTTTTTGCGGACTGGACTGTCCGGCACCCTGATAATGAGAATGGAGAGCTGTTGCAGCACTGCGGTCCCTGGCCTCTTTCCTGCGCTGCCTGTAAGCCGTCCATCGGGTATCCGCTTGCGTTTGACCATCCAGGAGCCGTGGAAGCAAAAGCAAAGCTGGGTGAGATGACGCTCTGCCGCTTTGATGGAGACAACGGTAATTACAGCCTGCTTCTTGGAAATGCAAAGGGAATTGAGGGCCCTTATACAAAGGGGACTTATGTATGGGTGGAAGTTAAAAATTTAAAGAGGCTGGAAGCAAAAATCGTGGAAGGACCTTATATCCATCATTGTGTTGGTATTCATAAAGATGTGGTTCCGGTACTGTATGAAGCATGTAAGTATATTGGCATAACACCGGATCTGTATGATAACAATGAAGAAGAAGTTAAAGCATGGATACGGGGCGAATAGGAAAGGACGTGGTGAACATGGACAGACTCACTAGAAAGGCTTATGAACTTCGAAGAGATATTATTGAGGAAATATATCGGTCGAAAGCCGGTCATATTGGTGGTGATTTAAGTGTGATTGATATCTTAACTGTACTCTATTTTGAAGTAATGAATGTCAGTCCCCATAACTGGAAGTCTGATGACAGAGACCGTTTTCTGCTTAGTAAGGGACATTGCGCAGACGCACTTTATATGACTCTGGGAGATCTTGGATTTTTTGATAAGCAGAAAGCCATTGATACATTTAGCAGGTTTGGCTCTGAATTTATTGGTCATCCCACCATGGATGTCCCTGGAATTGAGATAAATTCCGGATCACTGGGGCATGGACTTTCCCTGGGAGTGGGAATGGCATTGGCGGCCAGAATGGATGGACGGTCATATAGAACCTATGTTGTTTTGGGAGACGGTGAAATGGCTGAGGGTTCAAATTATGAGGCAATGATGGCAGCCGGACATTATGGTTTGGACCAGCTGTGCGCTACAGTGGATTTAAATGGACTCCAGATCAGCGGGACGACCAGGGAGACTATGAAAAGTGATGATTTGGGAGCGAAGTTTAAGGCATTTGGCTGGAATGTGTTAGAAGTTAATAATGGAAATGACTGCCCGCAGCTTCTTACTGCCTATCAGGAAGCTGAAAAAACAAAGGGATGTCCTTCTGTGATACTTGCCCATACGACGAAAGGAAAAGGGGTGTCGTTTATGGAAAATGAGAAAAAATGGCATCATGGTGTCATGACAGAGGAGCAATACAGGAAAGCAGTGGAAGAACTGGAGGAGGTGCTGGCGTGAATCAGATAACAAACAGACAGGTGATTTGTGATACACTTATGGGTGCGGCTAAGGAAGACAGGGATATTGTGGTAATATGCTCGGATTCAAGAGGCTCGGCGTCCCTTACAGCATTTGCTAAGCAGTATCCCCAGCAGTTTGTTGAGGTGGGAATCGCGGAGCAGAATCTGGTATCTATATCTGCTGGTTTAGCAACCTGTAATAAAAAGGTTTTTGCAGCTTCTCCTGCCAGCTTTTTATCCACCAGAAGCTATGAGCAGGTAAAGGTTGATGTGGCTTACTCAAAGACGAATGTTACGTTAATAGGAATTAGCGGTGGTGTGAGTTATGGTGCACTGGGAATGACCCATCATTCCTGCCAGGATATCGCAGCCATGGCCAGTCTGCCGGACATGAGGGTTTATCTGCCCTGTGACCGTTTTCAGACCAGAAAGCTGATTGAATCACTTCTTGAAGATGAAAAACCTGCTTATGTAAGAGTCAGCCGTTCGGCAACAGAGGATGTCTATGATGAAAATATGGATTTTAAACTGGACCGGGCCAATGTGATCAGAGAAGGAACAGATGCTGTTATTATTTCCTGCGGGGAGCTGGTTCCTTACGCGGTGAAAGCGGTGAAAGAACTGGAAAATGAGGGTTACCGCGTTGGACTGATCGATATGTACTGTTTAAAGCCAATGGATGAGAAAGCCGTGATTGATGCAGCCGGAAAGGCTGATTTAATTGTTACGGCAGAGGAACATTCTCCTTATGGTGGACTTGGAAGCATGGTTTCACAGATTGTGACCGCCAGCTGTCCCAAAAAAGTGGTGAATCTTGCTCTTCCTGACGGACATATCATTGCTGGCACCAATCATGAGATATTTAGGCATTATGGTCTGGATGACCAGGGAATAAAAAAGGCGGTATTAGCCGGATTGAGACAGGGGCTGGATCAATGAGATATGTGATTGCAATAGACCAGAGTACACAGGGAACGAAGGCTGTTCTTTTTGATGAAGAGGGTAAATTAATCGGGAGAACAGACCGAAAGCATAAACAGATTGTTAATAAAAAAGGCTGGGTATCCCATGATCTGAAAGAAATTTATGAAAATACGATTTTAGCAGTAAGGGAAGTACTGGATCGATCCGACATTAAAAGAGAGAATGTGGCAGCGGCAGGAATCAGCAACCAGAGAGAATCAACTGCTGTGTGGAGCAGGAGCGGGGAGCCCCTTGCTCCTTCTGTTGTCTGGCAGTGCAGCCGGGCAGCCCGGATCTCTGACCGTTTTAAGGACAGCAGTCCGGTCATTTATGAGAAGACAGGCCTGCCCCTGTCCCCCTATTTTCCAGCGGCGAAAATGGCCTGGCTCCTGGAAAATCTCTCATTAAAGGAACCTTATTGCCTGGGTACAATGGATAGTTATCTGGTCTACAGGCTGACAAAAGGCAGCAGCTTTCTGACTGATTACTCCAATGCTTCAAGAACCCAGTTATTTAACCTCCACACCTTACAATGGGATGAGGAATTATGCCGGATGTTTGGAGTGCCCATCCAGGCACTACCTAAAGTCTGTGACAGTAATGCCTGTTTTGGATATACGGATTTTGAAGGATATTTTGATGTGCCAGTGCCTGTCTATGGGGTTATGGGAGATTCTCACGCGGCTTTGTTTGGGCAGGGCTGTCATATGCCGGGTCAGGCTAAGGCGACTTACGGAACAGGATCTTCCATCATGATGAACGCAGGGGGGACATTTATAAAAAGCAGCTCAGGTCTTGCAACATCTCTTGCGTGGGGAATGGAAGGCCGTGTAGAATATGTGTTAGAAGGGAATATTAATTATGCAGGAGCCGTAATATCCTGGCTGAAAAATGACATGGGTCTTATTGGTTCGGATGAAGAGGTGCAGGAACTGGTTCATAAAGCAAACCAGGCGGATACGGCAGTCCTCATTCCAGCGTTTACCGGACTATCTGCACCATACTGGAAGGAAAACGCCAGAGCTATGATATATGGCATGAGCCGGACTACTGGCAGAGCAGAGTTTGTGAAGGCAGCGGTTGAGAGCATAGCATTTCAGGTATCGGATGTACTGACTGCCATGGAAAAGGACAGCAAAAAAACATTAAAAGAGCTATGTGCAGACGGCGGACCGGCTAAGAACCGTTATTTAATGCAGTTTCAGTCTGACATTTCAGATATCCGTATGCGGGTATCCAGACAGGAGGAGCTATCTGCAATCGGAGCTGCTTATATGGCAGGAATAGCGGCTGGAATTTATGACAGGAATAAAATATTTACTAATATTGAGTATGATATTTATAACAGCCACATGGACAAGGACAGCAGATTCATGAGAAAAAACCAATGGAGGGAGGGGCTTAATCTGGTCTGCCAAAATACCGGTGGCCGTGGAATATCTTGAAAGAGAGGATACGGCTATGCGTCTGAAAGCAAAGGATATAGCGTCTGCACTGGGAATTTCTCCAGCGACCGTTTCCCTGGTTATAAATAATAAGCCGGGAGTCAAACCAGCGACAAGAAAAAGGGTGCAGAATTATATTCTTATGGAAGAAGAGAAGAATAACAGCAGGTTAAGGGCAGAGTATGACGAAAGTAAAGGCACTGTGCTGATGCTTAACTATATTAAGCATGGAATTATATTAAAGCAGAGGGAAAACAGGCGGGACCCTCTGCTTTTTGATGATTTTGAATACATTTGCAACAAAGCCGGATACCGGTTTGATTATCAGGAATTTTATGAGAAATCAGGAAATCTGGAAAAATTGCTGGATAAGTGCAGGAGAAGTGATATAAAAGGAATCTATATGATGGCTGCCGAGATGAACTACAGTGATATCTATCCTTTTGGTCAGCTGAAAATTCCTGTTGTGGTGGGGGATAATCTGTTCTATGAACAGGGGATGGACAGCTTTCTCATTGATAATAAAGAGGGAATCTGCAGAGCTGTTGATTATCTGGTTGATAAGGGGCACAGCTATATTTCCTATCTTGCAGAAAAGGTAGATATATTTAATTTTACAGAGCGGAGAGAGGCATTTATTGAAGAAATGGAAAAACGGCACTGCGGTGACGGAAGCAGCCGTATTATCCGGTTAGGCAATCAGATTGATGAGGTGTATGAGGCTATGAACCGGAATCTGGACGGAGGGATCAGGAAAACCTCAGCGTTTGTTCTTGAAAGCTCTGTCATATCCCTGGGTGTAAGTAAAGCACTTCTGGAGCGGAACATCCGGGTGCCGAAAGATATCTCTTTAATTGGGTTTGATGCATTGCCAAAACTCAGTATACCTGGTATTAATCTTACGTTAATTAAAGGAACCCATACCATGAGGCATAAAGCTGCCATAAGTCATTTAATCCGGCATATTGAGAACGAAGAGGGAGAGATGGTGCGGGTTTATTATAAGACCAGGCTGCTGGAAGGAGAAAGTGTATTTGACAAAAAAAAGTACATTTATAAATAATATTTTTAAATAAAATTTAAAAATATGTAACAATCATACAAAAAAACAGGGAATTAAAGGTGTAATACTATGGCAAATTGATTGATCCGGAGAAAAACCCGGAGGGGATTGATTGAGCTCCTCACGGGTGTTAGTATGAATTCACAAAACGATTTATAAAGAAGGTTTATAGGGTATGACTCAATCTCAGGAGGGATAATCATGGCTAAGAAAAATTACGATGAGCTGGCAAAACAGATTGTGGCCGGCGTAGGGGGAGCGGGTAATGTAAATTCGCTGATTCACTGTGCAACCAGATTGCGGTTCCAGATTAAGGATCCTGCTAAAGTTGATAAAAAAAGGCTGAATCAGACGGAAAAAGTCATAACTGTGGTGGAAGCAGGAGGCCAGCTTCAGGTAGTAATTGGAAATGCTGTAGGTGATGTATATGATTCCATATTGGCAAATACATCTATAAAAGCAGGGGACATGGATAAAAATGATAATATAAATAAGGATAAAAATATCATTAATCTATTTATGAGTACGATTTCCGGTATTTTTGCTCCGACTCTGGGAGCAATGACAGGCGCCGGTTTGTTAAAAGGTCTTTTGATTTTGTTTACAACAATGGGCTGGCTGTCAACTGATATGGGAACCTACCGGATCTTATATGCAGCGGCAGATGGTGTATTTACCTTTCTTCCTGTTTTCCTTGCTTATACATCCGCCAAGAAATTTAAAGCAGATCCTTTTATAGCAGTTGCAATTGCGTCAGCACTGGTATATCCGGACTTAACAGGGGCATTTGCAGCAAAAGAGGCACTGACATTTATAAAAATTCCGGTGGTTCTTGTAAGTTATACTTCATCGGTGATTCCAATCATTCTTTCCGTTTATGTACTTTCTAAACTGGAAAGAGGCCTGCGGGGAATTCTTCCGGATATTATTAAAAATATATTCACACCACTTTTATCTCTTGTAATTATGGTGCCGTCCACCTTCCTGGTAATCGGTCCAATCTCCGATATTGCAGGAAAATTGCTGGCAGGAGGTTATACTAGCCTGGTCGCTTTCAATCCGATCATTGCCGGATTTCTCCTGGGACTTATCTGGCCGGCAGCAGTTATGTTTGGATTGCACTGGGGATTCATTCCCATTGTTATTAATAACATTTCACAATACGGAAGAGATACACTGTTTACAATAACAGGACCTAATAATTTTGCTCAGGCGGGAGCTGCATTAGGAGTATTTTTAAAGACGAAAAACAAAAAAGTAAAAGATATTGCAGGACCTGCAGCGCTTTCTGCAGTGCTTGCTGGTATTACAGAACCAGCCATCTACGGAGTAACACTAAAATACAAAAAACCGTTCTTTATCGGAGCATTTTTCTCCGGTATTGCAGGGGCAATTACCGCAGCAGTGGGTGCAGGCGCGCCTGCAGTCTTAGGTACCAGCCTTCTTACATTGACCGGTTATATAGGAGTCGGATTTGCCGGATTCTGTGCAGCATGTGCTATCGCATACTTCGGTTCTGCAATCTGCACATATCTGTTTGGATATAATGATCAGATGGTACTTGAAGAAGTGGAGACAGAATCCATCAGTATTGATAAAAAGGAAGAGGTTTTATCTGCACCTGTAAATGGAACCATGATTCCATTATCAGAAGTAAAAGATGAGGTGTTTTCAGGCGGTGGATTAGGTAAGGGAAGCGCAGTTTTACCAGAAAACGGCACATTTTACTCACCTTGCGACGGAACGGTTGAAACATCATATCCCCACGCCGTAGGAATTAAGACAGATCAGGGAGCCGAGGTATTTATCCATGTAGGTTTAGATACGGTAAAGCTTGAGGGGAAATATTTTGACCTTAAGGTAAAAGCCGGAGACAGGGTAAAAAAAGGTGACCTTCTGTTAGTTGCAGACTTGGACAGCATGAAGCGGGAAGGCTACGATATCACTACTATGGTATTGGTAACAAACAGCAATGAATATGCAGATGTTTTAACTGCAGAAGCAAAATCAGTGATAGCAGGAGACACGATTATTCATTGTATTCCCCGGTAACATAAAGATTTGGAGGTTTTCCATGAGCAGACTTAAGATACATGAGAATAAGAGGAACTTTACACTGGATGGCCGGGATTTTTTTTATCTGGCAGATACGGTATGGAGTGCATTTACTTCAATCACACTGGAGGAATGGGAGAATTATCTGGAAAGACGCTGGATCCAGGGGTTTAATGTACTCCAGATTAATACTCTTCCTCAATGGGACAGATGTATGTCGGATGTAGGAGTTTATCCGTTTAAGACAGAGGATGGGCATAAATTCGATTTCACGGAGTGGGATGAAGCGTATTATACCAGAGCCAGGCAGATGTGCAGTATGGCAGTTGATAAGGGATTTCAGCTGGCACTGGTGGTATTGTGGCTTAATTATGTTCCTGGAACCTGGGGGAGCAGAATGTCAGACTTAAATGTGATGCCAGAGGATTTTATCAGCACCTATACAGAAAAAGTAGTGGAAGTATTTGATGAGTTTAAACCCATCTATGTGGTCAGCGGTGATACGGATTTTGATACGGATGAGGCGGTATCTTATTATGAAACAGCGCTGAAAACAGTATGTGAAAAATCACCGGAGTCTTTAAAAACCATGCATATTAAACGGGGATATGATTACATTCCCAAACAGTTTTTAGATCGTCTTGACTTTTATATGTATCAGTCGGGTCATTTTTCAGAGGGACAGGACATGGCATATCTGCTGGCGGAAAAGTTCTACAGGGATTACCCGAAAAAACCTGTTGTAAATGCAGAGCCATGCTATGAGCAGATGGGATACAGCCGTAAGATGTACGGACGTTTTCAGCCCTATGATATAAGAAAGGCTGCGTGGAGTGGGATTTTGTCGGGTGCCTGTGCTGGTGTTACGTATGGGGCTCACGGAGTCTGGAACTGGAAAAAATCAGGAAAGAAAGCCAATCCGGTATTGGGTGAAGGTTTTGATGAGGCGTTTCCTGTTTCAGAGGCAATTCATTTTCCAGGGGCCTGGGATTACGGTTTCATAGAGAACTTTATGAAATCCAATCATATTGGTGAACTGGTACCGGCTCAGGAGCTTTTGCTGGAAAATTCGGAGCAGATCCGGATGGCCGCGACAGGTGATGAAAGATATCTCATCTATGTTCCTTATACAACAAAGCTTGTGCTTGGAAAGGATTTTAAGGGATATTCCTGCAGAGCGGTTGATTTCAGTACAGGAAGGACTGCCAGAGTCCGGATGGTTTCAGAGCCCGGAAAAACATCTTTATCCATGCATGACTTTAAAGGTGACGGATTAATTGTACTTGAGAGGTATTAAGACATAAAAACAGAGGCCGGTTCAAACTGACCTCTGTTTTTATGTTAATGATTAGATTTCCTTCGCCTTAATACGCTCTTTTAAATCGGTTATTTTATCCCGGATCGTCCAGATTGTTTCTGAAAATACAGTATCATCCATACCGGTTGGATCATCAAGTCCCCAGTCCTCTCTGTGGGTGCATGGGAGAAATGGGCACTGTACGTTACAGCCCATTGTAACTACAATATCAACTGGTGGTATATCCTCAAGTACCTTACTGTACTGAGTTTTCTCCATATCAATTCCATAGAGCTGCTTCATTAACCGCACTGCGTCCTGATTAATTTGCGGCTTTGTTTCCGTACCGGCAGAATAGCTTTCAAAGACATCTCCGGCAAGGTGTTTGCCCAGTGCTTCTGCAATCTGGCTTCTGCAGGAATTATGAACGCATATAAATGCTACTTTTGGTAACATGGTCATTCCCTCCCTTTAATTATGACGTAAACCATCCTCGTGTTTTATTTGCAGCCTTCACCAGTATCAGCATCACAGGGACCTCAACCAGAACCCCGACAATGGTAGCCAGTGCTACAGGGCTGCCGGTGCCAAACAGCGCAATTGCAACAGCAACTGCAAGTTCAAAGAAGTTGGAAGCACCTATCATTCCAGCAGGTGCAGCAATGGAATGAGGCAGTTTCAGCAGTTTACAGGCTAAATAAGAAATTGTAAATATAAAAACAGTCTGCAGTATCAATGGAACTGCAATCAGTACAATATGAAGTGGATTTTCAAGAATGATCTTACCCTGAAAGGAGAATATAATCACCAGTGTCAGCAGAAGTCCTGCAATCGTAATGTGGTTGAATCTGGGTATAAAATTATTCTGAAAGTAATCCATTCCCTTCTTCTGGGTAATTAAATTACGGGTAACCACTCCACCCACAAGAGGGATGACAACAAACAGCACGACGGACAGCAGCAGGGTGTCCCAGGGTATTTTTACTCCGCTTACGCCCAGAAGAAAGGCTACGATGGGTGTAAATGCCACAAGAATAATCAGATCGTTGGTAGCGACCTGTACAACTGTGTATGCAGCATCCCCTTTTGTTAAATGACTCCAGACAAATACCATGGCAGTACAGGGGGCCGCACCAAGCAGTACAGCTCCGGCCAGATAATCGCGGGCAAGGTCTGTGGGAATAAATGCTTTAAATAGTACAAAGAAAAACAGCCATGCGATGCCAAACATAGTAAAAGGTTTAATCAGCCAGTTGGTTACCCATGTAACAAATAAGCCTTTTGGGTTATTTCCTACATTTTTAATACTCTGAAAATCAACCTTTAGCATCATAGGATAAATCATAAGCCATATTAAAATGGCGATTGGGATTGAAACATTAGCATACTCGAACTGGCCGAGAAACGCCGGTATGGAAGGTATAAATTTTCCAATCAGTATTCCTGCAGCCATGCATAGAGCTACCCACACAGTTAAATACCGTTCAAAAAAACTAATGCCGGAGTTTTTGATTTCTTTCATCAGGCTACCCCCTTATTTTTTTAATTAAATCAATTACTTCCTCTTTTTTTAGAACTTTACCATAGGAAGCGACCTTGCCATCAATAATAAGTGCAGGAGTTGACATAACACCATAGGCGGCAATTTCTGCAAAATCGGTAACATGATCAATGGAAGGGTCTAAGCCCATCTCTGACAAAGCTTCTTTTGCTGCATACTCCAGCTGATTGCATTTTGCACATCCAGAACCCAGTACCTTGATTGGGGAATCGTTTCTTTTTCCTGTTACTTCCTTTTTCTTCCCAAATAAACTCATAAATATACCTCCTGATATTAGATAAATAAGAATTGTAATAAGTTAAATAAATAGCCGACTATCGTGATACCTATAACACAGATTGCAATAAATACACCCAGCAGCTTTGGTTTAACTGCCTTACGCAGCATGATCATTGACGGAAAGCTGAGTGTGGTTACCGCCATCATAAAGCTTAAGATCGTACCAAGCTGTGCTCCTTTATACAGCAGTGCTTCAGCAATGGGAATCGTGCCGAATATATCCGCGTACATGGGGACACCAATTAGTGTTGCCAGAATTACACCAAACGGATTGTTTGTTCCAAGAACTGTATTAATCCAGGATTCCGGAATCCAGTTGTGTATGACGGCGCCGATACCAACTCCCACCAAAATGTAGGGAAATACTTTTTTAAAGGTGGATAAAGCCTGGTCTTTGGCATAAATGACTCTGTCTTTTTTGGTGAGTGTGGGAGATTCAATATCAACATTACTGGCATTACGGATAAATTCCTCCACGTAGTTCTCCATGTGAAGTGCTTCGATTAGTGTACCTCCCATAACAGCAATTACTAATCCAATCAGTACATATGCAGCAGCAACTTTTACGCCAAAGATACTCATAAGAAGAATTAAACTGCCAAGGTCCACCATTGGAGATGAAATGAGGAATGAGAATGTCACACCCAGGGGAAGACCTGCACTGGTAAAGCCGATAAAGAGCGGTATGGAAGAACAGGAACAAAAAGGGGTGACAGTTCCAAGGAGTGCCGCGATGACATTCGCCCAGATTCCATGAAAGCGGCTCATGATCTTTTTGCTGCGTTCAGGAGGAAAATAACTCTGGATATAGGAAATAAGGAAAATAAGGAAACAAAGAAGCACGGTTATTTTTATCACATCGTAAAGAAAAAATTGTATGCTTCCGCCAAAACGGCTGTTGATATCAGTACCAAGAGAAGACAGCAGATTTCCAATCAGTTGATTCAGCCACTTCATACCCAGTATCTGTTCCTGAAAAATATTCCAGGCTGCTTGTAAGGTGTTCAAAAACATCCCTCCATTCAATTATTCATATCAAAAAAACTTGATGTATTTAGTGAAAGAAAAACCATCCAATCGATGGCCTCTCTGACATTTAACATTCATCAGGTACCTGCCGGGTATTCGGTGTCGTCAGCTGTACCAGTAACTCTGCGGCATATTTACTGCCGGATTCGCTCAGACGGTAGTGAGTCCACTTGCCCTCCGGCCGGCTGTCCACCACGCCTGATTCACATAATATCTTCATGTGATAGGACAAAGAGGACTGACCGATCTCCATTTGGTCAATGAGTACGCAGGCACACTTTTCACCACTGCGAAGAAGTTCCAGAATTGCCAGACGCTTCTCATCACAGAACGCCTTGAAAATCCTGGCATTTTTTTCATGAGTATTCTCCAAGCATATCACCTCAAATCAAATTATTTTGATATGAAAAGTATATGCTCTATATTTAAAAAAGTCAATATAAAAATATTATTTTTATGGAACACTGATAAATATTATATTTTGACTTGTACAATATATCAATATGATATATTATAATATTATATTGATGAGAAGGAGAGGTACGAATGAAAGAAAACACGGGAAAGTCAAAATATGTAATGCTTGGGATGCTTGCCCGTATGCCGCTGACCGGTTACACTATAAAAAAGTGGCTGGAAAACGAATACAGCCATTTCTGGCAGGAAAGCTATGGGCAGATCTATCCCACATTAAAGGCACTGGTTGCACAGGGGCTGGCAGTCAGCTCTGACAATGTGGAACATGGAAACGGACGGGGGCAAATTGTATACAGCATTACGGAAGCGGGAAGAAAAGAACTTTCGGATTGGCTGCGTGAGAAGCCGGAGATAGAGAAGCTTCGTTATGAGATACTTCTTAAGATATCTTTTGGTGACAATACCCAACCGGACGTTTTAATCGGGCATCTGGATGATTTTATCAGGAGAAATGAAGATCTGATAAGAGATATGAGTGAGTGTATGGAACAGATGGACCAGTTTAAGGATCAGGGTATTAATTGTACTTATAGTCATCTGACGGCACTTTGCGGTGTTTATGTTTATTCCGCCATGAGGGATTGGGCTGAGGAAGCAAAAAAAATTATTTCTGAGAAAGGAGAACCATTATGAGTGCTTTAGTTGTATATTTTTCATTTGAGGGGAATACGAAGTTGGTTGCGGAGAAGATCGGGGAAACATTGCATGCGGACGTAGTTGAATTGAAGACAAGTAAGAATTATCCGACAGGGGGGATCGGTAAGTACTTCTGGGGTGGAAAGAGTGTTATTTTTGGAGATAAACCAACGTTGACAAATGATCGAATTGATTTAAGTCATTATGATACGATAATAATCGGAACTCCGGTATGGGCAGGATCGTTTGCACCACCAATAAGAAGTTTCGTTAATGATTATCAGATCAGGAATAAACAGATTGCAATTTTTGCAAGCCATGGAGGCGGCGGAGCAGTAAAATGTTTTGCTAAACTAAAGGAAGCTCTGCCTGGAAATAAATTTATTGGTGAAACGGCTTATGTTGAACCAAAGAAGAATCAGGAGAGTCTTGTGAGCGCTGCGAAGTGGGCGGAGGGGCTTATATAGGATTATTTTTATATCTTGATTGTGAGACTGCATTGCTGATAAACACATCAGAATATCCTGTATCGAACAATATTTTATCATCTTCATATTCAATATAATAACTGACAGCAGGCTCTCCTAAGAAGTATCTGTCAATGAATGTATTATTATCAACTAATACGGTTAACTTCATAATGTTCTCCTATGGGTTCATTTATGAATGTTATAATATCATAATGTACAATAAAATACCATTATCTAAAAAAGTAACGAGGTGACGGAATGAAATTAATAAAAAAAATACCGCCGGAAAACAAGCAAATGACAGTGATTATGAACGACCAGGGCTGGGTTCGTTTAAAGGAACCAAATTCTGTATCAGCGGCTATCTTATGGTCGATGCCCATCAGCATTCTTCTGATGCTGTGTAACGCTGCATGGTGTTACTATCTATACCCGCCGTTTCAGCAGTTGCTTTCCGGATCACAGGGATTCTCACTGGAATTCTCCATAGGTATAGAAAGTGTGTATTATCTGCTGGGTATGTTTTTGTGCCTTTTGATACATGAGCTGATACATGCGATATTTATACCAAAGGTATGGAAATCAGACAAGACTTATTGGGGATTTAATGGATTGTTTGGTTTTGTATTTACGGAAGAAATCCTTTCAAAGAAAAGAATGGTTGTTATATCATTAATGCCGCTGCTGATTCTTTCGTTTGCAGCACCGTTAATTCTGGCAGGAATGGGTCTTTTAAATGGCTATTTAGTTTTTTTGAGTATCTTAAATGCAGGAGGTGCGTGCGTTGATATCCTGAATGTGATTCTGATTCTTATACAGGTTCCAAAAGAAGGAATTCTCGTTGCAAATGGATATGCAACTTTTTACAAAATACAGGGAGGAAAGTCTGAATAGGCATTTCCTCCCTGTATTTCATTCATTCTATTTTCCCGTTTTTAAATAAAAGTATCATCTCATGGGTCAGGCTGATATTAGTAAAATCATCTGGGATATCCTCAGGAGCCATCCAGACTGCTGTGGATAACTCGGTTTCATCCAGCGTAACTTGTGGAGAACCATCCAGCTCCGCCCAATAGCCAACTAAAATGGAATCAGAAATACCCCAGGGCTGGTTTTTATAATACCGGATATTTTTTACACGCAGACCGACTTCCTCCATGACTTCCCGTTTTACAGTATCCTCTAAAGTTTCACCAAATTCTGTGTACCCCGCTATAAGTGCGTAACGGGTGTATTCTCTTCCGGCATATTTTGTCAGAAGCAGTTTGCCATCATGGATAATACCTACAATGACGGCAGGTGATATTTTAGGATAGACGGTATTACCACAGGAGGAACAGACCATGGACCGTTCTTTTTTACTTTTAATCATTTCTGCACCGCAGCATCCGCAGTAACGGCTGGTAGAGTAGAACCGGTGAAGCTGGGATGCACAGACGGCAGAAAAGGATAACCACATTGGGGTTAATTCCCGTAATATACTGACTTTATTCAGGCAGATACCCGGAGTATCTGTAAGCGTTACACAGGATTCATCTACTAGAAAAAAATCCATCTGATCGATGGAAAATAAAAAATCACAATGAGACTTAAACCGGCTGCAATCCTCTTCCCTTAAAGAAGAGAATCTGGGAATGGCTTTCGTATCACCTTCAGTCAAACAGATTGCTCCATCTGAAAAGTAGAAAAAAAAGCTTTCATCAGTGGGCGATTTTATTTCAAATTCATTGTGGAATACGTGGGGGAAAATATCCTGTATCATAAGTTTAAGACCTTCTTTTTCGTAATTATCATTTAGACAGTTCATTCTATTTTAGAATTAATCAGTCTTTCTGTCAAGATGGCGGAAGAATTAGCAATTTACAAAAGTCCACTAAAGGCCCTTCTTCTTTCATTTCAATATATTTCCTTAACAGATTTTTACCGTCTTCACGTAAAATGCCTCCGTAACAGTCCGGTAATGTGTAGGATTGTAATATATCATGATTTGATCTCCACCTGTTATTTAAAAGTGATATGGCACCATCAATGGGGGACTCCAGGGAATAGTAAATCTCGCGCCCACGGGCAATTCACCGTATTCTAAAGATTTTTCTCCTTCTTTCATAGCAATTTTCATTTTTTCTTCAATAGTCATGGTTTTCCTTTCCCCTTTAGGGTATGTTTTTTGTCTCTGCTTTTATTTTTGCATATTTAAAAACCATTGTAAATAACTAAATAATATGAGGTTAACAGTTAGTACCATAGTTGATATTTTGTTAAGAAGCAACAAAAAACATGGTTCATAACTCTTAAAAATGTAAAAAATAGTTATAAATATTATTAAAATAATTAGGGGTTAAAAATCAATATGTAAACAAAAATAACTGGTTTGTAACCAGCCTCAGGTATACTGACTAAGAGGGAAATATTGCCATTACGTGGCTTCCATATAGAGTAAGAAATTAGAAAGAAGAATTAGAGGAGGGTGTGAAATGAAGGGAGCAATGAAGAAAAGACATCAGATTAAAAGAATGATTGCCTGGTTGCTGACTATAGCCATTGTTGCAGGTAATGTATCTCAGCTTAATGCAACTACGGTTTATGCGGCAGATTACACAGCACAAAGAACGGCTACACCATCAAGCGCGTCAAAGGCCTCTCCGTCAGAAGCTACACCATCACAGGCAAAACAGGTGATAGATGTTAAGGTTACCCAGTCTGCCATAGAAAAAGTTCTTAAGAAGGATAGTGACAGAAGACCTGAATTAAAAGAAGATATGATTCCGTTTAAGGGAGAGCAAAAAGATCTGGTTATTGAAAAATTATATGAGGAATTGGATGGAAAAACGTTAATTCTTCAGAAAAAATCAGGTAAGGCCATGTACCTTGTGGTAGTCTCCGATGTGTTGGACGGTGAACCTTTTAGCTGGTCCGATGAATCAGACCGTATTAAACAGGAAGCCATCCTTCAGAGCGTTCAGATTATAGGTGTGAACGGATATAAGGACCGGCAATGCGAATTCCGACTCAGGATAGTAAGTGACAATTTTGTTGTTACAGATGCCCAGTTAGATGAATATGCGGTAGTTGGTGAAAACACAGAGGATATCATTACGAACAAATCTGGAAGCAGTGCATCGGGCAGTGCTTCTGCAGGGGGAACGGCAGCAGGGACACAAGCAGATTCGAAAGCAGAAATACAAACGGAAACTGCAGCAGTAACCCAAACAGCAGCAGAAACCCAAGCAGCAGCAGAAACCCAAACAGAAACAGCAGCAGAAACACAGGAAGTGGAGTCAGATTCTAATATTAAGGACGATCATAATACGGAAAGTCCAGGAACCGAACCTATTACATCAACAGAGAAAGAAACGGAAGCTGCTGAACCGAATGTAAATGAAAATAATGCTTCAGATACTGCATCAGATGAAGTGAAATCGGAAAGTAAAGAGGAGGTAAAAACAGAACAGACTGAACCAGAGAAAGCTGAAGTGCAGGAACAAGACAGTAATAATTCTGTTGATTCCGAATCTGGAAATGACAGTTCTGTCAGCGAAAACAAAACAGAAAATCTGCAGGTTTCCATCTCCAGGCATCAGGTTCCGGTACTTACAGAAGCGCAGGAAACTGCCACCCCTTCGGAGACAGTTTCAGAGCCAGAGAGCTTTGACAGTGCAGATATTGTCTCTGTCGGAAATGGCCGCGTTTTATCCGGAGAGGAAAAGTCTGCGTTAATGGGAATTGACGGGGAAGAGGATGAAAAGACCTTTAGTCTGACTTCGTTATTTACCCAGCCTTCTTTTTCCATGGTAGTTCCAAGTTTTGGTATCACATTATTAAATATGGAAGTAAGTGATGAGGCAAAGCTTTCTCCCTATGAAACTGCTTTAAGCTATTATGGTGAAGATGCATCTGATAGAAAAGATACGGTGGAAATTAATCTTAGCCAGAGCATGACCGGCGAGATAAAGGCAGGAAAGCTTTTTAACTATACCATTACTTATACAATGCAGGCGGCTCCGCTTTACGAATATGCGGCAGGCGGAAAATTGTCTTTGTTTGATACCTATGAAAATGCAGTCATTTATTTTACAGTTCCTGCAGGTATTAAATTGGAAGAGCAGAGCGGGAAAGTTGAGCTTTCTACATCAGACAGCGAAAAAAGTGTTTATGCAATCCAGGTTGGAGATGAAAACCACACCATACGGCCCGGAAAGTCTGATAATATTGTGATTAACGCTTATATAGACGGAAACGGTAAAAGGGCAGTAGGTGAGAAATTTGCACTGTCAGATAACAGCGTTGCATTTCATGCGGACGTAAAGGTTGCAGATAAGACAGATAAAGAAAATGTTACATATCCCGGAAATATTCCGACAGTCACATATGCCGACCAGCCGTCACAGACCCAGCTCCAGCTGATCTCCGATGATGAGTGGCACATTAAAAAGAGCGTTTATCCCACAGATCATTCTTACACAGTTGTGAAGGACGATGCGGAGAATCCTAAGTACGTTGATATCACTTATATGATAGAGGTGGGGATGTATGGGAATCCGGGTGTGATTTCAACACAGCCGAGTGGCACCATTTATCAGACTTATGGACGTACCGGATTCGAAAACAACTCCTTCCATATCACAGATAATCTTTCCATAACAACACCCAATGCTCCGGATGGGATGAAGCCTATATCTGTCAGTGCGACATGGGGAGATAAAAAAAGTTTATCATTCAGACAAGATGGCGATGGATCCATTGTAATAGATGATTTTAAAACACAGGGTCAAAATGAAGCTGATGATATTTATGTTTCAGACGCGGCCCCAACTTACAGTTCGTATCTGGTGACTGCCCGATATCCTTATGAACCTTTTGTTTTAAAATACAACGACCCTCGTGTAAATGATTCTTCGGTATTTACTATTTTAAACCAGGCTCATTTAGAATATATCAAACTGGGAACCAGTCAGGTTATGAAAGAGGATTCTGAAGCAGCTGTAGCAGTACATGAGGTGAATAATCCAGCAGTCATCCAGATAGTTAAATTGCTGGACGAGGGAATCGGAGTTTTAAAGCCATATGATCTGACCATGGAAAAGGAATATCCAGGTTCTGCTGAATTTGAAATTTATTCTGTTGATTCGCAGGGTAATGAGACGCCTTATGACAATTATACTGTTCTGGAACCAAACGGTAATTTACTGGTAAAAGGAATAATAGCTGTTAATCCATCCAATGAAACTGATGAAGAACTTCCTTATACAACTGGCAGCAGGGGTTATATTCAGATTCAGGCTGATCCGGGAACTTATGTGATCAAGGAAGGAAGGAAACCTGCAGGTACAGAATACGGCTATGCAGTAGTGGATTCTAACACCTTTAGAGACAGTCAAGAGATTAAATTCAGTATTAAGGCTGGAGAGAATAAAGAAGTTAAGGTGATTAATAACGTCGTTGGCAAGGGTGCAATTGAATTCTATAAAAAGGCGCGTACCTGGAACAGTGTGGATACTAATGAAACAGATTTAGGTCCCCTGATCGGTGCAGAGTTTACACTTTATCAAAAGATAGACGGTACATTAAGTGAAGTGACAACGGTTAAATCAGACGAGAAAGGTTTTGTAAGGTTTAAACCGGTTACCCCTGGTGAATATATTGTAAGAGAGAAGAGTGCGGGCGGATATATTCTTGACACACATGATTATCCTGTAACGGTAAGGAAAGGGGAAACCTCTGCCTTAAAGGAAGACAGGAATTACCTTGTAAATACTTTAAATAAAGCAAAAGTGCAGGTAACAAAACTGCTTCAGAGAGATGATGGCACCTACGGAGGCGTACCCTGGCAGTACAGAAGGGATTTTAATAACCATTTCTGGTTTGAGTCATCCGTTGGGGGAAGCAGCTGGTCCAGAGTTTCTGTGAATTCAAAAAAGACTTATTCTCTGGATGGAAACAGTAAATTTACAGCTGAGCTTCCTATTTATGACAGTGGGAATCATTTAATTCGGTACAGAGTAGTAGAACAGCTTCCGGATAGATATTATGATGGAAACTCTGAGGGAGATGGGGTTACTACAGAAACCAAAGATAAAAAGACATATCTTTATAAAGAATTTACTCTTGTACCATTAACAACAACATCAGTTCAGCTTAAAAACAACAGACAGGGAGTCTTAAAGCTTCAGAAAGAAACCTGGACATTTGGCAGCGGTGATTCCTCTGGTAAACTCATTACGAATAATTCCAATGCCGGATTTAAGTTTAAACTATACGTGGCTGATAAAAATCAAAATAATTACAGTGAAGTAACTCCTGCTAAAAGCTATGTAACGGATCAGAAAGGTATTGTTATTGCTGATAATCTTGATATCAGCAAGGATTATTACTGGAGTGAAGAAAACAGTTCCGACCGTTTAGAGGCAGAGGAAGATGGGAAAACCATTGATAACGTATTGATTAATGGGGAGAAGATATCTCTTATCGGACCTTTTACAGTCAGCAGGCAGTCAGATACCAGTGTCAAGGCGTATAACATACCACAGAAAGTACCTTACTGGCTTCATAAGTACGATATAACGGATGAAGCTAAAACAATTACGGCAACGTTTATCATTACAAGGAAAGAAGATGAAGTGTTTAAAGGAACTGTCTCTGCAAACGGAACATTTGTTTCTTTGGATCCTGGAACTACGTATGTGGCAAAAGAAATACAGGCACCGGAAAATTATGTTGGAGAAGAGATCAGGGAGTTTACGACACCAAGCGGTCCGATTAACAGAAAACAACTTAAGGATTGGTTTTCAAATGAGTCCACAACCACCCATTTGAAATTTTATAATAAGCCATATCAAACAGTAAATTTAAAGAAAATAAAATATAGTTCTGATGGTAAAGAGGATAGTAAAGCTAAACTATCTTTTGAAGTATATCAGAAAGATGGGGATACTTTTCAACCAGTAACTCTTCCAAATAAAAATAATATAATTGTATCAAATACAGATACGGTTATGGCACCGGGAAAATATTATTTTAAGGAAGTTCTGGACTCAGATGTTATTAATCCTTTATTTCTGATGAATAACAAAACAGATGGATCGTATAAGGGTTATATTATTCAAAATAGAATGGTCTATTACGGACCGGCAGAGGTAAATGCAGTAGATATAAACGGTAAAAAAAATATTGATCTCATGTTAAATGATAATAAGGCTCTGGTTAATTTTCAAAATGAGGGCAGAGTGAAGGTTACGAAATTGGATGCGTTAAGAAATACACCAGTAAGCGGCGCTGAGTTTGGAATTTATTTAAAATCCAAGTTTCGCCAGGATGACTGGGTTAACAGTATTAAAAATCCCATTCAGACAGTAACCTCCGGCACTAACGGTCAGGCTGTCTTTGATAGTAATGAGCTGCGCATTTTCGATGACAGCGGAAACCGGATCCCTTATGTGATTGCGGAGATCACAGCACCATCGGGATATCTTCCCTCCTATAAAGTGCTGACAACCACACTGACAGAAGGAAAAACCATTTCCACAGTGAATGGAGAGTCATCAGGAGCGCCGCTGATAATCAAAGATGAGCCGAAGCTGACAATACGGACCCAGAAGTACTGGCGTGATAGCTGGAATGACCAGTTCCATGAGGTGAACCAGGCATTAGGGAATGTAAGCCTGGCTCTTTATAAGGTAAACCGTGATCAGCCGGAAACCGCTGATTTAGTAACGGTACAGGTGACAAACGAATTTGACGGAATTGCAACGTTCAATGATATTGACCGGAATGATACGTATTATGTAGCAGAAGTCCGGGTGCCCACCAGAAGCGAATCAAGACTGCCTTTTGAATTAAACATGGGAAATAAAGAACCGCTTCCTCTTGAGAACGGGCAGCCGGCAAGGAGTCTTTCTGTGGCGGATTTAAAGGAGCGGTATAATGCAGTTTCATTCAGCGGAAAGGATCTTCCAGGTAATGTAGAATCACTGGTCAGATATACGGATCCGATTTTTAACTATAAATCATGGGTTCAATTTAATATATGGAAGACCTGCGATGGGATAACCTTTGGCGGAGGCACTCATGATATCCATATGGTAAACGGTGCAGGATTTACTCTTTATAAAATGCTTTCTGATACGAAGAATTTATCTTCAGTTAAATTAGAAGATTTTACTGATGAGGAAAAATTCGAGTCAGAAGGGCAGTATGAAAGCGGCACTCGTATCGATCCGGAGACAGGTAAGCGGCTGGATGGCCAGTTTGACACCACAATTTTGGATGATGGTTACGTATACTGGCTGATTGAGGATAAAGCTGCACCTGGTTATACTCTGGATGAAGGTGGGAAGATTGCTGCCGTATTTGTTCCGGATCATTCCGGATACAGCGGATATAAAGAGATCCGGCATCCTTATCAAAGTGGAAGAAACGAAAAAATAGCGGTCATAGTCAATCAGCATTCCAACGGTGGAACAGGACTTGAAAATTATCATTTTCAGGTTGCTTTAAATAAATGGCTGGAGATCACAAAAAACAATTATACACTTCTTGGTGGTGTAAAATTCAGGTTATGGCTGTTAGATCCGGCAAATAGTGAAAAACTACTGCCAATTGATGTGGTGGAAACCGGACTGGAATCTGACAGCATTCATAAAACCGGTTATGCGCTTTCAAAAATAATCAGGTTGGATGAATTAAGCAATCAAATCACAGCAATGGGAAAGAATCCCAGGGATTTCCTTACATATAACACTGAGGGTGAACCGGTAAAGCTTTCTGTGGGACTGGAAGAGATTTATGCGCCATCTAAGGTGACTTTAGATTCAACCCTTCATATTTTAGAAGTAACAGTTCCGATTAACAACGACCATATTGATGATCAGTATTTCTGGGATGACAGCAAAACGGATCCGAAGTACAGGCTGATTAATCAGGTATCCGAAGAATATCCGGTAACCATCAAGAAATACGGATATATTCCGGATTCCAGTACATTCTATAAAACCGACGATGAACTGGACGGAATGAATATTCAAAAGACACCTCTCGCCGGAGTGAAATTCGAAGTCTGGCGGTATCAGTGGAATAATAACGAATATAAATATGAGAAATACGGAACGTATACCACAAAAGATTCTGGTCAGATTGAAATACCAGGTGGACTTCCTTCCGGTCTTTACCGAATGAAGGAAACCTTAACTTCACAGCAGCAGGAACAATATATTACCATGTATACCGGCGGAAATCTATGGAGGTACTTTACCGTAGCCAGCTCGTCTCTGACAGTTCCGGTTTATAATGCGCAAAAGCCCATGCTTGAGATAGAAAAAACTTCATGGAACGGAGAAAAACCTGAGGGACTGTCCGGTATTAGATTTTCACTAAAAACTCCGTCAGGAGGTACGGCCTCTGCTATAACCCAAAAGCAGGCGGATGGAAGGTATCTTGCTGTTTTGGACGGACTTGAGAGTGGGATATATACGATTACCAATGAAACACTGGGAAGCAGTGCTGAGAAGATAACAGCAGATAATTATTTTGAACCGACTTCCATTTCTGTTGGCTACAAACCGGTGGCAGACGGGAATAAGGTGACTCTGGTTCCTGTTGCAGATGGAATAAACGGCCAGCTTGCTGCCCTGACCATCAGAAATCCAAGACTGGCACAGCTTACCTTATATAAAACAGACGGTGAAAGTAAGAAAAGTGACGCGTCCATGAAAGGGGCTGAGTTCCGTCTGGAGTACATGAAGTTCCGTACAGATACAGATTTAGACGGAGGCATACTAAGAAATGTGGAAGATCCGGCTTATGAAAAACCGTCAGAGGGCTTTTCGTCTATAAGCAGAACACTGGAGGATCGAAAGGATGGATCTTATGTCCTTAAGAATTGTCAGCCAGGCTGGTACCGTATTACGGAAGTAAAAGCACCTGAGGGATATACGGTTGATACCGCGCCTCTGGTAGTTGCCGTGACCGGTGACATGACCGGAACTTATAAGAATGCAGAAGTAACCTTTGAAAACCGGGAGAAGGTAGCCCTGACAATTACAAAGAATCTATATTTTGGCGATGGGTTTATAAATGACCAGAATATCAAAGAGAGGCTTCCGGCTCAGGTGATATTTGATGTATTCACCTATTCGGATGCGGAAAAAGCCTATAAGCCGGTATATGATGAAAATCATCAGCCCGTGGCAGTTACAATACATAACTTTGAGGCAGCAGCCGGCTATTATACAGCAGAGGGAAAAGTACTGCTGGCACAGTATCCGGAAGGCGGGGCCTACTATGTTAAAGAACGGGAAAATCCTGACTGGATGCTGACTGGAGAAACAGGAGTGACCAACGCAAAGCTGTGGTCTGACGGTTATATCCAGGTCGGAACGAACAATGATTTTACAACCAAGACTCCGGTAGCCATAGGAATTGATAATCAATATGCGAAAGCAAGAATACGCATTACAAAAGTGGATGCAGCGGATTATTCAAAGAAGCTGACAGGTGCAGGCTTTCGTTTATATTCCGACCAGGCACTGACTTCCTATGTGGGAGATTTTAAGGAAATCGGAACCAGCGGTGTCTATGAGTATGAACTGTCAACTAAGAAATACAGTCTGGGAACCTATTATGTAAAAGAGACCAATGCTCCGGTGGGATATCTCACCATTGGAACAGCGATTCCGGAGCAGGGGCTTACAGCGGAAACCGGAAAAACGACTGAAATTACTGTAGAAAATCAGGGCGGTATTGATTTCCAGATTACAAAATACAGCGGAGATGGTAAAACAGAAGCGGCAAAAGCCGGAATGACATTCGAACTTTATAAAAGAGCAGAGGGAAATATCTGGAATTATGTAACAGAGGGAACAACGGACTCCCAGGGAAAACTTTCGTTCCGGGGACTGAAACAGGAGCCGGGATATTCTTACGGTTTGTATGAGGTGCCTGATAAGGATCATGGGTTTGATACCTACCGTGTGGAAGCCTTTGAAGGAGAACATGGAATGATACTCCCGGTAACCGCAGATTTAGTTAAGAATGGAGATACCAGAACAGGACTCGATTTATACGTGCTCTCAGGTGATGACACCAAAGCGCCTGGAGTATACCAGTTTACGGTACATAATCAGGAAGCACTGCCATTAAAACTGTTTAAAAATGATGTTAATAAACAGGATAATCCCTCCGGTTCCATTCATGCATTTATAAAGGTAACAAATAAAGAGACAGGAAAACAGGTTGGGGATATTATTACAGTGCCTTATGGTGAGACTGGAACTACAGTCATGCTGCTTCCGGGAGTTTATGAATTGGAAGAAACAGCCATTACCCCTAATACAGATGGTTATGTGATTAATCCGGATGACAGCAGAACGATTTATAAGAAAGAAGTGACCATTGAAAAAGGAACGGTCCCTCCGCCCTGCGAGTTTACCAACGTAAAACAGAAGACTGGTGTATCTCTTGAGAAAACCACGCAGACTGCTTCATTAAAAGATTTGTGGTGGAATGACGGTCAGATGGTTACTTATACCCTGACTCCAGGAGCGATTAATACAATTCCTCTTGACCAGTATGAAGTTACCGATCAGGGACTGACCATGCTTGATTCAGGAAAGAATACTCTTGATGAAACCCAATACAGTGATGAAAAATATACCATAGTCTCTGTTAAACCAGGAAAAGCCGCTCAGCTAAACCGGTTGAAAGAAGGGAATACAGGAACCATTGTAGCAGATGTGACCTTCTATGGTTTTGATGGAAGTCAGGCAGGAGAGGTACAGACAGTAAGCGTTTCCGGAGATGGCGAAATCGGAGAGATAAAGCCTGTTAGCGGAAGAATGGTAAAATCATTTAAGATCAGTTACCGGGACGATACATTAAAGGAATCTACAGAACATGCCTATACACTGGGGCAGGATTTTGTTCCGGGAACAATTACAGTTACGGCAAAGTTAAACCGTCAGGATGCCACTTTGAAAGACGGAAGCTATAAAAAGGATATTAAGTACATCCGTAACAAAGCAGATGTAACAATGAAATACCGTAAGTGGGATGTAAACGGCAATTTAAATTCAAGCCAGGAGTCCAGCCAGACAGAAGCGTTATGTGATATATCTGTTATTCAGAGCCAGGCTCCTACAATGGCAGTTAGCAAAAATGTAAATCCCGTTAAGGGAGTACAGCCGGGTGATACGCTTACCTACACGCTTACGGTAAACAATACAACTACAAGCAGCGATTCACAGATTGCACCGATTCAGAAGCCGGTTCTCATTGATCTGGTTCCTTTGGGAGTTACTGTATCCGGTGAAACCTCCGGAGAGGATCGTTTGCTGACAGCAGTTGCAGTGGAGAGTGGCCCGGCTGGGGTGTCTATTGATAAGACAGTAAGAAAAGTAGATCCTCTGACTGGACGGGAGACGCTATTTATCAGGCTGAATGGAAATCTGGAGAAAGGCGAGTCCGTTACAGTATCGGTTAAGGCAAAGATTGCAGGAAATATTATTAATTATGGTAAAAACATATTGAATACTCTGTTCGTTACCAGTGATGTGTTACAGCCTGCATTTTCCTTAAACCAAACCGGGGCCTCCTTTATGATTCAAACCAGCTCAGGAATTAAGTGGCCCAGCAATGACTTACCGGCTGCAGCGTTACTGCCGGATGAGAATTACCGAAGCTATGGATATGTCTCTGATTCAGCAGAAAATACCATGAGTACAGGAACTGGTATTCAGCTTTATAAAGAAGTAAAAGGAAACTTAGATACCAGATTCGTATCAGGGTCCACGGCTGGAAAAGTGGCAAAATCGGCAGATGATACGGACCTTACTAAGTACGATGGATCTGTATTATACCGGCTTATGGTAAACAACGCTTCGGCACAGGATTACGTCAGCCAGCTGCAGCTCATGGATATTATGCCGGTTAAAGGAGATTTCAGTACCAGTAAGTTTGAAAGACTCAGTGACTTCCGGTTGAAATATGACAGCATTCAGTCAATAGAAATAGAAAACAGAAAGGATAATGGAGATTCAGGAAGAAAAGTTCGGGACTTTGAATATCAAATTACGTATTCTGACCAGACATTTGACAGCAAGGAAACGGCCATTGCAGCAAAGAATGCAATGCTGGATGACAATACATCTAATTTCTGGTCCGATCGTTCCAGTGATCCCACGGCGATCCGCATTAAGATCACAGATCCTAAATTTTATCTGGCGCCGGGTGAAAATCTGGTAGTCACCTATAAAACAGTGGTACCTTATAATAAGGCAGAAGAACTGGAGGATGCTGCTTACGGCTATGCCGTTAATGATTTTGCTACCGCTTTCAGCTATAAAGAATCAGGTCTTGAAAGCGAAGAAAAGAAGTTTTCCCAGGCACAGACCAGTAATTCCGTCCAGGTACTTCTCGTTCCTGGTAATGTAAAAGTTTCCGGAAGAGTCTGGATCGATGATGACAACAATGGAATTCAGAATGAAAGTGTAGAAAACGACCATCTTCTTACGGATTTGTTCCCTCTGCTTCAGAGCGGATACTTTAAGGTCAGCCTGCAAAAGTACAGCAAAAACGGGGATGATCAGACCTCCACGGAACCTGGAACCGCAGATGCCAGATTCCTATTTGACGATCTGACGCCAGCAAAACCATATGGACTGACTGGATCCGAATTTACGGAGAGCGATGAAGATGGGTGGTACAGCGGCAGTTCTTTACGGGTAACCAGCTTAAAGGGAGATGACCCGGCTCATTATCAGATCGAGGTGAGCAGGGGGACGATGCCAAAAGGTTTTGAGGATCTGGTATTAAAGCTTGCAAAACCAAATATGCTGCCTGATGGAGAAAACAAAAAAGCAGGACGTTCCAGATTACCAAAGACATTATTGGAAGGCGGAGCAAACTACGATGAAAGCCGAGACAGCAACTTTAATGAAACGAAAAACGGATATTCCTCCGAAGACTTCTTCTTATGGTCCACTGCAGGGGAATACGATACAACCAAAGACATCGGCTTTGTGCCTTATCGAAAGGTAACAGTTAAGAAAATAAACAAAGCCCAGAATCCGGTTGAGGGAGCTCACTTTACGGTATACGGACCTTTTACCAATGAGGAAATGGAATACTTCAATCGTACACCAATTACCGATTCATCCGTTCTTGGAAGCCCGTTATCAGAAGGTGTGACAACGCTTACCGACGGTGAAGCAGTCTGGAATGCAGGAGAGCTTCTTTATTACAGAAATTATATTATCACAGAAGACGGTGCTCCCGCAGGCTACCAGCTTGACCATGCCGTATCAGGCGATATGGTAACCATGGATTCTTATAAAGTCCAGGGGCAAAAGGCATGGATTCTTAAGAGTAAGGAATTTAAGACAGAGGCGGACCCAATACCCAGCACGGTTACAGTAGAAGATTCTTATATAACCGGATCACTGGAATTTACAAAGCTTGACGGACTGACCAGAGATAAGCTTGCCGGTGCCACATTTGAGATTAAAAAGCAGGGGACTGTAGTCAAAGATGCATGGAATGCACTGATCGCATCAATGAAAAAAGATGCCGCCTCCATGGGAATAACCGATGTGAAGGAAACGGAGAAGGGTGTCCGCTTTAAAATTACGGACGGACTGGTAAAAATTACAGGAATACCACTTGGCAGTTATACTCTCTCTGAAATTCAGGTTCCGGATGGTTATGATATCTCTGGAAGACCGGAAGAATCCGGGTTTGAAATCAGTTCACAGGGGCAGCAGGCACAGTTAAGCAAGATAGAAGGAAATGTAATTGAGAATACCAGAACAGAATACAGTTTAAGCATCAGAAAGGCGGATAATGCCGGAAATGCTGCGGTAAAGGGAATTTCATTTTCTATCTCAGGACCAGGAACATATGAAAGCAGTACCTGGAATCCGTTTAGCAGAAACAAGTTTAAAATAAACGACCCGGATCACTCTGGTTATGAAGTGAAGCAGACCGGCAATGATGGTGTTGTTACCTGGAATCTTCCCTATGGGGATTATGAAATTACAGAGCTTTCTGCTCCTGGTTATCAGACCATAGAACCGTTTTATGTCAGAATTGGTCAGGATGGTACGGTCTCACTGCTGAACGGAAAAGACAGACCGGAACTGGCTCTGGAAAGTCAGGCACAAAAGGAAATCAATGTGGTAGTGACAAACCAGATACAGACGGCACCGATTACCATTGAAAAAATGGATGAGGAAAGTAAGAATCTGATTACGGGAGCATGGTTTGAACTCAGCGGAACATCTCTGGTTAAAGGAGCATTTGAAACGTATTTAGAGAATGTGACCGGCATTGGTGTATCTTCTGTAACAACAAAGTATGACGGAGGCGTTCTGTCTGTAAGCTTTCGAATGGAGGGTCTGGGAGATTCCAGGCAGGCAGTCTTAACCAGGGTGCCATACGGAACGTACACATTGAAGGAGACTCAGGCTCCGGCAGGGTATCTCTTTGGCGGCATTTATGGATTTACAAAAGATTTTAAGCTGGATAAACCGGAAGGCATCAGTCTGACAGGAGATAAAGCTGTTATCAATAAACCTCATGAGCTTACGATTGAAAAACGGGATAAATCAACAAATGCCCTGCTCTCCAATGCTGTATTCGTCTTAATGACAGCAGATGGGAAGTATGTCAGTCTTGATGACAACGACTCTTATACCGGTTTGACTGATAAAAATGAGGAGGCATCTTCATTTACAACCGGCAGTGATGGAACTGTCACAGTGAAACGCCTGCCAGCAGGAAATTATGTTTTAAAAGAAATCAAAGCACCGGAAAACTACAGTGTATCTGCTGATACGGAAGTTTCGGTGCTGGAGACCGGTAATACAGACAGAATTAAAGTATATGATGTGAGAGACCGGGCTAAAATCCGTATCAACAAGGCTGCAGCACACAACCATGAGCTGCACCTGTCAGGAGCGGTATTTGAGATTTATTCCGACAAAGATTTAACAGCTCTGGCCGGTACCGTAATAACGGGATATGAAGGTACGGGTGAGTCTCAGATGCTTCCGCTTGGAACCTATTATGTAAAAGAGAAAACGGCTCCGGACGGATATGAAGCCAGCAGCAGAGTCTACGAAGTTACCTTAAAGGAAGACAGTGAATCCGGCACTGTAACATCAGATGGAAGCCAATTAGTATTCAATGATTATGGAACCGGTAATCTGACATTTGATAAGGTAGACGGGGTGACGGAAAAACTTCTTCCGGCAGCAGAGTTCTCCTTAACAGAGAAAACGGTCCAGGTAGAAGGATCATTTGAGGATTTTGCCAAAAAGCTTCTTGCCATGAACGTGGAAGAACTTGATGCCATGGGAATCAGAGATGTGAAGAAATCTGATAACAGCATACGGTTTACGGCATTTAACGGTCACGTGGATATGGGGAAAATACCTTATGGTACCTATACACTGAAAGAGGAGAAAGCTCCGGAAGGCTATTTAAGCTTAAGCGGTAATGCAGAATTTGATTTTACGATTTCTGCAGATCACAAGAGTGCTGTACTCTCCACGGATAACAAGGTGGTTAATGACCGCGCTCAATTTATAATTAAGTTAAAGAAAACTGATAATCTGAAAAGAAGCATAAGCGGAATTAAATTCCATATCCTTGGGCCAGGCAGTTATGAAGAAACCGGAATTTTAACCGTATTTGGGTCCAGCCGGTTCCATACTAAGCCGGAAGCCGGAAGCGGAACCTTTGTTACCGGAGACGACGGCAGTTTAAGTCTGGGCTTAAAACATGGAGATTATCAGATCAGAGAGGATGCATCAGACCGTTATGATTCCATTGAACCGTTCTACATCAGAGTGGATGAAAAAGGGGTGGTCAGCATCTTAAAAGACAACAGCAAGGCAGTTTCTGTAGAAAATGAATCTGAGAAGACTATAACAGTAACAAATCAGATCAGCACAGGAAGCATGAGTCTGGAAAAAGTAGACAGTGAGAATACAAATAAAAGACTGGACGGTGCAGAATTTACGCTGACCAATATATCTACCATGGTTCCGGGAGCATGGGACAGCTACCGCAGCCTTGCAGCTTCTAACGGAGCTGCCTGGACGCAGGAGAATGTGAAGGGAAATACCATCACCTTTACCCTGGCGGGAAAGGCAGAGATTACGAATCTGCCTTACGGCACATACCGGATTACCGAGACTAAAGCTCCTGAAGGATACTTGTTAGGCACTCAGCCATGGAGCAGGGAATTTACCTTAAGCCGGTCTCAAACCAGTGAGCTTTTTGTGAAACCTGCTCTCTTTGGGAAGGCCAGAGGTGCGGTAGAAAATCAGCCATCTAAGGTGACTGTGGTTAAGACCAATGCGGTCTATGCGGATATCCGGCTGGAAGGTGCGGAGTTTACCATGAAAAACTCAGGAGGCAGCTATGTCAAGCTGAATGGCGGTTCCTTTGCTGGCTATACAGCAGAAGAAAAAGAGGCTTCCAGATTTAAGACAGACAGCAGCGGTCAATATATCATAAAGCGCCTGCCTGCAGATACGTACACAATTAAAGAAACCAGAGCACCGTATGGATACCGGATTAACAACAGTATTCCGCCTCTGACCCTTGATGGAATCAATAGCTTTACCATCACCATACAGGATAAGAGAATACGGGGCGGTGGCGGAAATGACGATGGACCAACACCTCGTCCAACTCAAAGTACAGTAACCATAATACCGGATCCTGTGCCTCTGGCAAACATGCCAGGTGATAACCAGATTGATTTTGTAACGATTGATGACGGAAATGTCCCTCTGGCAAAATTGCCAAAAACAGGTGAGCGCAAATCCAATGCCGGAAAAGTTATGGTGGCACTGTCAGGCTTCATGCTGGCACTGTATGCGGCACTTAATAAAAAGAAGAAGTTAGAGAAATAAATAAATCAAAATGCTTGGTTGACTTTATTAAATTAACTTGCTATAATTTTAAAAAGTTATGGTGAGGATATAAGGCCGGAACTTTTAAGAGTTCCGGTCTTATTTTAACATTTGAAATAACTTTCATTTATTAACTTAGGGGGAAAGAATATTATGTCCTACGTGGATGAAGTTTATGACAGAGTCGTAAAACAGAACCCAGGTGAAGGGGAGTTTCACCAGGCAGTGAAGGAAGTTCTTGATTCACTGCGCATAGTTATTGATGCCAATGAAGCAAAATACAGAAAAGCGGCACTTTTGGAGCGCCTGGTAGAGCCTGAACGTATTATTTCTTTTCGTGTACCGTGGGTAGATGACAGCGGTCAGGTAAGAGTAAATAAGGGATTTCGAGTACAGTTTAACAGCGCAATCGGGCCTTACAAGGGAGGATTAAGACTTCATCCTTCTGTAAACCAGGGGATTTTAAAATTTTTGGGTTTTGAACAGACGTTTAAAAATTCTTTAACCGGACTTCCCATTGGCGGAGGAAAAGGAGGATCTGATTTTGATCCGAAGGGTAAATCAGACAGAGAAGTTATGTCATTTTGCCAGAGTTTTATGACCGAATTATCCAAATACATTGGTGCAGATCAGGATGTACCGGCAGGAGATATCGGCGTAGGAGCAAGAGAGATCGGCTATCTATACGGTCAATATAAGCGCATGACCGGGCTTTATGAGGGGGTTCTTACCGGAAAGGGGCTTACCTACGGAGGATCCCTGGTACGTACCCAGGCGACCGGTTATGGGTTGATCTACATTCTTGATGAGATGCTCAAACATAACGGCAGAGACTTAGAAGGAAAGAATCTGGTAATATCAGGATCAGGGAATGTGGCGATCTATGCATCAGAAAAGGCAATTCAGCTGGGAGCTAAGGTAGTAGCTTTAAGCGATTCCAATGGATATATTTATGATAAGAATGGCATACGCCTTGATGTAGTAAAACAAATCAAGGAAGTTCGAAGAGGACGGATTAAAGAATATGCAAATGAAGTGGCTTCTTCAGTCTACACAGAAGGAAGGGGGATCTGGAACGTTCCATGTGATATTGCTCTTCCCTGTGCCACTCAGAATGAATTGAATTTAGAGGATGCCAAAAAGTTGAAAGCAAACGGCTGTTTTGCAGTTGCAGAAGGTGCAAACATGCCGTCTACCAGAGAGGCAACCGATTTCTTCCTGGAGAATGCAGTAATGTTTATGCCTGGCAAGGCAGCTAATGCAGGCGGAGTGGCAACTTCCGCACTGGAGATGAGCCAGAACAGTTTAAGGCTTTCCTGGAGTTTTGATGAAGTGGATAAGAAGCTTCATGATATCATGGTAGGAATCTACGAAAAGACTGCGAAAGCTGCGAAACGTTACGGCGTAAAGGGAAATTATGTGGCAGGGGCCAATATTGCGGGATTTGAGAAAGTGGTAGAGGCCATGATGGCGCAGGGCGTCGTATAAGACCGGTGGACTTAAATTTGTTATCATCAAAAATTTTACTGGAATTATCAAATGTTTTAGTATATAATAAACGGTAAGGCTTGAGGCGGAGTGTTCTTCGCCTTATTGTTTTCCTGAAAATTATCTTAGAAAAACAGAAAGCAGGTGATGATTCTATGCACAAATTCTTAAGAACCATTGGTTTCAGTCTTTATGAAAAAGACAGGGATATTGATAAGCTGCTGGATAGGCTCTGTGAAGATCTGTCCGACATGAGAAGGATTCAGATTGACGAAGAGTCCAATCTGTGTGAAATCCGCAGAGAAGCGGCTCCTGGTATGGGGATTGCCATCTATGGAGAGATGGACCGGGATGGAAAGTTTCAAAGAATGTACTATTACCCCTATTTAAAAAGCAGCGATATAACTTCGGAGGTGTCATGCTCCATACAGCGTCATACGGAACGGGAAACCTATGCCGGACTTTTAGACGAATATAAAGTTGGAATTTCTCTAATCTTTTATATAGACAATTCCTTTGAATGCAGAGAACGGCTCATAGACCATCATTCCATGGATACCAGCTATTCATGCCTTACCGGTCTTGCAGTCAGCGGAAAGGTACTTCTCCCGATTCAGAAGTCAGATAAGCAGAGGGAAAAAGCGAAAGTCGCTGCAAAGGACCGCAACAATCTGCTGGAAGCCGCAAAGAACGGGGATGAAGATGCCATGGAGACACTTACCATTGAAGATATTGATCTTTACTCCCAGGCATCCAGGCGTGTGATGAAGGAAGACTTATATTCGATTATTGATTCCTGTTTTATGCCCTGCGGCGTAGAATGCGACCAGTATTCTGTGATTGGTGAAATCATTAAAATCGATGAGAAAAAGAACCAGATTACGGAAGAAGAAGTTTATGATTTCACTCTTGAGTGCAGTGATTTAATATTCCATGTCTGTATAGCAAAAAAAGATTTAACAGGTACGCCTGAAATAGGGCGCAGATTTAAAGGACAGATCTGGATGCAGGGAACAGTAAAATTCAAGGAAAACGTAGAATAAATCCAAGATAGACTTGACGAAATCTATAATTTTGAATATAATAAGTTTTGGACTGTGCTGCAGGTTTCCTGCGGCACAGAGATGTTTCCGTAGCTCAGCTGGATAGAGCGACCGCCTCCTAAGCGGTAGGCCGGGTGTTCAAATCACCTCGGGAACAGGATAGGGTACCGAAGCCGTCTGGTTTTCGGTACCTTTTTTTAGGTGTGCTATGGAAAGTAAATCCTACCAACGATAAGATCTTCTATAGATACGTAAACAGGTAATGCAGGCGCTGTATAAGAAGAGGGGCTGCAAACCGAGAGTGCATAATCATCTGATATTTTATAGTAATTTATGAGGTAGGGAGTGGGGTGATTTTCTAAAGTAATAGTCTTTTCTGATACATAGAAATTATTCAGAGGTTCTCCCAGCCCTTTCCCAATACATTTTAAGTAGCTTTCTTTTGCTGTCCAAAACCGGAAAAAGTAATGATACGATTCAGGTGCTGTAACTGAGTTTATTAATTGTATTTCTTTTTCATGAAAATAGTGGTTTGCAATGTCTAAATCCATATCTAAGCTTATCTGCTCAATATCAATTCCGATATCAGAATCTGAAACAGCGCATGCAACCAAGTCTCCGGAATGTGAAATATTAAAGGAAACATCAGGATAGTCCGGCAGAATTGGTTTGCCATATGGATTATAGGTAAATTGAAGTGGAGTTTCCGGTATGGCAGATCCCGATCTTTTAGAAAGACCGTAACGCAGCAGCATTTCCCCACAGACAGTTCGGGCTATATCAATTTCATGCCGGTATTTTATGGCCTTTTTTTGGCGCTCCTGGCTTAGAAGCTGTATAAATGTTTTTAAAATGCTGCTATTAATATTATTGCAGGAAAGTATATATAATTCATATGCCTGTTTCATCAAAGGTACTCAATTCTATGGATATTTATGGTAGTTACATATGTATTATACCATATCTTTTAGATTAAATGGTTACCTGAACTTTATATTTCATTAAACTTACTGAAAAAAGCATGCCTGGAATACTCCAGGCATTTATAAGTTTCCCATTAACCACCAAGCCATTTTAATGGTACTGTAACTAAAGGCGGAAAGAGAATAAGTGCAAACACCAGGATCACCTGGAGTACATAGTAAGGCATAACAGGTTTAATGATTTTTTCCATACTTACCTTTCCTGTAGCACAGGCAACATTCAGTACAGGACCTACGGGTGGAGATGTGAGTCCAAGTACATTGGCAAGGGTAAATACCACACCGAAATAAATGGGATCTATTCCGGCAGCGTGGATCAGTGGAAGCATAATAGGTGTCATGATTAAGATGGTTGGAACAACATCAATGCAGGTTCCCATAATAATAATGATAATCTGAAGTACCAGGTTTAACAGTGCAGGATTTGCAGTAAGACCATGTAATGATTCTGTCAGCATCTGGGGAATCCGGGATATAGTCATCATATAGGCAGCAACCTGTGCAGTGGCAGCCAGAAACATGACAACACTGGACATTTTAGCAGCAGCTACGAAAGCCTTAATTAAATCCTTAAATTTCAGTTCTCTGTAAACAAAAACACCTACAGCAATAGCGTAAACAACTGCAATTACACCTGCCTCTGTAGCAGTGAAAACACCTCCTCTAAGACCAAACAAGATAATAAGCGGCAGTAACAATGCCCATAATCCGTTAATAAAAATCTTCATGACTTCCCGAAATGAGTATTTTGTTGTATCCGCTTCTAAGTTGTCCTTTCTGGTGACGAAAAACCAGACACCACACATAATAATTGTTAAGTAAGCTGCAGGAGCAATTCCGCCTAAAAAGAGGGATTTGATTGAGCAGCCGGCTGCGACACCATATACAATCATTGGAATAGACGGCGGCATAATAGGAGCTACAAGATTAGAACTGGCTACAAGACCGGAGGCTTTTGCACGGTCATATCCGGAATCTACCATCATGGGAATCAAAATTGCCCCAAGTGCGGCAGTGCTTGCAACCGCAGACCCTACCAGGCTTGCAAACATCAGACAAGCCAATATGGTTACATAACCAAGGCCGCCGCGAAACCGTCCTACGAAAATGTTGCAGAATTTAATAATCCGGTTCGTAAGGCCGCCACGGTTCATTAACTCACCGGCAAGGACAAAAAAGGGGAGTGCCATCATGGTAACGCTGTCGGTTCCCCGCATAAGCTGCGCCGCGATGATCTGCGGGTTAACGTTGTTGCCTCCAAGTACCATAGCAGTGGCAGCACCGCAAAGAATAAGTGCGTAAGCAATAGGCAGACCAATTGCGATTCCGCCGATCAAAAATAGTAAAAAATAAATTAAGATTGACATGGTTCCTCCTTATTCAATTGTTGACGCACCTTCATCCTGTGGGGTTATCAGGTCTTTTACCGTACATTTCATTACCCATAGTTTAAAAATATTGCCTGCAGCCAGAAGTAAGATGGATATGCCCATGATAAACCCGGCAAGATATACAAGCCATACAGGAAGGCCGGTCGCAACCCATTTGTTATGGTAATTTTGCAGCATAAGACCGTAACTGCCTGCAGTAAGAGAGGTCATAAGCCATATAATAAGTCCCTGTATCAGTGTATACAGCAGTTTCTGGGATGTGGCCGGTAATCGGATAAGTACCGAATCAATCAGAAGATGTCGGTTGTCACGCATGGCTTCAATTGATCCAAAGTAGACCAGATAGATGAAACTGATTCGAGCCACCTCTTCCGACCAGGCAAATCCGGTATCAAAAATAAAACGCAGTATTACGTTTGTAAAAACAAGTAGAATCATTACCGCAAGGGCAATGGATATCAGAACTTCAATTCCTTTAAAAAGGGCATTTAACAGCCGGCTCATAGGCACCTCCTGTGAATGGATAGATCATTATTGGACTGCTTTAATTTTCTCTGTCAGTTCTTTTGCCCATGGATTTTCCTGGTAAAGCTTATCGGTAAGGGGTTTGATCTGCCCCACGATTTTTTCTTTATCCTGCGCCGTACATTCTGTTACTGTTACACCGTGATCCTTTAGGAACTGACGGTCTGTGTCAACACTTTTTATGTACTCATCCCACGCATTCTCACAGGAAGCTTTTGCAGCCTCACGGATAATCTGCTGCTGGTTTTCACTTAAAGCATCTAAAAAGCTGGCAGAGGCAACAATTTCCAGGGTTGAAATAATATGATTTGTTTCGTAAATATATTTCTGTACTTCATAAAAGGCTTCGCTGATTACCGTTACCATACCATTATCCTGACCGTCAACCACTCCGGTTTCCAGTGCGGAGAACAGCTCGCCAAGCGGGATTACCTGGGCAGAAGCGCCAAGATTTTCAGCTATGCCTACGTGAATGGGATTGCTTGGCATACGGAACTTCTGACCGTTAAAATCATCAACACTGGTAAGCGGTTTATTGCTGGTAAAGGTTCTTGCGCTGTTTGGCCCCCAGCCAAGCATATAGGCGGTGGGAAATTTTTCATGAAACTCATTGCTGATCTCTTCCGCAATGCTGCCTGTCCATACTTTTTTTGCATGATTTAGATCACGGTATAAAAAAGGCCAGTCGGAGATTAACATGGTGGGATATTCCTGATTCATGGGCGTTCCAACAATTGCAATCTCAATTGTGCCGTTGCGGACTCCATCCCATAAATCCCCTTCATTGCCCAGTGTACCGGAATGATAAAGTTCCACTTTGATAGTACCGTTGCTTTTTTCTTCAATCATGGGTTTGAATATATTATCCAGAGCAGCGGCCATGGGATGAGAAGCACTCCAGTTGTCGCCCACCTTGATTGTGACTATCTTTTCAGCAGCTTCAGTACCCCCCTGAGTCTGACAGGCTGCGAGAGAAAAAACTGTAATAACGGATAAAACAATAGCAGTAAATCTTTTTTTCATAGTAACTCCTCCTAAACGTTCTTTGAATGTTTTGATTATTCAAATAAAATGACCATTTTTGCCATTCCCTCTGGTGGGTTCTGCATATTTTTAAACACCTGGTCGATTTCTGAAAATAAAATAGTATCACTGACAATACCATCCAGCCGGTAGGCTTTCTGCCGGAACTTTTCTATTGCAGGCTCAAATTGTCCGGATGACATGCGTGTTCCAATGATAGAAAGCTCTCTGCCGTTTATCATGCTTTGGGTTATACGCTCAGCAGATGTACAGAAACCCAGTGGTACGATACGGGCGCCATTGGCAGGAATGCCATTTTCCAGAAGCATAGTCAGTGACCCTGGATAACCGGCTGCATCAAAAATTACATCTGCACCCTCCCCATTGGTATATTCCTGTATCCGGGAATTTAAATTTTCTGTTCTGGTATTAACGGTTAAGTCAGCACCAAAATTCGCTGCCCGATTCAGAAAGTTTTCTTTGATATCCGCACAGATTACTTTACACCCTTTTTCCTTGCAGACCTGCAAAATAATAGAACCGATCGTCCCCATACCCAGAATAAGTACAACATCACTTTCCTGCACACCAGCCCTTTTGGTACAGTGGCCGCCAATAGCAAAGGGCTCAATTAAGGCAGCTTCCTCAAAGGGCAGATCTTCCGGCAGCAGATAAACTTCATGCTCGGCAGCAGTGAAATATTCCCTCCAGCCGCCATCCACTGCAGCACCCCGTGCCTTTACTGTTCTGCAGATGTTTCGCCTTCCGTTTTTACACTGCTTACAGCTGCCGCAGGCAACTACCAGATCGACAACAACATGGTCCCCTTTCTTAAATTTTGTGACTCCCTCCCCGATTTCTTCAATGATTCCTGCATTTTCATGTCCTGGAATGCGGGGAAACTCCGCCATCGGGTTCTCTCCCAAAAATAAATGAAAATCTGAACCGCATACCCCGGCTGCCTTCATCTTGATAAGAACTTCACCTCTCGACGGTTTTGGACGTTCCGTTTCCTCAACGCAGTACTGGAACGGAGCCTTTACTGAAATTTGCTTCATATAACCCTCCTTTATGTTTTTGTTGTATCATATCTGATATATTTATATAATATATAAGTGATATATATCAGATTATAATAACTTTATAACATTATTAACTGGGGGTGTCAATTTATCAAATATACTAAATATTTTATGTGAAATTTGTATATAATATCCAAAAACGGATATTAAACAGAAAGCGAAATAGAATTTGAATTTGATAATGAGCTGTTATATAATTAACATGTATTTTTATTAGTATATATGACGAAGGGGAATTAAAATGGGAAAACAGGAGAGTCAGACAAATTTATCCACGGATGAAACGGTGTATGATTTTATAGGCAGAAAAATCCTTTATCTGCATATTAAACCAGGAGAAACAATTAATATTAATGAGCTTGAGAAGTTTTTGAATGTAAGCCGTTCTCCAATCCGTGATGCGTTGATACAGCTTGAAAAGGAAGGACTGGTTGTTACAATTCCTAAAAAAGGTACCATCGTTTCCAAGATTAATGCTGCCCGTGTAAAAGATGAGAGATTTCTGCGTTCCTGCATTGAAGAACGTGTCATGGAAGAATTTCTTGAGATTTACCAAAAGTCCGATATTGATGAAATGAGAGCTGCCATTGAAGCTCAGGAGAGTGCCGTAAAAAGCTTAGATGCCAGAAAATTTTTGGTGTATGACGATACGATGCACAGCGTTCCCTTTCGGGTTACTGGGCATGAGTTCTGCCTGAATACTGTATTGAATATGTCCGGGCATTATTTAAGAATCAGGCTGTTATCTTTATCTGATATGTCCACACTGCAACAGACATTGAATCAGCATAAGACTATGGTAGATTTGATATTGAAAAAAGACGCTGCCGGTCTGAAACTTCTGATTCATGAACATATTACAGATAAAGTAACGGAATTTCAGTCTCTGTTTAACCGGTATCCTGACTTATTTGAAACAGATATTCCGGCAGCAGCCAATGCAGTTAATATGTGGGAGTCAGACTTTTTAAAACAAAAGGATTTGCAATAATTGAGGTTGATAAAGAAGCCGGATTCATTTATCAGAAGAATAACAGGAGGAACAGGATGGAGACTTATATTTTTTACGGACTTGCTTTAATTGGTTTAATTGTCTCTTTTCAAAAGGATAAAGATAAAACAAGATTAGCATTGAAGAAATCATGGAAATCACTGGAAAACATACTGCCTCAGCTGCTGACCATGATACTTTTCATCAGTGTGCTGCTTACTTATTTAAATACCGGCCTGATATCCAGGCTGATCGGAGGGGAGTCCGGGTGGGGCGGAGTTATGCTTGCTGCTGTAGTGGGATCTATCACCATGATTCCCCCGTTTGTGGCATTTCCTACAGCCTCTATGCTTCTTAAATCGGGAGCAGGCTATATGCAGATAGGAGCATTTGTGTCCACACTGACCATGGTGGGAATCGTTACCATGCCGGTTGAAATGAAATATTTCAGCAAAAAAATGACATTGTACCGGAATATACTGGCGTTTCTTTTCTCATTAGGTGTGGCATTCTTAATAAAGGAGGTGACCGGGTAATATGAGACGATATCGTTATCCATTAATCATCATACTTGTGATAGGGCTGATAGCAGTTTTTGACCGGAGATCTGCAGCTCTGGCAGTGAACAATGCGGGAATGCAGTTAAGACAGATGTTTTTTGTTCTTCCGCCTATCTTTTTACTATTGGGCCTTCTTGATGTATGGGTGCCAAGAACCACCATGGTTAAATACATGGGGGAGGGATCGGGGCTAAAAGGGATATTCCTTGCGTTTGTCATTGGCTCGGCAGCGGCAGGTCCTCTGTACGGAGCTTTTCCGGTGGCAGCAGTATTCATGAAAAAAGGGGTGAAGTTTTTAAATCTCATGATTTTTATAGGTGCATGGTCCACAACAAAAATCCCCATGCTGATGTTTGAAATTGAGTCCCTGGGATTAAAATTCGCTCTTACAAGACTGGTTATTGATATTCCCGGGATTATTCTCATTGCATTTTTACTGACAAAACTGATATCCAAAAGGGAGATTGAAGAGATTTACGAAAATTCTGAAAATATGGCATAATCGCGTACCACACTGAAGTTATATGAATAGTATAAACCAAAAAGGTTAGAAATGAGATTATGGGTTATTATATCACGGTTGACGGAAATGTCAATATCTACGTGGAAGATTTAAATCCGGAATGTGAAAAAACAATTTTGTTCCTTCATGGATGGCCGGGAAGCCGCAAGCTGTTTGAATATCAGTTTGATGTTCTCCCGAATATGGGATTTCGGTGCATTGGAATTGATACAAGGGGATTCGGGGACTCAGATAAGCCTTATTGCGGATACGACTATGACAGACTTGCAGATGATGTGAGAGAAGTTATTGATGTACTGGGGCTGAAAAATATTACGCTGGCTGGTCATTCTACCGGAGGTGCCATTGCCATACGGTACATGGCACGGCATAAATGTCATGGAGTATCAAAGCTTGCCTTATTTGCGGCGGCAGCTCCAAGTCTGATCAAGCGGCAGAATTTCCCCTATGGTCTTGATCTGCAGACAGTAACGGATATTATAAACGGGACATATGAAGACCGGCCTGCTATGCTCAGGAACTTTGGAGACATTTTCTTTTTTCAGCATATAACCGAACCTTTTTCTCAATGGTTTCTGCAGGTGGGGTTGCAGGCGGCAGGCTGGGCTACGGCTAAGGTAGCAAATACCTGGATTCAGGAAGTGCTGTTTCAGGATCTGACGGAAATCTGCGTTCCCACTCTGATTATTCATGGAATTCATGACAAGGTAGTTCCGTTTTCATTAGGTGAGATACAGCATCAGTACATTAAAAATTCCATTCTTCTGCCATTTGAATTCAGCGGACATGGTGCATTTTATGATCAAAAAGATGAATTTAATCAGGCGCTGGCGGATTTTGCAGAGTAAGAATTAAAGTGTATGAAACAGGGCGGTAAGAAGCAGCCAGATTGGTACTTTCTGCTGTCCTGTTTTTGATTGTTTTTTATGCAGCGCCTTCAGGACTTATGCTTATATTTAATAAATATAAGCCGATATTATAGACAGATATGATTTTACACTAGGGGGCAGATTGTTATGGAAATAGCAGGTTTAAGCAGACATATACAAACTGATGCATCATACAAAAAGACCGGCAGAGATGCATTTAGAGATGAGGTATTGAATTGGAAATTTAAAATAATACAAAAGATTAATGATGATTCAGAAAATGATAATACGATAAATATGTCCGATAAAAAGTGGGATTCCATAATGAAAAAGGTAGACCGTGCCTTAACGAATCAGGCCGTGGAATTAAGCAGAAAAAATGAATCCAAGTCCCAGCATGATACAGTAAATTCCTATCAGGAAGATTATTGGAAAGTTCGGCAATCAGCCATACACCGGAATTGGTGTGATCTTAACCATTCACAAATCGATCCATCTGAGTTATAATGGAAAATAATACAATTTTTAATTGTATGAATCATATGGAAAGGTGAGGAATGCTGCATGAATATGAGAAAGATTTTGGCACTGGTGCTGACGGCAGCACTGGCAGCAGGGATGAACTGCACCACTGCATCGGCTGCTTCCAGAAAGAAGATTACAACTGTAAATCTGACGGTATCGGCCGATATTGCTCCTGGAGGAACGATCTCTGAACAGCAGGCAGAAGTAACGGCTAAAAGCAATAAAATCGAGGTTGATAAGTGTGAATTTATCAATGATGGTTTTACATGGACGGATAATGATATTCCCAGATTAGAAGTAACATTGCATTGTGACGATGATTATTATTTCAGCACAATTGAAAACAGCTTTACGATTAATGGGGGAACTTATGTAAAGCAAAAAAAGGAAGATTTTAGCCAGACGTTGATTCTGACTATGGATCTGCCACCAGTGAATGAATTTACACAGGCAATCAGCTCTGCAGCATGGAATGGGACTCATATTGCAAACTGGACTGCGTCAGTGGGGGCAGGATACTATGAAGTTAAGCTTTACCGTGACGGAAAAGCAACAGGAACTGTTAAGACAACGGATAAGACAAGTATGGAGCTTGGCAGTTTCATAACGAGAGAAGGGAACTATAAGTTTCAGGTTCGTCCGGTGAATGCAAAGAAACCGGAAAACAAAGGAGAATGGGTAGAATCTCCATCTCAGTACGTTAATAAGGATGATGCAGAATCCAATTACATGAATTATGCAGGCAGCTGGAAACAGGATCAGACAGGCTGGTGGTATCTGTATGGGGATGGAAGCTATCCGAAAAACAGCTGGCAGAACATTAACGGTGAATGGTATTTTTTTAATGAAGAGGGATATATGGCAACGGGCTGGATCGACTGGAATGGGAAGCAGTATTACTGTGATACGGAGACCGGACATATGCTTACGGGTGGCAGCACACCTGACGGAGCAAGAGTCGGATCAGACGGGGCAAGACTTCCCTAATGATGATCTTATATGGACGGGCTGCTTTTAGCAGTCCGTTTTTGATGTAAGGAAACGCTTGTAGAATAAGGAATTCTATCATATAATAACACGAAGGAGCAGATGGATATGACAACTAATATGGCTGGAAACACGATAAAGCGGATTCTGGCACTGGCAGCTGTTCTGTGTATGATTTGCCTGACAGGCTGTGCAGGCAGTGTAACGGGATCTGACTCTTCCAGTGCAGCCGCACAGGGAGAGTCTGAAAAACAAAGGGAAGACTCCATGGCAGCGCTTCATTTTATCGACGTAGGTCAGGGAGACAGCACCCTTATTGAAGCAAATGGTCATTATATGCTCATTGATGCAGGAGAAAGAGATCAAACGGAAACGGTTATCAGTTATTTGAAGGCACAGGGAGTCAGAAACCTGGATTATGTAATCGGAACCCATCCTCATTCAGACCACATTGGAGGACTGGAAGGTGTGATACGGGAATTTAAGGTCGCTGATGTTCTGCTTCCGGAAAAGGAGCATACTACCAGGACTTACGAACGGCTGCTTGATGCCATTGCAGACAGGAACTGTAAAATCACCATACCAAAGGCAGGAGAAAGCTATTCTCTGGGAGCTGCATCTTTTCAGATTATCTCGCCTAACCGGGATTACGACGATAATTTAAATAACTGGTCCATTGGCATACGGCTGGTATTCGGAGAAACCAGCTTTGTTTTATGCGGAGATGCGGAAAAGGAAGCAGAGGAGGATATGCTGTCAGGCGGGCTTGCGTTAAAAGCGGATGTTTTAAAAGTATCCCACCATGGAAGCAGCACCTCATCATCCCCGGAATTTATCCAGGCTGTGAGCCCCCGGTATGCGGTGATCTCATGCGGGAAGAATAATGATTACGGTCATCCTCACAAAGAGACACTGGATTTATTAGAAAAGCAGGGAATCAGGGTCTTGAGGACGGACCAGCTTGGTACCATAGTTATTGAAAGTGACGGAACTGACCTTCGGGTTATGGGACAGAACGATACCGGTCAGGGAACATCAAAGCAAACAGAAGAGACGGAATCTGGCAGTGAGTATATCATTAATACAAATACAGGAAAATTCCACCTGCCGGACTGCAGACTGGCTGAATCCATTAAAGCGGAAAATCGCAGGCAATTTAATGGTAACAGACAAGAGCTGATTGATCAGGGATTAAAACCCTGCAAAAGCTGTAATCCATAGATAACAACTGGTATGAAGGGGGGGAAGAAGGTCATGCAATATATCATAGACCGGATCGAACAGGAGATGGTGATCTGTGAGAATGAAAGCGGAAGTATGGAGAAATTTTCTTTAAAAGAGATTCCCGGTGAAGCCAAAGAAGGGGATGTTCTTTTAAAAACAAACGGAGCTTTCCAGGTTGACAGGGAAGCAACAGACCGCCGCAGACAGAAGATGCGTGAGAAACTGAACAGACTCATAAAATAAAGGATCTGAATATATGAAAAATTACATTGTACTGGATCTGGAATGGAACCAGAATGCCGGAGGGAAGGAGGAAGCAGTCGATCATTTTCCCTTTGAAATCATTGAAATCGGAGCAGTAAGGCTGAATGAAGCCATGGAAGAAATTGGAGAATACAGGAGGCTCATTAAGCCTAAGGTTTACACAGAGCTCCATGAAAAGATACTGGAAGTGACCCATATGGATCAACAGACTCTGATGGAAGAGGGAATCTGCTTTGAGGAGGCTGTGAAAGAGTTTTTTCTCTGGTGCGGGAATGATCCGGTATTTTGTACCTGGGGGTCCATGGATTTAACAGAGCTTCAGCGGAATATTACTTATTTTAAGCTGCCAAACCCTTTTAAAAAGCCGCTTCTTTACTATGATATTCAAAAGCTTTACAGCCTTTTAGAAGGGGACGGGAAAGACCGGGTCTCTTTGGATGTGGCTGTTATAGAATCAGAAGTCATGGAGGACCGGCCATTTCACAGAGCACTTGATGACGCCCATTATACAGGGCGGATCATGAGTAAAATGGATTTTAAGAAGGTTGAGGCATACTGGTCAACGGATTATTACTGCCTTCCTGCAAATAAAGAGGAAGAGGTCTATCTGGTTTTTCCCGGATATTCCAAATATATTTCAAGGTCCTTTGAATCAAAACAGGCGGCTATTGAGGACAAGACAGTAACTGACTTAATCTGCTGTAAGTGTAATCGAATGCTGAGGAAAAAAATCAGGTGGTTTTCAGTGAACCAAAAGTTTTATACGGCACTGGGCTGCTGTCCGGTTCACGGAAATGTAAAGGGAAAGATCCGGCTAAGACGCAATGATGAGGGAATGGTCTATGTGGTAAAGACCATGAAGCTGATTGGCGAGGACGAGATTGACGAGATCTATGAGAAAAAAGAAGAGGCGAAAAAGAAACGGGTTGAAAAAACCAAAACACGTAAACAGAACAAGAAGAAGGGGAAATTCCCTCCTCCTTAATATTCGCTTTCCTGCATTCGGTAGCCAACACCGATTTCTGTAAAAATATAATTTGGTTCCCCGGGATTTAGTTCAATTTTTCTCCGGATATGTGCCATATTGACTCTTAGAATCTGGTTGTTATTGTCTGCATAAGGCCCCCAGATATGGTTGATCATGAAATCATAGGTAAGAACTCTGCCTGAGTTTTCTGCAAGAAGGGATACCAGCTTATATTCAATCTGAGTTAAATGGACCACATGTCCGTTCAATGTAACAAGACGTTTTACAAAGTCTATCACCAGACCTTTGTATTGATAGGGAGCCTGAACTACTGAGCCGTCAATGGTACTGATGGTGGATTTTCCGTGACGCAGTGTAGTACGGATTCTGGCCAGAAGCTCACTGGTTCCAAAAGGTTTGGTGATATAATCGTCAGCACCATAATCAAGGGCTGCTACTTTTTCCTGTTCCTGGGTTCTGGCAGAAATAACAATGATGGGAATTGCAGACCAGCTTCTTACATTACGGATTATATCCATTCCGTCGATATCGGGCAGTCCTAAATCCAACAGAATTACGTCTGGACAATTGGAACTGATGATAGCCAGACCGTCTTTTCCATTCAATGCATGGATCACCTTATAATCATGTCTTTGCAAAGTACTCTCAATAAAACTTAAGATGTTCTTTTCGTCTTCAATAATTGCTATTGTAAATTTATTCACAAATATTCTCTCCCAACGGTAATGTAAATGTAAAAACTGCACCTGATGATTCATTGCCTGCTGTTATGGTGCCATTATGTGCAGTGATTATTGTTTTGCAGATGGAAAGACCGATTCCCATACCCTTGTGAGAATCAACGCTGCGGTTAGGGAAAGAGGTATATCCGTCAAAAATATTAGACAGTCTGTCTGGTTCAATCCCGATCCCACGGTCCCGAATGTCAAACCTTGCATAACCCTCTTCCCTGGAAAGGGTTATACTGACCGGGTCTTTGGAATTAGAGTGATAAACCGCATTTTCCAATAAATTTATAATGACCTGTTCGATTAGTGTGGCATCCATGGGAACCATAACCAGCTCATCTGGCACAGTGACCCGTACCATAGTATCAGGAAAACGCTTATGAAACCGCAGGACTGCTTCCGATACCACTTCCTCTACGGATTCCAGTGACTTTGTTACCTGCGCTTTCGAACCTCTGATTCTGGTAACGCTCAATAAATTTTCCACCATAGTAAGAAGCCAGTTGGCATCTTCCCGGATATCGCCGACCAGACCCGCTTTTTCTTCTTCCGTCATTGTATGGTGGTTTTCTAAGTAGGAACTGCTTGCTCCGATGATTCCGGTCAGTGGAGTTCTCAGATCATGAGAGATAGCCCGCAGAAGATTTGCCCGCATTGCTTCTTTTTCGGCATCCATCAGAAGTTTTTCTCGTTCGTGTATGATTTTATTCTGATGCTTTAAATGCGTTGTGGTGGCGCTTGTAATACTGGATATCACCATAAGAGCAATAAAGGTGATGGGATACCCATCCATTGCAAAATTCAGGTGCATATATGGATAGGTAAAAACCAGATTAACGCAGACAACACTGATAAAGGACGCCACAACACCGGGCACATATCCGTTTGAATACCGCGAGATCAATACAACTGCCATCATATAGACGATACTGACGTTGGTGGGGTGTCCCCCAACAAAGACCAGCAGATAGGATACAATGGTTGCTAAGGTCAGCGCAAACAGGGTAACCAGAATATTCCATACCAGTTCTTTTTTTGTCATGGTATTTTTCATGACTCCTCCCATTTAGCGAAATTTAAATTTATTTTTTTTCCAGCCTTTTTTTCTTGAGGTATAGATTCCTCGCCGCTGCTGCAAAAGGGAGTCGAATTCGTCTGCGGAGACACCGGATTCCTTCAGTCGTTTCAGCCGTTGTTCCCTCCGGATCAGAGACTCCTGTTCATCCCTGTGTTTTTTATAGATGAAAAATGAGGCAAGTCCACCGGCCACAAAGACAAATCCCACACTGCCAAGAATGAGCCAGACAGTCAGCGGAATTTCAAAAGGTCTTAAGGCTTTTTCTCTGTAAGCCTGGGCTGCCCGGTCTGCAGAAGCGTCCACTGCCTCCGGGGATGCTTCCTCTCCATTACCGGGTGCATCGGCCAGCTTTGATTTAACAGCAGACTCAACCAGAGAATGATTAATTTCCAGAAATGTAGAACCCACAACCCGGTCCTTATAACGATAGTTAATTCTGGCAATTGCATTCTCCGGATCACCTTTTGATATGTCATAGCTCAGTTCCGGTTTTGCATCATAAAAGTCAGCCGTTTTCGGTAATACGATCCGGCTGTCAGGATCAAGCACCAGAGCTTCCGGTCTGGTAATGGAAAGTCCGCTGAAATTTAAATCATTGGTTATGGAGCTATAGGTTTTTTCGTATTCAGCTGCCTTTAATGAGGTAAAATTATTAAATCCAAACTCCATAAGATTCCTGGTGTCAGCCCAGTACTGGGGAGTGGATCCCTTCAGAATAACTGTGATAAGCTTCAATCCGTTTCTTTCCGCACACGTAACCAGTGTATTGCCGGCAAGGGTGGTATATCCTGTTTTTCCCCCGACAATATCAGGATAATAAAAAGGAGTGCTTTTCTTCATCATCTTATGTCCCGGAGAGATGGCGAGCCCCTCTTTGTTAATGGAATTAGGGGGAAGTTTGTAATAGGTGGTGGAATCGATCTCTTCAAAGACGGGATTTTGAAAGGCGGCTTTGGCAATAAGTGCCATATCATAGGGGGAGGTATAATGATCCGGATTATTTAAACCGCTTGGATTGGCAAAATGGGTATTTGTGCACCCAAGCTCCTTTGCTTTTGCGTTCATCATGTCTGCAAATGCTTCCCTGCTTCCTGCAACATGCTCGGCCAGAGCATTGGCCGACTCATTGGCAGATCGAAGCAAAAGTGCATAAAGACAGTCTTTCACAGAGAGCTGGTCCCCCTCGTTGATTCCGGCATTGCTGCTCCCGGATTCTACGTTAAAGACTGCGTCATGGGAAAACGTAACAGTATCATCTAACTGGCAGTTTTCTATCACCAGCAGTGCAGTCATTACTTTGGTAATGCTTGCGGGAAAATACTGGTTGTGTATATTCTTCCCCCAGAGAATTGTACCGGTGTCTGCATCGATTAAGATCGCACCATCTGCCTCTACGGATACATTGTCCGGCCAGTCAGCAGCTGCCATTGCGGTTCCAGGAAAGGATGAGACACATAAAAACAGGCAAAGGAAGAAGTTAAAAATTTTTTTCGTAAATTGGGTCATATTCAATAGTCTCTCCATTGTTATGTTTCGGTTTTATAGAATACTTCAATTTACAGTATATGTGATTTGGGATAACAAGTAAAGATTATTTGTGATTTTTCCTCCATTTGCGCATAAGAATGACGCATAAAATCAGGAGTATCGCGACGGAAGAAAAGTAGAGAAAGCCTATATAAAATACGGTGTCCCGAAAAAATCCTTCCGGTACAATATTGATCAGCATGTCCGCTGCCGGATCCAGCATCCAGAAATCATTAGTAAAAAACAGATGATGGAACAGTATGAAATACCTGGTAAAATCAGTAGATATAATTCCTGCTATAACAGCAGAACCCACAAAGAATAAACCGCTTCCCGTTAACACAGATTTAGGAAAGGTGCTGCCCCAGCTTGTTTTTAAGAGCATAAGAATGATCAGACACAGAGCCATTACCATGAGACATCCTCTGCGAATGGACATGGCACCTAAAAACAGTCCCTGAACGTCTTTCATGTGTGCAATTTCCCTGGCACTGAAAAATTCCCGGTGAACTCCTCCCATCGTAGTTTCCACGTGAAGATCCGCACGGTTTCCTTTTAAATAGGCCATCATCTGGTCTGTAACATCCAGCAGATCGTCCATAGTCATGGAGACTGCCTCTGTAACATTGTATTTGGCATATTCCTTTTCAAAGTATCCTGGTGTCCAGTATACGGCTGCCTCCACAGATGTAAATAATAGTACGATCATAAGGCAGAAAGAAAAAACAATACCAATAGTATATTGCATGATACGATTCATGAGTAACCTCCTGATTCTGTTATTTATTAACGGCAGTAGGCAGATTCCAGCAAAACCGGGTAGCCAGCAGACGGATTATGATTACGGCTGCAGCACCTGCCAGCATGGCAATATTGCCGTTGATATGGGGCATCAGACTGGCGTACAGCATGGCACCTGCAATAGAAGCACATGCATAGATGTGTTTTTTTAAAACATTAGGGGTCTGGCCAGCCATAATATCGCGCAGAATTCCACCGCCCACACCGGTTATGACACCAAGAAATATAATGAGAAAATGATAATCACCGTAGCCGGCTAAAACTGCGGTATCAATTCCCACCACTGTAAAAGCACCGAGTCCTATGGCATCAAAGATATTCATAATCTTTTCGAAGGATGCCATGTGGCATTCTAAGAGAAAGTTCTGGTTCCGTCTTACTGTGATAAATAGAAGCATAACCGTTATAAAGGCAAGTAATACGTATACCGGGTCTGTAAACAGCGAGGGAGGAATATTGCCAATAATAATATCCCGCAGCATACCTCCCCCTACCGCTGTGGTGACGCCGAGAACAATGATTCCAAGTAAATCCATCTGCTTTTTTACAGCGACCATGGCTCCTGAGGATGCAAAGGCAATTGTACCGATTGCTTCTACAAAGAAAAGCAGAGACAACTCTATTTTCATGGATAACCTCCGATGAGTTCTTATAGGAAATTAAGGCAAGTATAAGAGTTGTGAGAGCGTTTGTCAATATGCAAAAGAAGTGATAAATCAGTCAGTAAAAAAAATATCTTGATTTTTTCTTTGAAATTATATATTATATGAAAAAGTTCAAAAGTGAACAGTTGGAAAATGGTTACAGCAGGGAAAGGAGAGGGTACTGCATTCGGTAAAACGGCGGAACATGATGACCTGTTTTCAGAAAGAGGTGTTTGCATGATTGATCAGAAAAACTTTGAAAAAAATGTAAAGGAGTGGTCTGACATCTGTTTAAATGATGAGCGGATAGACTTAGAATCCTACGACAAATACGATGTAAAGAGGGGGCTTAGAGATAAGAAGGGCAACGGAGTGGTTGCCGGGCTGACCAAAGTGTCAAAGATCTTGTCCAGTAAAATAATAGACGGTGAGAAAGTGCCTTGCGAGGGAGAGCTTTACTACAGAGGATATAATATTAATGATCTTGTAAACGGGGTAGTGAAAGACGAAAGGTATGGGTTTGAAGAGATCGCCTATCTTCTGCTGTTTGGGGAATTACCGGATAAAAAGAAGCTGGAGCGTTTCACCCAGACATTAGGCTACAGCAGAACACTTCCTACCAATTTTGTCAGGGATGTGGTGATGAAGGCGCCCAGCCATGACATGATGTCAACTCTTGCCAGAAGCATACTGACTCTGTCTGCCTATGATGAAAAAGCTGGGGACATATCAGTACCAAATGTGCTTCGCCAGAGTCTGATGTTAATCAGCGTCATGCCAATGCTGGCTGTCTATGGTTATCACGCATATAATCATTATGAGAGGGACGGAAGCATGTATATCCACAGACCGGATGAAAAGCTGTCCACTGCAGAGAATATATTAAGACTCTTAAGACCGGACATGAAGTATTCCAAAGTGGAAGCCCATGTACTTGATCTGGCACTCATTCTCCATATGGAACACGGGGGCGGCAATAACTCCACGTTTACAACCCATGTGGTAACCTCCTCAGGAACCGATACGTACAGCGTAGTGGCTGCGGCGCTGGCTTCATTAAAAGGGCCAAAGCACGGCGGTGCCAATATTAAAGTAGTGGAAATGATGGCAGATCTAAGGAAAGAGGTCCACGACTGGAAGAATGAGGAAGAAGTGGAGGGGTACTTAAGGAAACTGCTTCATAAGGAAGCATTTGACCGGAAAGGACTGATTTACGGCATGGGACATGCTGTCTACTCCAAATCCGATCCCCGTGCAGAGATATTTAAAAGATTTGTAAAGCAGTTATCAGAAGAAAAGGGACGTCTGGAAGATTTTAACCTGTACTCAGCCATTGAACGGCTGGCCCCCAAGGTAATCGGCGAAGAGCGCCGCATTTATAAAGGAGTCAGTGCAAATGTTGACTTTTACAGCGGGTTTGTTTACAGTATGCTTGACATACCGAAGGAATTATTCACCCCTATTTTTGCTATAGCAAGGATTGTCGGCTGGAGTGCCCACCGGATTGAGGAACTGATTAATATGGATAAGATTATACGTCCGGCTTATGTCAGTGTCATGCAGGAGGAATCCTATAATCCTTTGGAATCCAGATAATAACAGAACATTAAAAACAGGCTGAGGAGCCTGTTTTTTTATGTAAATCCGCTGGTCCATCATGTAAAGATCAGATATAGTTTGTAAAGCTTTTGCAAAGTATCTTGAATATTGGAACCGGGAGTTTTATTCTTTAGAAAATGAGAGGCGCTTCCATTGTTAAAATTTGAGTAGGAATATGAAACCGTGGAGTATAAGGAGGATTTAAGTATGAAGAGCAGGAAGAATTATGCAGCTGCTTTTATTTTGGCTGCCATAACGGCAGTATTGGCGGGAGGATATGTATATGCGGCAACGGAGCATTTTTCTGATTCCACGATGGATCAGGCCTGGGATGCATGGACGCAGAAATGGGAGACACAGGTAAGCCGGGATTATGAAAAAATAGCCCTTACTCCTGGTGAAGATGAGACAAAATTAAACTTTGCATGGTACTCCAAAACCGATGGAACAGCAACTCCAAAGATAGAAATCTCCAAACGCAGCGATATGGGACAGTCTGTTACCTTTGAAGGAAGTACGGTCCCTGCAATTGACGGATATTTAAGCAACCGGGTAACGGCAGATTCCCTGACCGAAAATACCACATACTATTATCGTTATTATAGAAATGGTGCACCTTCCGATACGGCGTCTTTTAAGACTCATAATTTTAACAGCTATTCCATGCTCTATGTGGGCGATCCCCAGATCGGGGCATCCAAGGGTCAGAGTACATCCAGAGGAGATAAGCTGGAAAATAAATCAAAATTGAATACGGCAGCCCGCAATGATGCGTTCAGCTGGAACAAGACGCTTAACACAGCAATGAACGAAAATCCGGATATCAGTTTTATACTTTCCGCAGGAGATCAGATTAACAAGAATGTGAACGGAAAAGATCCTGGAAATGAGATCGAGTATGCAGGTTTTTTAAATGCGGACTGGATAAAATCCCTTCCTGTTTCAACCACCATTGGAAACCATGATTCCACCAATGAAAGCTACAGTTACCATTTTAATAATCCCAATGATACACAGCTGGGGAAAACCACTGCAGGGGGCGACTATTTCTACAAATACGGTCCTGCGTTATATGTCGTACTCAATACAAACAACTATAATTGCGCAGAACATGAACAGGCCATGCGCCAGGCAGTTGAGACTTATCCATATACAAACTGGAGAATTGTTATGATCCATCAGGATATTTACGGAAGCGGTCTTGACCACTCTGACTCTGATGGTATCGTGCTCCGTACCCAGCTGACTCCTCTGATGGATAAATATGATGTAGATGTGGTACTGCAGGGGCATGACCATACATATTCCAGAAGCTATTTATTGAAATCCGATTCTAAAACCCATTCCAATTATAATTTCCATGACTGGGATAATGTATCGGATGAGGCAGGGAATGTATTTCCTTATTCAGATGCATCCTATCAGGCTCAGAATAACTGTTACACCATTGCAAATACCATGTCCGGCGGTGTGACGAATGGGGATGGGACTCTTTATATGGAAGCCAATTCTGCCACAGGAAGTAAATACTATGAGCTGATCCCGGGGAAACAGGATTATATTGCAGTAAGAAACCAGAACTGGAATCCCACCTATTCCGTCATTCGTATTAACAGTAATACCTTTGCAATTGATACCTATGAGATTGCGGACGGGAAGACCCGGAAAATTGATGATACATACGAACTGAAAAAGACGAGCGCATCCAGAAGGTAATTTTATGCGGAGATAACCGGGGCATATGACGGAGTCAGAATGTCCCGGTTTTATGAAAAGAATACGGAACTGTTGAGAAAGGAGCCGCCATAAATGGAGAGTGAGCAGAATATACCTGTGTGGAAAATTCAGAAAAAGAGGTGGATTCGGTGGATCGTATCTGCGGCAGCAGCTGCGGGATTTGTACTATTTTTAATGCATTTTAACCACTTTAACAGAATCAGTCTGATATCCACAGAAGGCAGAACCTTTGAACGAGGGCGGGTCGTAGAGATAAGTTCTGATAACTTACAGGAAGATGGGACCAGGACCGGACAGCAGAAGGTTCTGGTAGAAATCCGTTCCGGATCCATGAAGGGAAAACTGGTAGAAGCAACCAGCAACAATGGTTATCTGTTTGGAGCTGCCTGTGAACCTGGGATGAATGTAATTGTAATCCAGAGTATATCTGGAGATATATCCATTCATACGGTCTACAGTGTGGACCGGGAGTGGGCTGTTCTTGGATTTGCAGTACTGTTTCTGGCCGTTGTCTGCATAATTGGAGGACGGAAAGGCTTTTATGCCTGCGTAAGTCTTATCTTTACTTTTATCTGCATCATCTGGCTTTACATACCAATGATTTATAAAGGTTATTCTCCGTTTTTTGCAGCAGTTCTGGTTGCATCAATTACTACTTTTCTTACAATGTATTTACTGGGGGGCTGGTCTGGAAAAACTTTGTGTGCGGTAACAGGAACAGTCAGCGGAGTTATTATTGCCGGAGTATCGGCTTATTTGTTCGGAGCAGCTGCCCATATCTCAGGATATAATGTATCAGATATTGAATCTCTGACTGTACTGGAGAATATTCGTGGAATCCGTGTAGGCGAACTGTTATTTTCCGGATTACTGATCTCTGCTCTTGGTGCAGTAATGGATGTGGGAATGTCCATATCCTCAACTGTATTTGAGATACATGCCAATAATCCTGAGCTGGGAGCAAAAGAGCTGTTCCGGTCAGGTATGAATGTGGGACGGGATGCGATGGGAACCATGGTGAATACTTTAATCCTTGCTTTTGTAGGAAGCGGGGTCAGCACGCTGCTATTAAACTATGCATACGAATTACCTTATCTTCAGATTATTAATTCAAATAATATGGTAATAGAGATCATGCAGGGAATATCCGGAAGCCTGGGAGTTGTGCTTACAATTCCGATTGTATCACTATTGGCATCTTTAACAGCAGCAAAATGGGGGATAAACCGCTGATGCATACTGGTCTGTCTGGGCGAAGCCGGCAGAATCACGGGGTTATGGAATGTATGGTACGGTGAAGTTCGTTGAATTTATCAACCAGATGGCCGGAAGCCCAGTCATACATATCCCTTGTTTCATACTGCCGGTAATCGCACTCCTGGGATACCAGGAGCATGGTGTAAACATCATACCAGAGAGCACGTAAATATTCTTTTTCCGAAAGGCGTTCAATACCGTAACCATTGTAAAAATCCCTGTCTGGAACATAGGTACGGAATCCCACTTCCATAAGCGGATCTGCCCATAGACTTCTCTCCCAGTCTATGATACCGGTAATCCGATTGTCTTTTACAAAGATGTTCCCATCCCATAAATCCCAGTGCACAAGTACCGGGATTTTCACCTCATCAAAGATTTCTCTGCTTCTATCTAAATCCCTAAAAAGCTGTTCTCTGGATACCTTTAAATCTATAGATAAGCGTTCTGCATCTGAAAAAGCCAGTTTAATCATAAGGCTAAAGACCTGATGCCAGTCACTTCCCTGCAAAGCAGGCTGTCCGGGATAGCCGAATCTGCTGCCCTTTATTCCGTTGATTTTACGGTTCCATCTGCCGGTTTCTGTCCGAATCTCAGATTGTACTGCCTCAGAAAGACTAGGAAGTATGGAATGCAGGCTGGCTCCCTCAAGTATCTCCATGAAAAAGTATGGAGAATTGAGCTGGGTAAGGCTGTCGTCATAATACAGAACCTCTGCAACTGGTATACCGGTCTGTTCCTTCACTGTACGCATGGCAAGAACTTCACTCATCATAATATTCTTCTCATATGACATAACAGGGGCGTCTTTTGGAGGCGCTATTTTTAATATACAGGAGGGAGCGTGATCCAGAGAGATTTTGTAGGCTACATTAAAATATCCTTCTGTCAGTTCCTCTATGCCGTTGCAGACTGCATGGGGGAATGCGTGGTGAATAAGATGTAGAATCGTTTCTTCTGATTGAATATTTTTAGTGAGACTTTTCATCAGTCACCCTCCTTTCGGTAATTGTTATTATCAATTGGTGCCGCAGCAGGTATTAAAAGATTCTCAATATCTGCTTTTAAAATTGTTTCAGCAATAGAAAGTTCATTCTTTTCAATATAATCAATAAGAGCCATATGTAAGTCCATGCTGGCATACTGCTTTTTCTGAATAAAGTAAATGGTTTGAATATTTAACGCATCCTGAAGCTGTTTATAGGCATAACGGTTACCATAAACAGAGAAAAGCTTTAAATGAAAATCGCAGTTTAAATGCCACTTACCTATAAAATCACCAGGTTCGCAATTGGTATATTTCATACAGTTAGTTCTTAGTTCCTGAATCCATTCACGATCAATGCCTGCTGAAAGGTTACGTAAGAATGAACACTCTAGGGATGAACGAAATTTGACTATCTCATATATTTCCTCAGCGGTTGGCTGACAAATCTTATAACCCTGTCTTGGAATGCTTGTAAGAATAAGTGTTGCTGTTAATTGTGTAAGCGCTTCTCTGATTGGCGCACGGCTAACGTTATACTTTTCCATTAAAAATTTTTCTGTAAGAATTGTACTACCAGAATATACTCCATTGATAATATCAGCAATCAATGCATCGTGAACCTGCTGTTTTAGTGATGTATCGGTGTTTTTTTCACACATAAGATTCCCCTTTTTCGTTACGACATAAGCCATTTTATTATACATTTCCTGGAAAATTAAGTCAATAATATCTATACATAATAATATTAACAGTGTATTGCTTGTGATCCTGATCATATCACAATGTGATAAAAATGGGAATTTGCAAAGAACAATTGTAATAAATACACAAATTTAATGATAAATAATAGTTAATAATGTAGAAAATGATAATTATGGTTGAACAAGCCATATGTTTGTGATATGATCAGGGCAAGTACACAGTGTATTAAAACAAAAACAAGAAAGGAATAAGGTATGGATAAGCAGACGAATTTAAAAAAACATTTAATTGGGTACCTGCTCTTAGCTGTCATGATTGTCTCGTTCCTCTATTTTGGCGTTTACCAGGTGGCCACTGGTCAGGTCAAAATGGATACACAGACAGCGTTTCTTACCATGTTATTTCTATTGATCGTCGGTGAATTCTTCTCACTGGCTACCAAAGCTTTTGTCCCGTCCATGTTTATTACAGCGATTCTGTTTGTCGTTGGATTTTGGACATACTTCCCGCAGGATATCCTGCAATTAGGCGGAATAGCTTCCAATCTCCCTACGTTTCTCGTTATGATTATGGTGGTCCATCTGGGTACCATGCTTAATATCAGGGAATTGATTGATCAGTGGAAAACGGTTGTTGTAACTTTAGCAGGTATGCTGGGAGTTCTCGTGGTCATATTAACAGCTGGCAGTTTTTTGATTGGCAGCGAGATCGCTGCAATTGCTGCACCACCGCTTACAGGAGGCTTTGTAGCTGCCATGATGATGCAGAGCGTTGCACCAACGGAAGAATTAGCAATTCTGGCTATGGCAGTATATGTTTTGCAGGGGTTTGCGGGATACCCACTGACCAGCCTGTGCCTTAAAAAAGAAGGTAAAACTGTTTTAAAGGCGTATCGTGATGGAAAGATGAATTTCGACAAGTCTGCTTCTTTCATTGGGGGAAAAGCAGTAGAAACAAAGAAATCTTATATATTTCCCCAAATGCCTGAAAGTTTTAAAAGTGATTTTACCCATTTATTCTTTATTGTGACTCTGACAGTTATGGCGGGGTATCTTGATAAACTTACAATGGGATATGTTTCAAAGTTTGTATGGGCATTGCTTCTGGGGGTATTTGGAACTGCGCTGGGCTTTATTGATAAAAATGTTTTGGTGCGTTCCCGGAGTATGGGATTTGTTTACACAGTAATTATGATGTTTGTATTTGCACAGTTAAAGTCTGTAACTCCGGAAACCCTGGTGCAGTTATTAAAAAGCTTTGCAGTACTGATTGTATTGGCGGTAATGGGTGTGGCAGCATTCTCGATCCCGGTGGGTAAAAAGCTGGGACTCAGTGCAGCCATGTCATTTGCAATCGGGCTGGGTACTCTGGCAGGAGGGTTTCCGGCCAGCTATACCTTAAGCGTGGAGGCAGCTAAGGTGCTTTCTGATAATGATGAGGAGTACAAAATATTGGAAGAACATATGCTCCCCAAAACGCTGGTATCTGGTTTTGTGAGTGCAACTTCGGGATCGGTTTTAATTGCAGGCCTTGTAATGGCAATATTTTTTAAATAAATAAAAAATATGGAGGATAAAAATATGATTGAAAACAAAATTACGATCAAAGGGGATAAGGTAGTAGACATTCAGAGAGGTGCCATCGGCCATCGGGCCACATGGACAGGACTTACTTATACAAAGGGCTGTGAAGCCGGTGCGGCTGAAGTAATGGAAAAAGTCATTCGCCAGGCAATCTCAGAAACAGGAACAACCCAGGGAAATGAGATCAGAGAAAAATGTCCGGATCCGGAGGATGTATCTGTCTTTGCGGACACATTTCTTTCTCCGACTCTTCAGAAAACATTTGAATTAACTTTTAAGACAAAAGACAAAGACAGAGTGGAACTGGAATTTCACCATTGTCCGCTTTTAAAAGCCTGGCAGGATCTGGGATTTGACGATGCAACCTGCGAGAAATTATGTGATATGGCTATGGATGGCGACCGGGGTATTGCAAAAGCAATGGGATATGAATTTCATTTGGGTGATACCATTGCAAAGGGCTGTAAAACCTGCGAAGTTTCTTTCTATAAAAAAGAGAAATAAGCACCACGTAGTAAGGAGAACACTTCTATGAAAAAAACTCAGTATGATAATTATTTGAAGATTTTAAAGGGCGAACTGATTCCTGCCATGGGGTGTACCGAACCAATTGCCATAGCGCTTGCTGCTGCTAAAGCAAGGGAAGTGCTTGGCCAGATGCCTGACCACATTCTTCTTCGCTGCAGCGGAAATATTATTAAAAATGTAAAGGGTGTTGTTGTTCCTAATTCAGGTGGACAAAAAGGCGTAGAAGTGGCAGCTATTTTAGGTGTAGTGGCAGGCGATCCGGATTCTGAGCTTGAAGTAATAAGCAGGGCAGGTGAAAAAGAGATTGAACTGACCAGGAAGTTAAATCAGCAGGGACTTTGCACCTGTGAATTAGAAGAAGGAGAGGAAACCCTTTTTATACGTGCCTGTCTGACGGCGGGGTCTGAGTCTGCAGCAGTGGAGATTCAGACAAAACATAACCATATCTCTAAGATTGAGAAAAACAATCAGATTATATTTCAGCAGCAGGATATACAAATTGAGGATTCGGGCGACAAAACACAGCTTAATATCAGGGAGATCCTTGAGTTTGCCAATGAAGCAGAGCTTAAAGATGTTGAGGATATTATAAACAGGCAGATTGAGTATAATTCTGCCATATCAGAGGCTGGATTGAATCAGGACTGGAGCTCACAGGTTGGCCGGACACTTATGCTTCTATCTGATAAGGATATCAGGATCAGAGCCAGAGCGGCAGCAGCAGCCGGTTCTGATGCCAGGATGGATGGCTGCGCCCTGCCGGTTATTATCAATTCTGGCAGTGGTAACCAGGGGATCACCTGCACAATGCCGGTTGTAGTTTATGCAAAGGAATTAAAAGTAGAAAAAGAGGTCCTTATCAGGGCGCTTGTACTTACCAATCTTTTATCTCTGCACCAAAAACAATATATCGGGAATTTATCTGCATATTGCGGAGCTGTTTCTGCCGGAGCTGCGGCAGCCTGCGGAATTGCTTATCTCCAGGGTGCTGATTATGACATTATCGGTAAAACACTGATCAATTCCCTGGGAAATGTTGGCGGTATTGTATGTGATGGAGCGAAAGATTCTTGCGCAGCAAAAATTTCCAGCGCAGTTGATGCTGGTATTATCGGATATGAAATGGCAATCCGAAATCATTCTTTCCCGTTTGGGGAGGGACTGGTTGAGGGGGACTATGAACAGACTCTAAAAAATATCGGGCGGATGGGGCGCCTGGGTATGAAGTCTACTGATGTAGAGATACTTAATATTATGATAGGAAGATAAAATAAAAGAGAACCTGTGTAAAATGTTATCGTGACGGTTTTAAGGTCACGATAACATTTTATATCATAGACGGTTTTTCCTCTCCTGTGATATACTAAATCGTGTGATTTCATCTCAGGATGGAAATAAGGAGGAATTATTTCGTGGCAAAGAAACGCGTGCGCAATACCAGGGGCAAAATCGTAAGTGCTGCCTGGAAGCTGTTCTATGAACAAGGATATGAAGATACGACGGTGGAGGAGATCATAGAGCTTTCCAAGACATCAAAAGGATCGTTCTATCACTATTTTGATGGAAAAGATGCACTGCTTAGCACCCTTAGTGTTTTGTTTGATGATAAATATGAAGAATTGAAAACACAGCTGGACCCACAGCTGCCGGCTATGGAGAAGCTGCTGCAGTTAAACAGTGAACTGTTTACAATGATAGAGAACAGCATATCCATGGACCTTCTGGCAAGGCTTTTGTCCACGCAGCTGGTTACCAATGGTGAAAAGCATTTACTGGATCATAACCGGACCTATTACAGATTGCTGAGAAAGATCATAGCTCAGGGGCAGGAAGATGGGGAGATGGGAACAAAAATGAGCGTGAGCGAAATGGTAAAACTATATGCTCTTTGTGAACGGGCCCTTCTGTATGACTGGTGTTTATGCGGAGGAGAATACTCATTGCGTCAATATAGTGCATCTGTGCTTCCTTCGTTTTTAAGTGGTTTTCTGCCTGAAAAATAAAACATAAATACTTGTACGATATTTATTTTTAATTAACGTCTAGTACAATATCTATATAAAATAAGGATATCTCATTAATAATTATAAAATAGTACGGTATTTGGTCTATACTGCGTTCTGTGTTGCGTTCTATTTTTGATGATGCTATAATACACCCATTGTCTAGGGCTTTATAAGTAAAATAACAGAAATAGTCTGCATTGAGGAGGAACGTTATGAGTATAGGACAAGTGGGAATATTGTCTGCCATTCTGGTTTATCTGATGGCCATGGTCTATATTGGATTTTACTACAGTAAAAAGGGCGGCGGGGATACAGCCGATGACTTTTATCTGGGAGGAAGAAAGCTGGGGCCATTGGTGACTGCCATGAGTGCGGAGGCGTCGGATATGAGCAGCTGGCTGCTGATGGGACTTCCTGGTGTTGCTTATATGACCGGTATTGCTGATGCGGGCTGGACCGCAATCGGACTGGCAGCAGGTACGTATTTAAACTGGCTTTTGGTCGCAAAACGTCTTCGCCGCTATTCGGTTGTGTGTGATACCATTACACTTCCTGCCTTTTTCTCCCGCCGATACCGGGATGAGAAAAATGTATTAATGTGTATCTCTGCCGTAATCATTCTGGTTTTTTTCATTCCATATACTGCTTCTGGTTTTAAAGCTATTGGAACACTGTTTAACAGTCTGTTTCATGCAGACTATCATACAGTTATGATTCTTGGAGCAATTATAGTGGTTGGATATACCGTAATGGGTGGGTTTATGGCGGTTTCCACTACGGATCTAATTCAGAGTATTGTTATGAGTATTTCTCTAATCATTATTGTATTTTATGGGATCTCCATCTCTGGTGGCTGGGAGAGAGTCATGGAGAACGCAGGGGCTCTGGAAGGTTATCTGAGTATGAGCAGAACACATAATATGGCGGAACAGACGTCTTCTGCCTATGGCATAATAAATATAGTGTCAACTATGGCATGGGGGCTTGGTTATTTTGGTATGCCCCACATTCTCCTTCGTTTTATGGCAATCAGCGATGAAAAGAAGCTTGCAACGTCCCGCCGTATTGCATCAACCTGGGTTGTTATTTCCATGCTTGTGGCTATCCTTATTGGTATTATCGGTTACAGCGTTTCAGCAGCAGGCCATATTCCGTATTTTGCATCAGGTTCGGAAGCGGAGACTGTTATTATCAGGCTTGCCGGTCTGTTGGGAAGACATGGTTTGATTTTTTCATTATTGGCAGGTGTAGTGCTGGCAGGTATTCTTGCATGTACCATGTCAACCGCTGACTCCCAGCTTTTAACAGCCGCATCAGGAGTCTCTCAGAATCTGATGCAGGACTTTTTAAAGCTTAAAGTAAGTCATAAAACTTCCATGCTGGCAGCCCGTCTGACTGTGATCGGTGTGGCACTTATAGCGGTATATCTGGCCTGGGATCCAGATAGTTCGGTATTTGCCATTGTTTCCTTTGCCTGGGCTGGCTTTGGAGCTTCCTTTGGACCTGTCATGCTGTTTGCCCTGTTCTGGAAAAGAAGTAACTTATATGGGGCAGTTGCAGGAATGATATCTGGCGGTGCGATGGTATTTATATGGAAGTATCTGGTCCGTCCCATGGGAGGCATCTTTAATATTTATGAACTTCTTCCTGCATTTACAGCAGCCTGTGCGGCGATAGTGATTGTATCACTGCTGACACCTGAACCTGAACGGGAAATCTATAAGGAGTTTGACCTGGTTAGTAAAAAATAAGACTGAAAAATGATGACTGCCGGAAAAGAAATGCTCCGGCAGTTTTTTTGTGAACACGAAATGAGAGGAATCTGATTGACAGAGTGAGATGACAGACATACAATCATACCGGAGGTGTTACGATGAATTCTGAGAAAGAACATGTTCCTGAATACTTAAGGAACGTCATGAAGCAGCTTAATAAAAACCGGATGGCAGGATATTATGTTAAAGACCAGAATTGCCTGATCTCTCTTTTGGATCAATTGATCAAAGAAGGAGAAACCGTAGGAAGCGGAGATTCGGTAACTCTGGAGCAGCTGGGGGTTTTTGATTATTTACGAACCCGCAAGCTTCATTTTCTGGATAAATTCCAGCCATCTCTGACAGGTAAGGATAAAAGGGAATTATATTTACAGAATTTCCGGGCAGATACATTTGTGACGGGAGTAAATGCAATTACAAAAAATGGGGAACTGTTCAATATTGATGGGAATGGGAGCAGAGTGGCACCTATGTTATATGGACCTGAACAGGTCATTGTCATAGCAGGAGTCAATAAAATCACCGATAATCTGGATGAAGCCATAAAAAGAACACGGCAGATTGCAGCACCTCTTGATGCGAAACGCCTGGGGAAGGCAACTCCGTGCACCCGGTTAAACAAGTGCATTGATTGCAGCCATAAAGAACGAATCTGCAATGATTTTGTACTAATTACCGGTCAGTTTATTGCGGATCGTATAAAGGTAATCATTGTAGACCAGAATCTGGGGTATTAATAATGTTTCATTAAAAAGCAGAGCTGCAGGGCCATTAACTCAGGCCATGCAGCTCTGTTGTCTTTATATACTTTTCTTGGTACGTTTAATTACTTTAAGCCTGGTAAATTCCTCCCGGTCCTTTTCTTCCAGAGAATTGGTAATGTTTCTGGTAAGAGTCTCGTAGCGGGGAATTGTAATATTCTTTAATGCATTGGCCCGTTTCTGGGTCCTTTTAATACTGTTAGCCAGACGATAAGCGGAGTTTTCTACCATGGAGAGCCTGACGGTCAGTTTTTTAACCTGCTCAAAATGGTATCGGGCTTCATCAAGGGATTCCCTGGTGCTATAGTAAGCGTAGGTTAAATTCAGAGGCATTTCCTCGTGTTCCACCAGAGGGATTTCTGTTCCCATAATGCTTCGGGTTTTAATCTTCACCCGGTCGTCTATGGGGACCGCCAGGGCAATATCCTGCACATAATTGATACCCAGTTCAATGTTTGCCTTCTGCAGTGCTCGGTAAGCGGCGGTAAATGTTACGTCAATCTCTGACTGGATCCCTTTTGCCTCGTCGATCAAGCTCATCAGTTCCTTGATCAGTATGATCCGCTTTTTATCCATCAGCTCGTAACCCTGCCGGGCTAATGCCAGGGAGTTTTTAGCGAGGATTAAATTCCCCTTTGTTGGAAATGTATTCGGATTCATTCTGATACCCCCTATTCGCCTGTAGCTTCAACGGTGGTTTCCTTGTAATACTGGTCTAATACTTTGGTATCGATACGGTCCAGTTCTGCTCTCGGCAAAAGACCCAGCAGTTCCCATCCGATGGTTAAGGTCTCAAGGATATTTCTGTTGGAATGGTTTCCCTGACCTACAAAACGGTTCTCAAATTCTTTGCCGAACACCAGATATTTTTTATCAATGGGGGAAAGCTCATCTTCGCCGATTACGGAAGCCAGGGCTCTTGCATCACCCACCTTTGCATAACAGGAAAACAGCTGGTTTGCCACACCCTGATGGTCCGCACGGGTAAAGCCTTCTCCGATTCCGTCTTTCATCAGACGGCTCAGGGACGGGAGCACGTTGATGGGCGGATAAACGGACTGTCCGTATAAGTTTCGGTCTAATACGATCTGCCCTTCTGTGATATAACCGGTAAGGTCTGGGATCGGGTGGGTAATGTCATCGTTTGGCATGGTTAAAATAGGGATCTGTGTGACAGATCCATGCCGTCCTTTTACGATACCGGCCCGTTCGTAGATGGAAGCCAGCTCGCTGTACAGATAGCCGGGATACCCCTTTCTGGAGGGGATTTCTCCCTTGGAAGAGGAAACTTCACGAAGCGCCTCCGCATAGGCTGTCATATCTGTTAAAATAACCAGGATATGCATTCCTTTTTCAAATGCCAGGTACTCTGCAAGAGTCAGCGCGACTTTTGGTGTGATCAGACGCTCCACCACAGGATCGTTGGCCAGGTTGATAAACATAGCCACATGGTCGGATACGCCGCTTTCCTCAAAGGTACGGCGGAAAAAATCCGCCACATCATATTTTACACCCATGGCTGCAAATACCACAGCAAATTTTTCTCCTGATTCGGAATTGTCTCCTAATGAGGCCTGCTGTACGATCTGGGCAGCCAGTTCGTCATGGGGAAGACCATTTCCGGAAAAAATGGGAAGCTTCTGTCCTCTGATTAACGTCATAAGTCCGTCAATAGCTGAAATTCCGGTACGGATATAATCTCTGGGATATTCTCTTGTCACGGGATTTAACGGTTTGCCATTGATATCCAGATAAATTTCTGAGTTGATATCTCCCAGTCCGTCAACGGGCTCCCCAATACCGTTAAAGGTACGTCCCAGCATGTCTTCTGAAACGGCAAGTTCCATGGGATGTCCGGTCAGCCGGGTATGGACATTCCTGAGAGCCAGTCCTTCGGTTCCACCGAACACCTGAATAATTGCCTTATCCTCATAAACCTCGATAATACGCCCCAGCTTCTGTGTTTTACCAGCGACTGTCATTTCAACGATTTCGTCAAAGGCAGCATTCTGGACGCCTTCTAAAACGACCAGTGGTCCGTTAATTGCACTTAAGCCTAAATATTCGATTGCCATCGTCTGCCTCCTTCCTATGCGTTTCGTTCTATGACGGAATCATAAAATTCATCAATCTGCTTTTTATAGTCATCAATCATATCAAGCCTGTCGTTGGGAACATCATATTTAATAGAAATGATCTTATCAAAGACAGGATCCTCCTTTAATACGGACATAGGCATGCCCATGGAAACCAGAGAACGGGATTTTTTATACAGATAGAGAATTAAGTCCATCATCTTAAACTGCTTTTCCATAGGAACACAGGTATCTTCCTTGTGAAAAGCATTCTGCTGTAAGAATCCGATACGGATAACCTTAGCAATCTCCAAAATCAGCTTCTGGTCATCGGGCAGCATATCTCCGCCGATCAGCTTAACAATTTCCATCAGGCTGCTTTCCTGGGTCAGAATGAATACCAGGCGGTTTCTGTAATCCACAAATTTTTTGTCTACCTTCTCCAGATACCAGGGTGCCAGATCAGTCAGATATTCGGAATAACTGCTGAGCCAGTGAATTGCAGGGAAATGCCGCTCATTGGCCAGATTCCGGTCAAGCCCCCAGAAGCAGCGGACAAACCGCTTGGTGTTCTGTGTTACCGGTTCGGAGAAATCGCCTCCCTGGGGAGAAACTGCGCCGATAATGGTGACAGACCCCTCGGTACCGTTGATATTCTGCATCATGCCTGCGCGCTCATAGAATGCAGACAAGCGGGAGGCTAAATAAGCTGGGAATCCTTCTTCTGCAGGCATCTCTTCCAGACGTCCGGATAATTCTCTCAGGGCTTCTGCCCAGCGGGATGTGGAATCCGCCATGATTGCAACGTGATACCCCATATCCCGGTAGTATTCTGCCAGGGTCAGACCGGAATAAAGACTGGCCTCGCGGGCAGCAACCGGCATATTGGAGGTGTTGGCAATCAGGGTGGTCCGGTCCATTAACGGGTTGCCGGAACGGGGATCAATTAACTGGGAAAATTCCTCCAGTACCTGAGTCATCTCATTGCCCCGCTCGCCGCAGCCGATATAGATAATGATATCCGCATCGGACCATTTGGCAATCTGGTGCTGGGTCATGGTTTTACCTGTTCCAAAGCCGCCCGGTATGCAGGCGGTTCCTCCCTTTGCAAGGGGGAAAAGTGTATCAATGATTCGCTGTCCGGTAATAAGCGGTTTGGTAGCCGGATACCGTTTTAACGTAGGCCTGGGAACACGGATGGGCCACTTCTGTGTCATAGTCAGCTGTTTTTGGGTACCATCGGTCAGCTGCAGCGTGATAAGAGGGTGGGAGATAGTATAAGAACCGTCCTCCACCACATCAAGCACAGTACCTTCCAGATCAGGAGGAACCATAACCTTATGAACGATGGCAGGTGTTTCAGGCACCTCCGCGATGATTGCTCCGGGAAGCAGATGTTCCCCTTTTTTCACGGTTATATGTGTTTTCCAGAGTTTCCTGGTATCAAGGGAATCTACGTGAATACCACGGTCAATATAAGCACCGCCTGTCTTTGCAATCTCGCTTAAGGGGCGCTCAATACCGTCGAAGATATTGTTAAGGATTCCGGGAGCCAGGGTGACGGAAACTGGAAAGCCTGTGGAGGAAACGGTTTCTCCAGGTTTGATTCCGCTGGTTTCTTCATATACCTGAACGATGGTTCGCCGGTCTGTCAGTCCGATGACCTCGCCGACTAAGTTGTCTTTTCCTACATGAACCATTTCGTTCATGGTAAATCCGGGATCGCCCTTTAAGTAGATGACCGGGCCGTTGATGCCGGAAATCGTGCCTGTATTAGTCATTTGCCGTACCTCCCATCAAGTCTTTGATATTGAACCGGAAATCCCGTTTTGCTTCTGCCAGCTTGGTCTGGAAGGAGTTGTCGACTAAAATGTGTCTGGAAGGGATGACTGCTCTGGTGCCTCCCATAAATGAATACTCACTGACCCGGATATCAGCGCTTTCCGGTAAAGATAAGCTGCGGATTTTTTCCTCGTCGTCCGGGTCGATATAGATGGTAATAAATTCTTTGCCGGCCAGTTCTTTTGCGGCTTTGATCTCTTTTTGAAGAAGCTCTGTATACTGCGGGGTATTCCTGTATTCGATCACCATTTCATTTAACTCCTGAAACAGTTTTTCCTTTAGTTCATCCTGCATTTTTCCAAATTCCCGCTTGGTGCTGATCTGTTCCAATGAGAGCCGTTTGTTGATCTCCCGTTCGATCTGTTCGCTTTCTGATTTCACCTGATGTTCTGCTCTGCGTCTGGCATCCTCCTGATGTTCCGAAAAGGTCTGCTCTAAGGCCTGGGTATATTCGTCAAGCATCTTTGCACTGCGGGATCTGGCATCTTCCATACAAAACTCAAGGAAGTGCTGCAATTTTTCCTCAGTTGTCAAGATGACCACCTCTTTCTTATAGTTTTAATCCGATTGCTTCGTTGACATAGTCCGTGATAAAGTTGGGCTTGCGGCCGGTACCGTGGCGGTCAGGGATTTCAATAATTAACGGCAGTTTGCGGTTTAATTTTACATCATTGATGATGTCCGGAAATTCTTTGCCGAATTTTTCCGTTAATAAAATGATCCCGATTTCTTTGTCGGCCAGAACTTTATCAAGCTGGCTCTTCAATTCTGCTTTTTCATGAACGACAGCGCCTTCCACTCCTGCCAGTCTCATTCCTGTCCAGGTATCCACGTTGTCACTGATTAAATACATTTTCATAAATTATAATTTACCTAAGATCATGAAGGATATGATCAGACCATAGAGACAAACGCCTTCGGCAAGACCTACGAAGATCAATGATTTACCAAGTATGGAGCCATCCTCGCTGATAGCGCCTAAAGCTGCGCTTGCTGCTGCAGAAACGGCGATTCCGCCGCCGATACATGCAAGGCCGGTAGAAAGAGCAGCAGCTAAATATCCCATTCCGGCAACCCCGCTGGCAGTACTTGCGGCAGTTTCTGCAGCTTGCGCCTGTCCCTGAAAGAGGAAAATACCGGAAACGGCAATGGTGCCAAGGAAAAGGAGTAAGTTTATTCCAAGTGCTTTTTTGTAGCGTCCTTTTGATTTCTCGCCCATGGCAAAAGCTCCGAATGGAATAGCGATGCTTAAAAGTAATGCAGCTGCTAAAGTAATATTTACTAATGTTGACATATTGGTTTCCTCCTGAAAATAATTAATTTTTCTTTCCGTAAGGTTTAAAAGCACGGCCGGTTCCACGGTAGAAACGGCTGAATAATTCGTAATATTCCAGACGAAGGACCTGAATTCCTACGATCAGTCCTTCCATTGCGCAGACAAATAAGTTTCCGAATATAACGCCGGCCCAGTTGGGATTACCGGCTTCTGCGCCGGAAAGCATTAATACGACTTCCATCATGGCTGCGTGGCTGATTGCAAAAGCTCCGACTCTGACAAAGGACAAAGTATTGGAAAAATAGCTTAAAAGAACTTCGAAAAGTTCAAATAGCCCTTGTATCACAAACATGCCTTTTCCTTCCGTTATTGTCTCCGCTTTCTTCTCCAGCAGTGCCGTAAGCGGTTCTTTGAAGAATATAACAAGAAGCGGAAGACCGAACATCAGGAATAAAAGTGCTGTTGCCGGAATGGGGTTGCCTGTCATATAAAGAACGATGGTAACCACCAGGCTTGCATAGAATACCAGTCCGGCTGCGCCATTGGTATCAAAAAAAGTCCGTTCCGGGTCATGTGACCGGACACTGTTGATGATATTTAATATCATGGTAAGAAGTATAATCCCCATACCAATGGTAATGGAGGCTACAAATACGGTATTCAAATTTCCGATAAACGGCAGGTTCGTCATATGTTCCATGGGGCGGAGCCATACGGCATGTATGATGTCCTCAAATCCAAAGATGCTGCCAAACAGAAAACCGAATATAGTGGAAAAGAAACCGCAGCAGGAGATGATGGCCGCCAGACTGGCTTTTTTCAGACGGAAAAGAAGAAATCCGCCAAAGAGCAGGCACAGTCCCTGCCCCACATCCCCAAACATAAATCCAAAAAGGAAGGAATAAGTAATTCCGATGAGAATGGTAGGGTCGATTTCGTTATATGCCGGAAGGCCATACATCTTTATAAACAGTTCAAACGGCTGAAACAGCCGTGGATTTAACAGCTTGGTAGGCGGAGCACTCATGATGTTGTTGTGATCATCTTCCACAATACAGAAGGTCTTTTCGTCATTGGATATCTCTTTTTGAAAGGCACTGGCGTCCCGGCAGCTCATCCAGCCGCAGATAATGTAGAAGGTATTAATATTCTGCTTGGTACAAGCTGCAAGCTTTCTTACATTAAAGTTGGTGGAGAAGGTTTCCAGGCGGTTTAAGGCGGACAATAGTTCTTCCCGTCTTGTTTCCAGTATCATGGATAATTTACTTTTAATCGCATTCTGTTGTGTTTCCAATACGCTTATCTTATCCCTGAGGGAGTGTATGGCATCGGAAGGCGTCCCTTTATATTCGTCAGGAACAAAAAAGCGCTCAAAATGCATAGATGAATAAATGGCATCAATCTGGTTTGATACGGTTTCCGGAACAAAGTAAACCAGCCACACGTATTCTTCATCTTCTCTGCATTTATAAAGAACAGTGTCTATGGTGTCATATACGTAGCTTTCGAATTTGTTATAATATTCATGTAAAATGCGACCGAACCTGAATTTGATGTACTTAAAATGCAAAATGGAGCTTAAGTCGTAATTCAGTCCCGTAAATGGGATGATTTTCCCCAAAGACTGATTTAAAGCATCAATTTTATCCTGTAGATCGGTCTGGGCAGCAGTAAGTTCTTCTACCTGGGATCCGATATCTTCAATGGATTTGGCTGCTGATTCAATCGAAACCTCCGATCTGTTTATCGCTTCCGAATTATCTTCTGGAAGAAGTTTTGCCAGATCCTGGGCACGCTGATACGTGTCCTTATAAGGATTGGTCTCAACATAAGGTCTTAAATCCTTTACTGTCTTTAATTCAGACAACGCATTTTCCAAATGAATTTCATATTTGGATAGATAGGTATCAATGACACGGTCGATATCCTCTTTCGGTCCGGTGATACTTAAAAATTTCATTTTTTCAATCACAGGAAAAGCAACCCCCTTTACTGTTTTACTACATAGGAGATAATTTCTTCCGGTTTCAGCTGATACCGGATACTCTCTATGAGTGTAATTATTTTTTGAATTTCCTCCTCCTTAAAATAAAGATAGGAATTTAATGTTGCAATGGAATAAGGATTCTGACGGCTTGTGGAACGGTAAATCTTATCAAGAACTTCACTGGTAAGCTGCTCTAAATCAGGCTTCTCCCTGATGTCCATATCTGCCTTCTGTCCATAAAAGGTGGATTTTAAAACGGAGAAAAATTCATCCATGGTTCCTGCCTCAACCAGCTTCGTCGTCTGGTCTTTCTTTAAATGAAAATGAAAGGGAATAAGAAGCGCATAAATATCGGCGGATTTTAAATGATAATATTTAAGAGAGCGGTAAATCCACTGGATATTAAGTAAATCCAGCTTACTGCCGAAGCATTTAATTAAAAGTTCCTGTGACTTCCTGCTTAAGTATTTACTCATTACTTTCCAGATTGATTTAAAATAGAGAAGATCTAAATGCATTTCATAATCAAATAAAGTAGTTTCCTCCCCTTCTTCCAGATGCGCCAGCAAATCATAATAGATAGAGCCTTCCAGATTTGCTATAAATTCATGCACATTTGAGGATGAGGAAAGCTTCATAAGATCCAGTGTGGAGTGCTTGAAAAAAAAGTCCTTAAATACAGAAAGATCGATATCCAGCCGGTTTCTTCCCATTGAGTTACGGAAACATTTTTTCAGGATATCGATTTCAAAGTGCATAAAATACAAGTCAAGGAATTTTCGCTGTGTTAAGTTGGAAAAACGGTAAAGCTTCGCAAAATCCTGATACAGGGACAGGATAAGCCGCTGTTCAATAGCACCCCGGTGCAGTGTTTCGTCGTCCAGATCAGAAAACAGGCCCTCATAAGCTTTTAAATGTCTTAAATACTCCACTGCTTCGGAAACTGTTTCAAGAGCTGCCATATCCCGGAACTGGCTGTCTGTGATCAGATGGCTTTCCATCGCCCGTACCTTGGTTGTTAAACCGCTGTAGGATAACAGATTTCCCATTGAATCACTCCTTTATCATATTGTTAAATAGTTCCTTGGCATATTGGGTATGATGGACTTCAAAGTTTTTCTCCATTGCCTCCAGTATTTTCTGCAATTCATCCTGCTGCTTTTTTAAACGCTGGTTCATTTTGATTTCCATTTCTGCTTTCAGTTTTTCTATTTCTTTTTCAGTTTCATTTTCCAGCTGGGCATCAAATGCAGCAGTACGCTCTTCCATTTCTTTCGCTAACGCCTTTTTCTGTTCATTGGCATGTTCCATGATGGAAGTGGCAGCTGATTCGATCTCAGATATTTTTTCAATCACAGCATCCATTTTTTGCCCTCCTTTTGTGAATAGTGAACGAAATAAAACGGTTCTAATTAATAATCATACTACAAATTAAAAAAATTTCCATAGGAATTTCGAAATAATCGGTTTAATGGCTTAAATTCAACATAAATATAAGGTATACCAATGAGACTTTGCTTATGCATTTTAAACATAAAAAGCGAAGATCAAAAGTTACATTCTTCTGATTCTTCGCTTTATAATATTATTGATTGGAAGCTGTTGTGCTATCTGTTCCGGCTTCAGATTCACTTAAACCCTCGGTTACAGTTAAGAATTCAGTTGCTACATAGGCCTGCTTGCCTTCAAACATAATAACTGTCCATTTGTCATCATAGGTATCCACATAATCCACAACGGTTCCTGACGCAAGGCTTCCGAGTTTCGTGCTGTCTGTGGCGGGTTTGGAGCGTACATTTAACTTGCTCTTGGTTGTATATACTTTTGGAGGCTCGGTTGCTGTCTCAGGAGGATCTGTTTCTGCTTCGGTTGTGGTAGTGGCAGCTTCTGTTGTGATCTCAGTTGAAATCTCTGTAGGAACTGTTTCATTCTTTTTATCTTTCCCAGGTATCAGCTTTACAATAATCAGTACGATTACAAAAAGAACCAGAAATATAAGAAACGGTTTTAGTAATCCAGGTAACCCGATATTATTCTTCTTGCTGCGCCGCCTGCTTCTGCTGTGGGATGCTTGCCGTCTGTCGCTGCCTGGTCCTGAGTTCTGGGGAACTCTGTGAGCGGATCTTGAACCGGATCCCTGAGCGGGTCTGTGAGCAGGCCTTTGCGGTGTTCCTGTCCTTCTTGAATCATTCGCTGTTGCAGCAGCTCTTTGCGCAGAGGACCTTGAAGAAATAGGTGCGGCCTGCACGGAATGAGGTTTTTGAGACGCTCCCTGATGGCGGCTTCTGTGAAATGCGTTTGTAAAGGCAGTGACTTCAGCTGAAAGCAGTTTACAGGCTTCAGAAGCGTCATAGGGGCTGTCGCTGCCTTCATGTACTGCTTTGTTTCCGAGGACCCGGATCCGGTGATAGTGGTCTTTGACTGCCTGGGAAATAAATCGTCCTTCATATAACTGATCGATGCTGTCAGCCAGATCGGTTTCTACAATCAATGCTTTCTCGGCAAGAAAATGAATCATATATTCCAGAGTCTGACGGGCTTTGATCATGACCATATTGTACTGCATCTGGTTCATAAGCGTCTCGGTTTCCCTCAAACCCTGCTGGATTTTAGTCCAGAGACTGTTATCTGTAGTTCCCATGTATTTCCTCCTTTGCAAAACGGATATATCCCAATATACAGACATTATACTAGATTATAATAAGTTGCGCACCTGTTATTTTAATGATTTTGAATTTGTAAGAGAAAATTAAAGAATATGCAGATGAATATATAGTGATCATTAGAGAGTTAAGGAATTATGACAGCATAGAGAGGTTTTTGCTTATTATTCGCAGTGCTTGCACATTTTACGTACTATATGATACAATCTATCTGCCATACGCCCATAAGGCTATGAATAAGAAAGATGAAATTAATTGGAGGAATAAAGATATGAGGCTACGTCACATCCCCGGCTCGGAAGAGGAAATCGCCAGGAGTCCTTATGTTATTCAGAATCCTTCCGGGGAAAAAGGATGCTGGAAGGAAGTTTTTGGAAATGATAATCCAATCGAAATAGAAATAGGTATGGGAAAAGGTCGTTTTATTATGGAACTGGCGGCACTTCATCCGGATATTAATTATGTTGGAATAGAGCGGTATCCCAGCGTTTTGCTTCGGGGATTACAAAAACGGGCTGATCTGGAACTTAATAATATTTATTTCATGTGTGTAGATGCCAAAAACCTGGCTGAAATTTATGCCCCGGGAGAAGTAGAAAAAATTTATCTTAATTTTTCCGATCCCTGGCCTAAGGACAGGCATGAAAAACGCAGGCTTACATCTGAAGACTTTCTTGCAGTATATAATCAGATATTAAAACCTGACGGAGTATTAGAATTTAAGACAGACAACAAAGGGCTGTTTGATTATTCATTGGAAGCTATTCCAAGAGCGGGCTGGAAGATCGTGAATTTCACTTATGATTTACATCACTGCGAAATGGGAGATGGAAATGTAATGACGGAATATGAAGAGAAATTCTCGTCTAAAGGAAATCCAATCTATAAATTGATTGCCTGCCGCTGATCTATAAAAGCAATAACCGGTCACCTTTTTATAACCAGGCGGCCGGTTTTGCATATAATAAAACAAAAGGTTTGGCAGGTGAGTATTACCATGGGTATGAAAGAAAAGGTAACTAACAAGCTTTTACAGGCCACAAGCGATAAAACGGAGCTAAATAAAAAAATGCTGACGTGGAATAAATCTTTTGTAGAAGTGAACAAAACACTGGGCGGAAATGTGAAGAAAAATACAAATAATAAATAAATTCGAAAAAGTTGTAAATATTTTGTAAAAAAGGTGTTGACTTTTGTTGTATACGGTTATATAATTACACACGTGCTTGAGACAAGAGCATACCGAAAAAACGAAAGACAAGCGCCTTTAGCTCAGTTGGTAGAGCAGTAGACTCTTAATCTATTTGTCCGGGGTTCGAGCCCCCGAAGGCGCAGTAAAAAAGTACTGATTTTGTAGACGGAGAGCTATGGGGTCGGTGCTTTTATTTTGCTTGGATTTATGCGGGTTTGCTGGTGTTTGATACGTTAAGATTAAATTGATGGGAAAGCGGATGTCGACTGGATGTCCGCTTTTTTTATTTTTAGAAAAAAGGTGTCTTTGCAAATTCTTTGCAAATTTTTTTCTTTAGTATTGTGGAAGGCTTGAGAAGTTGTTTTTTTACTTCAATATAAATTTTATTTTATTTACATAATAAGATCTTCAACGGAAAACGCTTTGACTTCAGATTGGAGTTTCCATATTACGAGATGGAATGTGGCAACAATTTTTTATCTGATAAATATGGAATTTAAGATGATGATGTAGATGTTCTAAAATCCCATTATTATAGAAAGAATAGTCAAAAAAACGAGAATGACAGGGCGGGATTTGTATGATAAAATAAATATTATAAATCTATCAGGTTTAATTTAAGAGTGCCGGGGTTAAAATTATGTATTGACTGAACTAAGAAATTTTTTGATATTAACTTCTGATAACTTTTTTTATCGGAAGCAAAAGAGGAGGTTTTGTTGATGAGTACTGTTATTCCGAAGAGAGATATGAGTGAAGAAGACATTAAGCTCCAGTACATAACTCCTGCGGTAACATCGAAATGGGGCCGGGAAAAGATCACGATGGAAACACAGATAACTGATGGAAAAATCAATCTTAAAGGTAATTTTGTGTTTCGCGAAAAACCAAAACGTGCAGATTATGTGTTGTATCTGAATGAAAATAATCCTATCGCCATCATTGAAGCTAAAGACAATACGCATAGTATTTCTTATGGCTTACAGCAGGCAATGACGTATGCGAAAATGCTTGATTTGCCGTTTGCATACAGTTCAAATGGTGATGGTTTTGCAGAGCATGATTTTCTTACAGGGCAGGAACGGCAGATTGCTCTTAATGAATTTCCTACGTCCGATGAATTGATTGCACGTTTTAAAAAGTATGCTAATCATGGTAAGGGGTTAAACACAGCGGAAGAGACCTTGATCCATCAACCATATTACACAAGTCAAAACACTTATCCGCCTCGTTATTATCAGCGCATTGCCGTTAATAGGACATTGGACGCAATTGCACGGGGGCAGGATAGAATATTGCTTGTTATGGCGACCGGAACAGGCAAAACCTATACTGCATTTCAAATCGTATATCGATTGCTGAAAAGCAATATGAAGCGGAAAGTCTTGTATCTGGCAGACAGGAATATTCTTGTAGACCAGTCTATTCAACAAGATTTTGCACCATTGAAAAAAACGATTCATAAAATCAATGTTGCCAAAGATGAGCGTAGTATAATTACTTCTCATGAGGTGTATTTCTCCTTGTATCAGCAGCTTGTGGGAGATGATAATACAGAACATTTCAGTGAACTTTTTACGTCTGATTTCTTTGATCTTATAATTGTGGATGAATGTCACCGAGGATCGGCAAAAGAGGAAAGTCGTTGGAGGCGAATCCTTACATACTTTTCATCGGCAACGCAGATTGGTATGACTGCTACTCCGAGGGAAACAAGGTATGTTTCCAATATCAATTATTTCCAAGATCCAATTTACACATATAGCCTGAAAGAAGGAATTGAAGACGGTTTTCTGGCACCCTTTAGGGTAATTAATATTACTACGGATATTGGTGATGGTTGGCGTCCATATGATGGACAGCGAGATATTAATGGGAATTTGATTGAAGACCGGATTTACACTAACAATGATTATGATTACAACATCATCATAGAAGACCGTACTCAGCAGGTTGCGCAGGAGATCACCAACTATTTAAAAAGTACAGACCGTATGTCAAAAACAATAGTATTCTGTGCTACGGAAGAGCATGCAGAACGGATGCGGATTGCTCTTACTAATCTTAACAGTGATATGTGTCAGAAAAATGCAGACTATGTTGTACGGATTACCGGAAGTGATATTTATGGAAAGAGTAAACTGGATTATTTTATTTCTGTTTCGTCCCAATATCCAGTGATTGCTACAACATCAAAGCTGCTATCTACTGGTGCGGATTGTAAGATGACAAAGCTGATTGTTTTGGATGAAATGATTAGTTCAATGACAGAGTTTAAGCAAATTATCGGTAGAGGTACACGAATTCGCGAAAAAGAAGGAAAGACACATTTTGCGGTAATGGATTTCCGTGGTGTAACAAGATTGTTTGCGGATCCTGATTGGGATGGTCCGATTGAAATAGATAATAATTATGGTATAACAAAGGAAATACCGCCATCACACCCAGATCAACCAGATATTCCTGATGAACCATTGCCATATCGTATTGTACCTATTGTTAATGTAGATGGTTGTACAGTTAGAATTATTAATAAAACTGTTTCCGTTTATGATGTGAATGGTAAACTTCTTCGGCAGGAAAGCATTATTGATTATACTAAAACCAGTATACTTGGCACATATGCATCACTGGATAACTTTATTCGCCAGTGGACAGCAGAAGAAAAAAAGGAAACGATTGCAAATATGTTAAAAGAACGTGGGATTGACCTTGCCAATTTGAAAGAAGAGCAAGGGATGACAGAAGTGGATGATTTTGATTTTATCTGCCACGTGGCATTTGACCGGAAAGCATTGACCCGAAAGGAGAGGGCGAACAATGTGAAAAAACGTGATTTTCTAAGCAAATATACTGGAGTAGCAAGAGAAGTGCTTGAAGCATTGTTGGATAAATATATGAATACTGGTGTTTATGAGATTGAGAAGACAGCTGTTCTCAAGCTTGATCCATTTGTTAAAATGGGTAAGCCATCTCGCATTGTCAGTCAGTTTGGCGGCGTGGAAGGATATATGAAAGCATTAAAAAAACTGGAAGAGGAACTTTATGAGGTAGGTTAGAATAATGAGCAGTTTATCAAATTTTATAAAACGATTACGTGATATTATGCGGAATGATGCTGGTATTAACGGTGATGCACAACGTATTGAGCAGATTGCATGGATGCTGTTTTTGAAGGTATATGATGCAAAGGAAGAAGATTGGAATATTGATGAAGATGGAAAGTATATCTCCATCATACCGGAAAATTGCCGCTGGCAGAATTGGGCAAAGGATGATCACTCTGGCAAAGCAATGACAGGGGATAGTTTGTTGGATTTTGTTGACAATACACTATTCCCTACATTAAAAAAGTTGGAAATAACGCCAGCTACTCCAATCAAAAAAATGATTGTTAAGACCACATTTGAGGATGCTAATAACTATATGAAAGACGGCGTTCTTCTCCGTCAGGTTATTAATATTATTGATGAGATTGACCTGGGCGATTATGAAGAAAGTCATGCATTTGGAGAAATTTATGAATCCATTCTCCGTGAATTACAAAGTGCCGGTTCCTCTGGTGAGTTTTATACTCCACGTGCTGTTACTGATTTCATGGCTAAAATGATAAAACCGCAGATTGGTGAGACAATTGCAGACTTTGCCTGTGGGACGGGCGGTTTTCTTATCAGCTGGTTAAGAGAATTAGAGAAACAGATTGAGACTACAGGAGACCAGGAGGCTTATGATAAATCTATCTATGGCATTGAGAAAAAACAGTTTCCGTATATGCTTTGTATTACCAATATGCTTTTACATGGTATTGATGTTCCCCGTATTTATCATGATAATTCTTTATTAAAGGACATTCTGGATTATACAGAAACAGATAGATTTGACGTGGTGCTGATGAATCCTCCTTATGGAGGAAGTGAAAAATCAGAAGTAAAAAATCACTTTCCTTCAGATTTGGCAAGCAGTGAAACAGCTGATTTATTTATGTCAGTTATTATATATCGTTTGAGGAAAAATGGCAGAGCTGCGGTAATTCTTCCGGATGGGTTTCTGTTTGGTACAGATAACGCCAAAATTGCAATAAAAAAGAAACTGTTTTCAGAATTTAACTTACATACTGTTATCCGCATGCCTCACAGTGTATTTGCTCCATATACATCCATCACAACCAATATTTTATTTTTTGATAATACGCACCCAACAGAAGAAACGTGGTACTATCGGTTAGATATGCCGGATGGATATAAGAATTTCTCAAAAACCAAACCTATGAAGCTGGAACATTTTACTCCGGTAATAGAGTGGTGGGATAATCGCCAGGAATTATATGTTGATGGTTTTGATAAGGCAAAGAAATATACGGTAAAGGAGATTGTGGACAGAACTTATAATATTGATCTGTGTGGTTTTCCTCATGAGGAGGAGGAAATTTTACCACCCAAGGAACTAATTCAGCAGTATCAGGAGAAACGTGCAAGTCTAAATGCAGATATTGACCGTATTCTGGCACAGATTACAGATATACTGGGGATTGATCTTACTGAGGAGGATGATAAATAATGACAGCGCAACAACTGAAAAATTCTATCCTCCAGATGGCAGTCCAGGGGAAACTGGTTCCTCAAGACCCCAATGATGAGCCGGCAAGTGTATTGTTGGAACGAATTCGTACAGAGAAAGAACGGCTGATTAAAGAGAAAAAAATAAAAAAGGAAAAGAATTCATCTGTCATTTTTAGAGGTTCCGATAATTTGCCTTATGCCGACTTGCCGTTTGACGTGCCGGAGGGATGGGTTTGGGTGCGGCTTAATGACGTTGCCGCTAACATTCATTATGGATATACTGCGTCTGCGCAACCAACTGGCAATGCAAAGTTGCTCAGAATAACCGACATCCAAAACAACGTGGTGTGTTGGCGCGATGTTCCGTTTTGTGAACCAATGGAAAGCGAATATGCGACTTATGGATTGAGCAATCGTGACATTATGATAGCCCGGACTGGGGGAACAATAGGCAAGTCGTATATTGTACGAAATCTTGAAGGGCGTGCGGTATTTGCTTCGTATCTCATTCGAGTTATACCACTTGAATCCATCTACGAAGAATACTTAAAAGTCTTTTTGGAAACACCGTTCTATTGGGAGCAACTTAAGAGTTATTCGATGGGAACAGGACAACCGAATGTAAATGGACAGTCATTAAAGAAGCTGGTTCTCCCCCTTCCGCCACTCGCCGAGCAGCGCCGCATAGTCGCCCGCATAGAGGAACTGCTCCCGCACGTCGCGGACTATGCCGCCGCAGAGCAAAAGCTGACCGTGCTAAACGCGGCGTTCCCTGGCGACTTGAAGAAGTCCATTCTTCAAGCAGCGGTTATGGGCAAGCTCGTACCCCAAGACCCCGACGACGAACCTGCGTCGGCTCTTTTGGAGCGTATACGGGCGGAAAAGGAAGCCCTCATTAAAGCGGGCAAAATCAAGCGGGATAAGCGCGAGAGCGTCATATTCAGACGGGATAATTCTCATTAT
>NZ_OAOF01000072.1 GCF_900205965.1 Lacrimispora amygdalina
ACAATTCCGAAAGATTCTTATGTTGCAGAACAGCTTGTATCTGATGTGCAATCATCAATCACAGCCGCTGATCGGGCTCAGGTCCTGGCACCAACCATTAATGTTACATACGGGGAAAAAGCGGATGAAGGAGAAAATACGGACACTTACCCTTGGATACCGGACATCACTAGGCCGCTGGGTGTAATAACGGATGTAGTCAAAGCAATATCCAGAGGGTTAACGGATATCAAAGATCGGATCATTGATATCCCAGGTTCTATTTCGGATGTTCTGGCTGGAATTAAGGCACTTCCTGCTTCTATTACAGAGTCCCTTGCGAAATCCCTTGCCGGGGAAGAGGATGCAAAAGCGAATAACTGGCAGATACAGTCAGATATAACCAAAAAGTTTCCCTTTTGTATTCCTTTTGATTTATTTGCCTGTATTAGTGTATTTCAGGACACTTCTACCGAACCCCGGTGGGAGCTGCCATTTACAATAGAAAGCCTGAATATTCATGAAACCATTGTAATTGACTTATCTACTGATGATTGGAAACCTATGGTCATGCTGGTTCGAATAACAACGTTACTTGGTTACTGTATCTGTCTGATCGTCATTACAAGAAATCTAGTAAAGGGGTGATTTTATGTTAGAACAAATCCGCTACATCCTAATAAAGCTCGCCAATGCCTGCGTGGTATTTCTTCCTAACAGTCCGTTTCAATCATTTTTAAGTCAGATTGATAAAATACCCTTCTTAGGGTATCTGAATTATTTTGTTCCTGTGGCGCAGATTATCGCTGTCACCCAGCTTTGGGTTACGGCGGTTGGTCTGTTTTACCTGGTGCAGCTTGCCCTCCGTTGGGTAAAAATGATTGAATGATGTATCTCAAATAAATCACCGGCTGGCCCCGATCGGGTTCGGCCTGGTAGAAAATTGAGATACAAGGAGGGATTTTTATGATTTATTTTTATTCTGGTACTCCCGGCTCCGGGAAGTCCTACCATGTTGCAAAGGACATTTACTTCCAACTTAATCACGGAAAGAATGTGATAGCGAATTTTGATATCAATTATGATCTAATAACTGCAAAGAAGAAAGGCTTCTTTTTTTACAAGGATAATTTTGATTTAAAGGTTGACTGGCTACTGGACTTTTCCCGTTTGTGTCATCGCCGGGATAAGAGGGGAAAGATCATTGAAGGTCAGACCTGGCTTGTCATTGATGAGTGCCAGCTTATTTTCAACTGCCGTTCCTGGAATGACAGGAGCCGCCAGCAATGGGCCAACTTTTTCACTCAACACCGGAAATATGGATACAACATTATACTGGTCAGCCAGTTTGACCGCCTGATTGACCGTCAAATCCGCAGCCTGATCGAATACGAATACCGTCACCGTAAGATTAACAATTTTGGTACGGTAGGATTTTTCCTGGGGCTCCTTTCTCTTGGTCATCCCCTTTTTGTTTCTGTTGAATATTGGTACGGGGTCAAGGAAAAATGCGGTACTTCATTTTTTTACGGACGCAAGAAGTACTATCGCATGTACGATTCGTACAAATTGTTTGACGAGGGCACCCAGGGC
>NZ_OAOF01000034.1 GCF_900205965.1 Lacrimispora amygdalina
CCATCCATTTAACCATCCTTTCTTCACCTCCGAATGACAGTATATCATTCGATGATGTTCCGTAATAGTTGCTGGATTTTATTTGCCTAAATCTGCTGGTTATAGTTTACCACTTACAGCCTGCGCATTTTAGTTGCAAAAATAGACAAAACCGTATATGATAGATCCAACATGAATACATGAAGAAAGGGATATAAGCATGTATGTATATACTTGGTATCACTGGCTGCTGTTTTTTTTCATTTATTGCTTTATCGGCTGGGTAATCGAATCTACTTATGTTTCTGTAAGAAGCCTGCATTTTGTAAACCGGGGATTTTTAAGACTTCCCCTGCTTCCTCTCTACGGAAGCGGTGCAATTCTCATGCTGTTTTTATCTATTCCTGTGAAAGGCAATCTGATTCTGGTCTTTCTTTCCGGGATGATGGGGGCATCAGTTCTTGAGTATCTGACCGGTTATATCATGGAACGATTATTTAAGATGAAGTATTGGGACTACAGCAACAACCCCTTTAATATAAATGGATACGTCTGTCTAGGTACCTCCATTGCCTGGGGCTTTCTTACCATTCTTTTAACAGAAGTGGTTCACCGCCCTCTGGAATGGATGGTTTTGCAGCTAAGTGAGATCACGTGTATCTTACTGGTAGCAGGAATTGGTATCCTGTTTATTTATGACACTATTCAGTCCACAAAGGCGGCGCTTGATCTTGGCAAGGTGCTGGAATCCTTAACGAAAATCAGGGCTGAGCTGGAGGAAGTTCAGGTACAGATGTCACTTCTGAAAGCAGAGACCGCCCAGAAAGTATCCGAATTAAAATCTGAGACCATACAAAAAGCGGCTAACGTAAAAGAAGAAACCATGGTAAAACTCACATCTTTAAAAACCGAAACTACCAATGCAATCAGGGAATCTGCTTTGGCAGAGCGGCTTCAGTCCCTGACTGAAAAGAGGGAAAAATTAAACGGGCGGCTCACATTCTATCCGAAGGGACTTCTCAGACGCAACCCTTCCGCCTCATCCCGTCTTTTTGGAGAAGCACTTCGTGAATTAAAGGAAAATGCAAGAAAATTCAAAAAATAGAAAAAAGAAGGATCTCCCCAAAAGGATTTCCTTCTTTTTATTCTATGAAACCATATGATCAACCATTGCCATCAAAGCTTTTCCAAGCTTTTCAGATTTCTCTTGTGCATCCTCCATTGTGGTTCCCTTAACACCATAATAGAACTTAATCTTTGGTTCTGTTCCGGAAGGTCTGACGCATAACCACGCATCCTCCTCCAGTTCATAATAAAGCACATCAGAAGACGGCAATCCGGTGGAACCAACCGCTCCTGTTTCCATATTCTTTACTGCATCTGTCTTATAATCCTTTGCTGTAAGAACTTTATATCCGCCAAACGCAGAAGGAGTATTCCCCCGCATGGCTTCCATAATCGCCCGGATCTTAGCCTGACCTTCAATCCCCTTCAATCCGATTGAATTAACAGCATCCTTGTAATAACCATATTTTTCATACATTGCAACCATGGCATCCCAAAGACTCATGCCTTTCGCCTTATAATACGCAGCAGCCTCACAAAGAGCAGCGGTTGCTGAGATCGCATCTTTATCCCGTGCATAAGTTCCGATCAGGCAGCCATAGCTTTCTTCCAGACCAAACAGATAGGTGCCATATCCGGTGGCCTCTTCCTTTAAGATCTGTTGTCCGATATATTTAAATCCCGTCAGAACCTCAATCAGTTCGCATCCGTAAGATTTTGCCACTGCGTCAACCAGATTGGTTGTCACTATGGATTTAACCACCTGACCGTCAGACGGAATATCATTTCTTTCCTGTCTCTGGCTTAATACATACTCGCAAAGCAGGGAGCCCGACATATTGCCGGTGAGGGGAATATATTCTCCTGATTTGTAATCTTTTACATATACTCCCAGACGGTCCGCATCGGGATCGGTTGCCAGAACAAGGTCCGCATCTTTTTCTCTTGCAAGGGAAAGCCCCAGCTCAAATGCTTCCTCTGCCTCCGGATTGGGGTAACTGACAGTAGGGAAATCCCCATCCGGCTGCTCCTGTTCCGGAACCACGTATACATGTGTAAATCCCAGTTCCTTTAAAACCCTTCTTGCCGGAATATTGCCTGTACCATGAAGAGGGGTATAAACGATGGAAAGTTTATCTTTCATCTGATTGATTGCGTCCTGATTCATCACCTGGGCTTTTACCTGGGCAATGTAGGCATCATCTACATCAGCTCCTATAATCTCATATTTACCTGCTGCAACAGCCTCTTTTCTCGTTACGGTCATTACGGTAGAGATATCCGTTATTGCTAAAACCTCACCGGTTACTCCCTGATCATGAGGTGGTGTAAACTGTGCGCCATCCTCCCAATACACTTTATAACCGTTATATTCCGGTGGATTATGGCTGGCCGTAATATTGAGTCCAGCAATACAGCCCAGCTTTCTCACAGCAAACGAAAGCTCCGGAGTCGGGCGCAGAGATTCAAACTTATATGCTTTGATTCCATTGGCAGCAAGTGTCAGTGCAGCTTCCTCTGCGAATTCCGGAGACATATGTCTGGAGTCATATGCTATGGCTACGCCCTTATGGGCTCCGCCCTGTTTTATGATATAATTTGCAAGACCCTGGGTGGCTCTTCTGACCACATAGATATTCATGCGGTTGATGCCGGCTCCGATTACACCTCTTAAACCGGCGGTACCGAATTCCAGATCCTGATAAAATCGCTCTTTGATCTCGTTATCATCATCTTTGATCCCTCGGAGTTCTTCTTTCGTTGCCTCATCAAAATATGGATTTGACAGCCATTCTTCATAGATACTCCTGTAATCTTTCATAAGCAAAATGCTCCCTTCTCTCTACTTAATGTTATGGTTATTATAAATCATAACAAAGTAAAAGGAAAGCAGATTCCCATTATTTTATTCTTGACAGGAAAAGATTCCGCATGGGCTGCTGAATCTCCAAATCCCTTAGTTTTTCAATATTTCTGGCCGGTATCCAGGCTTTATTAGCATTATAATAAAAGTTAATCTGCTTCCAGTATTTTTCCGGATACAAAAACAGGTAGTACAGGCAGGTTCTGTCTGCACTTGATAAAGGAAGTATGTTTGTATATGTATCAAGCATGGACATGCCCAACTTTAGATTCCAGTCATGCTTTTCCATAGCTTTTCTCATAAAATGATAAAGATCCTCCATCTGCATGCCTCTGTGCATCCGGTTAAACTCTACAATCGCTACATCATGGGCACACATCAGAATATGATGCTGGTTTAAATCCCCATGACACAAATACCCCTCCCCAATCCCGCGTTCCTCACAAAAACCTGCAAGTCCTTTGCAGGCTTCCATAGCCTGATCAAAAAATACGTCATAATTACCCATGACACAAAGTTCGAACTCAGACTTACGTCTTTTGCTTCGGATAAAACTGCGGGCACGAATCAGTTCCCTATTGTGACGCTCCATCTCCTCAGCCGGCTGCTGCACCAGAATGGATCCTAAATTCCATTCCTCTTTAAACTCTACCTTACGCAACATTTTATGTAATAAAGCAATCCGTTCAATGGCACAAAGCACCTCTTTGCTATCCTTTAAATTACATTCCCGGTCTGCATACCAGCTTTTCACGATCCACCGGGTTCCATCCTCGGCACTGGAGAGAATTTCACCTTCTTTATTTCTGACGTAGCGATCCACATTCAAATGGCCGGTTTCTTCCAGTTGTAAAAATACCTGATCTTCAAATTCCAGGCGCTTTATGGTTCCTTTATATTCCCTCAGCAGCTTAAGCCCCTGATCTGTTTCACACAGCCAGGCGCCCCGGCCGCGTCTCACATCCAGAATTTCTAGCTCATACTGCGAAAGCACCTCTGTGTATTTCTCGTTCACAACCACCCCTCCAACTCTTAGCTAATCAGCTACTTCTAGGGTATGAAGGGGTAGAAAAAAATATGCAAACTCCTGGGGAAAGTATTCCATGCCCAGGCATGTTTTCAAGATCGGTCATTCATATAATTCAGCAGATATTCACGGGTGTTATTTTCCGGATTTTTTAAAACTTCCGCTAATAACATTTCTAAGATTTCACCCAGTTCAGGGCCTGGTTTTATACCGGCTTCAATCAGATCTTTCCCGGTTACTGCCATATCCTTTAAGCGAATGCAGTCTCCGTCTCTGATAATTTCCCCGGCATACTGACTGACTGCCTTAAGTTGTTTAAGGTAAGGTCCGGTTAAGAAGACCTTTTGGAATTCCAGAAGCTCTTCAAAAAGGGAAGCATTGATCATGCTCATAACCTTTCTGATCTCCGGTTTTGATGCTGAAATTTCTGTCCTCCAGAAACTTATTAAGGTTTTTACCTGATCAATGGTATCATTATCCAGCTTTAGCTCCTTAAGAATACCAGACGCCTCACTCTGATCTAAAAACCGAAGAAAACCAGTCCAGCGTACGTGCTTATTGGAAGGCAGCTGTTTTAGTTTTTCCAGCTCATAAAGTCCATTTTCTGCATTGGGAAAATGCACCGAAACATAAGGGGCAATTCCGCTTTCAAAAACAGCCCGCATCTGTTCCGGATAATCCGAAAGAAGAAGCTTCGTCAGTTCCACCGCTATCCGTTCCTTACTTACTTTTTCCATATTGGGGGCGATCACGGAGATGGCTTTGCTGGTGTCTTCTTCAATTGCAAACCCCAGCTGTGCACAAAAGCGGATTGCCCGAAGAATTCTTAGAGCATCCTCATGAAACCGGTCCATGGGATTGCCCACACAGCGGATTATTCCATCTTGCAAATCCCTGGTACCGCCAAAAACGTCCACCAGTCCGTCTCTGTCACTATAAGCCATTGCATTAATGGTAAAATCCCGTCGTTTTAGATCTTCCTGCAGATTTCCGGTGAATTCTACAGACTTTGGGTGCCGTCCGTCCTCATATTCTCCATCAATCCGGTAGGTCGTTACTTCATAGGCTTCGTGCTCCATCAACACTGTAACCGTACCATGCTGAATTCCCGTATCCACGGTCCTTGCAAAAATTTCCTTTACCTGTTCTGGTTTTGCAGAGGTGGTGATATCCCAGTCCTTGGGTACCCGTCCAAGCAGACTGTCTCTCACACACCCGCCCACCACATAGGCTTCAAATCCATGGGTATTCAGTTGTTTTATGATCGTTCCTGCTGCTTCCGGTACCTGAATTGTAATCACTGCATTTCCTCCTGACTTATATACTTACTGTTTAATAAGCTCTGCCCCAGTAAACCATTTTAACAGCCGGCTTCCCACAGCAAATGCAGGTATCCGACAGATGTTCCTGCTTAAATGGCATACATCTGGATGTAGCACCTGTGAGTTCCTTGATCTTATCCTCACACTCCTGGCAGCCGCACCACATTGCCTTTACAAAGCCCGGCTTTTCTTCTACGGTCTTAACAAAAGTTTCCATATCCACGGCCTCATAGGTGTGGGCATCCCGGTGGGCACGGGCACGTTCAAGCATACCGTGCTGAATGGCGTTTAAAAGCTCTCCCACTTTATCATTTAATTCATCTAATGACACCGTCAATTTTTCATGAGTATCGCGGCGTACAAGAACGGCCTGATTCTCAGCGATATCTCTCGGTCCGATCTCAACACGCACCGGTATTCCCCTCATCTCGGATTCACTGAACTTCCAGCCCGGGCTCTTATCAGAATCATCAACTTTTACCTTATAATTAGAAAGAATCTTCTTTAATTCATAAGCTTTTTCAAGAACGCCTTCCTTCTGCTGCTGAACAGGTACGATCATCACCTGAACAGGAGCAATTCTTGGAGGAAGCACAAGACCGTTATCATCACCATGTACCATAATCAGACCGCCAATCAGTCTGGTGCTTAATCCCCATGAGGTCTGATGAACGTACTGAAGCTTATTTTCTTTATCTGAATACTGGATCTCGAACGCCTTTGCAAATCCGCTTCCGAAATTATGGCTGGTTCCGGACTGAAGTGCTTTACCATCATGCATCAGTGCTTCAATCGTATAAGTAGCCTCAGCACCGGCAAATTTCTCCTTATCCGTTTTCTGACCGCGGATAACAGGCATCGCAAGTACTTCTTCACAAAAATCTGCATATAAGTTAAGCATCATTTCTGTTCTTTCCTCTGCTTCTTTAGCAGTGGCATGAGCAGTATGGCCTTCCTGCCATAAGAACTCTCTGGAACGAAGGAAAGGTCTGGTTGTTTTTTCCCATCTTACAACGGAACACCACTGGTTATATACCTTGGGAAGATCCCGGTAAGACTGGATTTCTCTGGAGTAAAAATCACAGAATAATGTCTCTGAGGTAGGTCTGACACAAAGCCTTTCCTGCAATGGCTCAAGTCCTCCATGAGTCACCCATGCCACTTCCGGAGCGAATCCCTCAACATGATCTTTTTCTTTCTCTAACAGGCTTTCCGGAATGAACATAGGCATATATACATTTTCCACGCCGGTTTCTTTAAATCTGGAATCCAGCTCCTTCTGAATGTTCTCCCAGATCGCATAGCCTGCCGGTTTTATAACCATACAGCCTTTTACACTGGAGTAATCGATTAATTCTGCTTTTTTAACTACATCTGTGTACCACTGTGCGAAATCAACATCCATGGATGTGATCGCTTCTACTAATTTCTTGTCCTTCGCCATGATTAACTCTCTCCTTTCATTATTCCCGCCCATGCTTTTTGGGCATAGAGGGATACCCGTAGGGTGTTTCATTATTCCCGCCCATGCTTTTTGGGCATAGAGGGATACCCGTAGGGTGTTTCATTATTCCCGCCCATGCTTTTTGGGCATAGAGGGATACCCGTAGGGTGTTTCATTATTCCGCCCATGCTTTTTGGGCATAGAGGGATACAAAAAGAGCCATCCGATCCCCAGAAAAGGGACCGAACAGCTCGGCGGTGCCACCCAATTTAGCCGCTGCTTTCTGCGGCTCACTTATAATCCGATAACGCCGGACACGCGCCGCAGTTTTCTGCGGGACTCCGAGGCAGGTTGGGTCGTGAGGGGTATAAAGGCTTTTCAGCTAATGGCCTTCTCTCTGAAATACATCATGACTTAGTAATCCTCTTCAATGTCTTTTTTTATTAATTTTACAGATTGTATGCTTGATTTTACGTTATTTATAAATTTTTGTCAAGAGGAGGATCATGCATTTTCCCAGACATTTCCTATAATAATGCTTCAAACGCCCGTACTGCAGCTTCCAGAATCTCATCCGGGAATTCGTAGGCGCCTGTATGAAGGCCTGGACAGTCCTCTCCGGCTCCCACACCGAAAAACATACCCGGAGCTTTCATCAAATACCAGCCAAAGTCCTCTGACCACCGAAACGGAACAGATTCTTCCACATAAGCAATTCTGCTTTCCTCAAATCTTCTTTTACAGACTTCAGCCATATCCGGTTCATTATATGTATCCGGAAATTCATCAACTATCTCATACCAGAACTTTAATCCCCCTTCAACCGCACGTTTTTCAGCCAGGGAAAGTATAAAAGCCTGAAACCGGTTAAGTTCCGGGAGACGCTCTGCCCGTATGGTGATTGCCAGTCTGCCGTCAGCTGGTGATACTCCGAAATTCTCTCCTCCTGCTTTCACTTCTATAATTGTTGCCAGTACCATACCCTGTGAAGCTGCCCTTTCTGCCAGGGAAGGGATACTGCCGATCAGTTCTCCGATCAGCCATGCCGGATTAATCCCCTCCTCCGGATAGGCTGCATGACACTGTCTTCCCTGCAGGTTAATTATCAGCCCTCTGGATGCACAGGCAAAAGTTCCTTTTTTTATCACGGCCTGTCCGGCAGGATAGCCTGGCAGATTATGAAATCCATACACTTCACGTATTCCTTTCTCCTCCAGAAGTCTGCTGCAGATTTTTCCTCCCTGTCCGGTTTCTTCCGACGGCTGAAAAATTGCATACACATTGCAGCCGGTTTTTCTCCCCTCCAGAAGAAGACAAAGTCCAGCCAGCACCGCACTGTGCCCATCATGTCCACAGCCGTGAAAAAGCTGGCCATCCTCTCCCGTCACAGCATCCATGTCTGCACGGAATGCCTTGCTTGTCCATGCTCCGGCTTCCTCATGAACTGCATAAAACCAGGTATCACAGTCCACTATTGTAAAAGATGTCCGTTCCTGTAAGAATTCTTTCAGCCGCTTCATGGTTTCCTTCTCCGATCCGGATAGCTCCGGACATTTATGAAGCTGTCTTCTCAACGTTTTTATCTCACTTATAATCTGTTCATATGTATTACTTTTCACTTATGTGTTTTACTTCCTCCTGAATTATCCGCAATGTATGCTCTCTGACCGTGTCACGCAGCCGTTTCGTGGTTTCAAAATGCCCGCAGACCTCATTTCCATAAGTCAGATTCAGCTCATATTCCAATGGAAGCCACGTTCCCGACCCTGCTTCATTATGCTGGATTAATGTTTCAGTCTTATCAAGAGCCTTTACTAAAATGGCTTCCTCCGTATTTAAGTCTGCCATTTCCTCAAACAGGACAGAATATTCCTGTGCCATAGAATCCGGCAGATTTTTCAACAGTGTCTCAATGGCCAGAGCCTCTGTCTCCTCATCTGACTCCGTTTTCAAAAACGCCGGAATATCACCGGTAAGGGCCTCCCCCCAGTCATGAATCAGACACATACGGATAACTTTATTCATATCAATCCCGGGAAAATCATCAGCCAGCAGCATTGCCAGCACAGCCAGCCGCCAGCTGTGCTCTGCCACACTTTCCTGCCTTCCGTTTGTGGTCCAGTTATGACGGGTGTTACATTTTAATTTTTCCAATATTCCCAGAAATTTAATTAATTTATCGGGATTCATCATGCCTTTCCCCTTTCCTCTTTCTTTGGACTATTATAACATGATCCCTCATAAAGCTCTACGACATCTTCAATAATCAACAGACCGATAGGACCTAATATGAAGCCCAGTATTCCGAAAAGCTGCAGACCCACATACATGGCTACCAGCGTTTCCAGAGGGGTCAGACCCACTTTCCCCCCCATTATTTTCGCTTCCATCATCTCTCTTACAAAATAGCAGATTACATAAATTATAATAAGACCTATTCCAGAAAGCCAGTTTTTTTCAATCAGGGATATGATTGCCCAGGGAATTAAAACAGTTCCAGTACCAAATATGGGCATGGCATCCAGTAACCCTATTACTATTCCCAGCAAAATAAAATATGGATTTCCAAGTAGAAACAATCCTACTGAGCAGATTACCATTGTAAACAGCATAATGGTTGCCTGAGTCTTCAGCCAGGCACTTCCTACTGTCATCAGACGGTTTCCCAGCATTGCGTATTCATAACAAAACATGGAATTATCCCGGCGGCTTCGGATATCATCCATTTCCTGCAGAGATAACACAGTAGCTATCAGTAAGATTACCACGATAACGGTAAACTGGATCACCCGTTTTAAAATAGTCATGGAATTGGACATTAAAAACGGCATTGCCCTGCTTTTAACAGCAGCCTCCCCGCCAGTTATGATATCACTGACCACATCTACCATATAACCATCCGGAAGCTTTAAAAACCGTTCTACAAATGAACAGTTATCCATCATCCAGCTGTTGATTCCATCTAAAATCTGCGGAAGATTTTTTAACAGCAGCCTGGCTTCCATAAATAGCTTTCTGCCTCCGAAATAAAGAATTACTCCCAGCACAATCATAAAAACAAGAATTTCAACTCCGCCAATGAGGGCAAGGGGTATGGAAATTACTTTTTTTTTATAAGTAAACCTGGTTTTTCTCTCGACCCAAAGGGCTGAGGGGTGAAGGGACAGTGCAAATACATATGCAATCAAAAAGGGAATCACAAGGGGCAGCAAAAATCGAAAGCTTAAATAAACTGCCCCTGTAACTCCCAATATTAAAATTGTTTTCTTCAGTTTCCTGCTCGGTTTCTCCATGGACTCACCTGTTTCTGATTTGTACTTCTTTTGTACAATGTTTATTATAAATCATACGCAGAAAAATATTCAGAAACCAAACTAGTAAAAAATTCCTTTTAAAAAACATCTCCCCAGGAAAAATGGGTAAATATCCCATTATCCGGTTTTATGGAAAAACTCATACTCTTTTTCGTTAACGGATGTGTAAAGGTAAGTCCGGAAGCAAACAATGCCACATGCTCCTTTGATAAAAAGCCCTGAAATTCAGGATTATACTTACGGTCTCCCCACAATGGAGTTCCATGACCTGCCATCTGTACGCGAATCTGGTGATGCCGTCCGGTTTTCAGCCGGATCTTAAGAAGACTAAGCTCATTTCCATCCAAAACCCTGTAATCCACAACCCAGTAATCCAGTTCTGCAGGTTTTGCACCTTTTATCCCCTTTTCCACAATTTTCGAGCAATTATTTTTCCCGTCTTTCCACAAATAATCCACGTATGTGCCAAAGTTTTCCACAGGTTTTCCACAAACAACAGCATAATAGATTTTTTCCATCTGATGTCCGGAAACCTGTCTGCTTAAAGCCTCAGCCATTGATTGTGATTTTGCATAGACCATTACGCCCCCAACCGGCTTATCCAGCCTGTGGATAACTCCCACATATGGCTGCTCTTTCTTTGTGGATATATTGTTGATATGTTTTTTAATTTCACTGACCATGTCCGGTTCAAATGACTTAGCAGTCTGAGACTCTATTCCTGCAGGCTTTTCCACAACCAGAATGTCCTGATCTTCAAATAATATATTAAGCTTCATCTGGCTGCTGCTCCTCGTTTTCCCACTGATTCATCATGGCTTTCACAGAACGGCTCATTTCTCTGCTGAAGTCACTGTTCCACTTCCGGCTGCAAAAAGCCCTGATCCAGCGCTCAAAATCCTCTCCTCTGTCTGTAACTCTGTTTAATTCCCTTTGAAATTCTTCTGTACTAAGCCGGCGGTAAGTATTTTCAAAAACTACCGCCTCCGGCCGTAACCTTAAAGGCTTACCCTTTCTTTCTGCTGCTGGGCAGGATAGCCGAACACCACCATCGCAGCAGGCACAGCATACCGTGGAAGTGAGAATAATTCCCTGTGGGTCTCATACTGCTCTAAAATATCTCCGATATAGCAGGAACCGATCCCCATGGATTCTGCTGCGACCACCGCATTTTGAGCAGCTATTAATGCATCATCTTCTGCCAGCATGAAGTCTCCCATTCCAGGTGCTCTGACCGTATCCTCATATTTACAAAACAGGTCGTACCATTTCTGATAATCAGCCACAAACACCAGCACCATAGGCGCCTGCGCTATAAACGGCTGATTATCACAGGTGACAGACAATTTCTTTTTTAATTCCGGATCAGTTACATCTATAATGGAATACAGAGTCATATTTCCTGCTGTCGGTGCCTGCAGGGCTGCTTCTATAATCACCGCCTTTTTTTCCTGCTCAATCTGCTGTTCTTTATAAACACGGACAGATTTTCTCTCCATCAATTCCTTCACTGTTTGATTCATTGGGCGTTATCCTCTCTTAAATAACATTTGCTGCATTGATTATATTTCATACTCCCAATAATATCAATGGAGATTTTTACTTTGAATATCAAAAAATACTTGCATTATACTCCGCAAACATGTATAGTATATAAAAAGATATCACATAGTTATCAATACTACATTACACGTTTACTATTCTCATGCAAGGAGGTTATATTATGAACATAAAGATTAAAGATCCGGTCAGCGCGGGAACTCATTTCATTGCCATGATACTGGCTTTGATTGCAGCAACTCCCCTGCTTATAAAAGCTTCAGCAGATGGAGAGCTCCATCTGGTATCCCTGGCGGTATTCAGTATCAGTATGGTTTTACTTTATGCTGCAAGCACCATCTACCATACTCTTGATATCTCACCAAAAATTAATAAGCTGTTAAAGAAATTTGATCATATGATGATATTTATCCTGATTGCAGGAACTTATACTCCTGTCTGTTTAATTGTCCTGGGTGACAAAACCGGTATAGGCCTGCTTGCCCTTGTCTGGGGAATTGCCATATCCGGCATTGTTGTAAAAGGCTTCTTCGTGATGTGCCCCAGGTGGTTTTCCTCTGTACTGTATATCGCCATGGGCTGGGTTTGTATCCTGGCGTTTCGTAAAATCATCTTAGCGCTGCCTCCTGCTGCATTTATGTGGCTTCTGACAGGCGGACTGATTTATACAATCGGAGGTATTATCTATGCACTTAAAATTCCTCTGTTTCATTTCAGAAAGAGCAGCTTCGGCAATCATGAAATCTTCCATCTGTTTGTCATGGGAGGCAGTCTCTGCCACTATATCCTCATGTATCACTTTGTTGCATAAAACCAAATTAAAAGACTGACCGGAACGTTTATTGTGCTCCCCGTCAGTCTTTTTTACCATTACCACCGGATTCCTTAATAAGAAACAGCTTGTCCTTTCTGGAAAGCTTCTTAATCTGCACTTCACGGCGCATAGCCTCTTCCTTTGTAGGATATGATTCATAATAAACCAGCTCAACCGGTCTTCTTGCCTTCGTGTATTTGGCACCTTTTCCCTGATTATGGGCAGCAATTCTTTTTTCCAAATGGTTTGTCCATCCACAGTAAAGGGTATTATCTGCGCATTTTAATAAATAAGTATAATTCATTATTTTACTCCAATTTGTAAGTGATGCTATGTAAACGGTAATAACGCCTTGCAATCGCGTCACTACCGCCCAGGCTAACCTGTCATCTATCTTAAGCACCAGCTGGATGCGTTATGGCGCCGTCGATGGTTGAACAAAGCTTAAGCTATAATATATTATATAACAGGACTTGCCGATATGTGAATAGCAATCTTTATAGTACCCTGTTTTATAAAAATAATTCACTTTATAAATGCCAGAAATGCCAGACAAAAGCATACTTTTGCCTGGCACTGGTATTATGAAACCTCTTTTACCAGAATTAACCGGTCGCCTGGTTTTACAATGCTATCCGTTAGACCGTTGGTTGTCATGATCGTGTCAACAGTTGTATGGAATTTTTTGGCAATTTTCCACAAAGAATCCCCCGGCTGGACAATGTAGCCAACAATACCCGGCAGCTTCTGCAGATTATTAAAGTCCATTGGAGAGTCAGTCACACCGGTAATAATCTGTTCGCATACCGGCTGCAGCGCCAGGAGATCCAGAGAGATGGTAGCCTTTACCTCAATGCTTCCCCCTCCCATCATAACCGCACTCAGCTGCTCCAGGCTGGAATTAAGCTGACAAATAGTATCCTGATTAATACCCGGAGCCTCAATAAGGAAATGAAATGGGATATCCTCTACTGCACACTGAATGGGCTGTATATCATCGGAAGTCATATAAAGAATCTTTACTTCCAGAACCCCCTCTACATGAAGACCATCTTCCTTCACTTCCGTTTCATCAATCTTTACCATTCCTTCACTGTGACAAATCTGAAGTATCCGGTCAGCATTATCCAGTGTTATTTTCTCTACAATTTTGCATTTACTCATATTCTTAGTCAGAATCTTATCAAAACAGGCTTCTCCTGTCTGAAGACCCAGATCACGGTTGGTAGAATATAAGTCAGTTAAAAGCTCCATATCTTCTTCTTTATAAAGCTTCATATCCAGTTCCAGGACTGCATCCACATCAGCTTCCCTCATCTCACCGTCTGTATCCGGTTTCGCCTCAATATCCTTATGTACCAGCCGGACTGTAACTACCGGAACCATGTCTTCTGTAACATCCACAACCTCGATTTCTCCTGAGAAGGGAATACTTTCCTCGATCCATTGAATGGGAGCATTTTCTCCCTCTCCCTGATAAATAATAAAAACCATCAGTTCGCCATCAAGCATCATTTTCCCATCAACAGGCCTGGTGGTTACACCTCTTAATTTCAGCTCACTCCACAATATGTGATCAATATTGGGCTTATTTCCAGACAGACTGATGGAATCCTTAATCCGGAACGTGTCCTTATGGCGGAGAGCAATGGTTGCCACATCCACATTTTTGCGGAGAGTTTCCACATTAGGAGTATCTCCGGAAGTAGGTTTCGTGTCCACTTCTATGGCAGCCTCTACGTCACTCACTGTTTCAACCTTAACCTGCAGCGTAATAATTGCTTTCACGCTTAATTTTCTGGAATTGATAATTCCTGCGTTTAAATCTTCCAGTTCGCAGGAAAGCTGGACAAAATCCTTCTCCTCAAGTCCCGGTACATTAATTGGTTCTTCAAAATTAATACTTCCGCTAAGCGTACAAAGTCCGCCTTCAGCTCCCCGATACAGTATGGTAAAATCCATCTTACCCCGGACCACTACCCGCTCCGCCTGGTTCTTTACGGAATCAACGGTAATCTCACCGGAACTAAGTATAATCTGCTCCACATCATCCATGCTGTCAGGGACAATGAAATCATCGTCAAGCGTAATCTGGGATGTGGCGTTTCCTTTCCAACGATTCATATGTATGTTTTTCTTCACCAGCTCCAACATGAAAAAGCACCTGCCTTACCTTCTTTTATTCCTTTAAGAAAGTGTATGCAGGTGCATGTTCCAATATACTTTTTTTATTCTATTCCTGGGATTTCTCCTCATTTACGGGATTCTCAGTTTCTTTTTCAGCAAGCAGCTTATTAAGCTTCTCTTCCAGCTCTTTCACACGCTCCTCCATCAGACAGTAATGCTCCATGGTAACCATCTTGCTTTCCTTCTTTGGTATGGGAACACCGTCAATCTTCACCGGACGGGCAGGAATTCCCACTGCCGTCACATTGTTCTCAAGAGGCTTTAAAAGCACTGCATTGGCTGCTATGGTGCAGTTATCTCCGACTTCAAAAGAGCCCAGAATCTTAGCGCCTGATCCCACTGTTACATTGTTACCAAGGGTGGGGTGGCGCTTGCCTTTATTTAAGCCCACACCGCCAAGTGTAACTCCCTGATAAATCGTGCAATTATCTCCCACAACCGCAGTTTCCCCTATTACCACACCACAGCCATGATCAATCAGAATCCCATGCCCCATTTTTGCACCCGGATGAATCTCAATGAGTGTAAAGAATCTGGCTGTCTGGGAAATCAGCCTTGCAATAAAAAACATCTTATGCTGATAAAACCAATGGGCAAAACGATGCCAGATAAGTGCGTGAACCCCCTGATACAAAAGCAGGACTTCCAGCTCATTCCTGGCTGCCGGATCCCGCTGCTTTACTGCTTTCACATCAAGCCATATATCTTTTAATATCATACGATCCTTCCTTTTCTCCTTACTTTCGACTCCTGTTTGATGTAGTATATCATATGGCGGCAAAAGAAAAAAGAGAAATTTAAAATAGCTGTTCTGCAATATTTTTACAGAACAGCTATTTTCTTACATAATTATTGAAATACCACCGGAAGTTCCGACATCTCCGTCCGAATCACAATAAATGGATAAGATGGCTCCGTTCCCGTGTTTTCGCCCTTTTCAGGACCAATTAATTCCGTATCAAGGACTATGGAATTGTCAGTGAGATAAAGATCGTTGACTGCTATGCTGTAACCGCCGGTATCCTGCTTTCCATATCCGACCACTATGTAAAGGTTTTTATCATCACTGTAAGTCAGTTTAAAGGGTGACTGTTGTTTTTCTGCTATTATCTGCTTGAGTTCCTGTGGTATATCCGTATCTGCTACCACAGAAAAATCCAGATCCCGTACTTTGTCTCCATTATCCCCGTTTACTGTACACCCGCTTAAGGTACGAACTACCAGCACCCACATGGCAAGGCCGATAAAAATCATCCATTTTCTGTTAAACAGTCTCTTCATAGCGCACTCCCCAACTTATTGATTATTACTATTTATATGGGGAGTGTGCCTATTTTATGATTTTTTTTTAATTATTAAGCTGCTGTCTGATCTTTCCTGATATCATTCCATACTGATCAGGCCGTCTGTCCCTGAAAAGTCCCCAGTTTCTGCGATCCCTGCTGATCTCATCCAAATCAAATTCCGCAAGAATCACGCCTTGCTCTTCCCGCCCCATGGTCTGTATCAAAGCACCTGTACTGTCTGTAATAAATGAGGAACCGTAAAACTTCAGGGAAGAGCCCTGACCGCCATTTTCCTCACAGGGCATAACCGTTTCCTCTCCAATCCGGTTAGCCGCAATTACGGGAATGATATTGGACGCAGAATGTCCCATCATGCATCGTCTCCAGTGTTCCATACTGTCACATTCCAGTATCGGTTCACTTCCAATTGCAGTCGGATAAAAAATCAGTTCAGCACCCAGAAGCGCAAGACATCTTGCTGTCTCCGGAAACCACTGGTCCCAGCAGATCCCGATACCGACCTTTCCATATTTAGTATCAAACACTTTAAACCCCGTATCTCCGGGAGTAAAATAAAACTTTTCCTGATAATAGTGATCATCCGGAATATGGGTCTTTCGGTAAATTCCCAGATTCGTCCCGTCTGCATCAAGAACAGCCACAGAATTAAACATGGTGTTTCCAGCCAGCTCATAAAAACTAACAGGTATTACCACTGAAAGCTCTGCTGCAACCCTTGAAAAATGAATGACTGCATCATTCTCCCTGGCAGGCTTTGCATAACCGTAATATTCATACCGTCTCTCCTGGCAGAAATAGGTCCGCTCAAACAGCTCCGGAAGCAGTATGATCCCGGCTCCCTTTGCGGCTGCCTGCCTGACCAGCTTTTCCGCATTCGCAATATTTTCTTCAACGTCCTCACAGCACTTCATCTGAACCGCTGCCGCTGTTACCTTTCTCATCAATCTCTCCTTTTGGTATCTGCTGAGTGATGCAGTGGATGTTTCCGCCGCCAACAATAATATCTCTGGCATAAACAGGGTATATTTTCCTCTCAGGAAAGCAGCCGGTAAGAATTCGAACTGCTTCCCTGTCATTTTCATCTCCAAACTGGGGTACAATCACTCCCCCGTTGGAAATATAAAAATTCACATAGCTTGCAGCCAACCGCTCTCCAGGCTCCCTTTCATCCTCACCAGGTTCAAAAACAAAGCCTTCCAGTTCATCCTTTGTGATACAGACAGGGTCCGTGGGAACCGGAAGTTTATGAACGATAAAATGGCGCCCCTTTGCATCGGTCTCTCTCTCAAGTATCCTCAAGTCCTCAAGTGACATTTCATACTGTGGATCTTCCCTGTCCTCTGTCCAGGCAAGCACTACTTCCCCGGGGCGTACGAAAGCACAGACATTATCCACATGTTCATTCGTTTCATCCTGATAGATGCCATATTTCAGCCAGATAATTTTCTCAGCTCCCAGATACTTCTTTAACCTTGCTTCAATCTGATCCTTCGTCAACAGAGGATTTCTCCCCCCGCTTAAGAGACAACGTTCGGTCACCAGAACCGTCCCCTCCCCATCCGAATGAATGGACCCGCCTTCCAGAACGAAGTCACTTGCATCATAAACAACATAACCCAGCTTTTCACAAAAACGCTCCGCCAGAAGATTATCCTTCTCCCAATCCGGATACAGACCGTCAAAGGTACCTCCCCAGGCATTAAACTTCCAGTCTATCCCCCTGACGCGCCCAGTCTTATCTTTTACAAAAGTGGGACCCACATCTCTCGCCCACGCATCGTCAGATTCCACCACCATCACTTTAATTCTCTCTGAAAGCATGGCTCTGGCATTCTCGTAAGTATCCTCTTCAGTGAGCATGATCAGTTGTTCACTGTCTGCAATGGCTTCTGCAATTTCTGCAAAGGCCTTTCTGGCGTTAGCCGCCTCATAGGGCCAGGATCCCGGCCGCTTGGGCCAGATCATAATACAGCCCCGGTGCTGCTCAAATTCTCCCGGCATATAAAATCCGTCTTCTGCCGGGAACGTGGATAGCTTTTTCATCGTTCTGTCCTCATATCAGGCCGGTTAAGACAGCCTGTTTTTAAAATCTTCATATCCAAATTCTTTGATAATACGGCATTCTCCGTTCTCGTCCATAACTGCTATGGAAGGAAGCGGAATACCGTTGAACGTATTGTTCTTTACCATGGAATAAATAGCCATATCCATAAAATACAGCTTATCTCCCGGTAAAATCTCATGATCAAAGGAATAATCTCCGATTACATCTCCAGCCAGGCAGGTACAGGATGACAAACGGTACGTATAACCTTTTTCTCCCGGCTCCCCACTGTCCTTTAACGGCGGGCGATAGGGCATTTCCAGTACATCCGGCATATGGCATGCAGCTGAGGCATCAAGAATCAACGTTTTAATTCCGTTATCCACTACATCAAGCACCTCTGTCACCAGATAACCGGCGTTTAACGCAACTGCCTCTCCCGGTTCTAAATAGACATGAAGACCATACCGGTCCTGAATTCTCCTGATACAGGATTCTAAAAGTTCCAGATCATAATCTGCTCTGGTTATATGATGTCCGCCGCCCATGTTAATCCAGGATAACCGGTTAAAATATTCTCCAAACTGATCTTCCACTGCATCCAGAGTCGTTTTCAGGGCGTCTGCATTCTGCTCACAAAGCGTATGAAAATGAAGGCCGGATATATATGGGAGATATTCCTCCTCAAACTGGTCCCGGGTCACACCCAGTCTGGACCCCGGTGCACAGGGATCATAAATGGCATGCCCATCCTGGGTGGAACACTGGGGATTAATCCGGATTCCGGCTTTGACTCCCTTAAGACAATCCTTATATTTTTTCAGCTGGGAAAAAGAATTAAATACAATATGGTCGCAGATTTTTGTCAGTTCTTCAAAATCCGCTTCCTTATAAGCAGGAGCAAAAACATGGTTTGACAACCCCATCTCCTCCTTGCCAAGCCTTGCCTCATACAGTCCGCTTGCAGTCGTCCCGTCAATGTATTTCCCAATCAGCGGATACTCTGCAAAACAGGAAAATGCCTTCTGTGCAAGAAGAATGCTGCATCCCGTCCTCTCTTTTACTCCACTTAAAATCTTTAAATTATCCGTGAGCCTGCCCTCATCAATCACATAGCAGGGAGTCTTTAATTCCTCAAGTTTCATAATTATTCCTGTCTCCACACGGTTACCGTCTCAGGATCTTCACAGACTACCCATGGAAGGCCCCATTTGTTTAACGCCTCCATATATGGATCCGGATCAAATTCCTCTACATTGAAAACTCCGGGCTTTTTCCACTGTCCTGTCACCACCATCATGGCACCGATCATAGCCGGAACTCCGGTTGTATAGGAGATCGCCTGTGATTCCACCTCTTTGTAGCACTCCTGATGATCGCATACGTTATAGATGTAAATAGTCTTTTCTTTTCCATCTTTGATTCCTGTAAAAATACAGCCAATGTTGGTCTTTCCTACCGTTCTCGGTCCCAGAGATGCCGGATCAGGCAGAAGTGCCTTTAAAAACTGAATCGGAACAATATTCTGACCATTAAACTCCACAGGGGAAGTGGAAAGCATGCCTACATTCTCCAGACACTTCATATGAGTTAAATAGCTTTGTCCGAATGTCATAAAAAAGCGGATTCTCTTAACTCCCGGAATGTTTTTTGCCAGAGATTCAATCTCTTCATGATGAAGAAGATACATATCCTTCTCACCAACCTCCGGAAAATTATATCTGGATTTCAGTTCCATAGGCTTTGTCTCAATCCAGTGGCCATCCTCCCAGTAAGAACCGTTTGCAGAAACTTCCCTTAAATTAATCTCGGGATTAAAGTTTGTAGCAAATGGATATCCATGATCACCGCCGTTGCAGTCTAAAATATCAATGGTATGGATTTCATCAAAATAATGCTTAAGTGCATAAGCAGAAAAAACGCTGGTAACGCCAGGATCAAAGCCGGTACCAAGAAGAGCAGTTATATCTGCCTTTTCAAATCTCTCCCTGTAATCCCATTGCCAGGAATAATCAAAATATGCAGTGAATCCAAGTTCCTCACACCGTTTTTCATAAATTGCTCTCCACTGGGGATCATCGGTATCTTCCGGTTCAAAGTTTGCAGTATCGATGTAATCCACTCCTGCAGCCAGGCAGGCGTCCATGATAGTCAAATCCTGATATGGAAGTGCCACATTTAAAACCGCATCCGGCCGATAACTCTTAATCAGGGCAATCACTTCGTCTGTATGGTCCGCATCTACTTTTGCAGTCTCAATTCTTGTGGCTGTCTTTCCTTCCAGCTTTGCCTTTAAAGCGTCACACTTTTCCTTTGTTCTGCTTGCGATACAGATATCCGTAAATACCTCACTGTTCTGACAGCACTTGTTGATTGCTACTGCGGCAACTCCTCCGCATCCGATTACTAATAATCTGCTCATTCTTTTTCCTCCTCTTCCAGTAAATCTTCCACATACTTGGGCAGCATAAATGCTCCTGTGTGAAGATTGGTTGTATAGTACCAGGTTTCTATATTCATTTTGTTCCATTTATCCGGTTTAAAATCATTAATGGGGTGATATTTTTTTGAAGCAAAGCCAAACAGCCAGTAACCTGACGGGCAGGTTGGAATATGTGCCTGATAAACGCGGCTGATCGGGAAAGAACGGTAAACCTTCCTGTGCATACTTCTGCAGGCCAGTTCATCCTCATCATAAAAGGGACTTCCATGCTGGTAGACCATGATTCCATCACTTTTCAGTGCTTTATAACAGCTGCCATAAAACTCCTTGGTGAAAAGCCCTTCCGTATGACCGAAGGGATCGGTAGAATCATTAATAATCAGATCATATTCCTCTTTTTTATTTCTTAAAAACCGAAGTCCGTCATCATAGTATACCCGGACTCTTTTATCCGCCAGGCCGCATGCCACCTCCGGAAAAATATCGCGGCATACGTCAACAAACAGCTTATCTGTCTCAACCACGTCAATGGATTCGATAGAAGGATACTGCAAAAGCTCCTTGGCAACTCCGCCGTCACCTCCGCCGATAATCAGAACATTTTTCACATCCGGATGAACTGCCATCGGCACATGGGTAACCATTTCATCATAAATAAACTCATCTTTTTCTGAAAATACAATATCTCCGTCTAGTGCCACAAACTTTCCGAATTCCTGGGATTCAAATACATCGATTCTCTGATATTCACTTTCGCCGGAAAAAAGCTGCTTGTCAATCCGAACGGAAAGCTTGACATTGGATGTATGCAATTCCGAAAACCATATCTCCATATTTCCCTCCATCTCTCCGCTTACCGGAAATTATTGTGTCAGTACCATCAGATTCTCCACTGCCGGATCTTCTGTTCCCTGCATGGAACATCCCTTCTCTTTTGCATAGACGATGTATTCCACAATCTCGTCTGTGATCATCTCACCAGGCGCCAGAATGGGAATTCCAGGCGGATAACACATAACAAACTCTCCGCTGATTTTACCGGCTGACTCTTTGACCGGAACGGATACCTTATTCGAATAGAATGCCTTCTGAGGAGAAATCACCACTTTAGGCGCTATGTATTCTCCTGAGAGCATACCCGTCCGGTCCTTTTTATAAAGCCGTTCTACATCTGCAAGTGCACCCACAAGACGTTCTATATCCTGTATCCGGTCACCGATAGAAATATAGGCAAGAATATTGCAGATATCCCCGAATTCAATCTGAATATCATATTCATCCCGAAGAAGATCATATACCTCAATTCCTGCCAGTCCGATACCCAGCGTATAAACAGAAAGCTTGGTCACATCATAGTCGAAGATACTGGTACCATTAATCAGGTCCCGTCCATATGCATAATATCCTCCGATGGAATTAATTTCTTCCCTGGCGTACTCTGCCATTTCCGTTACCTTTGCAAAAGATTCTTCCCCTCTGAGCGCCAGATTCCGCCTGGATATATCAAGGCTTGAAAGAAGAAGATAGGAAGCGCTGGTTGTCTGTGTTAAGTTAATGATCTGGCGTACATAATCTCCGTTCACGCCGGCATTTAGCAGAAGCAGCGAGCTCTGTGTCAGACTTCCGCCGGATTTATGCATGGAAACCGCTGCCATATCCGCACCTGCAGCCATCGCACAAACAGGGAGATTTTTGCCAAAATAAAGATGGGTTCCATGAGCTTCATCTGCAAGAACCTTCATGCCATGTGCATGAGCCAGACGCACGATGGAACGCAGATCCGAACAGATTCCATAATAAGTCGGATTATTAACAAACACTGCCACTGCATCCGGATTCTCCTCAATGGCTTTCTCAACCTTGCTGATCTCCATGCCCAGGGAAATCCCAAGCATACTGTTTACCTCCGGATTTACATAAACCGGAACGGCTCCGCAAAGCACCAGTGCATTAATAGCGCTTTTATGGACATTTCTTGGAAGTATAATCTTGTCCCCGGCTTTACAGACAGAGAGAATCATGCTCTGAACCGCTGAGGTAGTTCCTCCAACCATCAAAAACGCGTCTGCCGCTCCGAACGCTTCTGCTGCCAGCTGTTCTGCATCCCGTATAACGGAAACCGGATGGCACAAATTATCTAAAGGTTTCATTGAATTAACGTCAAGGCCCACACAGCGCTCACCCAGAAGCTGTGCCAGCTCCGGATTCCCCCTTCCCCGCTTATGTCCAGGCACATCAAAGGGTACTACTCGTTTTTTCCGGAAGTTTTCAAGAGCATCATAAATAGGAGCCCTCATCTGATCGTCTCTGTTCATATAACATATTACCTCTCTGAAATAAATTTCTTACAATCAAAAAAGCAGGTGAATGTACATCACCTGCCTGAAAATTTCATGAATCTTTAACGGAATAAGCCTCCGTCCGCATTATATTCATGACAATTACCATTTTCGAGTCTACATAGCAAATATATTGTCCCTGCTATTATTGATCGTTTCACAAGATGATGTGCTGACGCACTGATTATAAAGTAATCAACTTATAAAATTTGAGCTTCTAACTCAATCAATAATGTGGTTTCCCACGTTCGGCAGCTGACCCGCCTGTCCGTCTGGGCTTAACTTCATACTTACGAAGTGGTCAATATTTGCATGAAAACGATAATGTCTCTTCATACTGGGGTAAAGAATAACATATATTAAGGATTGATGTCAACCCGTTTTTTGTAAAATTTTTGTTTTTTCTGGCTGTTGAATAAAACAGCCGCTGTTTTAAGAACGTTTATCATTTCTCAAACAGCGGCTGTTTCCCACCCATTTGTTTTATGAATCTTTTTTGCTGCACATCTGGAGGCGGTGCTGATATTTCTCTTTGGTGGCGAGACCGCCTCTAATATGGCGCTCGGATTTGTTAATGTCCAGGATTACCCTGGCCCGGGCTGCCAGGGACGGATTGATGTGCTCTAAACGGTCCGTGACATCCTTATGTACCGTAGATTTGGATATCCCAAATTTCTTAGCTGTCTGCCTAACGGTTGCATGGTAGTCTATGATGTAGTTGGCGATCGCAACCGCGCGTTCCTCAATATATTCCTTCAAGAAAATCCCCCTGCTAGGACGTTTTTACATACTTATGCAGGATGACGGTCAAGTATGAATGGATAAATTTTATTTCTCATTGATAAAACCGGTATTAAATTACCATATAATACCATTAAATATATTTATTGTATGAAATGAAACTAAAATTTTATTAATTAATTCAACTAGTTAAAAATAAATTTTCATTGACGCATTTGTTAAATCCATCTATAATTTAAGATATAACTATGAATATATTTCTATTTTTAACATAAAAAGGAAACTACTGACAGAAAGAAGAGACTGCCATTTAGTCTGTTGAGGTGTAAAGAATTGATTTATCTTCCTATTGAGAAATTGACTGAAGGTATGGAGTTGGCCCGCAACATACCTGGTTTAAACCCAATGCTGCCTTTTGCCGTGGCTGGTTACGTCCTTAACGAGCGTACTATTAACAGAATGATGAGTATCGGAATTCAAGGTGCCTATATTCAGACTGCGCTTACACAAGGAATTGAGCCGGAAGATATTGTGGAACCAGAATTAAAGGCAAAAATGCTGATCAGCATACAGGAAACATTTGATGAAAGTCTGAAAAAGGTAACGTTTCAGACGAGCAGACAAATCTATGAGAATATTGCTGACGTTGCCAAAACCGTTGTTATGAATGTCCTGAATATGGACAAGTATCTTTTTCAAATGATTGATATCAGAGATTATGACAGCTACACCTACTCCCACAGCCTTTATGTAGGAATTTTAAGCGTACTTATTGGGCGGTATATCGGACTCTCTATTTCAAAGCTTAACGATTTAGCACTGTGCGGATTACTCCACGATATTGGTAAAACAGATATTCCTATCGAAATCACCAATAAACCCGGTCCGCTGACAAATGAAGAATATGAAGTAATGAAACAGCATCCCAGCCTTTCCTATAACAAGCTGTTTGACTGCAATTCCATCTCACAGACCGTGCTTCAGGGTATTCAGACCCATCATGAAAAGTATGACGGAAGCGGGTATCCTTTTGGTCTTGCCGGAGAGAATATTCCACTTTACGGACGTATACTTGCAATCGCAGATGTTTATGATGCCTTAAGTGCCACGAGACCGTACCGTAAGGCCTGGAATCCCCGTAAGATATTTGATTATCTGACAAGCTGCTGCAACTCCCATTTTGACCCGGAACTGTTATCTGCTTTCTTCCAGTGCGTTTCCGCCTATCCGATCGGCACAATTGTCAAATTAAGCGACGGAAGTACAGCCGTTGTGAAAGATAACACCCCAGGGTTCTCACTGCGGCCGATTATCCGTTTCATCAATCCTGCCAGTATTGCTGGCAAGGAGATCAATTTATCCAGTGAAGCGCTGAACATTACTATTGTAGACCTGGAAGATTAGCACGTTACATTAAAATAAGTGGACTTCGCCAATAATCTGGAGAATGTCCACCTGTTTTTATCCTTATATAAACCTTTCCGACTTAAGAATAGAAGCAAGTAAGGCTTCACATCCTTCTTTCACATCATGATACGTCACATTAAAATCACCAGTAAACCATGGATCAGCGATATCTCTGGGATTCAGACTGTAATCCAGAAGCCGTTTTATCTTCCCCTGTGGATCTCCCCCCACAATTCGCATAATTCCCGCAATATTTCTCTGTTCCATACCCAGTATATAGTCATATTTTCCGTAATCACTCTTCTTTAGCTGAACCGCGTACTTGCCGGCTGTGGAAATCCCCAATTCCCTTAATTTATTCCGGGTTCCGTGATGAACCGGATTGCCGGTTTCTTCTGCACTGGTGGCTGCAGAAGCGATGTAAAATTCTTTCGTCAGATTCTTCTTTTCAATCAAATCTTTCATTACAAACTCTGCCATAGGGGATCTGCATATGTTACCAAGGCAGACAAACAGTATATTTATCATAGGTTTAAACTCCTCTCATTTCTTCATTTTTCTGCAATACAATTATTTAGTTCCTTTATCATAGTTTCTCTATTATAGTCTCTTCCAATAAATACTATCTGATTTATTCGGTCACCATATATCTCATCCCAATCTTCCAACACGTCGGGATAAGACTCAAAGATCTCTTTCCTTTCATCTTCCGGCAGGGCTGCAACCCAACTGGTCGATTCTGAGACAGAAGCATTTCTTCCTGCCTGTTCAAACAGCTGGGCATGTACCACATCATCAGAGAACCAGATATAACCCTTGGCCCTGATTACAGTTTCAGGATAATTTTCTTCCAGAAACAGCATAAACCTCTGTCGGTCTAATGCTCTTCTTTCCTCATAAACAAAAGAGGACACTCCATAATCATCTGTTCCGGATTCAGCCATATGCTTTTCTCTGGCAAGCGCTTTCTGAAGGGAAGAGGAATTCATAACTCTGTCATAATCAAACTCATTTCCATCAAATATAAGGCGGGAGTCAACTTCCCCCCATGTTGTCTCAATGATTTCTGCCTCTGGCTGAATCTGCTTTATCGTTTTTATTACCTGCCTGATTTTGTCTGGAGAAAGCAGATCACATTTATTTAAAATAATTGTGCTGCAAAATTCGATCTGGTCCATAACCAGATTTATGATATCGGGACCCTCTTCCTCATCTTTTTCCTGTTGCTGTTCCATTTCACACAGAAACTCATTATAAATCCGGTCTGCATCAACAACTGTAATCACGGAGTGCAAATAAACGTCTGAACTTTCTGAATCGTCTTCCCATATCAAAAAGCCTTCTGCGATTGATGCTGGATTACTGATTCCGGATGCCTCTACCAATATTCTTTCTACTCTTTGATCTTTGGAAAGCTCTTCAATCTGATTCATAAATTCTTCCCGCAAAGAGCAGCAGATACATCCATTCTGTAATTCTACCATCTTTACAGCTTCTTGTGAGGAATTCTCACTCTTTATCAGCTTACCATCTATATTTACATTCCCCATATCATTTATAATTAATGCAAGACCGCTGTTATCCTGCCCCTCAAGCAATCCCTGAAGAAGGGTTGTCTTTCCTGAACCCAGATATCCGGTGATCAATATTACGGGCGTCTTCTTATTTATTTTTCTATTCATTTTAATCATCTCACTTTTTTTATATTCAGCACAATAGCAAAAAAAGCGCAAACCCACACCTGGATTTACGCATTACTATTTCAAGCAATATTTATATAATACACATACCCTCAAAACCACACATTGTTATATATCTTTCATCCGTTCTTTCCTCTACCTAAACCAACTTGGTTAAGCCCTCGACCTATTAGTGACAGTCAGCTGCACATGTTACCATGCTTCCACCTCTGCCCTATCTACCTCGTCGTCTTCAAGGGGTCTTACTCTTGCGATG
>NZ_OAOF01000062.1 GCF_900205965.1 Lacrimispora amygdalina
TCCCTCCTGATCTTGTTTCCGACCAATCAGTTCCCGTACCGGCAACCTCAGATGACAGCGTTAACTCTTTGCGAGTCCGCAAGGGGGCGACAGCCAATCTACAACAAACCAATGGGTGGTAAGACAAGTTATTTCTTTTATTGGTTGTTGATGTTAACTCTATATGGATTGGATTGCAAGTCATTTCTGGATTTTTTTTCGGAAGACGGAATGGCAGAAAAAAGAATGGAAAAAGGGAGCTACAGAAAGAGTATTTTTACCCCCTGTAACCCCCGGCAGCATCATTTTACCATAGAAACAGTTTGATGTAAATTCATGGTTCACCATGAACCATGGTCAGATGAACCAGCTAAGTTTCTGGTGAAACAGAATTAATAGACCACTTTCGTTTTGCCCTGTGTCGCAAATAATTGCCCCTGTGTGACTTATAAAACCGATAGTGAAACATATATGCCAATTAGGCGATAAAAAGCCTTATTGGGCTAATCTGAAAAATATAGGCTTTTCCCATTACACCTGATAACTGTTTGGATTGCTATTGCCTCCTGTTCGTCTTCCGGTTGCTTTTTCAGAAAAATGTCGCATATAGACCAGTTTTTCATATCCCTCAAGTCGCACAATCGCAACCATTTATAAATTCCTTAACTAGTAAATTCTCGCCTTATTTTGCTACAAAAGTAGGGATGAACCATGGGGTCGAAAATGATGCAGGTTAAAGAGCCGGGGTCAAAAGCTTCCCCGACTCGGATTACATCAGCCCGCAATGCGGGCTGAGAGGATTTTTTATAGGGGTCGGATTACTGGCATTGGGGTCGTAACCGGAGTCACACTTGCATGGAATGCCCATTTATGCGAAAGAGTTACGGGGTTATGAACGACTTCAGTAAAATTAAAGAAACTATAATCCTTTAGCAATATATCTCTCATCAGCGACTAAATAATGTTATGGTCTCTAAATAGATGTATTTTTATAAAGATATATTCAGATCCTTATCCCCTATATTTTCTAAAAATATATATTCCTGATTAACTATATCCTTTTTCAACTTATATATCTGAACTTTACTTAATGGTGGGGCGAATTTTATATTGCTCTTTTTAAATCTATTTTCAAGTATCATATTATATAAATCTTTAATAAAAATAGACCATTCCTTTAACCTAATATTCTTTTCATCTTTATTTTGTAAATACCTTTCTCCATCAGCAGAATAAAAAATCATTAATGCTGTGCTTAAATCACAACAATCTTTATGAAGAATACTTTTAGGTATCTCAAAGCCATTATCCCAATTATAATTATAAGCATATACATATAACATTTCAGAATCGTTAATAGTATTTAATTCTTTTAATACTTCCTCAATATCCTTATCATATAACATCTGAAGAATAATTATCTCTTTTTCCTTTTCCATATATACACTTCCTTTATTGAATTCTCCCTAAACTTCGTTGCCATAGATCTATTGATGCTCCCTGGTTCGGATAAAGTGGCAATCCACTTTGCTGCAGTTTTTTTAAATTACTCTGTAAATCTAGTACTTGTCGTTGCAACGTATTAACATCTTGAGTAATATCAATGGCATCTAATTGCGTTTTCACAAATTCATTATAAGTGGAATGATATACTCTATGTCTTGACATTGCACTGATATCGTCTGCCGGGGTCCGTAAGAATAAGCCATTGGTAGCATCATCTAAATTCATGCCAATTTTTTGCAATACTTGGTGATCTGCCATTTCTGAAGGAATTATATGCTGAGCCTGATATCCGGTCCATTTCGTTGATCTTTTTTGTCCCATAGATTCCATCATATTCTTACCTAGCTTAGTAGAATCACCTCCAGTAACAACACCTTCAGTACCCGGTATTAACCTAGTATTACTTCCACCCGCCCCCTTAGGTGGAGTACTGAGATATCCGACGAACGGTGAAAATCTTTATTCAATAAAAAAATTATAGCACGTCTTTGTGCTGTTTTTAAATAGAAAAATTACTGTTCTTCTTTTGGAATCGGTTCCCGATATTCCGTCTTATTTTTCATCATTCCGTACACAATGTTTACTAATCTGCGCATGATACAGACTAATGCCTGAGACTTTGTCTTTCCTTCACCGATTTTCCGCATGTAATAATCATAAAATACCGGATGATTGGGTACTCCATTCTTTGGCTTCGACACCATGGTTACCGCCAGAAAATAAAACAGTCCATGCAACTGGCGGTTTCCTTGTCTGGAGCTTTGCTCCTTGTCTTTTCCTGCAGAACTAAACTTTACAGGTGCCACTCCTGCAAATCTTGCCAGTTTGTCTGCACTGGGGAATCTTCGAATATCTCCGATTTCTGCAATCAGCTTACTGGCCACGGAAGTTCCAATCCCCGGCATACTGGTCAGTTTATAATCAAAACTAAGCAGGATTTTCTCGATTTCTTGATCAAGCCCTGCCAATTCTACTTTCTGGTGTTCTAAATCCCGCACCAGACTTGTTGTGATAAAATCTCTGGATTCCTGATATTCCCGAAAGGTATTTCCATCATTCTGAACGCAATCCAGAATTAATTCTGCTTTGTCTTTCTTGGAAATACGAGCTATTTCCTTAAATTCGACTGTTAGGTCTTCTGCCGT
>NZ_OAOF01000015.1 GCF_900205965.1 Lacrimispora amygdalina
ATCGCAAGAGTAAGACCCCTTGAAGACGACGAGGTAGATAGGGCAGAGGTGGAAGCATGGCAACATGTGCAGCTGACTGTCACTAATAGGTCGAGGGCTTAACCAAGTTGGTTTAGGTAATAGAGGAAGAACGGATGAAAGATATATAACAATGTGTGGTTTTGAGGGTATGTGTACCAGCTTTCAAAAAATAGTTTTGGCCTGGTGGCTCAGCTGGTTAGAGCGCCGCCCTGTCACGGCGGAGGTCGTGGGTTCGAATCCCATCCGGGTCGTTTCACAACTAAATTTGAATATGGGATCTTAGCTCAGCTGGGAGAGCATCTGCCTTACAAGCAGAGGGTCATAGGTTCGAGCCCTATAGGTCCCATTCTGTATGCAAGTTTCATACATGAGAAGAGTTGTGCCGATGTGGCTCAATTGGCAGAGCAGCTGATTTGTAATCAGCAGGTTATCGGTTCGAGTCCGATCATCGGCTTGTATCAAAAACAATATTTTGGATGGGTTCCCGAGTGGCCAAAGGGGGCAGACTGTAAATCTGTTATCGACGATTTCGATGGTTCGAATCCATCTCCATCCATTCAGTGATTAAAATTCGAATCACTGCATATAATATAATTGAATAACGCGGGGTGGAGCAGTCTGGAAGCTCGTCGGGCTCATAACCCGAAGGTCGCAGGTTCAAATCCTGCCCCCGCAATTTTTGTTGGTATTTTTTATGGATAATGTGTTTTTACACATGAGCCCAGATAGCTCAGTTGGTAGAGCAGAGGACTGAAAATCCTCGTGTCGCTGGTTCGATTCCGGCTTTGGGCATATGGGATACTAGCTCAGGTGGTAGAGCACTTGACTTTTAATCAAGTTGTCCGGGGTTCGAATCCCCGGTGTCTCAGGACAAGCCTTGGAACAGTGATGTTTCAGGGCTTATTTTTTTACAAAAAAATATTCGATGAAAAAGTGGCTATTCATCGAATTCAACAATTACATAATATCCTCTGTCATTATGTTTGATTTCTTTTACAATTCCATGGTCTGATTTAATGCGGTCACGACCCATATAGCAGCCTGACATGGCAACTGCAGGATCGATAATATAGCTGTAGCTGCTGGTTCCTTCCCGTTCAATAATCTGGACTTCCTCACCAGCCTCAACAAGTCCGGGGCGTTCCATTTTAAATTCTATCATTCTCATAATGGGTATTCTCCTTTTTGATTCCAGGTTATTATAACGCTGCGGGAAAAAATTGTAAAGATGAGATAAGAATGATATACTAAATATGCTGATTTAATAAAATTGATCAGCAAGCTATTAAGGGAGGCGGTTTATATAGTGAATCGAAAACCGGATTTATTTGATCAATTAGCAGAGTATGGACACTCTGATTTTTATCCTTTTCATATGCCTGGACATAAGAGGCAATTCAAAGAATCGTTCAGTAAGAAATTTACCAATCCTTTTTCAATCGATATTACGGAGATTGATGGTTTTGATAATCTGCATAATCCTCAGGGAATCTTAAAGGAGTCCATGGACAGGGCGTCGGCCATTTACAAAAGTGATAAAACCTATTATCTGGTGAATGGAAGCAGCTGCGGGATATTAAGTGCCATAAGCGGAACCGTATCCAGAGGGGGCACCATATTAATGAGCAGGAATTGTCATAAGTCGGCATTTCATGGAGTTTTCCTCAATGATTTAAAAGCAGAGTACATTTATCCACAATTAATTGGTGAGTTTTGTCTTCAAGGTGGAATACTTCCGGAAGATATGGAAGAAATGTTGAAAAACCATCCGGAGGCGGAGGCGGTGCTTGTGGTCTCTCCTACTTATGATGGGATTGTGTCGGATATCAGAAAGCTTGCAGATATAACTCATAAGTTTAATCTGCCATTAATTGTTGATGAGGCACATGGGGCTCACTTTTCATTTGGTAAGGAGACAGGTTTTCCTGTATCAGCAATAGAGCTGGGTGCGGACATTGTGATTCAGAGCCTTCATAAAACACTCCCTTCTCTTACGCAGACGGCTGTTATGCATGTAAAAGGCAGTTATGTGGATTTGGACAGGCTGGACCGGTATGTGCATATATATCAGACAAGCAGCCCTTCTTATGTATTAATGGCTTCTATTGATAACTGCATTGGATTTATGGCAGAACAGGGCCAGGAATGTATGAAAGAATTTAATAGAAAGATAATGGGATTAAGGGAGGAATTAAAGAGCCTTTCTTATTTAAAAGTTTTGGATGAGCAGGTGAAAGGAACGGCTGGTGTTTATGATGTGGATCTCTCTAAACTGATAATATCTACAAGGAATTCTAATTTGACAGGAGCACAACTGGATCAAAAACTAAGGGAAGTATATCATCTGGAGATGGAGATGTGCGGGCCAGACTATGTTACGGCTATTCTGACACTGGCTGATACAAAAGAAGGTTATAGAAGGCTTTTACAGGCACTGTCAGAGATCGATGCAAAGGCCGGAGATAAATCGGGGCAGATTCTGGTCAGATTGGATAGGTCAGGAGGATATGGTGATCAGCCAGTCAGGCCGGAAATTAGAACTACCATTGCAAAGGGAATGAATTTACATCGAAAGAAGATTCATCTGGAAGATGCTTTGGGTCAGGTTTCAGCGGAATTTGTTTATATATATCCACCGGGAATTCCCATTGTAGCCCCTGGTGAAGTTTTAAAGAGGGAACTCATAGATCTTATTGTATCATATAAGAAGATGGGGCTTCCGGTACAGGGTTTGGAAGACCAAAGAATTGAATTTATTTATATTTTAGATGGACAGACGATTAAATAAAGTTGGAGTAGTGAACGATGAGCAGGATATTTTATATTATGGGTAAAAGTGCTTCAGGAAAGGATACTATATATAAAAAACTTCTGGAGAGAATTCCCGGATTGAAAACCATTATCCCATATACGACCAGACCCATTCGGGATGGGGAAGTGAACGGGGTGGAATATTTTTTCACAACCAGAGAAAAGCTGGAGCAGTTCCGCAGGGAAGAAAAGTTAATTGAAGAACGTACTTATGAAACTATCTATGGCCCATGGAGTTATTTTACGGTAGACGACGGGCAGTTTGACCGTATGGGGCAGAGTACTTATCTCATGATTGGAACATTGGAGTCTTATGAGAAAACCAGGGATTATTTTGGTTATGAGTATTTATATCCTATTTATGTGGAGGTTGGTGACAGAGAGCGATTACTGCGTTCCATAGAAAGAGAGCAGGGGCAGGAGGTTCCTAAATATAAAGAGGTGTGCAGAAGATTTCTTGCTGATGAAGAGGATTTTAAAGAAGAGAATCTGCTTCGCTGTGGTATTGAAATCCGTTTTCAAAATGATAATCTGGAGCGCTGTCTGGATGAGATAGTGGACCAGATTAAGAAGAGTTAAAAATTGGAATAAGAAATAGAATAATAAAAATGCTCCCTGTTGTATTACAGAGAGCATTTTTCAGCTATTTGGCTGCCAGTCTTCTGGCTTTTGCTTCCATGCGGGATCTTGTTACGTCAATAAAGACAGCTGCTATAATAACCATACCAATTACAATGTATTGAACGGAGCTTGAGGTATTAAGAAGTGTCAGCCCGTTGCGAATGGTAGAGATCATCAGTGCACCAATTAAAGTTCCCCAGATTGTTCCTTTTCCGCCCATGAAGGAAGCACCGCCTATGATACATGCTGCGATAGCATCCGTGTCATAGGGGGATATAGCTGCGGATGGATTGGCAACTGCAGAACGTCCTACAATAACCAGACCTGCAATGGCACACATAAAGCCGGATAAGGTGTAAACAAAGATCAGCACGTTGTCAGAATTAATTCCGGATAAGCGGGCGGCTTCCGGATTTCCCCCTACACAATAGACCATTCTGCCCAGCGCAGTTTTATTTAAAAAGAAATGGTATACTCCGTAAATCAGAATGAGAACGATAAAGCAAAGCGGGATTCCGGAGAAACCGCCGGTTGTTTTAAATAAATTAAAGGACCCTAAAAATGTAACGCCTACTGGAAAGTCTGAAATTGTTTTGGTTGATACGACGAAAAGAGCAAGGCCGCAAAGTACATTTTTCATACCCAGAGTTGATACAAAGGGATGAGGAAGATGCATTTTGGTCAACAGAATACCATTTGCAAATCCGACCAGAAGTCCGGTGATGATACAGGCCAGTATCAGTAAGAATGGGTTGGTGATCCTCAGTGAATTTTTAAGCATACCCATCACACAGGCACATAATATAGCGTTTGCACCTACAGAAAGATCAATTCCTGCAGTAATAAGTACAACCAGCATAGCTGCTGAGATAAGACCGTTTACGGCTGTCTGACGTAAGATGTTCATCATATTATTCACAGTTAGAAATTTATCTGTTGCCACTGACAGGATCATAAACAACAGGATCAGTGCCAGCAGCGGAGCTGCCTTACTGATTGCGTCTTTTAGTTTTTTTGTTTTCATTGTATAGCACCTCCCCAGGCAGCTTTCATAATTGTTTCCTGATTCAGTAAATCACGGTCTCTTGAAAGTTCACCCATCACTTTTCCTTCTCTCATTATAATAACTCTGTCGCTCATTCCGATAATTTCCGGCAGTTCTGAGGATATCATGATCACGCATTTGCCGGCTTTTATCAGGCTGTTCATAATGTTATAAACCTCAACTTTTGCACCAACGTCAATACCTCTGGTAGGTTCATCAAAGATATAGATATCTGCATTGGTATTAATCCATTTGCCAATGACTACTTTTTGCTGATTACCTCCTGACAGTTGTCCCACTGCTTCTTTTGAATCTGATATTTTAATTTTTAAACTGTCTACGTTTTCTCCGGCCAGCTGATCAATGTGTTTTTCATCCAGGAAGAGTCCGTTTTTACATTTCTCCATGGAACTGAGAATGAGATTGGTACGTACGGATTGGGTCAAAACCAGACCCTGTCCTTTCCTGTCCTCTGTTAAAAATGCCATACCCAGACGGATCGCATCCTTTGGTGATTTAATTGTTACAGGTTTTTCATTAATATAAATATTACCGGAATCGTGGGCGTCAGCGCCGAATATTGCCCGGAAGGTTTCTGTCCGTCCCGCGCCTACCAGTCCGGCAAAACCAAGTATTTCCCCGTAGTTGGCATGAAAATTAATGTCTTTTAGGACTCCGTTTGTATTTAGATGTTCCACTCGTAAGGCTTCTCTGCCTCTTGTTGTATTCAGCTTTGGATATTGGTTTTCCAGGGTTCTTCCTACCATGGCGGAAATGAGAGAATCATTGTCCATCTCTGTAATGTCTTTTGTCAGGATATGTTCTCCGTCTCTCATAACGGTGACCCGGTCGCATAACTCAAAGAGCTCTTCCAGCTTATGGGAAACAAACAGTATGGAAATGCCTTTTGCCTTTAAAGAACGTATGGTTTTCATTAATTGGGCAACCTCTTTTTCTCCAAGACTGGAGGTGGGTTCATCCATAATGATCAGTTTTGCATCGATTAAAACAGCTTTTGCTATTTCAACCATCTGCTGTATTCCCATACCATAGGAACCGCATTCTTTCTTTACATCAATATCCTGTCCCAGTGACATCATCACGTTATGCGCTGTCTCATGCATTTTTTCATATTCCAGAAGCGGACTATTCTTCTTTTTCAGTGCTTTATTTATAAAAATATTATCTGTGACTGATAAAAGGCGCACAATATTTAGTTCCTGGTAGACACAGGCAATTCCGTGGGCAGCCGCCTCTCGGGGATTTTTGAAGGAGACTACTTTACCGTCCATTAAGAGGGTACCTTCTTCCGGGGTATATACCCCGGTCAGTACTTTAATCAGCGTGGATTTGCCGGCACCATTTTCCCCGATCAGTCCATGAATCTCTCCTGGTTTAATTTCCATTGACATATTGCGCAGAGCCACAACTCCCGGAAAGCGTTTCGTCACATGTTTCAGTTCCATTAAGCTCATAGCAGTTCAACCCTTTCTGTTTCTTGCTGACAGGTTAGTTTAAATAGCCTTTCAGTTGTTCTAAATAGTCTTTTGCATTTTCGGAGGATATGACTTGACAGCCGGTATCTACAAAGGATTTTACTGTCTCACCCTTTACTGCTTTGACTGCAGTTTCTACCGCTTTATATCCCATGGTGTAAGCGGACTGAGCGCAGGTGGCGGTAATGGTTCCGTCAATAATATTTTGTACACCGCTCTGGTTTCCATCAAAACCAACAATAATAACATCGTTTAATCCGCTTTGTTTACAGGCAGTTGCAGCTCCTGCAGCCGTATCATCGTTATGGCATAATACAATCTGAATGTCACCACTCTGGGCAGTAATCATATTCTCCATCACGTTGGCAGCCGTATCAGGATTGGACTGGGCATACTGTACGGAAACAATGTCGATTCCTTTTTCTTCCATTGCTCTGGTATAACCGGCCTGTCTGGCATCACTGGTTGCATTTCCTTCAACACCGCCAATAATTACGGCTTTTGTTCCTTTGCCTGCTTTTTCAGCAGCAAACAGTCCCCCCTGATAGGCTGCTTTGTCATTGCCGGTTCCTACAAAAGCAACTTTCCCAGGAATTTCTGCATCTGTATCAACGGTTATGATTGGTATTTTTACATCACCAATTACGCTTGCAACGGATTCTGACTGAAGGGGAGAGATAACAAAAGCATCAATTCCTCCTGCGAGCATGGTCTCAATCATATTGTTCTGCTCGTCATAGGCTGTTTCTGAGGCAGGTCCCTGAAGGTCAACTTTAACACCTAAATCTTTTGAGGCAGCATTGACTCCGGCAGCAACGTAGCTCCAGTATTCGCTGGAAAGCGTTTTTAGGATTACACCAACTTTGATTTCTCCTTCCGTGGAAGCAGTTTCACTGCCGGCAGGGGAAGTGTCTGCTTTTTTCCCTGCACAGCCGGCAGCAGATACCAGCAAGGCAGATACTAACATCAGGGATAAGATACTTTTTTTCATAGTTTAATCTCCTTTCAAAACAAATGTTATACAAGATGCATAAAATGATACAATGTAATTAATATTTTATAGGCAAAAACACAATAAAACAATGGTATAATTTGTGTTGTAAGGGGGTAAATGTTTGGATATGGGGATAATCAGGGGAAGAAAAAAAGCCTGGCCGGCTTTTTTTGAGAAAGAAAGGACTAATCTTTAAGTAAACAGTTATTCTTAACTGTTAGATGTTTTCCTTTCATGGTATATGCTTCTGTTATATGGTTTGTAATGAGTATGACGGCAATTCCGGATTTTAAAGCTTCATTAAGAAGGCTGATGGTCAGGGAGCGAAGCTGATAATCCATGGATGTAAAGGGTTTGATACATACCATAACTTTAGGCCGGAGAAAAATCCAACGGTAATAAATCAGTTTCAGCTTACATTCATCACTGGCTTTATCCGCTCTTAGTGAAAGCTCTTTTTCTGTGAAAATGCCATGGGTCATATTTTGTACCAGTTTCCGATAGGATTTCTTAAATGAAATACCTGCATTCTTCTGCATAAGCATAAAAATTAAGTTATCCATGATGGTCATACTGGTAAATACCATTTCATTGAGAGACCTGGCTTCAATAAAAACAATCTCGTCTAGTATGGAGCGAAAACAGTTTTTGTATTGATAGGATATGATTGCTTTTGAAGTTAAGAAACTGCAGCTTTCCAGTATGGAGATGGCATGACAGCATTCTGCAGAATTTGTATCAAGTATAGTTACCAGTTCTCCTCCTTTTATAAATTGGTCGAGAGAAACATAGGGAGAGGACGCCTGTTTTTTAGCAGCAAAGCCAGCCGCAGTACATGGTTGGTTTGATGAGGAGATGATGTGACTGGGTATTATCCGGCTGATTGATCTGCCCTTTTTTATAATGGTAACCTCATCTGCCAGGCTCCATAAATCGGTATTGCTTCCTGAAACATAAAGAAAGGTCATACCTTTCATTTTTAATTTTACAGTGAGATCAAAAAAATCCTTCATCTCTTCTTCTGACAGAAACATCTCCAGATCAGTAATGACTGCCAGTTTTCGTCCGGATACGTAAGCGCGCAGGAGTTCAATCTGCTTTTGTCTGCCAAAGTCCAGTGAATGGGCTTTGGCAGACATGGGAAGCGTAAGTCTAAGTTCTTTCAATAGATCCGGAGCCTTTCTGCAGAGTAAGGTTGCCCGGTTCCACCAGAGCACCCTGCTATTTGCAACAAAAATATTCTCCCCAACGCTTAGCTGGGAAAAAACACCTCTGTTCCTGCCGATAAAAGAGGTTTGTTTCCGGATCTGATCCTGGGAACGGCGGGAATTTAATTTATTCCCATTCCAGTAAATCCAGCCGGAGTCAGGTTTTAAGGTTCCGTCCAGAAGACTGAGAAAATTCTGTTTCTCGATTAGATTGGGAATAATTGCAAAACAGATCTGCCCCTGAAAAGCACGCAGGCATAAGCCTTTGAGAAGGGGTTGATTTCCTTCGGAGCAGTAAATATTTTCGTAGCGCAGTACTTCCTGTTTCATTTTCCCAGCCTTTCTGCTTCATCAAGTATGTAGGGAAGCGTAAGTGAGACCTCTGTACCGGAATCAGGTGAACTAAACAGGTGTAATCCAAATTCCTCTCCCATAAGAAGACGGATTCTGGAATTTACGTTGTTCAGTGCGATACCGCCTTTTTTATCTTCTCTGACGGAACCATTGCATCCTGCCATATGTAAGAGCGTATCATTTAGATGTTCCAGCGTGGATTCATCGATTCCAACGCCGTTATCTGTAACGGAAATATAAAGAATAGTATCACTGTGATCAATATCGATTATTACGTTTCCACCTTCTATCTTTGGCTCTAATCCATGTTTAATTGCATTTTCAACAATAGGCTGAAGTGTGAGTTTTGGAATCCTGGCCTTTAATAGATCTTCCTCCTCCGGCAGCAGGATATCCAGATCAATTTTATCCTCGAAACGGTATTTCTGAATCAAAAAATAATTCCTGACGTTGGAAAGTTCCTCTTCCAGTGTTGTCAGGCTCTCCATGTTGGAAGTAGTATAGCGGAAAAAGACTGCCAGTGCTTCTGTGATCTTTCCAATCTCCGGGACACCTGCCATAATGGCATCCGAACGGATGGATTCCAGAACATTATAGAGAAAATGAGGATTTATCTGGTTTTGAAGAGCGAGGTAGCGGGCCTGTTGTTTGGCATTCTCTATCATCCTATCCTTATCCAGACTGGTATGAAGTCCTGATAATAATTCATCAAAGCTGGGAGATATTCCTTTCAGACTTTTAAAGAGCTCAGTGAATATAATCCCATTATTAAAAAGCTCTGCCTGCTTTTCCATAGAACGCAGAGGTTCCCATATATTAACCTTTCCCCACAAAAGAGTGAGGATAAGTCCCAGGACCAGGATGAATACCAGGAACACTGCAGGATAGTATTCCTGTTTGTGATTCGCCGTAAGGATCAGAATGAGCAGGACGAGAGAAAGAATGTTCCAGGTTATGAGGAGACCGGTCCATAATACAAACCGGTTTTTCAACCATAGCTTTTTCAATCAATGACCTCCTTGTGACCGGTTTGTAAATAATTTCCGGTACTCATTGGGGGATACGCCAAGTGTCTTCTTAAACTGTCTGGTGAAAAATTTTATATCATTATAACCGGCCAGTTCTGCCACTTCACTGATGCTTCGTTCTTTCTCAGTCAGTAGTTTTTTTGCACTTTCAATCCGTACCATTTGTATGTATTCCGTTAATGTTTTTCCCGTCTCCTTTTTAAAAAGAGAGGAAAAATAGGTATAGCTGAATCCTGTGTTTTTTGCCAGTTCTTCCAGTTTAATATTGATTCCTTTGTTTTCCTCTATATAATGTTTGGCATAGATCACCGGTTTGATTTCTCTGTTTTTCAAATGTTCTAAGACATTTTGAAGTGTCTTACAAAGAGTTTCCTCCAAAAGGCAGAAAGTCTGCTCTATACAGGTACAGTGTTCATACATTTCAGAAAACCAGGCTTCTATTTCACTGTCTGCCAGGGTAGTATCCAGTTGTCTGAATCCTTTAAGGTAATAATTCAGAAGAACCAATAGATTTTTCTTTACCTGTAAACAGGAGGAGACGTCCTCTGCTGTCATGATATCTCTGGCGGCTTCCACGCATTTTTTAATTCCAGCCATATCAAATGCTTCCGGTCTGCCTTCCAGCAGACTGGAGATCATGGTGTCTATGGATTCTGGTTCTGCCGGCAGAGTGTCTGGTGATTTAATCTCAGAGACCGTGTTTAAACTTGTGAGAAAGCGGTTTCCTATGGCAATCCGGCTTTCTTTAATGCGGTGAATCAGCTGGAGACAGCTGTCAGCCGGCTCACTAATGACAGCATGAAAGTAAAGTCTGGGAAACAGGTCCTGCAGACTGAGAACACGTTCTTTTATGTGGTTAATGGATTCTAACAGCTCTTTCCGGTCCAAAGTATCATAAAAAAGAAGAAAATAGATTCCCTCCCTGGTAATTTCGGATATCCAGATCCAGTTGTGTGAGGAAAATTCCACTTCTGCGATTTCCAGAGTTTTTTCTGTCAGAAGCTGATAGCTTTCTTTCGTAAATTCCCTGTAACTGATATTTGGTTTCACTGCAATGCAGCGGGAGGAATTTTTTATGATATCAGCAGCACTGATTTCCCTTAATTCCTGTAAAATGGTTTCTTCCTGCTCACATAGATTTTTTTGAAGAACCGTTTTAAAAAACAGATGTTGAAAGGTTCCGGTGTAAGTTTTTAATGTTTCTTCAAGATGCAGATGTGTTGATTGTTTCGATATCTGTTCGTGGGTTTCCTTAACCAGTTTTTTTAATGTACGGGTTAAATCTTCCTGATTAATTGGTTTTAACAGATAATCCCTCACCCCAAATCTCATTCCCTGCTGGGCATACTGAAAATCTTTATAACCGCTGATGATGATGCATTTAAGAATCTCATTCTGCTTTTTTGCTTCCTCAATCAGACAAAGCCCATCCATTCCAGGCATGCGGATATCTGTAAGAAGAATATCCGGCTTTTTTTCATTGATCAGCTGCAACGCAGTGATACCGTCATATGCAGTCCCCAGCAGCTGTATTCCAATTTCATCCCAATTAACTAAATATTCGATGAGCTTACAGATCTTTTTTTCATCGTCTGCAATTACCATACCTAAAATTGCAACCATCTCCCGTTTTTATCATTTTATAACAGTATTGCCTTTTATGTTAAGTATACTTCACAGTTAAGAGATTCTCAACACAAATACTGAAAATAAAGAGAATAATTTGTAGAAAAATGTAATAATACTGGCGGTAAGAACTGAAAGATTAGTAATAATGCCTTATGAATATACATTGATCCATCTTTAAATAAAGAAAATGCATAAAAATTGATGATGGTATAGAAGCGCACAGATCTGTATATATCTGAAAGTGTTCCGGCATAGTAAATATTCTTGCTAACGTTTGACTGATTTGGTATATTAATTATGAAATATGTACGGAAAAGTGCAAAAGAAATGGTGAGGGATGAATAAGGTGAACAAATTATGAATGCTATGGAAGCACGTAAGAGCCGGTTTTTTAAGAATATGTTTCTGTCCTATTGTCTGATTATCATACTGAGCTTCCTGGTATACTCAGCAACTGTGATATATGAAGCGGTAAAGGTGAAGGAAAATCAGGCTGTAACATACTATGAAACCAAAGCTCAGGCATTTGCCAACGGGATGGACCAGCAGATTTACAGTGCTCAGAATATTATATCAAACCTTAATAATTCTTCTTTAATCAATAAACTTTATATGACAGTTCAAATGAATAGTCCGGTGGATTCTTATCTGTTATACCAGATCTTAAATGATATTCGTTACCAGAAAACAGCGGGAGATGATTTTAATATCTCTGATGTTGTTCTGATGCTCAATAATTATAATAAGATATACACCAGTGATGAGGTTATCCACTTATCGGACCGCATTGATTTATCCGGATGGAAGACAGACAGATTAGCGGTTACGGATTTAAACACCTGCTTAAACAGGAACAACAGCAAGCTGACTTTTTTCAAGAAATATCTGATTTACAGCGGTGCTTATCAATATGGGTCCGGATCACAGAGAGGTATTATCTGTGTTCTGTTTGAAAATCAGAAAATTCAGGACATGCTTAAGTCTGCCTCAGGGGAAGCCTGCGGCTATGCCGTTTATTATAATGGAAAGCCTGTTATTAAGGAAGGGATTGAAGATGGCAGAGTTTTTAATCAAGCTTCCCGGGTCAGTAATTTAATCTCTTATGAGATTATTGCAAAGAAAGACAAGTTTGGGTTTGAGCTGTCGGATCTGGGGTCTATCGCCATGCTTTTTGGTTTTTTCATATGCATGGGTTATCTTATTATTGCCTACTTTTTTGCAAACCGGTATTCTTCACCATTTGAGAAGATCCGGCATCTGGTTGGAAAAGAAAAAATTGTTTCTGGTGTGATGGACCTTCTGGGAGAAAGGAATGGATATATGCAGCAGGTTCACAATATGTCTCCCTATGCCAGCCAGGGGATCCTTCATAGTCTTATTATGGGAAATGATGAAGAATCCGGTAATAAAGAGTTTATAAAAGAGTTTATTCAGTTAAAGAGAGTGTTTTTTCTGACTGCAATGGTGGATTTGTATTATGGAGAGATGTGGGGAAAGGAAGAAGCAAAAAAGGCGTTAAAGGCAATATCGAATCTGGCAGAACAGGAATCAGATGCAGAATTTAAGATTTTGTGCTATGAAAAGGATACACTGCATGTTTATCTGATTTTTAACAGCAATAATGGTGAACATCTGGAAGACAGGCTCTACGAATTTTTTGATAAAATGAAAAAGACTGTGGGTGCAAAATGTGTGGTAACGGTTGGTGCGGATGATGTAAAGGAGGAACTGGAGGAATTATCAGTTTCCTGTGATAATGCAATGCTGGCACTTGAAAAGATTCTCTGGGAGGGAAGAGGGTGTATCTATTTTCATGATTCCCAGTCAGAGTGCTCCATGAATTATTATTTTCCAAAGGATGGAATCCGGCAGCTGACAAAAGGAATAAAGGATCAGGACAGAGAGAGCATCAGCTATTTTTTTGAAGAGATCGAAAGAAGAAACCAGATGGAATTTGATAACTCTGTTTATGCCGGAAAACTTTTGCTGAGTGAGTTGTATGTTACCGTGGTAAAAGCAATGCAGGCGGTTTGGGATCAGTATGGCATTCCCTTAAGAAGGGTGGACAAGTGTCCTCCATACCGAACCATGGAGGAAGTAACAGGCTATTACAGCAGTCTGGTAACAGACATTTTTCTTGAAATAGACCAGTCTGAGGAAATCAGAGAGAATAACAATCAGTCAGATCTGGAATTAATTGAGTATATTAATCAAAATGACAAAGATCCTAACCTTTCTCTCACTCAGATCGCAGAGCATTTTTCTGTGAGCAGCAAATATGTAACAGCTTTGGTAAAGAAGCAGTTTGGGATGACTTATTTAAAGTATGTACAGGAGCGGAGAATTTCCCATGCCATAGATCTGTTAAAGAACTCATCCCTTTCGCTTGAAAAAATAGCGGAGGAATGCGGTTATACAAATATGCTGACATTCAGAAGAAATTTCAAAGCAATTATGGCATGTAATCCAAGTGACTTCCGGGGAGATAAGACAGGGGAAGATGAATCGTTATAATTAACCAAATAAATGGAATAAAAGATGAAGAATGGATCAAAAAAGGATAGAAAATCTTCTCTCCTTTTTTGATTCATTCATTTTTTGTGTGCAAAACGCTATTGAAAAAAGTGAAACTAGCAAATAAATAATGCAATATATACAATAAATGTATTACTCATCAAATGGAAGGGGATTAAAGGAATGATTCGTAAAAAGCTTTCTAAGGAAGAGAAAAAGATGCTTTTTCGCAAAAATGTTAAGAGAGATAAATATCTGCTGCTGATGTTTGCGCCAGTTTTGATCTACTATCTGATATTCGCCTATTTACCTATGACAGGTCTTGTAATGGCGTTTACACAATTTAAGGCAGGCAGCGGGATGATGGGGCTATATACGGGATCTTTTGTAGGACTTAAATGGTTTATTCAGTTTTTTAACTCACCATATGCGTTCAGGCTGATCCGTAATACGTTTTTACTGTCATTTTATTCACTGATATTTGGGTTTCCCATTCCCATTATTTTTGCATTGTGTATCACTCAGATAAAAAACAAGTATTTACAGAAGGGAACTCAGATTATTACATATCTTCCTTACTTTATCTCCACAGTGGTAATATGTGGAATGATAACCAACCTTTTATCACCTTCCAGCGGCATTATCAATCAGTTCATTGTGAAGGCCGGAGGAACGGTGGTGAATTTCCTGGGAGAGCCAAAATGGTTTAGAGCTGTCTATGTAATATCCGGTTCGTGGCAGAGTTTTGGGTTCAATTCTATTATCTTTGTGGCTGCCATTATGGGAGTTGCACCAGAGCTTTATGAAGCCATGAAGGTGGATGGTGCAAGTAAGGTTCAGACCATACGTTATCTGGTTCTGCCAAGCATTAAGCCGACCATCGTGCTTTTACTCATTATGTCACTGGGCAATTTACTGAATGTAGGATTTGAGAAGGTTTATCTGCTTTACAACTCCGGAATATACGAAACTGCAGATGTAATATCTACCTATGTATACAGGCAGGGTATCGGAAATCAGAATTACAGCTATGCCACAGCAGTAGGACTGTTTAATTCTCTGATCGGTTTTGTCATCGTATTTACGGCAAACAGGCTGAGCAGAAAGCTGACAGAAACATCTGTATGGTAAGGAGGAAGAGATGAATCAGAAAAGCACATGGACAGAATTTAAAAATGAATGTATCACGGATAAGATGTTTGATGTTGGTATCTGGATACTGATAGCAGCAGCAGTCTGTATTACCCTGTATCCTTTTGTATATGTGGTAAGCATTTCACTAAGCTCCGGCGAAGCGGTAAACAAGGGGATAGTAACATTGCTTCCGGTTGATATTAACCTGGATACATACCGGATGGTTATGGCTTATAAGGACCTCTGGATCTCCTATGGAAATACATTTTATTACACAATTACAGGAACCTGCTTAAATATCATATTTACCTGTCTGGCGGCATATCCGCTTTCCAGAAAACGGTTTTTCTTAAGAAAGAAAATGAATTTCCTATTGGCATTTACCATGTATTTTTCAGGCGGACTCATACCAAGCTATCTGGTAGTAACCGGGCTTGGGCTGTATAACAGCAGACTTGCCATGATACTTCCGGTACTGGTCAGCGCCTATAATGTCATGATCTGCCGTTCTGCGTTTGAAGGCATTGCAGAGGAATTATTTGAGAATGCTTATCTGGAAGGGGCCAATGACTTTCAGATCCTGTTAAAAATTGCAGTTCCTTTAATTAAACCAACGCTGGCAGTTTTGACCTTGTATTATGCAGTGGCACGTTATAATGATTTTTTCAGTGCACTGCTTTATATTGGAAAGCAGAATCTGCAGCCGTTACAGCTGTTTCTGAGAAGAATTCTTCTGATGGCCTCTACAGAGATCATGCAGGCTTCCGGAAATGCAACTGCAGCAAGTGCAGCAGCCCAGTCCACCATTCAGATCAGATATGTCTGTATCGTTTTATCCATGGTGCCGATTGTATGCCTTACTCCCTTTATTCAGAAATATCTGGTAAAAGGAACGATGCTGGGGGCAGTAAAAGGATAGTCATGTTTTGATTATATATAATAAAAAGGAGGAAGTTACAATGAAAAAGAGAGGATATTGGAAAGCAGCCGTATTATTGTCGATGATAGCTGCAGCGGCATTATCAGGGTGTTCAGGAAAGAACACACAGACACAGCCAAAAGAGGAAAACAACAAAGAGGCGGAATTTAATTATACAGGGGCTGCACCAGTTACCGATACTCCTGATGCAAAGGTCAGTGTTCTGGCGCAGAATTCCTGGTATTCTACAGTAGATTATGCCAATGCGGACATCATTAAGACCATTGCTTCCAATGCAGGGGTGACGATTGACTGGACGCTTGTATCACCGACAAATTACAAAGACAGCGTAAGCCCTATGCTGGCATCAGGAGCGGATCTTCCTGATATTGTGGAACTTCCGGATCTGGATGATAACATGACATATATTACTGCAGGGCTTTTTTATCCCCTGGATGAGTACATGAATTATATGCCTAATTACAAAAAGTTTCTGGATAACAACCCTAAGATAAAAGCCAGTCTTACGGCTGAGGATGGTCATATTTATTATGTACCTCAGACGGTTGTAACAGATAACTATCAGCCGTGTACCATGATGAATATGCAGTGGTTAGATAAACTGGGGCTTCCGGTACCAGCCACACTGGATGAGTTTGTGGAAGATCTCCGTGCATTCCGGGACAATGATATGAACGGAAATGGAGATAAAACCGATGAAATTCCGTTAAGCGTCACAGCGAAAAATCTTCCTTATATGTTTGGTCCGGCGTTTGGGCTCAACCTGGTGGATGGTTTTTACGCTGATGAAAAAGGGACTGTTCACTATTCAGCAGCAGAATCTGAAAATTACAAGAAGTACCTTACATTTTTAAATGGTCTTTATAAAGAAGGGCTTTTAGAAGTAGAATATACATCTCTTACCCGTGACCAGATTACAGAGCGTTGTGCAAGAAATATAACAGGTGCGACATTTGATTACAGCTGGCAGATGTCCCAGCTTTACAGCAAGCAGTATCCGGAGTATACTGGTGATAAGGGAATTATGGTTGGTATTCCTCCTCTTTCCGGAGAATCAAAAGGCTTTTATCTGGGAAGAAACCCCATTGCCAATATATTCGGAATCAGCAAGTCTCAAAAGGACCCGCTTCTTGCCATTAAGTTTTTGGATTATGCTATGAGCGAGGAAGCGCAGAACTATTATGTATGGGGACTTGAAGGAGAGAGCTACACCGTATCTTCAGATGGAAAAAAGGCTTATACGGAGAAAGCTTCTGATAATAACTGGCTTCAGCAGCTTGGTATCAATGCAGGATGTCTTCCATCCCAGCAGTCGGTAGAGGCAACGGATGTGCTGCTTCCAAAATGGCATGTTGATAAGGATAAGGAGCTGCAGGCATTTTCTAAGGCACCATGGCCTTTCATCTACTCAACAAAGGATGAGCAGAATATAATTTCTCAGTATCTGGTTGATATCACTACTTATGTAGATGAAATGAATGTGGCATTTATTACGGGAACGACGGACTTAAATACATTTGATTCCTATTTATCCACACTGGATAACATGGGATTAAAAGAACTGCTGAAGGTGAAACAGCAGCAGTATGACCGTTTCGTTTCATCTACCAAATAATGATTTTAAGACCGGCACAGAGATTTACTTTTGTGCCGGTTTTTCACAGTTTTAATTATATTGTTTAAGAAAGGTTACAATATGGAAGAGAAAAAGAGAACTATTCCGATTTCCCGATTTTATACCTGTGAAGAACAGCTTGTTAAAAGGATGAAAAAGAAGGGAAGGAAGAATAGATTTAGTGCGGAAACCAAAGCAGATTATGAGATTTGGAAGCAGGAAACAAGACAGTTGTTAAAATCTCTGATTGGTCTGCACAACATGGAAGACTGCCCCTTAAAGCCGGATTGTCTGGAACGTGTTGAGATAGAGGATGGAATTATACGCGAGAAGATTCTCCTTCAGGTAGAACCGGAAGTATATATGCCTGTTTATGTACTGATACCTCCAAAGAGGGGAGAAGAAAAGCTGAAATGCTTTCTGGCGCCTCCAGGCCACCAGGGAGCAGGAAAATATTCGGTTGCCGGGGTTCGCTCGATTCCTGCAGTTGCAGATAAGATAGAACTGTTTCATTACGATTACGGCCTGCAGATGGCAAAGCTTGGTTATGTGGTACTTTGTCCTGACTGCCGCGGCTTTGGGGAGAGAAGGGAAGCTGCGCTGCAGGGAGAAGAGGAAAGTGAATTTTTAAATTCAACCTGTTTTCATCTGGCGCATATGGCAGAACCGCTGGGCATGACTGTCATTGGTATGTGTACCTGGGATTTAATGAGACTGACTGATTATATTAAGGAGAGGGGAGAATGGGATGAGGAGTCTATTGGCTGTGTGGGATTCTCCGGCGGAGGGATGCAGACGCTTTGGCTTTCTGCGCTGGATGACCGGATTAAAACTGTGATAATCAGCGGATACTTATATGGATATTCGGACTCTCTTTTAAGGCTGAATGGAAACTGCAGCTGTAATTATGTGCCTCATCTTTGGGAATATGTGGATATGGGGGATATTGGAGCGCTCCTGGCACCAAGACCGCTGATGGTGCAGTCGGCCCGTTCCGATCATCTGAATGGTTACAGGGGAATGGATAATGTTATGGAGCAGTTAGCAGTGATCCGTAAGGCATACCGTCTGTTTGGGAAGGAAAATGAGATTTATCATGATGTCTGGGATGGAGGCCATTGTTTTCATGGAGAACATCTGGAGAAATTTTTAAAGGGATAAGATTTTACCAATACTTCTTTCTTGTGATGAAAAACGTTCTATGTTATAATGATACTGGCTGGTTTTTTAGAAAACGGGTCATACAACAGCGATAGGGAGGTGTCTCTATGCCAGGATTCCACGATATTATCGGTCATGAGAGAATCAAGGAACATTTACAGAAGGCGATTGAATCAAACCATGTATCCCATGCGTATATTCTTACCGGAGAAGCGGGAATGGGAAGAAAATCTCTGGCTAACGCATTTGCCATGACCTTGCTGTGTGAAAAAGGAACCAGTGAGCCTTGTATGCAGTGCCATGCCTGTAAGCAGGTTATGAGCGGAAACCATCCGGATCTTATCACTGTCACACATGAAAAAACAGCGGGTATCGGTGTAGATGACATCCGAAGTCAGATACAGGATACAATTATGATCCGGCCTTACAGCAGTTATTATAAAATTTATATTGTTGATGAGGCGGAAAAGATGACGGTTCAGGCACAGAATGCTCTTTTAAAGACCATCGAGGAACCGCCCTCCTATGCAGTTATCATGCTTCTTACTACCAACCAGGAGGCATTTCTGCCTACTATTCTCTCCAGATGCGTGCAGTTAAAATTAAAGCCGCTTAAGGATTCTGTTATTATTTCCTATCTGACGGGATCTTTGGGAATCGGAGAGAGCAGGGCGGAAGTATACGGAGCATTTGCCAGAGGTAATTTAGGACGTGCCATACATCTGGCTGCGTCAGAAGAATTTCAGACGCTGTATCTGGATTTAATCCATATGCTGAAGCATTTAAAAGAGATGGATATCATGGAACTGCTTAATTATATCAGGAAGATAAAGGAACAGGATCCGGATTTGTCTGACTGCCTGGATTTTATGCAGCTGTGGTATCGGGATGTTTTAATGTTTAAAGTAACACAGGATATCAATCTTCTTGTTTTTAAAGAAGAATTTAATACAATGAAAGAGATGAGCGCTGCCAGCTCTTATGAGGGAATCGAGTTGATTCTACAGGCCATAGATAAGGCAAGGGTCCGTTTAAATGCCAACGTGAATATGGAACTGGCGATGGAGCTTATGCTGCTTGTAATGAAGGAGAATTAATTGATGATAAAAGTTATTGGCGTCAGATTCCGGAATGCAGGAAAGATCTATTACTTTGATCCTGTAAATCTGGAAGCAAAGGCGGGAGATCATGTAATCGTAGAAACAGCAAGAGGGATTGAGTATGGCTATGTTGTTCTCGGTGCCCGTGAAGTAGAGGATGAGAAGGTAGTTCAGCCCTTAAAATCAGTGATCCGCATGGCTACCAATGCAGATGATGAGGTGGAGAAAAAGAACCACGAAAAGGAAAAGGAAGCTTTTAAGATATGTAAGGAAAAGATTAAAAAGCATGGCCTTTTAATGAAGCTGATTGATGCGGAGTATACCTTTGACAACAACAAGGTGCTGTTTTATTTTACTGCAGACGGAAGAATTGATTTCAGGGAGCTGGTGAAGGATCTGGCTTCTGTTTTTAAAACCAGAATTGAACTGCGCCAGGTAGGTGTCAGAGATGAGACTAAGATTGTTGGAGGAGTGGGTATCTGCGGAAGAACATTATGCTGCCACTCTTACCTTTCTGAATTCATACCGGTTTCAATAAAGATGGCGAAGGAGCAGAATCTCTCCTTAAATCCTACTAAGATTTCCGGAGTGTGCGGACGTCTTATGTGCTGTCTGAAGAATGAGGAAGAGACCTACGAGGAACTGAACAGCAAGCTGCCGAACGTGGGCGATTTTGTGACCACAGATGACGGATTAAAGGGTGAAGTTCACTCTGTCAGTGTGCTCAGACAGTTGGTTAAGGTAGTAGTTAGCATTAAGGACGAAAAGGAAATCAGGGAATACAAGGTAGAGCAGTTAAAGTTTAAGCCCAGACGCCGCAGGGAGAAAAACCAGGTGACGGATGAGGAGCTAAAGGCTTTGGAAGCACTGGAAAAAAAAGAGGGAAAATCCAAGTTAGATGACAATTAAGTTAAAAGACAATGAACGGATTGATGACCTACAGCGGAATGGTTATCAGATTATACAAAACCGGGATGGATTCTGTTTTGGAATGGATGCCGTTCTGCTCTCTGGCTTTGCTAAGGTAAAGCCAGGGGAAAAGGCGGTGGACCTTGGAACCGGGACAGGAATTATCCCTATTCTTTTGGAAGCGAAGAATCAGGGGCTTCATTATACCGGTCTGGAGATCCAGGAAGAAGTGGCTGATATGGCAGCAAGAAGTGTGGCACTGAATCATCTGGAAGATAAAATATCCATTGTCAGAGGAGACATAAAGGAAGCCAGCCGTTTATTTGGTGCGGCTTCTTTTGATGTGGTGACTTCCAATCCTCCCTATATGAATGATGCCCATGGTTTAAAAAATCCGGATCTGCCAAAGGCAATATCCCGTCATGAAGTGTTGTGCACGCTGCAGGATGTGACGAGGGAAGCAGCAAGGCTTCTCCGTCCAGGCGGGCGGTTTTACCTGGTTCACAGGCCTCACAGGCTGATTGAGATTATAACAGCATTAAAAAGTGTGGGGATGGAGCCTAAACGCATGAAGATGGTTCACCCCTTTGTGGATAAGGAAGCAAACATGGTCCTTATTGAAGCGGTAAGAGGGGGGCGGTCCATGATTAAGGTGGAGGCACCGGTTGTTGTTTATAAGGAACCAGGGGTGTATACAGACGAGATTTATACGATTTATGGATATTGACCGACAGATTAAAAAAGAATCTTTGCAGGGAGCAGGAAAAATGGATGAAAAAAAAGGTAAATTATATTTATGTGCCACTCCCATTGGTAATCTGGATGACATTACCTTGCGGGTTTTAAATACTTTAAAGGAAGCCGACTTAATTGCAGCGGAGGATACCCGTCACAGCATTAAGCTTCTGAATCATTTTGATATTAAGACTCCCATGACCAGCTACCACGAGTACAATAAGGTGGAGAAGGCAGTTTATCTGGTAGAGCAGATGAAGCAGGGGGTAATGGTGGCTCTGATTACAGACGCGGGAACACCTGGGATCTCTGATCCTGGAGAAGAACTGGTGAAGCAGTGTTATGAGGCTGGAGTGGAGGTAACATCTCTGCCTGGTCCGGCGGCTTGTATCACAGCGCTTACACTGTCCGGACTGGGAACCCGGCGTTTTTGTTTTGAGGCGTTTCTGCCCACGGATAAGAAGGAAAAGCAGTGGATTTTAAATGAACTGAAAGATGAAACAAGAACTATCATTCTCTATGAGGCACCTCACCGTCTGGTCCGGACGTTAGAAGAGCTTTATCAGTCACTGGGTGAGCGGAGAATAACGATCTGCAGGGAGTTGACAAAGCGGTATGAGACAGCCTTTCGCACTACCTTTACTCAGGCATTAAGTACTTATCAGAACGAGGACCCTAAGGGGGAATGTGTCATTGTAGTAGAGGGGAAGAGTTTTGAAGAGATACGTATGGAGCAGACAAAAGTCTTTGAAGAGATGTCTGTGGAAGAACATATGGAGCTTTATGAAGGACAGGGAATGGACAGAAAAGAAGCTATGCGTATGGTTGCAAAGGACCGTGGAATCAGTAAAAGAGAGGTTTATCAGTATCTGCTGAACAGGGAAATATAAAAAAATATCTTGACAAGAGGCGTTTATTTTAATAGAATTATTTTGATATTCAAAATATTTGAGATGTAAAACTATCCAACGAGGCATGATTTCATTCCAGGCCGGAAGATACCGGAATGGAACAGAAACATGAATGGGGGAAATCTATGACAACAAAAATAATTGGAACAGGTTCAGCAGTACCGGACCGGGTTGTGACCAATGATGATCTGGCAAAGATCGTGGAGACCAGTGACGAATGGATCCGGTCCAGAACGGGAATTTTGGAACGCCGGATTGCTGAGGCCCAGTCGGGAACTACGGATCTGGCTATAAAAGCAGCAAAGGCTGCGTTAGAGGATTCCGGTATATCCGCAGATGAACTGGACATTATTATTTTGGCTACTTCTACTCCGGACCGCTGCTTTCCAAGCGGAGCCTGTGAGGTACAGGCGGCTATTGGTGCACATGGAGCAATCGCTTTTGATTTAAGTGCTGCATGCTCTGGTTTTATCTATGCTTTTCATACAATTTCCGCATTTTTTCAGGCCGGAATCTATAAAACAGGTCTGGTAATCGGAGCGGATACATTAAGTAAGCTGATTGACTGGACGGACAGAGGAACCTGCGTACTTTTTGGAGATGGTGCTGGAGCAGCTGTGGTCCGGACCGAGGATAAGGGAACGCTTTATATGACACTGGGTGCAGATGGCACAAGAGGAAATGCACTGGATTGTGTGTCACGGACAACAGGAAATTTCCTGACTGGTCACCAACCGGAAACAGGATACATGACCATGGATGGGCAGGAAGTGTTCCGGTTTGCAGTAAAAACTGTTCCGGAAGCAATCTTAAAAGTGCTTTCTGAGAGCGGAACCGATTTAAATGAAATCAAGTATTTTATCCTGCATCAGGCCAATTACCGGATCTTTGAATCAATCGCAAAGAGGCTGAAGGTACCTATGGAGAAATTTCCTACCAATCTGGAACGGTATGGAAACACATCGGGAGCATCGGTTCCTTTGTTATTAGACGAATTAAACAGAGCGGGAAAGCTTAAGCAGGGAGATAAGATTGTACTTGCCGGATTTGGGGCAGGACTTACCTGGGGAGCCACTCTATTAGAGTGGTAATTAATAGGACTAATACTTTGAAAATCAAAGTAATAGCATATAAAAAATGAATACGAGGAAGCAAAAGGAGATTAAAAGATGTTAGAAAAAATGCAGGAAATTATCGCAGAGCAGTTAAATGTAGAGGCCGGAGTTATTAAACCGGAATCATCTTTCAAAGAGGATTTAGGAGCAGACTCCCTTGATTTATTTGAACTGGTTATGGCTCTTGAGGATGAGTACTCAGTTGAGATTCCCTCAGAAGATTTAGAGAAGTTAACTACAGTACAGCAGGTTATGGACTATTTAAAAGCAAAGGGCGTGGAAGCGTAATGAATACCAGAATTACCCAACTTTTGGGAATCGAATATCCAATCATACAGGGCGGTATGGCATGGGTTGCGGAGCACCATCTTGCAGCAGCAGTTTCAGAAGCTGGTGGTCTGGGATTAATAGGCGGAGCCAACGCGCCAGGAGAAGTGGTACGTGAGGAAATCCGTAAAGCGAAGAAGCTGACCGATAAGCCAATCGGTGTGAATGTAATGCTTTTAAGTCCTCACGCAGAAGATGTGGCGAAGGTAATCGTGGAGGAAGGCGTTAAGGTGGTAACCACCGGAGCCGGTAATCCGGAGAAATACATGGAGATGTGGAAGGCAGCAGGGATTAAAGTAATTCCCGTAGTTGCTTCTGTAGCTCTTGCAAAGCGAATGGAACGATATGGTGCTGATGCGGTTGTTGCAGAAGGATGTGAATCCGGCGGACATATTGGAGAGCAGACCACCATGACATTGGTTCCCCAGGTAGCAGATGCGGTATCCATACCTGTTATAGCAGCAGGTGGAATCGGTGACGGCAGAGGAATCGCTGCAGCATTTATGCTGGGTGCGGAGGCTGTTCAGATCGGAACCAGATTTGTGGTTTCCAAAGAATCCATCGTACATGATAATTACAAACAGAGAATTATAAAAGCAAAGGATATTGATTCCGCAGTGACTGGGCGTACACACGGCCATCCGGTAAGATCTTTAAGAAACCAGATGACCAGACAGTATGTGAAGCTGGAGGAGGAAGGAAAATCCTTTGAAGAGCTGGAATATTTAACCCTTGGAACCCTTCGCAACGCAGTTTTAGAGGGAGATGTAATTAACGGCACGGTTATGGCCGGACAGATTGCGGGTATGATCAGCAAGGAACAGACCTGTAAGGAAATGATAGAAGAAATGATGGAACAGGCCGGGAAGCTTCTTGGCCGTTAAAGAGGAGTTTATGACTATGAGCAAGATCGCATTTATTTTCCCAGGCCAGGGCGCACAGTACTGCGGTATGGGCCAGGATTTTTATGAGCAGACAGCAATTGGAAAAGAAATCTATGATATGGCATCAGGGCTTCTTGGTTTTTCCCTGCCGGAACTCTGCTTTGAGAAGAATGACCGGCTGGACATTACAGAGTATACGCAGGCAGCTATGGTGACAACAGGAATCGCCATGATGAGGGTGCTGGAAGAAAAAACAGGGATCAGACCGGATGTGACGGCTGGTTTAAGCCTGGGAGAATATTGCGCACTTGCAGCAGCTGGTGTGATGAGTGATCAGGATGCAATTTTAACAGTCAGACAGAGAGGAATCCTTATGCAGGAAGCGGTTCCTGCCGGGCTGGGAGCGATGTCAGCGGTTCTTGCGCTGGATGCTTCTAAAATTGAAGAAGTATTAAGCCAGATCGACGGAGTTCAGATTGCAAATTATAACTGCCCAGGGCAGATTGTTATATCAGGAAAGAAAGAAGCGGTAGAGGAAGCCGGTGAGAAGCTGCTGGCAGCCGGTGCAAAGAGAGTGATTGGTTTAAATGTCAGCGGTCCGTTCCATTCCAGTATGCTGACGGGTGCAGGTGAAAAACTGGGTACAGTCCTTGAGAATATTGAAGTTCACAAGCCTGTCGTCCCTTATGTAGCAAATGTAACAGCCGGTTATGTTACTGAAGCAGATGAGGTTAAGCCTTTGCTGGTCCGTCAGGTGTCATCTTCCGTTAAGTTCCAGCAGAGCGTGGAAGCCATGATAGCGGACGGAGTGGATACATTTATAGAAATCGGACCTGGTAAAACCCTTGCAGGGTTTATTAAGAAGATAACGAGAGATGTAAGAGTCTTTAATATAGAAAAACTGGAAGATATTGATAAATTAGTGGAAATTTAACGGGGAGGTGACAGATATGTTAGAAGGGAAAATAGCAGTTGTCACCGGTGCCAGCAGAGGAATCGGAAGAGCGATTGCATTGAGACTGGGACTGGAAGGAGCTACTGTAATTGTCAATTATAACGGCTCGGAGGAGAAAGCCCTCCAGGTAGTGAAGGAGATTGAAGAAAAGGGCGGAAAAGCGGAAGCAATTGCCTGCAATGTATCCGATTTTGAAGCTTCCGGTGCTTTTTTAGATGGTGTGATTAAAAAGTATGGAAGGCTGGATATTCTTATAAACAATGCAGGCATTACCAGAGATAATCTTCTAATGAAAATGTCTGAAGAAGAATTTGATGCTGTAATCAGTATTAACTTAAAAGGTGTATTTAACTGTATGAAGCATGTTTCCCGCCAGATGATTAAGCAGAGAGGCGGAAGAATCATCAACATTTCTTCTGTATCTGGAATTCTTGGAAATGCAGGTCAGGCAAACTACTGTGCAGCTAAGGCAGGAGTGATCGGTATGACAAAATCATTTGCCAGAGAGTCTGCCAGCAGAGGAATCACAGTTAATGCCATAGCTCCCGGATACATTGAGACAGATATGACGAATGTGCTGTCTGATACCGTGAAAGCGGCATCTATGGAGCAGATCCCTATGAGACGTTTTGGAACCCCGGAAGATGTTGCGGCTGCGGCTGTATTTCTGGCATCGGACCAGGCTGGTTATATCACTGGTCAGGTCATCAGTGTAGATGGCGGAATGGCTATGTAAAAAGGAGAGTAACGGTATGAATAGAAGAGTGGTAGTAACCGGTATGGGAGCGATAACTCCAATTGGCAAGAATGTAGATAGTTTCTGGAATGGACTGAAAGAGAAAAAGATTGGAATTGCGCCGATCGTTCAATTCGATACATCAGATTATAAAGCAAAACTTGCTGCAGAGGTAAAGGATTTTGATCCAAAGGATTATATGGATCCCAAAGCCGCCAAGCGCATGGAGCGTTTTGCCCAGTTTGCGGTAGCAGCTACGAAAGAAGCGCTTGAAATGTCAGGAATCGATATGCAAAAAGAAGATCCTTATCGTGTGGGCGTTAGTGTGGGTTCCGGGATTGGAAGTCTGCAGGCCTTAGAACGGGAGCATAAAAAATTACTGGAAAAAGGTCCGGGCAGAGTTAATCCTCTTTTGGTACCCATGATGATATCCAATATGGCAGCAGGAAATGTGGGGATTCAGTTCGGACTAAAGGGAAAGTGCATTAACGTAGTGACGGCCTGTGCCACAGGAACTCATTCCATAGGAGAGGCGTTCCGATCAATCCAGTATGGGGAAGTGGATGTGATGGTGGCTGGTGGTGCGGAAGCAAGCGTTACACCTATCGGTGTGGCTGGATTTACGGCTCTTACTGCACTTACCACTTCAGATGATCCGCTCCGCGCTTCCATCCCATTTGATAAGGACAGAAGCGGCTTTGTCATGGGAGAAGGTGCAGGCGTAGTGGTATTGGAGGAACTGGAACACGCGCTTTCCAGAAATGCCGTTATCTACGGTGAAGTAGTGGGTTATGGGGCTACCTGTGATGCATACCATATTACCTCTCCTGCTGAGGACGGAAGCGGTGCTGCAAGAGCTATGACAGATGCTATAAAGGATGCCGGTATTACAGCGGAATCCGTGGACTATGTCAATGCGCATGGCACCAGCACACATCACAACGACTTATTTGAAACCATGGCAATCAAAGCCGCTTTGGGTGAGCATGCAAAAAATGTGAAAATCAGTTCTACAAAATCCATGGTAGGACACCTTCTGGGTGCAGCAGGCGGCGTGGAATTCATTGCCTGTGTAAAATCCATACTGGATGGATTCGTTCATGCCACTGCAGGTCTTGAAACAGAAGGAGAAGGCTGTGATTTAAACTATACAAAAGGGGAAGGGGTTACCTGTGACGTAACCTATGCCATCAGCAATTCCCTGGGTTTTGGCGGTCATAATGCCAGCATTCTTGTAAAGAAGTTTGAACAGTAGGAGGCATTTATAATGGAAATAAATGATGTAATCAGACTGATGCAGGCCGTTTCAGAACAGGGTCTCACCAGTTTTAAGCTGGAAGATGGAGACGTTAAGTTATCCATAAAGAAAGAAAAACAGATGGTGATTGCAACAGAAGGAGATTATGTTCAGAGAAATCTGGCGATCCCTGCCTGTGCCGGTCAGGAAACGAAAACACCAGTATTGGAAAGCGGATTGGATCCGGAAAAGGCGGAGATACTGGATACCGATAAGGTGATATCCTCTCCGTTAGTCGGAACTTTTTACAACGCTTCTTCACCAGACAGCGCACCGTTCGTAAAAGCGGGTGATGCGGTTAAGAAAGGTCAGACACTTGGTATCATCGAAGCAATGAAGCTGATGAATGAGATTGAATGTGAATACGATGGTGTGGTAGAAGCCGTTCTGGTTGGAAATGAAGATGTGGTGGAATACGGTCAGCCTCTGTTCCGTATCCGGTAATTTATTGTAAAATCTAAGAGAGGTCCAGAGTCGGACCTCTCTTTTAAACATAAGGAGAGAGTATGATGTTAGGTATAAAAGAAATTCAGGAGATTATCCCTCACAGACACCCGTTTTTACTGGTTGACTGCATTGAAGAGCTGGAGCCAGGTGTAAAAGCCACAGGGTATAAATGTGTTACGTATGATGAATCTTTTTTTCGGGGACATTTTCCGGAGGAACCGGTTATGCCTGGTGTTTTAATCATTGAGGCTCTGGCCCAGGTTGGAGCGGTAGCGATCTTAAGCATGGAAGAAAATAAGGGAAAGATTGCTTATTTCGGTGGAATTGACAAGGCTAAATTTAAGCAGAAGGTCATTCCCGGAAGCAAACTGAAGCTGGAATGTGAAATCATAAAAAGAAAGGGTCCGGTAGGCGTTGGGAAAGCGGTTGCTACCATTGACGGTAAGATTGCAGCCAGTGCAGAACTGACATTTATGATTGGATAGGTGGAGACCAATGTTTGATAAGATTTTAATTGCCAACCGCGGTGAGATTGCGGTAAGAATCATAAGAGCCTGCAGGGAGATGGGGATTAAAACGGTTGCGGTATATTCGGAAGCAGACAGGGAAAGTCTTCATACCCTTCTGGCAGATGAAGCCATCTGTATTGGTCCCGCACCGTCAACTCAGAGCTATTTAAACATGGAACGGATTCTCACTGCAACTGTCGCCATGAAAGCAGACGCAATCCATCCCGGGTTTGGGTTCCTTTCTGAAAATGCCAGATTTGCGGAGCTTTGTGAAAAATGCAATATAACCTTTATTGGGCCGGATGCAGGAATCATCAATAAGATGGGAAATAAATCTGAAGCCCGAAAAACCATGATGGAAGCAGGTGTTCCGGTAGTTCCTGGCGGCAAGGAAGCGGTTCACCATGTGGAAGAAGCCAGAAAAATGGCTGAGCGGATCGGATTCCCGGTTATGATCAAGGCGTCATCAGGCGGCGGCGGAAAAGGAATGCGAATTTCCAGAAGTATGGATGATTTTGATGCTAATTTCAAAAATGCACAGATGGAATCGGTAAAAGGATTTTCCGACGATACCATGTATATTGAGAAATATATTGAAAAGCCAAGACACATTGAATTTCAGATACTTGCAGATCAGATGGGCCATGTGATCCATCTGGGGGAACGGGACTGTTCCATTCAGCGAAGGCACCAGAAGGTTCTGGAGGAATCGCCTTCTGCCGCAATTTCAGAGGAACTGCGTCATCAGATGGGTGAGGTTGCAGTCCGTGCAGCAAAAGCGGTTGGATATGTAAATGCAGGGACCATTGAATTCCTGCTGGATAAGGATAAAAATTTCTATTTTATGGAAATGAATACCAGAATTCAGGTAGAGCATCCGGTAACAGAGATGGTAACAGGATTTGATCTTATAAAGGAGCAGATCCGGATTGCAGCAGGAGAACCTTTGAGTGTGGCACAGTCTGATATCACAATTGCAGGTCATGCGATTGAATGCAGAATTAATGCAGAAAACCCGGCGAAAAATTTCATGCCCTGCCCTGGTCTTATTAAAAACGTCCACGTACCGGGAGGCAATGGAGTACGAATTGATACCCATATTTACAATGATTATAAGGTTCCTGCTAATTATGATTCCATGCTGATGAAGCTGATTGTCCATGGGAAGGACCGTACAGAAGCAATTGCGAAGATGAGAAGTGCCCTGGGAGAACTGATTATTGAAGGAATTGAGACAAATGTTGATTTTCAGTTCGATATCTTAAGCCATGAGGCATATCGTGACGGTGACGTGGATACGGATTTTATTCCTAAATTTTTCCCGGATTATGTCCGGTAAACAGGGAAAGGAGCAAATCTTATGTTAAGAGACATGTTTAAGAAAACTTATACCCTGATTGACAGCAAATACAGAACTGTGGAAAAAACGGGGGAACCAAATATACCGGAAGGCTTATGGAAAAAATGTAATAAATGCTGCCAGCCAATCTATGCGGAGGATGTCAGGAACAGTCATTACATCTGTCCGAAGTGTAAGGGGTATTTCCGGGTTCATGCCTTTCAGAGAATTGAAATGACAGCAGATCCGGGAACCTTTGAAGAGTGGGATAAAGAGATGGAATTTGAGAATCCTCTCGATTTTCCAGGATATGAAAAGAAGATCGCTGCAGCCAGAGAAAAAACCGGACTATCTGAAGCGATAGTGACCGGTATCTGCGAAATCAACGGTCAGAAAGCTGTCTTAGGAGTTTGCGACGCTGGATTCATCATGAGCAGTATGGGGCATGCAGTAGGAGAAAAGATTGCCAGAGCTGTGGAGCGTGCGACTGAAACAAAGCTTCCTGTAATCTTATTTGCATGTTCAGGTGGAGCCAGAATGCAGGAGGGAATCGTATCCTTAATGCAGATGGCTAAAACCTCTGCGGCCTTAAAATGCCATCATAAGGCGGGGCAGCTCTATATCAGTGTTCTGACAGATCCAACAACAGGTGGTGTCACAGCAAGCTTTGCAATGCTTGGAGATATCATTCTTGCTGAGCCGGGAGCGTTAATTGGTTTTGCAGGACCTCGTGTTATTGAGCAGACCATAGGACAGAAGCTGCCGGAAGGATTCCAGAGGGCAGAGTTTTTAATGGAGCATGGATTTGTGGATAAGATTGTTCCGAGAGAAGAGATGAAGGATACGCTGACCGCGATTTTAAGGCTCCACAATCCACACAATAAGGAAGGGTTTTGTGTGGATAACCTGACAGAGGATGAAAGCCCGTGTGGAAAAAAGAGCAGTTTCTGGTCTAAGAAGAATAAACGAAGCCCATGGGATACGGTACAGCTTTCCAGGAGTGCAGACCGTCCGGTAGCCTCCGATTATATTCATCAGCTTTTTGATGATTTTATGGAGTTTGCAGGAGACCGTTATTTTAAAGATGACGGGGCGATTGTAGGCGGAATTGCCTCTTTTCATGGTATGCCTGTTACAGTCATCGGGCAGGAAAAAGGAAAAAACACAAAGGATAACATCAGGCGGAATTTTGGTATGCCGTCACCGGAAGGGTATAGAAAGGCTTTAAGGCTGATGAAGCAGGCAGAGAGTTTTAAACGTCCGATTATCTGCTTTGTGGATACCCCGGGAGCGTTCTGCGGTCTTGAGGCAGAGGAGCGGGGGCAGGGTGAGGCCATCGCCAGAAATTTATTTGAGATGACAGACTTAACAGTCCCGGTTCTTTCTATTGTAATCGGAGAGGGCGGAAGCGGCGGAGCGCTAGCCATGGCAGTAGGCAATGAAGTGTGGATGATGGAAAACTCCATTTATTCCATTCTTTCTCCGGAAGGCTTTGCCTCCATTTTGTATAAAGACAGTAAAAAAGCGAATGATGCAGCCAGAGTTATGAAAATTACAGCAAAAGATCTGATGGATCTTGGTCTGATTGAGAGGGTGATATCGGAAGAAGAGCCTGCCTGCGCAGAAAACCTTCCCGAAATTGCAAAGGAAATAGACCGGGCCTTGATGGAATTCTTTTCAGATTTTCTTGCTATGACTGGGGAAGAACTTGCAAATCAAAGATATGATAGATTTAGGAGAATGTGATGGGAACATTAAAACCATTGGTAATTGGAGATCTGGTGGCAAAATATCCGGTAATACAGGGCGGAATGGGAGTTGGAATCAGTCTTTCATCCCTTGCAGGAGCTGTGGCAAAGGCAGGAGGAGTGGGAATTATATCAACGGCTCAGATTGGTTTTAAACAGCCGGATTTCCTTAAGAATCCGTTAGAAGCCAATTTGCGGGCGATCGGTGAGGAAATGAAAAAAGCAAGAGAAATTGCACCAGATGGAATTATTGGCTTTAATATAATGGTTGCCACCAAAAATTACGCCAGCTATGTAAAAAAAGCGGTAATGGCCGGAGCGGATATTATCATCTCCGGAGCGGGCCTGCCTGTAAGTCTACCGGAATATGTGGCGGAAGCAGCAGAAGAGGCCGGTATTAAGCTGAAAACAAAGATCGCCCCTATTGTTTCTACAGTAAAGTCAGCAATGGTTATCTGTAAAATGTGGGACCGCAAATTCCATCAGGCACCGGACCTGGTTGTGGTGGAGGGTCCTTTGGCAGGCGGACATCTGGGATTTTCCAGAGACAATCTGGCGGAACTGGGCGTCGATACAGAGGATGTGGAGCGCACCTTCCATCAGTCAGAATATGACGAGGAAATAAGAGGGATTATCCGCCTTGTGAGAGAGTATGGCGAAAAGTATAATAAAGTGATACCTGTAGTTACTGCGGGAGGAATCTACACGCACGAGGACGTGATGCATCAGATTGATCTTGGGGCTGACGGTGTTCAGGTTGCAACCAGGTTTGTGACAACTGAGGAATGTGATGCTCCCCAGGAGTTTAAAGACGCCTACATTCAGGCGAAGAAAGAGGATATCGTTATTACAAAAAGTCCGGTTGGGATGCCGGGCAGAGCCATAAAAAACCCTTTCTTAAACCATGTAGCAGATACCCCGTTCCGTCTGGAACACTGCTACGATTGTCTGGAGAAATGTGACAAAAAGACGATACCATACTGTATTACAAAAGCACTTATTTCATCGGCAGAAGGAAGAACCGATGAAGGACTGGTATTTTGCGGAAGCAATGCTTTCAGAGCAGAGAAGATGGAAACTGTAGAGGAAGTAATAAAGGATCTTTGCTCATAAACTTAACTTTTTGGGAATAGGATAAAAGAAAGCAATGAAATGTGGAATGACAGATGTTAAATTATCTCTGGGCATTTATGATACTGGCAGGGGTTATCTGGGGAGCACTTCATGGTAATTTAAGTGCTGTAACGGATGGAGCATTAACCTCTGCAAAGGAAGCCGTTATGCTGTGTGTTACCATGCTTGGAATTATGTCTTTCTGGACTGGACTGATGGAGATCGGGAGGAAATCGGGGCTGATTGAGCGGCTGTCTTCAAGGATGGGGCCAATGCTGCATTTCCTTTTTCCCAGGATTCCCGATAAGCACCCTTCCCTGGAACATATATCCACGAATATCATAGCCAATATTCTGGGGCTGGGGTGGGCAGCCACTCCTGCCGGTTTAAAAGCAATGGAATCCTTACAGGATTTAGAAGAGACCAGGAGAAAAGCATATTCAGAGGGAAAGAAAATCCGCAAACCTGTTTCCAAGGGAACTGCCAGTAACGAAATGTGTACCTTTATGATTATTAATATATCATCTCTCCAGCTGATACCTGTTAATATGATTGCTTACAGAAGCCAGTACGGCAGTCTGGACCCTACGGCAATCGTAGGGCCTGCAATTGCAGCCACATTGTTTTCCACTGTGATAGGAGTGGCTTTATGCAGGCTGCTCGACCGTTAATACATAATTAGACAGAAGGCTGCCGGTTCTTCCCATGAGGGAAAGACCGGCAGCTTTTTTTATTACTTTGTTTTAAAAGAACAGTTTACAACAGTAGCGCCGACGATGACATCTTTACCTGCACCGCCGCTGGAAATACAGTCTGTAAACTTGTGAGTCCCTGATGAGGGGGCTTTTGGAAAATAGAAATTAACGTTGTTATTCTTTCCGGTACAATTCTTAAGGGTGATATAACCAGTATTGTTATTCTGGTCGAAGCCTCTTTTCTTGTTTCCAATGGCGGTGCAGCCTTCCAGGTAATGGTTATCACGGGTATAATTGCCGCCGACCTTAAAGCCTTGTCCATTTCCATCTCCTTTACCATTGTACGAAGCTTCACAGTTATATAATTTAACTGCATTGCCGGCGGAATAGAAATCGAAACCGTCATCTGAGTTGTTAAGTGCAATACAGTTTTTAAATACATTTCCGCTTCCAATGCTTAATTTGGCGGCAAAACCATCTGCGTTCTCACCATTGGTTTTGGCATCATAGTTATAGGTTGAGGTAACACGTGTAATCTCGTTATTGTAGGCACCGTTGCTCATCTGAAGTCCGGTGTCACCGCATTTGGTAATGAAACAGTCCAGTATCCGGTTATTCCCTCCGCTGATATGTATTCCGTTATCTCCGGCATTTTGGATGGTCAGACCGGAAATAATCCAGTAATTTCCGGTAATCTGAAAGCCTCTGGAGCTGTCAGCATATGGCTGGCTGGAGAAGTCAACCACAGGTTTGTGACCGCTGTAATTCAAGATTTTAATGGGTGAACCGGAGGTGCCGCTCTTGCTTAATTTATATGTTTTTGAGGAGCGATAGGTGCCATTCATTAAAAAGATGGTGGTACCTGCGGACGCATTGCTTAATGCCTTATCGATTGTCTTGAATGCCTTGTCCTTTGATTGTCCGTTATTGGAGTCGCTGCCGTTTGCTGATACATAATAATCTTTTGAAGCTGCCTGTGCAGGTGTTGAACTGATGATACACAGACCGGTGATCATGAAGCAGGTAGTGATGATACTGATAATTCTTTTTCCATTTCTCATAGCTTATCCCCTTTCAATCTATCTGGGTACCGGATCAGTTATTTGGTCCGGTTTTTCCAGGCTTATAATCAGATACTAAAATAGTAAAAATCATTTGTCAATAAAAAACAGGGGGATTTTTAAATTATTCCAAAATGTCATATATGATACTATAATTATCAAGTTATAGGAGGAATGAAATGCGTAAAATCAAAAAATAATTTAACAGTACTAATTTTACCTGTTTTATAAAAAGAATCTGTAATACAAAAAACAACATACCAATTGGTATGATTGATACGGTAAAGGTATGATGAATTTGCATATACAATTATGCAAAACACACAAAAAGCAATGGTTGAAATGTCGTAATATGATGAAAAGCAAAAAATATGCTGAATGTATATTTACATACATCATATGACGTGTTAGCATATGACCAGACCAATGACAAAAACAACCAAACAAATGTGGTCAAAATTGCAACAATCTGTGCAAAGTGTCCAATGCAATCAAAAAGGAGAATGCCATGCGGAGAAATTCAGATAAAATGTCGAATATTGATGCGTTACCTATGGCCATAGCACAAAAGGTAAAAACGATGATCATACAAAGGGAGATGAAACCGGGAGACCGGCTGCCAACGGAAAAGGAGCTGGCAGAGCTGTTTGAGGTAAGCCGGTCTACTTTAAGAGAGGCTATGAAGTTTTTACGGGCAGAAAATGTTGTAATTATCCGCCAGGGAAGCGGAACCTTTATCAGTGCAGGAACAGGTATAGGAGAGGATCCTCTTGGATTGCATTTTACCAACCAGAAATATCTGATTCAAAATCTCTTTGAGACCCGTATGCTGATTGAGCCTCAAATCACCGGTCTGGCTGTGCAGAGGGCAACTCATCAGGATATTAGAAATCTGGAGAGGATTGTTAAGGAAATGGAACAGATCGAAATTAACGGCACTTCTACTGCTGAAATGGATGTTCAATTCCATACAGCGGTTGCAGAATGCACGCATAATGAAGTGCTCATCCGGGTGGTCCCTATTATTAATGAGTCCATCCGGCGCAGCCACCTGGAAACCCAATATGACCTGGAGAGCTTTAAAAGGGCAAAACGAAGCCACAGGGATATTTATAAAGCAATTGCCGACGGCAACTTTATGGAAGCCAAATTTCTGGCTGAGAGGCATGTATGGGAAACGTTAACTGATGTAAGGGAAGGGGAAAAATACGAATGAAAAAACAATTATTTGGAAAGAGAACAATGGCAGTTATCACGGCGGCTCTTATGGCAGCAGGAGGTATGACAGGCTGTTCTTCGGGAAACAAAGAGACAACAGCTGAGGTGACAGAAACAACATCAGCTGCAGCTGCAGCTGTCACAGTGGCCTCTGAGTCAAAGGAGGAGCAGACAACTGCCGATGAAATCAAACCGTGTGAAATCAAATTCCGCTACTGGGCTGATAATACTGATTATTCCCAGCTTATGCAGGATATCATTAAGAAGTTTAATGCTGAAAACGGAAAAGGTATTACTGTTATCGGTGAAGAGAGTCCGTGGGATGGCGGTGCTTATTCGGAAAATCTGTTTAATTCGAAGATGGGAGGCGGAGATGTGGACTGTGCAGCCTGGAAGCTAACATCTACACCATTATTTGTAAATAACGGTCTTTTGGCTGACTTAACACCGATGATTGATGCCTGGGACAAAAAGTCTGAAATTGATGATAATATTTACAACATTATGGTAGAGGCTGGAGATATGCAGCGGATCTATGTAATGCCATGGAATATTCAGGTTCTGTATGTATATTACAGACCATCAATCTTTAAAAAAGCAGGAATCCAGGTGCCGAAAACCTATGAAGAATTTTTAGAGGCAATTGAAAAGTGCACCATGGATACCAATGGAGACGGAAAGACGGATGTATACGGCTTTGCTATGAGAGGTGCAAAGGGAGGCCAGGAGCCATGGGGAAGCTTTATCTATGGACGGGGCGGAAGCTTTGAAGATCTGACCACACCTGAGGCCGTACAGGGCATGCAGGATTTCATTGATATTTATCAGAAAGGCTATGTACCTCCTACAGCTACCAGTGATGGATTTAGCGAAATTATCGCTAATTTTCAGTCAGGACTTGCTGCAATGACAATTCATCATACAGGCTCAAGTAAAGATATGGAAAAGCTATTTGGAGATGATGTTTCTGCTTTTCCATTTCCGAAAGGAAAGGGACAGTGGACATCAATGGGTGATACGGAAACAGTCATATTTGAATCTTGTGAGAATAAAAAAGCCGCATTTGAATGGGTTTCCTATCTGGCAGCAGGGGAAGGTCAGAAAATGTGGTGTGAGGGAACCGGAAATGTTCCTGTAAGCAAGAGCGTACAAGAGTCTGATTTCTTCCAGAACGACCGTTTTATGAAAGCATCCATTAACGGACAGAAGTTTGCAGGTATCGTTCCTATTCTTGATACGACAACGGAATGGATTTCTGATCTATGGCCCAACACCGTATCTCAGGCACTGACTGGAAGTATTACTGCAAAACAGTGTATGCAGACCTTACAGGATGGACTTTATAAATAAGAAATTTATATGCAGGGCTGCTGTTTATGCAGCCCATCCGTTGGGAGGGAAAATACGAATGGTTAAGAAACGGACGATATGGCCGTATGTATTAGTGGCTCCGGCTGTGCTGATTATACTGTGCGTGGTATTTATACCGGTTTTTAATGCAATTATTATGAGTTTTCAGAACTATGATCTTAGAAGACCAAAGGAGATTGCATTTAACGGAATTTCCAATTATATAGCGGCATGCAGGGATCCGCTTTTTAAGGGGGCTTTGTTTCGGACCATAGTCTGGGTGATATGCGGCGTTGGCTTTCAGTTCCTGCTGGGGTTTATTCTGGCACTTTTATTAAATAAGGAATTTGCAGGGCGGGGAGTAATAAGGGCGGTCAGCATGATTCCCTGGGTGACACCGGGGGTTTTGATCGGGTTAATGTGGAGATGGATTTATGATGGTAACTTTGGGGTATTAAACGACCTTTTGTTAAAAATCCATATAATTACCGATAAAGTACCATTTCTTTCTCAGGTAACCACTGCGTTTCCAAGTATTATTGTGACGATTGTCTGGCAGGGGATCCCGTTTTTTTCACTTATGCTTCTGGCCGCTTTGCAAGGGGTATCCGCTGAGATTTATGAGGCGGCTGACATTGATGGGGCATCTTTCCTGCAGAAATTATTTTATATAACAATACCATCGATTAAAAATACAATTTTTGTTACGGTGCTGCTTCGCGTGATTTGGGTTGCAAACTCCGTTGACGTAATTTTTAACATGACAGAAGGCGGTCCGGCTTATTCTACCCAGACCCTCAGTGTCTATATTTTCAATAAGGGAAATGCATTGAATCTGGGTTATGCATCCGCTATGGCGTTATTACTGGCAGTACTACTGTTATTTGCAGCAGTTCCGTATTTGAGATTGAATTTTAAGGAGGAGGGATAAGAATGAGGAAGCAAGTTGATATAAAACAGATTGTGTGTGTGTATCTTCCGCTGGTATTTATACTGCTTTTTCTTTTGTTTCCCTTTTATTGGACGTTTATTACTTCAGTAAAACCAGAGGAAGAACTTTATGGAATGGTTGTTACATACTGGCCTGAATCAATTACGTTTGGGTCCTACAGCAAGCTTTTTACAACTACGGTTAATTTTCTTGCAGCTATCAAAAATAGTTTTATTGTAGCTGCCCTGACGACACTGGTATCTTTGACTGCATCCACTCTTGCGGCATATGCATTTTCCAGATACCGGTTCACAGGAAGAAAGATTCTAATGTGTACCTTCCTCTGCAATAATATGTTCCCTACGGTATTGCTGTTGATTCCGTTATATTCCATTATGCGTAAGCTGGGTCTGCTGTACACACACACCTCACTGGTATTATCTTATACCACATTTACTATTCCGTTTTCCGTATGGCTTTTGCTGGGGTTTTTAAATGATCTTCCTATGTCTCTTGAGGAAGCTGCTCTGGTAGATGGCTGCAACAGGGGAGTAGCTTTTGTGAGGATCATTCTTCCGATTCTGGGTCCTTGTCTGGTTGCCACCGGTGTCTATATTTTTATGACATCATGGAATGAGTATACATTTGCTGTGATGTTTACCAATACAGAGACACGCACCATTCCGGTAGCATTAAAAAGTCTGATCGGACAGCTTGGTGTTCAATGGGATTTACTTACAGCAGGTGGAATCATAACGATTATACCGGTATGTGTCATGTTCTTCTTCGCACAGAAACGATTGGTGGAAGGCTTAACGGCCGGAGCTGTAAAGGGCTAGGCTGATAATAAGGAGGAAAAAATTATGAATTACGATTTGAAATCAAAAGAATTGCGGGCAGAGATTCTTAAGATGTTATTTGCCTGTCAGTCAGGGCATCCTGGAGGATCTTTATCCTGTGTAGAAATGCTTATGGCGCTCTATTATGACGTAATGAACATAGACCCTGAAAATCCTGATAACCCCGACAGGGACCGGCTCGTATTAAGCAAAGGTCATGCCTGCCCTGCATTATATGCAATTCTTGCAGATCTGGGATATTTCCCAAAGGAGGATCTGGCAGGACTAAGGCAGATTGGCAGCCACCTTCAGGGACATCCGGATTGTACAAAGACACCTGGGGTGGATATGAATACAGGATCTTTAGGCCAGGGGGCATCTCTTGCAATGGGAATGGCACTTGCAGCCAGACACGCAGGGGCTTCCTATAAGGTTTATGCAGTTCTTGGTGACGGGGAATGCCAGGAAGGGCTGGTTTGGGAAGCGGCTATGGCTGCATCCCATTACAAGTTGGATAATCTAACATTTATGCTGGATTATAATAAGCTTCAGATTGATGGGAGCAATGAAGAAGTAATGAGTCTTGGAGACATCAGAAAGAAGTTTGATGCATTTGGGTTTGAGTGCATGGAGGTAGATGGTCATGATATCAGTGCTGTTATAAAGGCTCTGAAGACTCCGGTATCAGGCAGGCCGAAATTCATCTGCTGCAATACCATTAAGGGAAAAGGGGTCAGCTATATGGAAAATCAGTATAGCTGGCATGGAAGGCCAATGAATGCAGAAGAATTTGCCGTGGCAATGAAAGAACAGGAGGCAGTTTAAATGGGAAAGTCACTGAGAGTTGCATATGGAGAATCCCTTGTAAAACTAGGGGCAGAAAATGAGAAAGTAGTGGTACTGGATGCGGATTTGGCACATGCCACCCAGACCTGCATGTTTAAAGAGGAGTATCCTGACCGTTTCTTTAATATGGGAATTGCAGAAGGAAACATGATGTGTGCGGCCGCAAGCTTTGCAAGTACCGGATATATCCCCTTTGCAAGTACGTTTGCATTGTTTGGAGCAGGACGTGCCTATGAGCAGATACGCAATTCGATCTGTTATACCAATGCAAACGTAAAGTTCGCCTTCTCCCATTCCGGGCTGTCTGTAGGAGAGGACGGAGGAAGCCACCAGTCATTTGAGGACATTGCTCTTATGAGAGAGATGCCTCACATGACGATCTTTGTTCCCTGTGATCCAAGTGAAACAGAAAAGGCAGTAATGGCTGCTGCAAAAATTAACGGTCCGGTATATATCCGTGTAGCCAGACCGGTTTGTGATGATATTACAACATCAGATACACCCTTCATTCCGGGCAAAGCAAATGTTATGAAGGAGGGAAATGATGTCTGTATTATATCCTGCGGTCTGATGATACATGAAGCACTGAAGGCCGCCAAGGAGCTTAATAAGGGTGGTATCCAAGCTTGTGTAGTGAACATGCATACCATTAAACCGATTGATAAGGATATTATTCTGAAAATGAATAAAACCTGTAAAGGCATTGTAACCCTGGAGGAGCATTCCGTGATCGGCGGTCTGGGTTCTGCGGTCGCAGAAGTTCTGGCGGGTCATGGGGGAGCTAAATTTGCAATCATGGGAATTCAGGATAAGTTTGGAAAGTCAGGGAAACCGGATCAGCTTTTTGAAGCTTACGGTCTGACGGCAGCACATGTAGTAAAAACCTGCACAGAGATGTTAAAATAAAAGGAGAGTTACTTAAAAATGAATATTACACAGTATGAATTTGCCGGAGAAGGCATGCAGCGGGTATATGAAAATAAGAAATGGACGGTTGGTATTAAAAACTGGAAACCAGCCAATGACATTACTGGTATTGACTGTCTGGAAAGGCATAATAAAACGGATGAGCTCTTTGTGCTGACAGAAGGCGGCTGCACCCTTGTTTATGCTAATGAAACAGAAAACGGACTAAACTTCAGCGCTGTTAAAATGGTACCTGGAAAGGTATTTAACATACCGGCATCCTTATGGCATAATACGATAACTGGGAAAGATACAAAAATGATTTTAATAGAAGATTCAAATACTTCTATGGAGAACAGTGATATATTAAAGCTTGACAAAGACCAGATAGAAAATATCAGAAGTCTTGTATAGGGAAGAAGAGGATAAAATGAAATTTTTTATTGATACAGCCAATGTGGAAGACATCAGAAAAGCTAATGACATGGGGATTATCTGCGGCGTTACAACCAACCCTTCCCTGATTGCGATGGAAGGAAGAGATTTTAAGGAGGTTATAAAGGAAATTACAGCCATCGTTGACGGACCGGTCAGCGGAGAAGTTAAGGCAACAACGGCTGATGCAAATGGTATGATACGGGAAGGAAGAGAGATTGCTGCCCTTCACCCCAATATGGCAGTAAAAATTCCTATGACAACAGAAGGTTTAAAAGCAGTTAAGGTACTAAAAGCAGAAGGGATAAAGACCAATGTAACTCTGATATTTTCGGCACCCCAGGCCCTTTTAGCCGCGCGTGCAGGTGCGGCTTATGTATCACCGTTTATGGGACGCCTTGATGATATTTCCATGAAAGGAATTGTTTTGATACGGGAAATTACCGATATTTTTAAAGCACACCATATAAAAACAGAAATTATTGCTGCCAGTATCCGCAACCCCATTCACGTAATTGATTGTGCAAAAGCAGGCGCCGATATTGCAACGGTTCCGTATAAGATCCTGGAACAAATGGTTAACCATCCGTTAACGGCGCAGGGAATTGCTAAATTTCAGGCTGATTACAGAGCTGTATTCGGAGAATCATAAATATAAAATAAGGGCTGCCAGATGCCGAAAAATCCGCTCATCTGGCAGCCCTTTTCATATTAATGACTTCCCTTATATTCCTTTAAAGCTTTGGATAACTGGTCAGGACAGGAGGTTGGACGGAATCCACATTTAATTCCTTCCAGACGGCGAATGGCTTCGTCTACTTCCATACCTTCTACCAGTCTTGAGACTCCCTGGGTATTACCGGAGCAACCACCAACAAACTGTACATGAGCAACCTTACTGCCTTCTATTTCAAAGTTAATTTCCTGGGAACATACTCCGTGTGTTTTATATTTCATCATTGATACCTCCGTATAATCATAACACTTGTCTTATCTGGAACTTTAAAGAATTATAACGAATTCCAGGGGCAGTGTCAATAGATCACAGTTCCTTTAGATAATCAAACAGTATATTGGATTTATCAAGTAACTGGGGATTTGTATTATTGGAGGACAATTTCGCAAAACCAATGGTAGTTTTAACTGAATTCCTGATTCTATAGTAGGTAAGTTGTGGAAACATTTGAAGATTAGCAAGCTGCCGGGGTAATATAGCACAGCCTCCTTTTTGAGACAAAAAAGACAAAAGCATCATATGCCTGGGAAATGTACCGGAGATACTGCCTGTATATCCGATATCGTATAGCTGTTTTTTAGTCAGCCTGTAAATATCAGACTCTTTGGCAATGGTATAAATATGATCAAATTTAAATCCGGTCAAATCAATTTCGCTGCCCTGCTCAAAAGGAAATACATTTTTGCTGCAGATTAGAACCATCTCATCTGTTACCAGAGGGATGACATCATATTCCGAATCTGTCAGTAAGTCAGTGCGGCAGATGGCTGCATCAACTTCCTGTTGAGTTAGCAGCTTGAGAAGATGCGTCTGGTCGTCTTCCACTATTTCTATGGAATAATTTCCAAACTTCTCCTGAAAATCAAGAAGCGTCTGCATAACTCCCGATTCTGCAAGACATGGAATGGTTCCCACTGTTATGTGAGTAATATAACAGGCTGAACTAAACTTCTGTAATTTGTTTCTTAAATCCTGGGTGCACTGGCGTATGCTCAGTGCGTATTCCAGATAAATATTACCAGCTTCTGTAAGTTCCGCTTTTGTGTTGCTTCTGATAAACAGTACAATTCCAAGTTCGTTCTCAATTGCCTTGATATGTTTTGATAATGCTGACTGAGAGATGTAAATACTCTCTGCTGCTGATGAAAAGTTTTTGTATTTTGCCAATGCCAGGAAATCATCAATCCATTTTGTCATAATCATTTAGCCCCCTTTAGTTACTGATAAATCGTAAAAATCCATTTTCAGATGTACGTTTTGTCATTAACACTATTATAATACAGAATGACGCGAAGGAAAATATGTTTATACTATTTTGTAATGACATTTTAGAATACTTATAAATATAAAAAATTTATAAGTATTAACTATCATTTATTTGTATAATCACTATAATTACGCATTTCTATATAACCATTCTAAAGTTTTATCATTTCTTTCAAGTCAAATTTGAAATGATTGGGAGTTTTCTGTTTCCATTTTGGAATATTACTGCGATTTTAATCGAATTGCCATGAAAATTGTAAATGATTATAATTTTATTATGTTGGAAAAATAATCCAGCTTGTAACCGTATCAGCAGTTTATGAAGAAGATCAGGAGGAAAATTTATGGCAAAAGTTTATCAGGATTTGCGCAGTTTCCTTTCCACTCTGGAAGAAAACGGTCAGTTAGTACGAATTAAGGAGGAGGTCAATCCAGAGCCGGATATTGCGGCGGCAGGCAGGGCAGCGGCAAACATTGAGGGTGGCCCGGCTGTTTTGTTTGAGAAGGTTAAAGGATATCCTTACAGCGTAGTCACCAATGTACACGGTTCATGGGCTAATCATGCTCTGATGCTGGGGATGGAGAAAAAGGCAACCGTTAAGGAGCAATTTCATGAAATTAACCGCAGATGGGACCGATTCCCGGTGAAACCTGAAATTCTTAAAAGAGAAGACGCTCCCTGTAAAGAAAATATCATTGATAAGGCGGAGGATATTAATCTGTTTGAGCTTCTTCCATTATATCGGATTAATGACCAGGATGGCGGTTTCTTCCTATCCAAAGCTTCTATTATTACGGCGGACCCAAAGGAGCCGGATAACTTTGACAAGCTAAATGTAGGTACATACCGGATTCAGATAAAAGGGAAAAACCGTGTAGGCATTCAGGCGCTGGCATTTCATGATATTGCGATTCAACTGGAAGCGGCAGAGAGAAAGAATGAAAAGGTTCCGATCTGTATTACAGTCGGAAACAGCCCTCTGGTAACCTATATGGCATCCACACCAGTTATGTATACACAAAATGAGTACGAATTCGTAGGAGCCCTGCAGGATGGTGTGCCGACTCAGATTGTCCAGTCTGATCTATATAAGAATCTTTATGTTCCTGCCGGTTCTGAGGTTGTTTTGGAAGGTTATATTGAGCCAAGGGTTCGGGAAGTAGAAGGTCCGTTCGGAGAATTTCCGGGCTCCTACTCCGGTTCCAGACGCCAGTGCGTTATTACAATTACTCATGTAACTCACAGAACCAACCCGATTTTTGAAAATCTGTATCTTGGTATTCCATGGACTGAAATTGATTATCTTATGGCATTAAATACATCGGTTCCTCTTTACCAGCAGATAAAAAGAGACTTCCCGGAAGTACAGGCTGTCAATGCGATGTATACACATGGAATCGGCTGTATTATATCCACGAAGGTAAGGTTTGGCGGATTTGGCAAAGAAGTGGCATTCCGGCTTCTTTCTACCCCTCATGGAGGTTCTTACAGTAAGATTATTATTATTGTTGATGAATTTGTCGATCCATTTAATCTCCCCCAGGTTATGTGGGCTCTGACAACCCGGGTAAGACCGGATAAGGATGTTGTAGTGATTCCTAACTGTCCGGGAATGCCTCTGGACCCCTCCTCATATCCTGCAGGAATGCATTCCAAACTGATTATTGATGCCACAACTCCAAAAGATCCGGAGCCAAACCCAAGAGAAGTAGAACTTTTAGAGCCGCCGGCAGGCTATGAGAAGTATGAAGATCTGATCCGAAAACTGATGTCTGAGATGTAAGCTGATAACGAAAGGAGATTGAACTATGAAATGTCCCCGCTGTGACGGAACTAAAATTGAAGTGATTGCAACCTCTCCTGTAGGAAATGTATGGGAAGTTTACGAATGTATGGATTGCTTCTATTCCTGGAGATCTACTGAAACTCCTCAGATTCATGAAAAATTCAAGCTGAAAAAGGAACAGATTGATACTCTTCAGATTATTCCTCCTATTCCGCCTCTTGATAAGTGATTTTAGGATTTTAATTGTGAAAGGAGAAGCTTCGTGACATCCACCAAACAGAAAACAGGTTTTTTAATCGGTATTATTGTTTTTGTCCTTGTCCTACTTCTTCCCCTTGACGGTCTGTCTAAGGAAGGACAGATTTGTCTTGGATTAACATTAATGACAGTAGTCTGGTGGGCGGCGCAGGTTGCCCAGTCAGGCTATATTGGGGGATTTTATCTGGTCTGCGTATGTTTATTAAAGCTTGCTGATACGAAAGTGGTATTTGCAGGCTGGACAACCTCAACCCTGTGGCTGGTCATTGGTGCCTATATGATTGCGGCAGCTGTTAAAAAGTCTGGATTAGGGGAACGTATTTCTTATGCCTACATCCTCAGATTTGTCAGCTCATGGAAGAGCATTATCATTGGCATTTTTGTACTGACCTTTATATTATCACTGTTTATACCCCACCCCTGGCCGCGGGCGTTTTTAATCATGTCTGTCATGTCGGTTGTGATTAAGGCGGCTAATATGCCAAAGGAAGATGCAGTCAAAGTAGGCTTTACGGTATTTGCAGCCTCAGTACCGGTTTCACTTATTTTTTTAACCGGAGATTCTGTCATCAACCCCCTGGTAGTGACTTACTGTACGACAGAAAGTATTAATTTTGTACGCTGGTTTCAGTTAATGGGACCTCCGGCCCTGTTTTTAAGCATCTCAACCATGCTTTTGATTCTGATTCTGTTTAAACCGTCAAAAGAAGTTGAAGTTAATTTTGAGGAAGTGCGTGCTGCGCAGTCATCCCTTGGTAAAATGACTGAAAGGGAAAAGAGAACCCTGATCTGGATATTGATTGCAATTGGTCTCTGGTTAACCAATGGGATTACCGGACTTGATGTGGGATGGGTCACTCTGGCTGTGGCAATGTGTATGGCTCTTCCGGTAATTGGTAATGTTCTGACAGTAAAGGAGTGGGGGGATGTTCCTGTTCATGTCCTGGTATTTCTAACCTCTGCCATTGCGATTGGAAAGGTAGGAGCAGTAACGGGCATGAATGAATGGCTTGCAGAAACCCTTCTTCCCAAAACCATGCCAGGCAACATATTTGTACTATCCCTGATGATTGCCGCAATTGCTATTGCAATTCATATGTTTATGGGGTCTGTAATAGCAGTCATGGGTGTTGCCATACCGGCAATCCTTGTATGTACCAATGCACTGGGAATCAATGAAGTGGCAGTGATTTTTGTCATTTATCTGGCTATTTCCGGTCATTATATTCTTCCGTTCCACCACCTGAATATACTGGTGGGACAGGGAGAGGAAAATGGAATGTATACGCAAAAGGAAACAGTAAAGATGGGAGTTCCGCTTCTTATTCCGATATTTTTTACCGTTGCTTTTGCAGTTATCTGGTTTACCGTGTCCGGTATTTTATAACTGCTTGTTAAGAGAGGTGTTTTAATGCGAATTATTGTAGGTGTATCAGGAGCAACCGGTGTAGTGATGAGTTTATATCTGCTAAAAGCGCTGAAAAGTTTTAAGGATTGTGAGGTACATCTGGTGGTATCGGATTGTGCCAGAAAAACCTGGGAGCTTGAGACAGATGAACCCTTTGAGAGGTTAATTGAACAGGCAGATTATTATTATGATGTATATAATCTTGCAGCAGCCATCTCCAGCGGCTCATATCAGACAGACGGAATGATTATATTGCCCTGCAGTATGAAGACGCTGTCCGGAGTAGTAAACGGTTTCACCGATAATCTCCTGATCAGGGCAGCAGATGTCTGTATGAAGGAAAACCGGAAAGTGGTTCTTTGTACAAGAGAAATGCCTCTTGGAAAGGTTCATCTTCGCAATATGTCTGAGGCTGCAGATTTAGGTTGTACCATAATCCCCCCCATGCTGACTTTTTATAATGGCGCCCGTTCCCTGGATGATCAGATTAATCATGTGGTTGGTAAGATTCTGATGCAGTTTGGACTGGATTTAAAAAGCTTTGTTCCCTGGCACGGTGCAGAGTAGGGCCGCGGAAATTAAAAAAGGAAGTGACACTATGATAAGCAAAACCTTCGGAGCTGGAAAACATAGAATAAATCTTACTGCCCATCTGACAAACGGAAGCGGGCTGGCCGTTATTGTTGATGGAGGCGAACGGGCGCATCTGGGAGGTGTGGCATTAGCATCTCCGGGTGTAAAGATTGACGGGCAGCAGCTTTCAAACTGCGATCTTTGGACCCTGACAGTACCGGGACACAAAGATGTACAACTGGCAGAAAAGATTGCAAAGAAGTTATGTTTAGAAACCGGAGAGCCGGTGTCTGTAAGCCTTGGCGTCCACGTAGAGCATGCAACGGCACAGGACATTAATCTCCTGTGTGAAAATGTGGAAGCAGCTGCAGATCTGTTTTTAAAAGAATATCTGAAAGATGACTGATTGGAGCAATGATGGATCATTTAATCTGTGTTGATATACAAGATCGGGAAATTGGGAATGCAACCAAAGAGGAGTGTCATAAAAAAGGATTGCTTCACAGGGCTTTTTCGGTATTTTTGTATCATGAGGGAAAATTACTGCTTCAGCGGCGTGCATTGGAGAAATATCATTCCGGCGGCTTGTGGACCAATGCATGCTGCTCCCATCCCCGCTGTCAGGAATCTTTAACGGAAGCAGTTGAGCGGCGGCTTTACCAGGAGCTTTCCGTTGTCTGCAGCTGTGAAGAGGTAGGAGAATTTATTTATTTTCACAAGTTTCATAACGAGATGTATGAATATGAATATGATCACGTATTTATTGGTCAGTATTATGGAGAAATCAGTCCGGACAAGGAAGAGATTATGGATCTGAAATGGATGGAAATAGCTGATTTATCTGAAAGCATGCTGCACAATCCAGAACAATATACGGTATGGTTTCTGACTGCAGCACCTATGGTTATAAGAAAACTGACGGGCGGAAAAAAACCAGGGTAAAGACCTGGATTTTTCGCTGTTCAGAGATATTATCTATGCTTTAGAATAAATACATAATGAGAGGTACAATTATGAGAGAGAAAAAAGGTTTCAATGAATTCATCAGAGGCTTATCGGTTAAATGGAAGTTATCAATCGGGTTTGGCGTTGTTTTTTTAATATTGCTGGTTTCCCTTGGAACTTCTGCGGCCAGTATATCCAAAATAGGTAATCAGGTAGAATTATATTCCAAATTTACCTATCCACTTACCTATAACAACTTAGTGGCTCAACGGGAAGCTGTGTCGGTTCAGAGATTTTTGCTGATGGCGCTTCTAGAAAAGGAATCAGGGAAAGATTACCAGTCCTCTCTTGATATGTCCGGTAAAAGCGCACAAAATTTCATGGAGGTTTTTGATAAATTTGCTAAAAACCAGCGAAGCGCAGCAAATGATAAAAATATAGCAGATGTAAATCAGCATGTACAGGAGGCAGAAGCAGCCCGTAATAAAATACTGGAACTGTTAAATGATCCGTCTACTAAGGATGCATCAGCTGCCTATAAAATTTTCCAGGAAGAATTTTTACCGCCTTTTAATCAGATTACAGATATAATGGAACAGATGAATGTGGTTGGAGCACAAAAAGCAGATATACAGAAGCAGACAGCAAAAAATGTGATTGCTGAGTCCTGGGTGATTCTACTGGTGGTGCTGGTGGCATCTGTTTTAGCAACCCTCTCTATTATTTTTATATTAACACGGGCAATACTTAAACCAGTCAAAGAAATAGAAGAAGTTTATAAGGATATGGCGGAAGGAAATCTCCGCTCAGAAATTCACTATGAAAGCCGTGATGAGCTGGGACGTATGGCAGACAGCATCCGTTCCACCAATGCAAGACTTACATCATATATTGAAGATATTATTTCAAAACTGACCATGCTGTCTCAGGGAAATATGAACTTTACTGTTGATCTGGATTATGTTGGGGATTTTTCAGCAATTAAAGAGTCTTTACTCAGTACCATTTCTTCTCTGAATGCAACCATGCAGGTAATTCATACCGCTGCGGAGCAGGTGAACTCCGGAGCAGGTCAGGTTTCTGATGCTTCCCAGGCACTTGCATCTGGTGCAACAGAGCAGGCGGCCACGATAGAAGAGCTGACTGCTTCCATTCACAGTGTAACAGAAAAAGCAGAAAAGAATACGACATCTGTACGTAATGCAACGGAATCCGTATTGCAGGCCGGCCAGGGCGTGGGAGAAAGCAATAACCGAATGAAGCAGCTCAACGAAGCAATGAGAGAAATCAGCCATTCTTCTGAAGAGATTTCCAAGGTAACAAAGATTGTGGAAGACATTGCTTTCCAGACAAATATCCTGGCATTAAATGCGGCAGTGGAAGCAGCAAGAGCGGGTGAGGCAGGAAAGGGCTTTGCGGTTGTTGCAGATGAAGTCAGAAATCTGGCTGCAAAATCAGCGGAAGCGGCCAAGCCGACGGCAGATCTGGTACAGAAATCTACGGATAAGGTAGCTGAAGGGGAACGGATGGCCAATGAAAGCTTAAAGCTTTTAGATGATGTTGCAGTAAAAGCGGATCTGGTTGATAAAGCAATAAAACAGATAGAATCCGACACTCAGGACCAGGCAAATGCCATTGTTGAAATTAATCAGGGACTTTCCCAGGTTTCTGCAGTTGTACAGACCAATGCTGCAACTGCAGAGGAAAGTTCTGCTTCCAGTGAGGAGCTGGCTGCACAGGCACAGATTCTTCGGGAACAGATTTCAAAATTCAAGCTTACAACGGTAACCGGTACAACCGGAAAAGAATCTTACAAGAAAAGAACTGTGGAACCGGAATTAAATCAATCAGCTGCTATTGACTCTGCGTCTGGAAAATATTGAAATTAATCACACAATTGCTCCGTTTTCCGTTATAATAATACGGTAGCCGGTGAAATAATGGATAAAATATAAAGGAGGACTGCTATGTTAGGAATTATCGGAGCAATGGATGTGGAAGTTGCAGAAATAAAAGAATCCATGAAGGATGTTACGGTTGAAACCATAGCGGCAATGGATTTTTATAAAGGAACGTTAAAAGGACTTGAAGCAGTTGTGGTCCGGTGCGGGATTGGAAAGGTTAATGCTGCCATCTGTACACAGATTCTGGCGGATCATTACCATGTGAGCGCGGTCATTAATTCTGGAATAGCCGGTTCTTTAAAGAACGAAATTAATATTGGTGATGTAGTTCTGTCCACCGATGTGGTACATCATGATATGGATGCCACCGGCTTTGGTTACCCGGCAGGGCAGATTCCCCAGATGAAGGAATTTTCATTTCATGCGGATGAAAATCTTCGGAATCTGGCTGAGAATTGCTGCAAAGAGGTGAATCCTGAAGTTGGAATTTTTAAAGGAAGAGTGGTTTCAGGGGACCAGTTTGTTTCTGACAGGGTTAAAAAAACATGGATCTCTGATACATTTAAAGGATTTTGTACGGAGATGGAGGGTGCTGCAATTGCTCAGACAGCCCACTTAAACCACATACCGTTTCTGGTTATCAGAGCAATCTCAGATAAGGCGGATGACAGCGCAAATATGGACTACAGCGAGTTTGAACAGAAGGCGGTTAAAGCTTCTGTGAACCTTATTTTAGCTATGGCAGAAAAATATTCAGATTAACTTAAGAATCGAATCCTGGCAGGATTTGACGAACGATTCTAGGCTCTCTCATCTTCCCAAAGGCAGTCCGGGTGTTTATAATAAACCTATCACCCGGAGATGCCGGGAAGAAAGGGGAGCTATTATTATGCTGGAATTTTTACAGACAGGCAAAGCGTTATACGTGCTTGCAATTTTCTGCGGTATTGGTATTATTACCAGATGGCTGACACGTAACCTCTACAAAAGACTGATTAAAGAATCAGATAATCTGACACTTACCAAAAACAGGAACCTTCGTGCATTTAAACAGAAGACCGAATCAACTTATCAAATGAACCAGGGGATTCCCAGGGTCAAGGCTTATTTGGAAAGACAGATGTATGATTTTAAACATATGGGTATTACACTCCATGGCTGGAACATGTTTTCCAATCAAATGACACTCTGGTGCTTCTTAGGAGGCGGTGCCGCCGCATTTGGTTCCTACTGGTACCGGACAGATCCTTACTATATTGTGCTGTATGGTTCGGTAGGTATTATGGCAGGGCTGTTTACCATACTGGTGGATCATGGTGCCGGAATAACAGAAAAGCGGCAGCAGCTGTTTGCAGCACTGGATAATTATCTGGAGAATACATTGATCTACCGGCTGGATCAGGAGCGGGAGGAGTCGGCCTCCATGTCTGGTCCCAGACTGGAGCCTCGTGAGAATATCCGCTCGATCTATGCTGCCCAGACAAGGAATGCAGCAGAGCCGGAAGCGGAACCGGACCGGAAAGCGGACAGAAGGAGCACCAGGCAAAGGGGGCGTAACCGTCCTCAAAAGCAGGCGGAGGAATATTCTGATGAAATGGAGAATTTGTCAATGAGAGGAGAACCCATGGAATCAGTGGAAGCAAAAGGCTCCGTCCGTGACGTGGATTATTTAAAAAAGAGTCTGGAACAGATTGCGGCCAGCCGGGAAAAGGTGCGGGGCAGCAGGCAGGGAGAGGACTGGCTTAAGGATTTAAACCCGGAGGAAATAAAGCTTATCGGGGAGATTCTTCAGGAGTATTTAACATGAACGTTTGGAGGGCAGAAGAAAATAAAGTCGCATTTCAATGAATATTATGATATAATTTTCCTAAACAGGCAGACAGGAACCTGACATAATAGGAAAAGGAGAATATTAGCAATGGGAAATATAGTGTTTGATGATTCCAAAGCAGCAGGTTTTGTAACAGCAGAAGAGATGGATAACATGAAAGCCACAGTAATGTGTGCGAAAGAAGTGCTGATGAACAAAACTGGTGCAGGTAATGATTTCTTGGGATGGATTGATCTACCGGTCAATTACGATAAAAAGGAATTCCAGGAAATAAAGGCAGCGGCAGAAAAAATTCAGAATGACTCGGATGTTTTGCTGGTTGTCGGGATCGGCGGTTCTTATCTTGGTGCAAGGGCAGCGATCGAATTTTTATCCCACAGCTTTTATAACGTATTACCAAAAGGAAAACGTAAAACTCCGGAGATTTATTTCGTCGGCAACAGCATCAGCAGTAAATACATCCGGGATTTAAAGGATGTGCTGGAAGGAAAAGATTTCTCCGTTAATATTATATCCAAATCCGGTACAACCACAGAGCCTGCAATTGCATTCCGCGTATTTAAGGATCTGCTGATCGAAAAGTATGGACGTGTAGAGGCAAATAAAAGGATTTATGCCACTACGGATAAGGCGAAGGGTGCGTTAAAGAATTTAGCGGACCAGGAGGGTTATCAGACGTTTGTTGTTCCGGATGATGTGGGAGGACGTTTCTCAGTGCTTACGGCAGTCGGCCTTCTTCCGATTGCAGTATCCGGCGCTGATATTGATAAATTGATGGAAGGCGCGGCAGCAGCCAGAGAAGAGGCATTAGGCGCACCTTATGAGTCTAACGGTGCTCTCCGGTACGCGGCGATCCGCAACATCCTCTTAAGAAAAGGAAAAGCGGTTGAGATCGTGGCCAATTATGAGCCAAGCCTTCATTATGTTTCCGAGTGGTGGAAACAGCTGTTTGGAGAAAGCGAGGGAAAGGATCAGAGAGGTATTTTTCCTGCAGCAGTGGATTTAACCACAGACTTGCACTCTATGGGACAGTTTATTCAGGATGGGTCCCGAATTATGTTTGAAACTGTATTAAATGTGGAAGAATCTCCGGCAGAAATCCTTTTAAAGGAAGAAGAGGTTGATACGGACGGAATGAATTATCTGGCGGGAAAGAGCGTGGACTTCGTCAACAAGAGCGCGATGAATGGTACAATTCTGGCGCACAGTGACGGAGATGTTCCGAATCTGATGGTTAACATTCCGGGTCAGGATGAATTCAGCTTAGGACAGCTGTTCTACTTCTTTGAATATGCCTGTGGTGTAAGCGGTTATATTCTGGGAGTCAATCCGTTCAACCAGCCGGGGGTGGAAAGCTATAAAAAGAATATGTTTGCTCTGCTTGGCAAACCCGGGTTTGAGAAGGAGAGAGAAGAGCTTTTAAAGAGATTATAAGTATTACCAATAAAAAAGTCCTGCCACGGTTGTGGCGGACTTTTTTTATACCCTGAGTTTATTCTTCTATAATCTGTATTTCAAGAAAATCAAAATCAATGGGTTCTATAAAATTATCCTGAGTAAATCGTGCTTTTGAATGCATTTTAAAATCTTTTACTGTTGAATCAAGCCAAATGGGCTTTCCAAGATCAAACTGATAGCAGATTTCCTCCAGAGACTGAAACACCATGGAAGTCCTGGACAGACTGTAGTCGGAGTTGCAGATGACGGTATCCTTAACGATCCGGGTATTCGTTATCAATTTTGCCCACATACGAAACATAATAATTTTCCCTTCTATCAGACAAATTTCGGTTTACATAGCATAATACTGAGTCGATTATAGCATTATGTGAAGGAATCTGGCAAGGAAGAAATACAGGACGTTGTAAAACCAATCATCCTATGATAAAATTATCAGAGGAAAAACCGAAGGAGGAAGACGAAAGATGGCACAGCCGATTGAAGATCAGGTTGGATTTCTGGGAGAAGCATGCAGAGCTGTTCAGGAACTGTCGGTAAGTAAAAGTTTGCTGGAAAAATACCGTCTGGAAGAAAAGAGTCTTTTAAGAGAACTGGAAGCGGAGAGAAAGGCTGTGACCGATGCTATCAGCCTTACGGTGAAGAAGCGTGTCCAGGAGATTAACGATACTTACGACGGTGAGATCGCAAAGGAACAGGAACATTTAAAGCGCCTGAGGAATAAGCGGGAGAAAGCGAAGACCCAGGGCGTAAAGGAACGGATTGAAGAAGAAACCCAGGAGCTTAAGGATAAAAACAGGGAGCTGGCCGGGGAACTTAAATCTGTTTTTAAACGGGATCATGTTCCGGCTTATTGCAGAAGCACCTGGTACTATGCCCTGTTTTTTACCAGGGGATTTTCTGAAATGATCCTATTGCTGATTACTGCACTAATTTTCTTTCTGGTTATACCATGCGGGATCTATTTTCTGATACCTCAAAGAAATACATTTTACCTGGCAGGCATTTATTTTGTCTCCATTCTGCTTTTTGGAGGAATTTATATATTGATTAATAACCGGACCAGGGTGAGACACCCTGAGGCACTGAAGAAAGGGCGGCTGATTAAGAACTCTATTAAGTCCAACCGCAGGAAGCTTCGTGCCATTATCCGTGCCATAAAGAAGGACAGGAATGAGAAGGTCTATAATCTGGAACGGTTTGATGATGAAATAGCTAAGACAGAACAGGATCTTATGAATATAGCAGATAAGAAACAGGAGGCCTTAAACACGTTTGATAAGGTGACAAGTACTATCATCTCGGATGAAATTGCAAGCAGCAAGAGAGAAAAGATATCAATGCTTGAGAAAGAACATGAAGAGACGGTAAAAAACTGGAAGGAAGCACAGATGCGGGTGAAGGAACAAACTCTTTTTATCAATGATAATTATGCTTCTTATATCGGATCTGATTTTATGATACCGGAAAAGCTTGATGAGCTGGCTGATATCATACGAATGGGAAAGGCATCAACAATCAGTGAAGCCAAAGACGTTTACAATAGCATGAAAGACTAATTTAAGAAGGTACAGGAACCTGCACAGGGAAATAGCAGACCTGTACTTTTTTTGCTTTTTTGAAGGAGAGTAAGGTGAATAATTCCAGAGAACCCGGCTTATAATAGAACAGAGAAAAATAAGGACAGCAGGGCAGTATATTATGAAATTATGGGAAAGAATTGCAATCCGGGGAAATCGGGATGTTTTTTATTATGACACAAGGCAGACCTTTGAAGCTGAGGAGTTTGCTGCCAGACTTTACAACATGATATGCTCGGAGCAGGAGAATGGAAAAACGGCGGGGGTGTTGTTTCTATGCATTGGTACCGACCGTTCCACGGGAGACAGCCTTGGGCCCTTAATTGGTTATAAGCTAAATGAAATGGGAATTGAGCATATTGATATACTTGGAACGCTGGAGCGTCCGGTTCATGCCATGAATTTAGAAACCTATCAGACTATTTTAAAACTACGTTATCCCAATCATGTGGTGATAGCAGTGGATGCTTCTGTTGGAAATATGGAGCACATCGGTTATGTTACCCTTGGAAAAGGAGCACTAAAACCGGGACTTGGAGTGAGCAAGGAGCTCCGGGCAGTAGGTGATATATTTATTACTGGTATCGTAGGAAGCTGCGGAAATTATGATCCGCTCATGCTTCAGAGCATCCGGCTTTCTGTTGTAATGCGGATGGCAGACTGTATCAGCCGGAGTATCTGCCTTGTCGAAAAGTTATGGGAAAATACGTACTTTCTTTGACACGTTTTTCAATCACCGTATGCTATGATTCATTGGATTAAATAGAATAGCGGGGTGATCCAATGGATGAATTATACAATCCGTTCCCAAAGCTGCCAAAAAACATCAGACAGATTGGGGAACGGGATGAGATCGTAAAACTGTATGTAGAAGATTATGTTAACACATATTTAAAACGTCTGTATCCTGTAAGTGGACAAAGACTAAGGGTTGGACTTCTATTAGGCAGTCTGGAGTTAAATGAAGGAACTCCATATATCTTCATTGACGGAGCATTGGAAATGGAGGATGTAACGGAAGAAGGGCGGAAGGTGGCATTTACAGAGCTATCCTGGAAAAGGGCTTCCCAGAGCATGGAACAGCTGTTTCCCAAGCGGTCCATACAGGGCTGGTTTATATGCGGAAGTCCGGGAGATGACCTGACTCCTTTAAATTACTGGAAACAGCATATGCAGTATTTTGGAGGACCGAATAAGTTAATGTATCTGAGTTGTGGTACGGAGGGGGATGAGACAATTTATGTCACCTCGGAGGATGGGTTTTATAGACTTCAGGGGTACAGTATCTATTATGAACGAAATCAGATGATGCAGGACTATATGGTGCTGCGAAAGGATGTAAAACGTATCGAAACCGATACAAATGATAAGGTAATTGAAGAATTCCGCAAGCGAATGGGCGAGAATAAGGAAGAGGCATCGGACAAGCATCAGACTGTCGGACTTCTCCGGGGCATGTGCATGGCCATGTCAGTCGTCATATTAGCTGGCGGAATTGTTATGTTTAACAACTATGAACAGATGCGTGGTATGGAAAGTGTAGTAGTATCTGCAATTCCGGCAAAGGCTGAAAAAATAATTCTGGGTGATAAAAGCAAGGAAAATGGAGATAAGAAGGAATCCGGAGTTGTGGTGGAGGAAGCAGAAGGAGAAGTCTATCCTACCTCTGCAGTCAATAAGGAAACTATGTCTGAAACCATGCCTGAGACCGCAAAGTCAGAAGCAAAGGCCGGGGATACGGCCGGTGAAACAACGGCTGCGCCTCAGACGAACACGGAAGAGAAGGTAACTCAGGCAGCACAGCCTGAAACCTCAGCTGCGACGGAGGCGGCAGTATCGGACAGCCAGAGGACTCATGTTGTGGTGGAAGGCGAGACTCTGTATGGAATCTGTATGTCCGAATACAATAATATCAGTAAATTAAAAGAAATTTGTGAATTAAATGGGCTGGAAGATGAAAATAAGATAGTTGCGGGTCAGAAATTGCGTCTTCCTTAGAAAAACTTAATGCGTTTCTCTCTGATTTGATGTATACTACAATTATATATGGGCATTTTTAGGAGAAACTGCATGAGCGATATGAACTCAATGAACAGAGAGATAAAGAAAGACCAGCTGCGGCGTCAGATTGTCCCGGCTTTACCGCAAAAGGACGAGGACAGCAATGAAATTATAAAAAGAGCCCGCACAAAGGTAAAAAAGAAAAGATTTAAGATTTTTCTGGTGGTGTTATTGCTCCTGTCTGCCGGAGCAGTCAGTCTGTATACATATTTTAAATATTGTCAGTATACTGGATACAGTGTCATCTGGGAAAAATCGTTGAATGAGGGCAGCTATGTAGGATATTTAAGCTTCGGCAGCAATGTGCTGAAATACAGCAAAGATGGAGCTTCCTATATCGATTCCCAGGGCAAAGAGGTATGGATCCAAAGCTACGAGATGAAATCCCCGGTTGTCAGTGTGAATGGACCTTTCGCGGTCATTGCAGACCAGCAGGGCAATTCCATCTATATCTTTGACAAGACAGGAAATACAGGCATGGCTACGACGGTGCTGCCCATTGTAAAAGCTACAGTATCTGCCCACGGAGTTGTGGCGGTAATATTAGAAGACAGCACTTCTAATTACGTGTATTTTTACAAACGGGATGGCAGCTCTTTGGATGTGAAGATCAAAGCTCTGTTAGGAGGAGATTCCGGTTATCCGGTTGACATCAGTTTATCTCCGGATGGAACCCAGCTGATTGGAGCCTATGCATATTTAAAAAATGGAACAATGAATGGTAGAGTTGCCTTTCATAATTTTGCCGAAATTGGTAAAAGTGTACCGGACAGGCTGGTAGGCGGATTTGATGAACCATACGAGCAATCACTTGTAGCACAGGTCCGGTTCCTTGATGACACGTATTCCTGTGCGTTTGCAGATAACGGTATTTCATTTTTCTCCACAAAGAATGCACTCTCTCCGGAACTGATTAAACAGGTACCGGCAGAGGATGAGATAAAAAGTGTATTTTTCTCGGACAAGTATGCAGGATTAATCCTTAATAATTCCGAAGGAGAGAATACGTACAAGTTGAATGTATATAAATCCAATGGTAATCTGGTATTTACCAGTGGTTTCCAATATCAGTATACACATGCCGATATTGACGGAAACCTGGTAATTTTGTATAATGAAGACTCTTGCAGAGTCTATAATATGTCAGGAAGACTTAAGTTTTCCGGAACATTTGATTTTCCCATATCCAAAATCCGAAACGGCAGATTTCCCAATACTCTGATCGTGACCGGACCCCAAAACATGAAAGAAATAAGATTACAAATAGGAGGACAATACCAATGAGCAACATCGATACTATGTCAATTAATGCAATCCGCATCCTTTCTGCCGATGCAATCCAGAAAGCTAACTCCGGACATCCGGGACTTCCATTAGGCTGCGCTTCCGCTGCGTATGAATTATGGGCCAATCACATGAACCACAATCCTGCAGATCCTACATGGGCTAACAGAGACCGTTTCGTATTATCCGGAGGTCATGGATCCATGCTTCTGTATTCACTTCTTCATCTGTTTGGATATGGAAATCTGTCCAAAGAGGATGTGATGAATTTCCGTCAGATGGATTCTAAAACCCCAGGTCATCCGGAATACGGCCATACAGTTGGTGTAGAAGCAACAACAGGTCCTCTGGGCGCTGGTATGGGTATGGCAGTAGGTATAGCAATTGCTGAAAGCCATCTTGCCGCTGTATTTAATAAGGATAACTATCCGGTGGTTGATCATTACACCTATGCTTTGGGTGGTGATGGATGCATGATGGAGGGTATATCCTCTGAGGTATTTTCTCTTGCAGGCACTCTTGGTCTTGGAAAATTAATTGTTATTTACGATTCCAATAAAATTTCCATTGAAGGAAGTACAGATATCGCATTTACTGAGAATGTACAGAAACGTATGGAAGCATTTGGTTTTCAGATTATTACGGTTGAAGACGGTAACGACCTGGAAGCTATTGGCCGTGCTATTGAAGATGCAAAGGCAGATACCGAGCATCCGTCCTTTATTACCATAAAGACCCAGATCGGTTACGGTTGTCCTGCAAAGCAGGGAAAGGCAAGCGCTCACGGAGAACCTCTTGGTGCAGACAATATTACTGCATTAAAGGAGAATCTGGGCTGGCCTTCTATGGAACCGTTCTATGTTCCGGAGGAAGTTTACAGTCATTACAGAAAGCTTGCAGAGGAAAAGGCAGAGACCGAAGCAGCATGGAATGTAATGTTTGCCGCATATTGTCAGGAATATCCTGAGATGGAGACATTATGGAATGCTTACTATGATCCGGATGCAGGAGAAAAAGCCATTGAAGCATGCGCTGATTTCTGGAAAAAGCCGGAGAAGGCTGATGCAACCAGAAACTTATCCGGACAGGTTTTAAACAGAATTAAAACATTTATGCCTAACTTAATCGGAGGTTCTGCAGATTTAGCACCTTCCAATAAGACAAATATGTCGGATATGGGAGATTATAGCAAAGAAAACCGGAGCGGAAGAAATATGCATTTCGGAGTCCGGGAACTTGGTATGACAGCTATCGGTAACGGCATGATGCTTCACGGAGGACTTCGTACCTATGTGTCCACCTTCTTTGTTTTCAGTGATTATACTAAGCCTATGGCTCGTCTTTCCGCTTTGATGGGAGTGCCGTTAACATTTGTATTTACCCACGACAGCATTGGAGTTGGTGAAGATGGTCCGACTCATGAGCCGATCGAGCAGCTTGCCATGTTACGTGCATTGCCAAACTTCCATGTATTCCGTCCTTGTGATGAGACAGAGACAGAAGCAGCCTGGTATTCTGCACTGACTTCCAAAAAGACACCGACAGGTCTGGTTCTGACAAGACAGAATTTAACTCCTATGCCAGGAAGCAGCAAAGAGGCTTTAAAGGGCGGTTACGTTATCGATGACTGTGAAGGAACACCGGATCTGATTCTTATTGCAAGCGGATCGGAAGTGGAACTTTCTGTGAAGGCAAAAGAGCTTATTACTGATAGAAAAGTCCGCGTAGTTTCCATGCCTTGTATGGATTTATTTGAAGAGCAGAGCGATGAGTATAAGGAATCCGTACTTCCAAAGGCAGTCAGGAAACGTGTAGCAGTAGAAGCGTTAAGTGACTTCGGCTGGGGCAAATATGTTGGTCTTGACGGCGCATATGTGACTATGACCGGGTTTGGAGCCAGCGGTCCTGCAAAGCTGTTGTTTGAGCACTTTGGATTTACACCTGAGCATGTTGCAGAGGTGGCTAAATCTTTATAATCAATACATCTGCTGTGATACAAAAGCATAAAGGAGCGTATCGGACATGGGAAAAAAGTGTATTGGCATAGATGTGGGAGGAACATCTGTTAAGATCGGAATATTTGAAACGACAGGGGAACTTCTCCATAAATGGGAGGTTGTGACCAGAACGGAAGAGAACGGAAGATATATTTTAGATGATGTATCTGTCTCCATTCTGGAAACGCTTACGAAACTTAAACTCTCTCTGGATGAAATCAAAGGAATAGGAATGGGCGTTCCTGGTCCGGTTATGCCTGATGGATATGTGGAGGTTTGCGTAAATTTAGGCTGGCGTGATTTATATCCGGGCAGAGAGCTGAGCAGCAGGCTGGATGGAATTCCGGTTCTCTGCGGGAATGATGCCAATGTGGCAGCTCTGGGCGAGATGTGGCAGGGCGGCGCAAAAGGCTACGAAGACATTGTTATGGTCACTCTGGGCACAGGTGTTGGCGGCGGCGTAATCTTAGGTGAGAAGATTATTTCCGGCAGACACGGGCTGGCAGGGGAAATCGGTCATATTCATATTCGGGATGAAGAGACGGAGCATTGTAACTGCGGCGGTGTGGGCTGCGTGGAACAGATTGCCAGTGCGACCGGAATCGCAAGGGAAGCCAGAAGGATGATGGCTGCTTGTGAACTTCCTTCTGTATTAAGGGACTTCGGAGATGATGTGACTGCGAAGGAAGTGTTAGATGCGGCAAAGGCAGGAGATGAACTGGCAAAATCTGTGATAGACGTTGTCGGTCACTACCTGGGTCTTACGCTGGCGCAGATATCCATGGTCATTGATCCGGAGGTATTTGTGATAGGCGGAGGCGTATCAAAGGCAGGACAGTTCCTGATCAATGAGATTTTCCGTCATTATGATGCATTTACCCCAATTTCAAAAAGCAAAAGCAAGATTGTTCTTGCAACACTTGGCAATGATGCTGGTATCTTTGGTGCGGCAAGATTGATTCTTGACTGATGATCATTCATATATTTATAATGTGAAATTGAGTAGTTAGTAAAAGACCTCATTCCCCATGATAAGGGAATGGGGTTTTTTAAGGTGAAAGTAGTTTCATATCATTACTGGATTCTTTTTGATAAATTTAATAGTGACAGTCCATAAAATATAGTGGCTGTGAATACCAGAATGAAAACACTGAGCCACCATGGAACAACATAGTCACCAAAGCGGAAGGAAACTCCCATATACTCTTTAAATTCATTCAAATAACTTACTGGTATTTCTGAAAATGAAGCCTTCATAGCATCCTCCATAAGTACCTGGCGTAAGAGCGAAGCAGCGTGGGATACAGGAAACAATTTTATGACAATTTGCACGGATTTGGGCAGGTCTCCTATAGGGAGATAAATGCCTGTTAAAAATCCAATTAAGGTACCTATAATTGTGCTGGCAGTGCTGTATGCGCTGTGGCTTTTAAAAAAGGAAACAATAAAGCAGAATCACCTCCTTCGGTATTCACTTTAACAAAATAATGCAATGTCGGCAATGGATCTAAAAGTATGCTGTGAATAGGAGAAGTTAAGCTGTAAAAAAAAGATGGTAAGCTGTAAATAGCCTGCCATCTTTATAAATAAATTCTATTGTGAGCGGTAACGCTCTCTAAGACGCTGATTTAGTTTATCTGCCATTTTTTTATCTTGATATTTACAAATTAAAAAAACCATAATGTATACAATTATAAAAAGCAAAACGAATGTAAGAACTTCTTTGGTGTGGTTAAGACTGATCCAGTCCCAAAGGCAGGCAAAATACAAAACTACGGATAAAAGTACTGGCAGGTGTATTGATTTACGAATGTACATCTGCTTTTTGCTAAGTTCCTTACCCGAATAAAAAAGAAGATATGGAAGATCACTGGCAAAAGCCATCACTAGGATTCCACCTATGTCATGCAGAGAAAATCTGGCATCTGGATAAAATATCTGGCAAAATACGTACATAGAAGAAATAATCCCAGTTACTATTATGAAAAAGGAACGAAACATTGTTTTTAACAAATTTTCTGCATTCATGCTGACGCCTCCTATATTCCGAGTATTTTCTTTAAATCGCTTACATACTGCCGTGAAATAATAATTTTTTCGTTATTGGAAAGAGTAGCTTCAAAGCGTCCGCTCAGCGCGGGACTCAGCGTTTTAATTTTACTTAAATTAAGTAGTACCGATTTTGATACCCGCAGAAAGTCACTTTTTGAAAGAAAGTTATCTAATTCATATAATTTTTGTTTTGATTCAAGCACCTTATTTTTGCAATACAGGAAAGTTTTATTATCAACAACTTCAATGTAATAGATCTCTTTCGGCTGTATACGGTGAATATTATTTCCATCGTAGGCAATAAGTGTATCATGTGATTTAATCATAGCCAGTAAATGAATCAACTCCTCAGTCATCTCCCGGCACTTAATAATTATTTGGTCTTCTTCCCCATCATGTGATTCCTCAATGACAATTTTCAACTTGTTTCACCTGCCTGCAGATTTAAATTATATAATCATTTATTGTAGCATAAAGGCATCGGTATTGCTATCAGAATTCCCATAATACTCCATCTAAAGGACATACTTTTGATTTCCATCATTTGCTCTGGCAGGGAAATGTTCTCACTAAGAGCATGTTTGCGGCTGTCAGGGCTTATTTACAATTTACTAAATTATGATATAATGGGAATACTTCACAAAGAATAAACCTCGTAACATGAGGAGACCCCGGCTGCCAGGCAGTCGGGGCAATTATGAAAAATCTATGTGCAATTTGACTATTTAAGCGTTTTTTGCTGTTTGATTTCTATACAATTAGTATAAAAAACACATATGAACACAATATGAACGCTGTGTAAACAGATTATGAAATAAAGGAGGAAAGCATGGAAGAGAACCGCAGAAACAGGAAAACAATTGTAATTGGACATAAAAACCCGGATACGGATTCCATCTGTTCCGCATTCTGTTATGCTAATTTAAAAAGGCTGCTGACGAACGCAGATTATCAGCCCGGAAGAGCTGGAAGGGTTAATGAGGAAACACAGTTTGTACTTAATTATTTTGGGGTGGAAGCTCCTGAACTGATTGAAAATGTGAAGACGCAGGTGCTTGATATAGAGATTCGGGAAATAAGAGGGGTAAAGAAAAACTTATCTCTGAAAAATGCCTGGAATCTGATGCAGGAAGCCAACGTTGTGACCATTCCGGCTGTGACGGATGATGGAATGCTGGAGGGACTTATTACAGTAGGTGATATTGCCAAATCTTATATGAACGTTTATGACAGCAGTATTCTCTCAAAAGCCAATACGCAGTATGCAAATATTATGGAGACACTGGAAGGAGACATGGTAGTCGGAGATCCTGGAGATTATTTTAATAATGGTAAGGTACTGATTGCTGCAGCCAATCCGGATATGATGGAATACTATATTGCCAAGGGGGATCTGGTCATACTGGGCAACCGTTATGAATCCCAGCTTTGTGCCATTGAGATGGAAGCGGCCTGTATCATTGTCTGTGAAGGAGCAGCAGTCTCAATGACTATTAAGAAGCTGGCACAGGAACGGGGCTGTGCAGTCATGACAACTCCTTATGATACCTATACCGCCGCACGTCTGGTGAATCAGAGCATCCCCATCAGCTATTTTATGAAGACAGAAGGGCTGATTACCTTTGAAGTGGAGGATTATATTGACGATATTAAGGACGTGATGGCAAGTAAGCGTCACCGTGATTTCCCTGTTCTCGACAAAAATGGTAAATATAAGGGCATGATTTCCCGTCGGAACTTACTTGGAGCAAAGGGAAAACGGCTGATTCTGGTTGACCATAATGAGCGTTCCCAGGCCGTTGAGGGTATGGAAAGTGCTGAAGTGCTGGAGATTATTGACCATCACAGACTGGGAACGGTGGAGACCATCGCACCGGTATTCTTCCGCAACCAGCCCGTTGGCTGTACTGCTACAATCATATATCAGATGTATCAGGAAAGCCATACTGAGATTGAACCGAAAATTGCAGGTCTTTTATGCAGTGCGATTATCTCTGACACACTGCTGTTTCGTTCTCCTACCTGTACAAAGGCGGATAAGGAAGCTGCGCTCAGCCTGGCAGAGATTGCAGGAATACAGATAGAGAAGTATGCTTCATCTATGTTTGCGGCAGGAAGCAACTTAAAAGGAAAGACAGATGCTGAGATCTTTTATCAGGATTTTAAGAAGTTTACCTTTGGAAAAGTGAACTTCGGAGTGGGACAGATCAGCTCTTTAAACGCAAAAGAGCTGGAAGAATTAAAAGAAAGAATGCTTCCCTATATGAAAAAAGCAAGAGAGGAACATGGGGTAGATATGATGTTCTTTATGCTGACCAATATACTTACGGAATCTACGGTTCTGCTATGTGAGGGTCAGGGCGCAAAACAGATGATCACAACTGCATTCCGCGCAGAAGAGGCAGTGGAAAGCCAGGAAGAGCATCTGGTAAGTCTCCCGGGTGTTGTATCCAGGAAAAAGCAGCTGATTCCCGGAATTATGCTGGCAGTGCAGGAATAAGAGGAGGCCGTCTTCATGAGAGAAAAAACGAACAGAGAGCAGGGACCGGCAAAGTCAGCCGGCAAGATAGACTGGAAACCGGGTAACATGCTCTATCCCGTACCTGCAGTTATGGTAAGCTGTATGCGGGAGGGTGAAAGACCCAATATTATTACGGTGGCCTGGGCTGGGACAATCTGCTCTTCCCCGGCCATGCTGTCTGTTTCAATCAGGAAGGAGCGTTATTCCTACGATATCATTAAGGAATCAGGTGAATTTGCCGTTAATCTGGTGACAGCGGACCTGGTCCGGGCGGCGGATTACTGTGGCGTTAAATCCGGCAGAGACGTAGATAAATTTGCAGATATGAAATTAACCCCCTGTTCCTTAACGAATACCTTAGTGCCCGGAATCGCGGAAAGTCCGGTAATTCTCTCCTGCAGGGTAACGGAGATTAAGCCTCTTGGAAGTCATGATCTTTTTCTGGCTGAGGTTGTTGGAGTAACGGTGGACAGCCAGTACATGGATGAACATAATAAATTCCATTTAAACCAGTCAAAGCTGATTTCTTATTCTCATGGAGAGTATTTCGAATTGGGAAAAAAAGTGGGCAGCTTTGGTTACTCGGTGAGAAAGCCGGATAAAAAGTCAAAGGACAGGAGGAAAAGGAAATGAAAAGGAACCAGAATCTGGACAACATCACCTTAATCGGAATGCCTGCCTCTGGTAAGAGCACCGTGGGAGTTCTGTTAGCTAAGCGGCTCGGTTATTCCTTTGTTGACGTGGATATTGTAATCCAGGAGCAGGAAGGAAGACTATTAAAAGAAATAATTGCCGAAGAAGGTCAGGACGGATTTCTTGATGTGGAGAACCGGGTGAATGCAACGCTTTCCGTGCATAACAGTGTAATTGCTCCGGGAGGCAGTGTTATCTATGGAAAGGAAGCAATGGAACATCTTAAAAAAATCAGTACAGTGGTCTATTTAAAGCTCAGCTATGAGGAAGTAGAGGAACGGCTGGGCAATTTAACAGACCGTGGGGTTGTACTGAAAGAGGGGATGACATTAAAGGATCTGTACGATGAGCGTATCCCTTATTACGAGAAATATGCGGATATTACCGTGGACGAGACGGGGATTGATGCAGGGGGGATTGTAGATATTCTTAGAAGTACGCTGGAAGAACGGTACGGACTGGAAACGTAAAGAATGAAAGAAAGACGTTGAATTGATAAAATTCTTCGTCTTATTTTTTTAGTACAATCATATTTATATAGAAAAATTACAGATAATGTTAATATATTTAACTGTTTACTACTATATATAAACTAATAGATTCAAATATTAACTAATTAAACTTATTAAATAGATTAAACACTTCAAAATATTGACAAATTTCAAAAAATATCATAAGGTTATGGAAAATTATGACTAAGGCGTCTGATCAGAATATAATTCTGCCAGATGCCTTTGTTATTTTTAAATGAAAAGAATGGGGAGGTAATTAAATGAGAAAAGCCATGAAAAAACTGGTGTCACTGGGATTATCCGGATTAATGGTATGGTCATTAACCGGATGTGGGAATTCCAAACCTGCTGTTTCTTCCACCAGTGAAACGCAGGCAGCTGCTCAGACACAGGAATCTGCGGCTGCAAAAGGAAATGCATTAAATGTACATATTGATGTGGAGGTCGCTTCCATGGATCCCCAGATTGCGACGGATGGAACCTCGTTCGAGGTGATTGCGGACACGACAGATGGTCTTTATGAACTGGATGCAGACGGGAATCCAGTACCGGCTCTGGCAGAGAGTGTGGATAAGAGTGCAGATGGACTGACTCTCACCTATCATTTAAGGGATGCGAAATGGTCCAATGGAACACCTGTTACTGCCAAGGATTTTGTATTTGCCTGGAGAAGAGCAGTTAATCCGGTAACAGCAAGTGAATACGCTTTTATCGTAGGAATTGCAGGAATTAAAAATGCGGATGCGGTATCCTCTGGTGAAAAGCCACTGGAAGAACTGGGTGTTACTGCGGTTGATGATAAGACATTAAAGGTGGAACTTGATGTTCCGGTACCATTTTTTGAATCTCTGATGGCGTTCCCCACGTTCTATCCGGTGAACGAAGAATTTTTTACCAAGTGCGCAGATCAGTATGCCAGCACACCGGATACCCTGCTTTCAAATGGGCCATTTAAGATTACGGCATATGAACCGGCGGCAACTACCATTACACTGGAGAAAAATCCGGATTACTGGGATGCCGGAAAGGTAAAGCTGGATGGTATTAATTATCAGGTTATTAAAGATTCCCAGCAGGCAATGCTTGCATATCAGAACGGAGATTTAGACTTAGTTACACTTTCCGGTGAGCAGGTGGAGCAGTTCCAGGCAGATCCGGAATTTAAGAATATTATGGCAGGTTATTTATGGTATATGTCACCCAATACCAAAGTGGCAGGTCTTGAGAACCTCAATTTAAGAAAGGCTTTATCTCTCTGTTTTGATAAAGAGGCTGTTTGCTCAAATATTTTAAAGGACGGTTCTATACCTGCGTACTTTGCAGTTCCAACCCTTCTGGCAACTGGTCCCGATGGAAAGGATTACCGGGAGGATGCAGGCAGCAATTACTTTAAAACGGATAAGGCAGAAGCTTTAAAATACTGGGAAGAAGCGAAAAAAGAACTGGGAGTAGAGAGCCTGACCTACACTATGATTGTAGAGGATACGGAATCTGCTATCAATGTGGCACAGTTCCTTCAGTCAGAGATTCAGACCACACTTCCCGGAATCACCATTAACTTAGAGCAGATGCCTAAGAAAAACCGTGTAGAGCGTATGCAGGCAGGTGAATTTGAGATTGGTCTTACCCGCTGGGGACCGGACTATGCAGACCCTATGACTTATCTTGATATGTGGATTACTGACAGCCCAAACAACTATGGATTCTGGTCAAATGAAGAATATGATTCGATTATCCAGTCTGCCAAAAAAGGGGAACTTGCACTTGATCCGGCAGCAAGGTGGAAAGCTTTAATCGGTGCAGAAAAAATCGTTTGTGACAATGCAGTTATTTTTCCGGTTTACCAGAAGGGTAATGCAGTGATGCAGAAGGCCGGTGTTGAGGGTGTGGAATTCCACTCCATCGCGATCAATCGTTATTTTAAGAATACAACTAAGAAATAAGACTTTGCGGGTTTTATATTCTGGCTGCTTAAATTGGGAGGGTAACGTTTGTGAAACGATATATTGTAAAGAGAATCTGCATTTCGGCGGCAACTTTGCTGGCGATACTGCTTATTTTGTTCCTGATGCTGCAGCTGATGCCGGGTTCCCCGTTCAATGATGAAAAACTGACCCAGTCTCAGGTGGCGCTGCTGAATGCCAAATACGGTCTGGATAAACCGGTATTTATACGCTTCCTTAACTATGTAAAAAATATGCTTTCCGGTGACTTTGGGGTATCCTATACTATTTCAAAGAATACGTCGATTACCACACTTCTGGCAACAAGACTACCAATTTCCATACGAATCGGAGGGCAGGCAGTTTTACTGGGAACGCTGGTGGGACTGGTGTTGGGGCTTATAGCGGCTTTAAAGCACAATACGGTATTTGATACCATGACAACAGTCATATCGGTTCTTGGCGTCAGTCTTCCGTCATATGTGTTTGCATTGGGGCTGTCTTATACACTGGGATATCAATTCAAATGGTTTCCACTGTTGTATCAGCAGCAGGAAGCGATAAAATCCTCCATTCTTCCAACCATATCCTTAGCCATGTTTACGGTGGCAACCGTTGCCCGGTTTACAAGAACGGAAATGCTGGAGGTTCTGGGATCGGATTATATGCTTCTTGCAGAGAGTAAAGGGCTGCCGGGAGGGCGACTGATCCTGGTTCATGGGTTAAGAAATGCACTCATTCCCATAGTTACAGTTCTGGCACCCCTTGTTGTCAGCCTGATGACCGGCTCTTTGGTGGTGGAGAAGATTTTCTCTATACCGGGGATCGGAAGCCTTCTGGTTACTGCCATCCAGTCCAATGATTATAATGTGATCGTAACACTGGCTTTTATTTACAGTGCTATGTACATTGGAATCATGCTTGCTGTAGATATTTTATATGGTCTTATTGATCCCCGGATCAGGCTGGCAAAGGAGGATGATTATGAGCAGTCATAACACGGAAACAATAACATTTGAATTTAAGCCGGATGATTTTATACCGGCGGAAAATCACAGTATAGGGATCGACCGGGTTTATCCGGCACAGTCGTACTGGAAAGATGTCATCGCATCCTTTTTAAAAAACAAAGGAGCGGCAGCAGGATTTATTGCAATTGTTTTTATTATTTTCATGGCGATAGCCGGGCCGTATATGAATGGATATACATACAATGAACAGATTATAGCGAACCAGAATCTTGCGCCCAGAGTTCCCATTCTGGAACGCTTAGGAGTTATGGATGGTTCGGAAACCATGAATACTTCTACTGGTAAAGTTACGGTAAACCGGTATAAAGACCCTCAAAAGACAACCGGACTTGAGAATACTTATTACTGGTTTGGCACGGATGTACTGGGAAGAGATATATTTACCAGGACATTTATGGGAACCAGAATTTCTCTTTATATAGCGTTAGTTGCGGTTCTTGTTGACATGTGCTTTGGTATGAGCTACGGTCTGATCAGCGGATATTTCGGCGGTGCAGTGGATAATGCCATGCAGCGGTTTGCAGAGATTTTAAATGGAATTCCCACCCTTGTCATTGTTACACTTCTTATGCTGGTGTTAAAACCAGGGCTTGCAACTATTACACTGGCACTTGCCATCACTGGCTGGATTGGCATGAACCGGGTTGCAAGAGCCCAGGTGCTGAAGCTGAAGGAGCAGGAATTTATCCTTGCTTCCAGAACATTAGGTGCTGGGGATTTCTATCTGATATTTAAGGAAATACTACCCAATATTTTTGGTCAGCTGATTATTATGTCTATGTTTTCCATACCAAATGCTATTTTCACGGAGGCATTTCTGGCTTTCATCGGACTGGGAGTACCGGCACCGTTAGCGTCTCTGGGCTCCCTGATCAGTGATGCATTTAAATCCTTTACGACTCATCCGTATATGATTATATCTCCGGTGCTGGTTCTGGCAGTTATTATGCTGAGTTTTAATATGCTGGCAGATGGGCTGAGGGATGCGTTCGATCCGAAGATGAAAGAGATGTAGGGGGTAGATTATGAATAAAGATAAGGTTTTGTCAATCAGAGATTTATCCATTTCGTTTCAGACCACTGCCGGTGAAGTAAATGCTATCAGGGGAGTTGATCTGGATTTATATCAGGGCGAAACTCTTGCGATTGTAGGGGAATCAGGTTCTGGTAAATCAGTGACTGTAAAAGCAATCATGGGGATTTTAAGCGGAAATGGAAAAATAAAAAGCGGGACGATTCATTTCACCTCACGTAAAAGCGGGGAAGAGGTAAATGAGAACCTGTTGCGATTCAGCAAAAAAGAGATGCGCCGCCGCATTAACGGAAGGCGGATTGCCATGGTATTTCAGGATCCCATGACATCTTTAAACCCAACCATGACCATTGGAAGCCAGATTATGGAGGGGATGCGTTATCACTATAAAACCAGTAAAAAGGAAGCGTATGATAAGGCTGTAAGGCTTCTTGATCTGGTGGGCATAACGGAGCCGGAAAAGCGCATGAAAAGCTATCCGCACCAGCTGTCCGGAGGAATGAGACAGAGAGTTGTGATTGCAATCGCCCTGTCCTGTGATCCTGAAATATTGATCTGTGATGAGCCGACCACAGCGTTAGATGTAACCATTCAGGCTAAGATTCTGGAGTTGATTAAGGAAATCCAGGAAAAGACAGGAATTTCTGTGATCTACATCACCCATGACCTGGGTGTCGTTGCAAAGGTGGCTGATTATGTAGCAGTCATGTATGCGGGGAAAGTAGTAGAAAAAGGGCTTTCTGAAGAGATCTTTTATGATCCCAGACATCCCTATACCTGGGGGTTATTATCTGCCATGCCGGATTTAGATACGGATGATGAGGTACTTTATACCATCCCGGGAAGCCCGTTTAATCTGCTAAATAAAACAGAAGGGGATGCATTTGCAGAAAGAAACCGGTTTGCATTAAACATTGATTACAGGCTGGAACCACCGATGTTTCAGGTTACGGAAACACATTATGCAGCAACCTGGCTGCTTCACGAAAATGCGCCAGCCGTGTCAATGCCGGAGGCATTAAAGGAAAGAATTAAGAGGTTGGGGAAGGAGGTGGAATTCGGTGGAGGAAAATAAGAAACCGCTTTTGGAGGTCAAAGATTTAAAGCAGCATTTTAAGCTTGGAAGGAAGTTTTCCGTAAAAGCAGTGGATGGGGTATCTTTCCGGATCTATCCGGGTGAGACCTATGGCCTGGTAGGAGAGTCGGGAAGCGGAAAATCTACCATTGGGAGGTCTGTGATCCGTCTGTATGAACCTACATCCGGGGAGGTATGGTTTCAGGGAATAAAAATATCGGGTAGAATCTCTGCCGAAGAGACAAAGCGTTTAAGAACTAATATGCAGATGATCTTTCAAGATCCCATGGCATGTCTGAATCCCAGAAAGAAGATTCTGGATATTGTTGCCCAGGGGCTTGATATTCATCATATGTGCAGTACTCAAGAGGAGAGAGAGAAGAGGGTGTATCGGATTCTTGATATGGTGGGATTGTCCAGGGAACATGCCAATCGATATCCTCATCAGTTCTCAGGAGGACAGAGGCAGAGAATTGGAATTGCAAGAGCTCTTATTATGAAGCCGGAGCTGATTATAGCAGATGAGGCCATCAGTGCACTGGATGTTTCCATTCAGGCTCAGGTTGTGAACTTAATGAAAGAAATTCAGAAGCAGACGAAAACAGCCATATTGTTTATTGCTCATGATTTATCTATGGTTAAATATATTTCAGACAGAATTGGAGTTCTTCATCTGGGGCATTTGGTGGAAACTGGAACAACGGAAGAGATATTTTCCAAACCAGTTCACCCTTATACCAGGTCTCTGCTTTCTGCTATTCCACAGCCAGATCCTGTCTCGGAACGGAAGCGGACAGCGTATGTCTATGACGTAAAAGAATTGGGGATTGATTATATGGCAGGAGTGGAACATCACGTTGAGGGGCAGCATTATGTGCTTGGAACAGAGACTGAGGTGGAACGGTGGGTAACAGAGAGTTTTTAGATGGGAAAAGAAGAGAGGGTATCGCTCAGAATCTTAATGAGCATACCCTCTTTTAAAATATTTATTTAATCTTTAAGTTGAAATTGTTTCATCAGTGATTTAAGCATCTGAGCCTGTCCCGCCATCTCTTCGCTTGCGGCCGCACTTTCTTCGGATGTGGCGGAGTTGGTCTGTACCACGCTTGCAATCTGGTCAATGCCCTGGGTAACCTGGGTAACTGCAGTAGCCTGCTGTTCAGATGCGGTGGAAATCTGGTAAACAAGATCAGCCACTGTCTGGGACGATACAACGATGCGGTCCATGGATTCCTTGGTTTCTTTTGCAATATGATTACCGGATTCGATGGAAGCAAGAGCCCGCTCTATGAGCGCCGCAGTATTCTTAGAGGCTTCCTGACTCTTGTTGGCAAGATTGCGGACTTCATCCGCAACCACAGCAAACCCTTTGCCTGCATCACCTGCTCTTGCTGCCTCTACGGCTGCGTTCAGGGCCAGTATATTCGTCTGGAAGGCAATGTCTTCGATGGTCTTTATTACCTTGCTGATCTCAGAAGAAGCTTCGCTGATGGTATCCATTGCAGAATTTAAATGTTCCATCCGGGTTTTTCCGTATTCAACCTCTGCAGAGGTTGCCTCTACCTGGCTATTTGTCTCTTTTGCATTCTCGGCATTATGATTGATGTTGTCTGAGATATCGTTAATTGTTGCAGCCAGCTCCTGGATGGAGGAAGCCTGTTCTGTAGCTCCCTGGCTGAGAGCCTGAGCACTGCTTGCCACCTGTTCGGCACCGCTTGCTACCTGGTCGGACGCCTGGGTTATTTTACTCATGACAATATTCAGGGAATCAGTGAGCGCCTGGATGGAAAGCTGCACATTCCGAAATTCGCCTTTAAATTCTTCCGGATCATTAGGGACATCAAAATCTCCTCCAGCCATACGCTGTGTTGTTGTGGAAATATAATTCATATAGTAGGAGACTCGTTCCATCATGGTTCGCATGCTTTCAGCGAGATGTCCCAGTTCATCACTAGAGGTATATTCCAGATGACAGTCTAAATTTCCCTGCGCCATCTTGTCCGCCACGTCTCTTAATTCGTCGATTGGCTTGATAATACTGCGGGTAATGTAGAGCGCGATAAATACGGAAGCTGCGATGGAACCAAGTATGATAAGAACCATGATCATGATAAAGACATTTGTCTGAACTTCCAGCTGGTGTGACTTCGCATTGCCGTCATTGGATTTATTCGCCAGCATGGTATTGATAGTGCTTGCAATATCAGCAGCCAGTGGGGCTGCCTGACTGCGGAAGACCTTCATAGCTTCCTGGGAGGACTTGTCAGCAAGTTCTATGGTATTGCTTCGAATGCCTTCATATTTATTCATTTTTTCAGCCAGCTGGCTGTAAAGCTCTTTCTCAGCAGGTGTCTTCATACGAGTCTCCACCTGTTTCATCATCTGATTGATGGTATCAATCTGTGTGTTTAAAATCTGCTTTTGCTTATCTGTTTCCGATGCATTTTCTGAAAAGATTATGTATAAAACGGTTGCACGGTGAGCCTGGAATGCCTGTCCAAGACTTCCCACATCCCCCTGTGCAAAACCATAATCCTGGAGTTCGGCCTGATACTCCTGATTAACGGTGTGAATAAGCAGGATTCCTATGGTTCCTGCAAGACCTGAAAATAATACCACAATGAGAAATGTGATTAATAACCTTTTACCAACTTTTAATTTTTTCAGCATGTGTTGTCCTTCCTTATTTTATCTTTTTTATTTTGATAATGATTCTTTAAACGATGCTAAAATTATTACATTATACCAGTATTATACATTATTAGGAATAAATAGTAATATCCAATAAATGGTATTATTGCAATATTATAGTTGGTTTATTGACATTAGTCAAGAACAGCAATAATTATGTTCCAATTAGTACAGCTAATGACAATTATTCTACTCAATGTTCTATTATTTTTAGATAGATTCAGATGATTTTTTAGGGTAAATAATATGTTTACATTTGAAGATGTGGTTTCAAAAAAAGTTTCTATTAAAACTGAATTTAGTATTCATAATCTGTATAAATTCATAATATCCTCCTTACGACAACCAGATTCTGTATATCCAACCGCTCCATGAACCATAATTTATGCTTGTCCAATATTTTCCATCATTCCCATCATAATAATATTGACCTTCAATAACAAATTTTATACGAGGGGCTGTTGTTAAAGATATATTAGATAGATTGATGCTTATAGTACGAGATACATTATTTGATAATTCAGCGGAATTAGATTGGGCTATTAACTGACCAGCGGAATTTCTTACAATAAACGCCATAGATAAATTTGCCGTTGGGCGCTTTAGGGTTAAAGTCTCATAGTAGATTTCTGCATTTATATAATTGTATGCATTGAAATTAATAGCACCAGGATCAACTAATTCAACAGTATCCCCAGCAATCCTTATTCCTCCTGATTCGAACGACCTTTTTCCAGAACTACCAAATGTAAAACCGGCTATGTTATTTCCTCTATAATATAAGTCATTTGGGGCAGGAACATATCCCTCCCAAGTTCCAACAACGCCAAAAACATTAGCACCTTTCTTAATATTTGCTGGTATAAAAGCCGCATCATATGACCTTATCCAATTAACACCATTTAAGTAATGTCCATTTCTAACACCGAAAAAAAGATTTCCATCACCCCATGTAGTTCTATTTGTAGACCAAACCTGGTCAGAGGATGCATCACCACTTTGTAATGGAATGCTGCCTGTTACTTTATTTCCATTTACCCAGGCAGTTTGTCCGCTTAATATCTGACCTGCAGAAGCTGTTCCAGATGTCTGGCTCGCCAGACTATTTGCCCCCACCGAGAAATCCTGTGCATGATATCCTTTTTTAATCATAAACGAACTTCCTGCATTAAGGCTCTGGTTCCCAGTAGCCCCATTATTTGCCATTGTACCCGTACCAATTTCGTCCCCGGTATCCACTCCCACATATGTTTTTCCGCTTAATACATTTTCTTTCGCAGCGGAGACTTCATCGGAACCAATTCCGCCGCCGCCGCCAATATTTGTTACACCGCATTTAGCCATTCTTTCTCACCACCTCTATATTCCTGATATTTAATGCACTTTTTGGAAGTTTACTCGCCTGCAGAACAAGATTACCTTCCCCGGTATTGTCTTTTACCACTATAAATGCTTTTGCCGCCGCAACCATACTGTCGGAACTAAAGTAAACATTCACCTGATCATTTTCATAAATTTTATCCGATTTAAACGTATAGGTCAGATCACTGCTCCATGCCGTTACTGGAATCGATAAATTGGAGGCAATTGAGACGCCCGTCAAATAATCCATTTTTTCTGCGGAATAAGAATTCAGCTTTTTCTCTTCCTCAGACGGATTATCATTTATACCTACCGTTTTCTGTGCAACGTCCTGTATCATTGCATTTACATCATCTTTAAAGAACTTTTGCGTTGCTTTTACTCCATCCAGCAGCACATTGAATTTGTCTGCATTAAAAAGAGACTTTTTCAGATTAGGATACTTCTCATTAATTGCTGCCATTGCATCTACATCATTATTAATCCAAGCTTCGTTGTACTGCTCAATTACAGGACGCATTGTTGCAGATACATCCTGCATGCCCGGTAAGTCACATATTTCCTCCGGAAAACTGCTGTGGGGATATTCTGGATAGCTCATTAAAAAACTCCTTTCATTTATTATGATAGACATAAGAAAAACTCTCCAGAAAACGATAGAGAGTCATATTCATAGTCCCGTCACCTGTGGACCAGCTTATGTTTTTAACTATGTATTGACTGGTTACATGATTATATTTGGGTGTATATTCAATTTTTGTGTTAACCTCAAGCCAGGGAATTACCAGGGAAGTTAATTGAATGGTGTCCTTCATAGCGGTGGACTGGTAGGTCAGATACTGTGCCTGATTATAACAGGCGGCATCGTCACTTAAAGTACTGTAATCCAGAGATTGGGGGATTTCATAGCCTAAGTTTGTCACCGAAAAAGGACATTCTCTGGACGTTTCCACATATTTACCGTAACACTGAAACTGCCCCAGTAAATAAAGTGCTCCCGGCATTGTATCTGATTCTGTAAATCTTCGGTATCGGAAGACATAAACTGTATTTCTTTTCAAAGTACCCGCTTTTAATGGATTACCATCCCCATCATAGATAGGAATCGCGGGAGAAAAACTGTTTATGGTAAAACGGGGGGCATCAGAATGCTCTTCAGTGACTTTAAAAGCAAGCTGGGTTAAATTATCCACATCCTGCCATGAGTTCCAGGAATCATAATGTACATCATATACCTGATTTTTATAAGTTGAGGTATCCGCATACCGGTCTTTATTCTCCAATTCAAGCACTTTTCCCCACACTTCAGTGACATTGTAAATCTCATCGAACTTCATATCAGCATTTTCGTTTATAATAAGACTGTCAAGAAGTGAATCGTTTAAAACGACAGGCTCGTCTATGCAGGTGGGGATTTTTCTCCAGATAAACGTTCCGTCTGCATCAAAATAAAATTCCCAGGAGTCATATAGATCCCGAATCTTAGTCCAGATATCTGCATAGGTTGAGCCTGTTTCAAAGGTTAAGTCATAGGGAACCGGCTTTTTAATGTCTTCGATAATATAGTTCTCAATTCCGGCTTCTTTAACAATTGCAAGGACTGATGATCGGATATCTTCTCCGGCAGGGATCGTAAGCGACTGGGCTGCAAAAGCAGGTGGATTATTAGAGGATCCATATCCGCCAAGACGTCCGTTTAATGTTCCGTCATATTGAGCCATTAAGTCCGCACAGGTAACAGAGAGTCTTTTTTCTTGTAAGGAAAATGTATACTTCATGCTAACATAGCAGAAAACGCCGAGAAGGTACCATTTGATTTCATTGGTGCGCAGTGATTTGATACCATAATAGACCCGTATCCGTTTGTCCATCCAGATTTTTTTATCCTTTCCTATAGTAAAGGAAGAGTTTAAAATAATTAAATCAAAGCTGTAACTCCTCCTCTGGATGGATTCATTGTCCTGGCTATAGTTGTCTGATATGATCTGACCTTCCAGGGAGTCCAGGATTTTGTAGGAGGAATTAAGCAGCTCCGCTTTCAAAAAGATTTCCTGGGTTCCCTGCTTTAACAGGCTGATATCTGATTGTGTTACCTGATATTTCATATTTTCACCTACCTGTCAATGTCAGCGTCAATAAAGCCGTTGTCGTACAAATCACCGGTGTCATAAGCATTGCCGCATTCTGCAACACTGAACTTGGTTATTACGTGTTCATAATGATCAGAATCTTCGGTAATGTCGTTGCTGGTAACGGCAATCATATAGATATTTCCCAAATAATCCTTGAGAATTTTCGGCTTGCCGTTTGTGAGAAAATCGTAAATACCATTCCGGTAATCCCATGAGGTATGAATCTGCCAGTCATCATCTTTTAATTCAATAAAGGTGCAGGAAATATCTCCTGCGTAATAACGGATTCGCCCGCCTTTGATTATCACCGGCTTTTCGCGGCCCAATAGTTCAATCAGGCTGGTTTTCTGAGTCAATTTCTTTTCAAAGCCTGTGTCCAGGATCATTGGGTAGGATAAGTCCTTTTCACAGATAAAATAAGAATCAAATGATGATTCAATCTGATTAGTAATATAGCTGTTTTCGCCCCCTGAAATCACGGGAACGTAGGCGTACTCCACAGTGCCCGCAGGCTCATAATAGTCCATGAGCTCAATTTTAAAATCTTCATTGGAGGTTATGGGTTTTTCATATATAGTTTTGAATTTTTTATCTCCCTTTACCTTCTTCTTAATCCGTACTGACTCCACAATACTTTCTGTAAAACTGACGTTTCCACCGTATAAGTTATCCTGGAATAAAGCGTGCAGTCTGGTATCAAACCCCCATTCAGCAGGGATTTCATGTTCGTTATCTGTCAGGCTAATTATTTTTACAGTGGAGTATATCTCATCAAATACTGCATCTGCTATGGTTAAATCGGTCACATCACAGGAAGAGACAAGGGACGAAGTCAGGGATTCCTTACTGGAAGCAAATGAACTTCCTAAAAACATTGGATCACCGCCTTTCTGTTTGATTTATCAGACCGGCATTTATTTCATAAGCATTGCCGATCCGGTTTATGCACAGTAAAAACTGTTGGTTCGTATCTAGGAAGGATACATAGTTGCTGAACAGGATATATTTGATTCCGGAGGTCTCTGCCTCAAGTTCAAAAAATGCTTTTTTCCCGTTGGAATCGGATAAAGTTCCTTCCCGGTAATAAATATTTACATAAGATTGCCTGCCATCGGTAAAACGAATGATTCTCGCGTTACGATCAGGCTTATAAAAAAGAAAGGCCTTGGTAAAATCACCTTTTACCTCAAAACCTGCATCATAAGTAACGGAATTATTTCTTAGGTCTGCATATTCATGTCCGATATAGGTAACTTCCTTTTCGGGTATTCCGATGGTTGAAGTGATATTACTTTTAATTTCAATAGCACCCAGCTCTGCGCGGTTATTTAACTCCAACGGGTTAAATATCTGTGCTTCTGTATAGGACACGGTAAACAGAATATAGCCGGTATCTAATGTCATATTGTGGACTGTTTTTCCCGTTGCCCGTATGTAGTACTGCTTTGCATTCTCAAGACCTGAGATCAGATAAGTAAGGCTGTCTGTGTTATACAGGTTACCAGAAGATGAAAGCTCCGTTTTCTGATAGGTGTAAAGGGTTATGTTATAATAATCCAAAAGTTCATTTTGTGCCTGGGTATAGGCGAGTTCTACTTGGTAGGCTGAGGTCTTTATCGTGTCACCAGGTTTCAGTGACAGTTGAAACTGAGGTGTCTGGTAACAGTAAAAGGGGGTGCCAATGCCTGGAAATGAAGATTCTGTTCCGTCAGCATCAATTACTGAAAGATAGGCTATATAGTACCCCCCGTTTTGTAAGTCTGAATCAGGCGGCAGAAGGTAACTCTGCTTCATGGTGCTTATGGTCTGGTCATACACCACGTTTTCGGTGGCATTGTCTTTAATCATACAGCGGACTTTAAATATCTGGTTTCCCTGCCATGTGAAGTTGATTGTGGTTCCTGCAGAGGAATCAAAAGGTTCTATTGGGTGAATGATTGCATGCATATGAAACTCCTTTTCTTTAAATGCAAATGCGGCTTTTTAGTTTGTTTCTGACAATTGGACATACAGGGAATTCCAGTCATTGCAGGGAGCACATACCCATACGGCATCGTTAAGGTTAACCGGATTTTGGCATCTGGCCGTATAGGTTTTGTTTTTATAAGAAATGGTGCATTTCCCGTCTTTTACTGTACCAATGACCTGGGCACGGAATGTGCGGTCATATTTCAGATTTTCTGTGGCGGCGGTGACAAGGTAACTGAGATCCTCTGCCAGTTTTTTATATACGTCCTGTAGATTCATTGTTTTCCTTCCTTTCCAGGGTCAAAAACATCAGCGTTTCCCTGTTTGCTGAATAATAGCACTTTTTAATCCTCCATTCAGGATTCCTTTTGCCAGTTCATCAGGATTGCTGCATTCATTAATATGAATATCCCCGAATTTAAAGCTCGTACTTGTCTGATCTGGCTTAGTTCCGGCATCCATGATAAATGTGCCGGCTTCAGGATTGAAGTTCCAGGCCTGCTCTAAATTGGACAACAGCATATCCTGCTGTTCCGTATTGAATACGGCCTCATTTCTGTGGAGAATAGATGCAAATTCATCAGAATCCATGGGTTTCAGCCCTAAAAGTTTCATCTTGGTTTCCCTGGCAGAAGCGGAAGTCACGCCGACCAGCCCTTTGGAGATCCCGTCTTTACGTGTATCACCGGGTCCACCTTTTACATAATCGCCGCCCATATAGGGTTCACCATCTGAGTGACCGGAATCCTCATCATCTTCGCTGTCTTCCGATGACTCTAAATTGTCCCGGACATCTTTTAAAACACGAAGCATGGAGGCAATATTATCGGTCAGCTGTTGCCAGCTTGAAGTATATTCTGATATGGTGCCATAATTTTTGTTGTATTGTTCCAATGATTTTATAAGTTCTGTGGCTGAATCTTGTAATCCCTGTCGGAATCCGGCAAGAATACTTAATCCATCCGCATTTGTACCTTTTATGGAGGCGTAGTAATCATATAAATTCTGTAGATTTTCTGATGAGGACATTTTTTGATTCAGCTGAGATAATAAATTGTTGATTCCAGCCAATGCCTGATTGTAGGTTAATGTACCTTCTTTATAGGAGGTAATGTAGTTATCCAAAAGGGTATAAATCTTCTCTGTACTATCAATCTGTTCTTTATAAGCGCTAATCTGCTGCGTAATTTCGGTATAAAGACCATTTAAATTCTGATAGAGGCTGTCATCCTTTCCGGAAAGTATTTTATCTTTCCATCCAGTGCCAAGAATTTCATCGGCTTTTGCATCGTTTTGAGCCTGTGTGATTTTGGCATTAATTTCGGACCATTTGTCTGATATTTTTTGAAGGGAGTCGATTTGATCCTGATAAGTATCATTTAGTCCGTCCAGAGTCTCCTGTAGAGAATCAATCTGAGACTGGATTTCGCTGGTCCCTAAATCGAATTTGGCATCCTGTACCGCTTCTTTAGCAGCCCGCAGCTTATCCGCATCCTGTTCATAGACAACTTCTCCATTGCGGATGACCTTTTCTGTTGCCTGTTGGTTGGCTTTTTGCAGATCGTAGAGTGACTGTTCATATTTTTGCTGCAGTTTAAGTTTATCGTTTTGTTTGTTTAATAAATCTAATTTATCCTGAAGTGATTTTTTAGATGTTTCATATTCTTCATTTACTGCATCTTTTTGCTTGTTTATGGACGCAATTTGTTCATCAATAGCGCCAGTTACTGCATTAATTGCAGTATCATAATCACTTTTTAAGGCTTCCAGTCCGTCAGTAATATTTTTCAGATCAGAGGATGCGCCAGAAAGTTTTTCTAAAGGCATTTTTAACAGTTCTTCGTTCCATTTATGAAGATTTTGAACCATGGAAGACATTTCAGAGTTCACGTTCTGCAGCTTTCCGTAAAGCTCGTTCCAGTTGTCAGAACCGGCTTCATAATTGTCCATGGCCCTTTCAATCAGATCCCCTTGTACTTTGAGCTGATCAGATAGTGTCAGCCCGTTTGAGATAAGTCCCTGGTAATAGCCGGAGTCAGCTTTTTTGCCGGAAGATTCCATTTCACTGGCCCAGTTTTCCATGGCAGACTGGATATCCTTATACATGGTTCCAACAGTTTCCAGGTGTTCAATTGGAAGCTTTATGAGCTGGAAGTTATATTCTTCCTGTGCCTTTTTTAAGTCATACAAAGAAGACTCAGTTTTGTTTATGTCCTCTTTCAGCTTTAAATAGGATTCTGAGTTCTCTGAATTCAGGTCCTGATTCAGTATTTCCTGCAACTCTTTTCGCTTATTGGCAAGTATCTCGTTAGTGACGAGTTCCTCCTGACCTGATAAATTCATCAGCTTTTTATAAAGGGAGGAATCTACAACCTCACCGGAAGATTTTATGTAAGCAATTTGTTTTTCAATGAGAGAGCTGGAATTTTTAATCTGTTCATTTTCTGCTTCAAGTGCTGCGAAACGATTTTCGTAGCAGGCCATAAAGTCTTCTGTGTAGGCTTTATTCAGTTCATTTACTTTATTTTTTGAAGCAGTGAGTTTATCGTAGGCAGAAATGGCTTTATTGATAACCTCTGCTTCTTTGCCGGAAACCTGGTCGATGGATAAGCTGCCGTTTTCGATTTTAGATCTATATTCAGGGTTTAAAGCAGCTACTGTATCTTCGTACTGTTTCTTGTATTGAGTTGTAATTTCTTTTTGCTTATCCAGTGAAAGTTTGTCTGCATCAACCAACTGGTCAAGAAGGCTTTGTTTGGATGCGGACCAGGTTCCCCCCTGTATGGTTTTATAGAATTCCTCCATGGACATACCGGACTGCTGGGCCATTTCCTTCAGTTCATTTAACTGTTCTATGGAAGGCGCGGTTGTGGAATTAAGTATGTCTTTTGCGTGGTTAAAATCTTTTTCAGAGACTCCAAGGTAGTTAATATTACTGTCTGATGCCGCGTCTTTTAATCTGCTTCGGGCTTCGTCCAGGAGTTTTTCTTCCCGTTCAATCCAGTTGATTTCCTGGGGGGGCTGTGAAGAAGAGCTGTTATTGGAACCGGATATGCCTGGTACGCTTTTTGGAGAAGCTTTTGGAATTTCAGGAACAATTATCTGTGCCTCTGCAGCATTGTCTAGTTTCTTTACATTCTCGTTATATTTAGAAACTTCTTTATCAAGAGTCTGTCCCTGTATTTTCGAGTATTTATTTCTCATTTCCTCTTTAACAGAGATTGTATTATCTTTATTTACAGTAATATATTTATCATATAACTCATCAGGTGTAGGAGCATTTTCACCGGAGCCTCCTAAAATATTAGATAGTTTATTTTTAAAACCAGTGTTAATTCCAGATTTCGCCCGAACGAGATTATTCCAGTTTCTTAAATCATCCCCATAAGCCTTTGCCAGATCTTCAAATAAACGTTGATTACGATCCCGTACAACGGAGAAAAAGCTTTCATCAAATTGCAGTTTATAAACAATGTTTAACCGATAAGCTTCTGAGTCATCAGCATAGGCATCCTCAAGCTGTTTGATTAGATCGTCATAATGTATGGCACCCTGGCTGTATTCAAGCACAGCACCGGATAACTGAGGAAATTTTTTGGTGATAGCATCTAAACTGCTGGCTCCAACATTTTTGGTATCAGCAAATTCCTGTTTAACGGATCCAATAAGCTTAGCAGTATTTTCCATACCTGATGTTAAATCAGAACTTGTGACATAGTCTTTTGAGAACTCTATTAAGTTATGAAAGGCATCTTCTGCACTGACTCCGGTTTCTTTCATGATTTTATTTAAATCTTCGAATGAAGAGATTGAGTTTTGATTTAAATCACCGGAATTTAAGAAGTTTATGTACTCCTCCAGCTTGCCTGCACTGATCTCGGATAAAGCATTTTTAAAATTTTCGTTTTTTTGGTCACCGATTTCTTTTTCAAACTCTAAGTTGAAGGCGGAAATAAAATCTTCTGGTGACATATCACTTTTCACTAATAGATTTGCTTTTATGTCTGCTGTGGTAAGCCCGCCATCAGCTGCCTGTTTGATCAATTCATCAATTTGATCTTTATCTGTATCTAAATCCAGACTTACTTTTAATGGAAAGACAGGTTCAGATGAACCAAATTCCCGAGTAAAATCATCCAAACTTTGCTGTGCCTGGTTAATTAAGTCTTTATTTTTATCTGGGTCAAGGGCGGCAAGGTTTTCTTGTATCTCGGGCACTGATTTTTTAATATCGTTTTTCAGCTTTTCTAACTCAGTTTCAATGCCGGATTTCTGCATATTCAGTGATGTGAGTTTTTGATAGTCCCCAGTAGATTTTTGTTCGGTATTATCCAGCTGGGTTTTCTGCTTGATCACATCTTCATACAAACGCTCTAATTCCTGATAATCAGCAATTTCATCCTTTAGCCGATCTAAAGGGGTCGAATTTTTATTTCTCATATCTGGTGATTTGTATGATTCCATAGTATCATCAGGTAAATAAACATCATCCATCCCTTTAAACTTTTTATAGCCTTGTTTAGAATTAAAATAATCCTCTGATTTCTTATTAGAGTCTTCTGCTGCAATATTTTCAAGAGCCTTCTTAATTTTAAGCTGATTTTCCAACTCTTCGTTGGTTGCCGTCAGATTTTTTAAATCTTCTTGTTCTACGAGAGTAAGACTGTCTTTGGATTTTAAATCATTGATCCGCTGGCTGGTAGTCTGCAGCTTGCTGTTAAGACCATCAACATCTGATTGAATGTCTGCCAGTTCCTGTTTAGCATTTGCAGCTGCTTCTGCAGCGATATCTGTTTGATGCTGTTGATTGTATATGGCTTTTCCAAGGGCTTCGATCCCCATTGTAACTAATTGCATTCCAATGGCAGAAACTGCATTAAATGCCAGATTCAGCATGATGGTTTTAGCTCTTAACAGGTCTGTTTGTACTCCGGTCTCTTTTAAGTGTTTTCGATAACCTTCTAATGAAGGAGGATCCTCATTTGTACAGGTATCAAGGTAATTTCTTAAATTTTCGTGATTTTCTGCAACTGCAGATGATAAGGAATGAAAACCGTATTGGGACTTAATCAGCTTTTCTTCCAGTTCATCAACCGATTTGGATATATCCTTAAAATCCGAGGCTGAATTCATTAACCCCTTTATATCAAAGGCTGCAGCTCCTGATTTTGTTTCATTGCCAGTGGTATTTTCGCTCTTTGTTGTCATCTGTAGATCCACAGTTGCAGCGAGAGCAGGAGAAGTGCTGATTTCTGCAATCTTTTGAGGAATCTGATCTAAATACTGATAAAGTGTTTTAACGCTCAGTATAGTTTGAAACAGGAAGCTGCTCCCGCTTGAATCCGCATTCATCAGGGAATAGACAAAACTATCCCATGCATTTTGCATAGATATCAGCCGGTTTTCCCAGGTAATGGTGCTGTTCGCAAAAAGGCTGTCCATGGATTGGAATACATGTACCAGCTGTTCTTCCTGATCAGATATGGTAGCCTGACCGTTTTTTAAAACAGCCAGAACGCCTTCCAGATACTCTTTGATACTTTTTCCATAATTGCCGGCCGCCTGAAGCGATGCTTCACTTAATTTCTGGACATCCTCTGTAGCAATACCACTAAGCTCAGAAATCTCATTAAAAAGCGACGTGATTTCCCTGGAAGTGTTCATTGACTTTCTGAATTTAATTATTCCAGAAACAGCCAGGTCAAATCCAGCTGTAACCATGGCTAAATTCTTCAAAATACCACTGAAATCCATATGAAACTGATCATGCTTCAATTCTATTTTGGGTAAAACCACATAGCGTTCCAATGTGTCAGTGATATTCTGAGCCACTTTTTGCGCTGCAAGTTTCATTCCAAGATTGTTGATTTTTATATCTTTGAGTGTAACATTTTGCAGTGCGCTATCTATTTCTTTTCTGATACTGCGGACGTCAACGGTAGTCTTCAGTTTAATTGCTTTAACTTTCTTTTCCAGTTCTTCAATGGAAGTATTTAGCTCGTTTTTGCTCTCTCCCTTATCAAGAACTGCCATCAGGTGAAGCTGGCTGATGGTTTTTTCTAATGCTTTAATATCCTGATTGATTTGCTTTGTACTCTTTTCTTTTTCCAAAGCGGCTGTAAGTTTGATCATAGAATCATTGTCTGCCATATGTTATCCTCTTAATAGTTAGGTGGGAGATTAGGGGTTGCTTATAGGAAAACGAAAAAAACAGGGAATAACGATTGTATGGTACTTCGTTATTCCCTGAGTGTTATTCCTAACACAAACTACAATCGTTTATACACGAAACTTAAGCCTCTGCTTCTGCGTATTCAACCATGTCAGCTACATTGCCATCCTTATCTTCCAGACATGCAAACTCAATCTTTACAGTTGCTGCGTCACCGCTGGAAGAGAAGCTTAAATCCAATGCCTTTTTCGGTTTGCATTTGTAAGCGGTGATCACATAAGGAGTGATTACTCCACTTTCATCCTTTTCAACCGTTTTCATGGTGATGTAGTAATCCTGAGGGTTCTTCTTATTATTAAAGCTGATTTTCTGAACTCCGGATTCTTTCACAGCTAAATAACCGACTTCATAGGACTGTCCCACTGCAAGTTCTGCTGGAGTGGCGGCTGTAAACTTAGATTCTTCTACGGTACCTTTAATGGATTCCCCTCCAAAATCACCTTCTCCATAAACGAATACGGAAGCGGATTTCACCCCTGCAGGAAGGGCTAGTTCCCCGGCTGCTGTACAGGCAATTGTTTTCTTTTCTGCTACAACTGCAGTGGTATCAATGGTGCCATCAGATAATAAGGCATAAAGCTTGAATGGCTTCACCTGAGCTTCTACGGTCATAGTTCCATCCATGGGATTGGAAAATGCAATTTTCTTAGCACCTTTGCTTGTGGCGTAGGTTTCATCGGCTGTGAAGCCAAAGGTAGTTACATTGGCATCTTCGAAGAAGAGATAGGGAGCCAGTGTTTTTAATACTCGGATATCCACGTCACAACAGGTTCTGTTAGCTTTGTTAATGTTTGTCATTTTAAAATTCCTCCTGATTTTTAAATTATAAAAAAAGACCAGCATTTGCAGGTCTAATTTTCGGTAATAAAATTTTTGTACCACTGCGTTGCATCAAACTGCTTCTTTTCGTCTCCCCAGGCGGCTACAGTCATAGACTGTATATCGAAAAAACTGTTGACCTGAAGCCGTTTAAACTGATCATATAGCTGATAAACCGTAATACCCCATATATTATGGATATTAAGGGAGGGGTGTCTGGCAGAGACTGCCGAAATAATATTGGGCAGGTCCATATTTTTATCCGCTCTTATTCCAGAGTCTCTTTTCTTCTGTGCCTCCAGCGTCCTGTAGTAAAGCGCTTTTGCCAGTTCACTTTTAAATACAGGCGTTTCTGCCTCCTGGTCCTTTGTTAAGATTCCGTTTCTCTGAAGAATGAGATCAGCTATTTCGGGGTAAATTGCTTTGGGTATAATACAAACTGGGCATTTTTTCTCCTCATTTATAAAACCCTGCATTTCCTGAGAGTAGGTGAGCCGGAAGTTTAAGAAAAAAGATAAAGCCTGTTCCAGGGTAAATACCAAAATAGGATCAAAAATAACAAGGTCCATAAACGGTAAGGTTTTCTTTTCTTCCTCTGTAAAGGAATCATATTCTGCCAGCACTCTTTGAAACGCTTGTTTTTCTTTCTCAGAATAATTAGTAAGGTAATGAAATTGTTCATGATCAATCCCGTAAAGATAAGATTCTTTATTCAGCATAAGAGCAGCTAAATAGGAATGATAAACAGGAAAGGATATTTCTGATATCTCACTTAGTAATGGAGAACGGATATGTAAGCCATTTTGCAATATAATAGGAGCGGTGCCAAGCAGCGTTCCATAATCCAGTTTCATTGGTTTCCTCCTTTCGTAGATGAACAGTATATACAAACGGCAGTCTGACGGCCGCTTGCCATCAGACCACCGGTAACAAGGAGTTTATGAGAAAGGATTTTTCAACTGTTACCTTTCCATATTAGAAAAATTGCATTCGAACACACGTTTGCATTTTGCCCTTGCAGAATAAGGCTTTTTAAGTACTATATAGATACTGTGAATTAAAATGAACCGGGGCTACACTGCTGTTTTGTTCCGATAACGCCTCATTTTCATTCTCTGTAGTTCTTTGCGGTGACTGGTCTTACAAGCCTCACACCGGCATTCCCTGCTGGACGCATCCGCGTTAAATGTCTTACCACAGTCCTGGCAGAGAATGGTTTTTACTCCGACGGGAGTGTAGTAGGGGTTCTTTTTAACACAATCTTTGCAGTATTTCTTATTAACAGATGTTTTTCTTACTAAAATGTTGCAACATGAACATCTTATGTAGTCCTCGCCCTTATATAGTCTCCACTCATATCCCAGTTTGCGAAAATCAGTAATGCAGAGCTTTTTCTCAGAATCATCATGAACAAATAATACTTTCATGCTCAGATTATCGATTTTTTTGGCAAAGTCAATGAGTCCCATTTCTTTCAACTTAAAAAACCGAATGTCTTTATCATAGGAATTCGTGGTAATACAGGCAAGGCGGTAGATTTCACTGTCCGGATTATTCACCCAGTTCTGATTGTTTTTGTTTTTAAAATTGTGATACTTTGCCAGACATAAGAGTGTAAATGCCAGCCGTTCCAGAACCTTATCATTTATTTCTTTCATAATATCCAGTTCCTTTTGTGTAATCCAGACTCCGCTACACTGGCAAATGGGATATTTTGCAGCCTGTTTTGCACAAGACTCAATACTGTTTGTCCAGTCCAGAGGATTATATCTGGGGTAATGCAGTTCCATAAAACAATGTAGTTTCCCGGTCAGCTTTTCACCGTCACAGCCACACATATGATAGTAGTAGCGGGCGATAATGCTTAGAGTCTGATATGGTTTAGAAAAATCAACCGGATCAGTTCGAAGTATTTGTTCTGCATATTTTTTTTCATCTAGAATAATCAAAGTCTTTCTTCCTTTCCTAATTTCTTTTCTTTCATAATAAATGTCTCACCGCCATATTTAAATGCCCCTGCAGCCTCTGGTGCTGCCATTGCAGGGTAATGGATGATGTTATTATTTTTCTTGAGAAGCGTTTGTATAATGGTATCTCCGCAGATATCCCATACAAACTGCCTGGATTTATTGGTGGTATAACACATGTCTAAGAGAATTTCGCACAGTACCAGAGGATTAGGACAGATGGATTCGCACGCTGAGCGGAATTTCATCCTCATCATCGCCCTGTTTGCAGCTGTTTCTTCTTTATTCAGACGCATGGTTTTGACAGTCTGCTGGTAGAGTTTCATGGTATCATCATATTCTTTTTTAATATTCTGGATTTTTTTATAATCACTTTTCTGATAGCAGACACCGCTTTTTAAGACAGTGTAATCAAAGCTGGTTTCATTTTTCCGGTCTGTGAGAAAATGTGCGAAATTTTTTTCAAACAGAAGGCAGATCCGGTTAACAGTACTTAAGTTATTGCTTGTGGGCATAAACTTCTGATGGTATTCCAGAAACTCCGCTTGCTCGGGAGTATGATTCTGAGTCTGTTCAAGGTCTTTAAGAGACATTTGGAAGCGGCGGATACATTTCTTATTGCTGTCAATGGTGTATTTTTTATATTCATTCATAAGATCTGGGTATATGTATCTCATAAAATAAGGCTTTTTATCTGCAGCAATACTAATACAAAGTTTCTTAAATTCCTTTTCTTCCTCTGTTGATTCAGGAAGCTGATGACAGGCTGGTCTATCATACCAGTACCGTGGCATTGGTTTTGATAAAATACCTTTTGCCTTATCAATTGAATTCTGCTGGTAATGCTGTCCGCACATAATTCTGTATTCGAGAATCCTGTATTCCGGACTGTTTTTTTCAAAACTGGACTGAAGCTCAATCATAGAGGTGATTCTGTTGGTTATTGAACCGATTTCATCACCAAAAGCAAGAAGATTTGCTTTAATGAGAGCCGCTTCGTCCGGTATTATCTTTTCTGCCTGTCTCTGCACACATTCAATTGCAGGGACATTCCTGGTATTGTTTAAAATAATTTCGTTATTAGTAGTAAAAAAACTATCGCTGTCTTTATCCGCTCCATTTAAAGCATCACAGGTGGAATCCCAGGAATTAAGAATTAGTCCGGTCTGATTGTACTGGTACCAGTAATCCATTTCCTGGCTGTGAACGACAGACCGTTTACGTATGTTATTGTGGCAGGTCATGGGAGCACGAAAACAGGCAATTTCGCTTACGCCCTGATCCAGCCAGTATCTGTGGTAAACTTCTCCCGGCTTTAACAGACCGGTAACTGGTAATCCAAAGACTGACTGGGCGAGAGAGTAAAGATCTCCGGATACGATGGCATAATTACCGGATAGCTGAATGGAACCTTTTGCAGCCATCTGGATTCTTTTTTTTATCATTCCGTAAACTTTACTGAGTAGAAATGGATCATCCATCATGCCTTTGTCAATCATGAGGGCTTTAATAAAATCATTATTTAAACCATCTAATTGATCTTCTTCTAAATACATTCCTTTTAAGAAAACCAGAGTTTTACCCCAATCCATACAAAGGGCGCCTTTTAGTTCCTCTATAGTAGGTTCACAAAGCTTCTGTATTTCTTCCTCTGTAAATTCATAAGTCTGAAGAAATTGATAATTGGCGTTCCTTACATGCTCCAGTTTAAGTGGAGTTGTTTTTGATACGGAAAACTGGTAGTGATTTTCCATTGAGCAGCAAAGAAAATGTTCCAGGCTGTTATAGGAGTCCCAGAGTTTTACCATAGATGCAGTGAGAATTACATCAAAGTTACGGACATCCCGAGGCGTTCCCCACACATCTTCAATCATGTAGTTTTCATGATTGATCTTTCGGGCAAACTCAACAAAATCAAAAGTAAAGAGCATACCTTTTGTCCAGGCAAAGCGAGTATTGACACCAGTAATGGTTTTATCCTCTGCAGACAAACCATTCAGCTCCTTATTGATAAGTTTAGAATATTCCGGAGACATGAAACCGTAACCATCAGAGTCGCAATAGGTAATTTCATAATCTTTTTTATAAGACATGTCCGGCTCAGTTCCATCCTCATCACGAATCAGGATGACATCCTCTTTCCATGAGACAAAACAATCCTTCACAACTACGATGCGGGGCATGGTTACGGGAACAGAACTGCTGCAGATTAATGCCTGATAAGCCTCTAGTTTAGCAGGCACCAGTTTTTTGTTTAAATCTCTCCCATTTTCCATACGTTTTTTTACTGTTTCATAAACACGCTCACTGACGTAAGTGATTGTAGACTTTTTGACACCACCGTTTGTGCCCAGAAGCCTGTGGTATCGGATTCCATTAATTGAAAATCCTTTATTTGCCCTGTGATAGTCTTTCGCGGAATCCATAATCAGGTAGATACAGTCTTTCTGATATTGAAAATCGTACAGCTTTTTATATAATTCTTTTACACGTTTTTTAGAGTCCTCTCCTTTAGCCGTCTTTTTTAATTCTTTTAATTGTAGTTTTAAAGAGGTCACTTCTTTGTCCAGATCCTCATTGCCGTTCAATTCCATAATCCAGCGTAGAAGCTGACTGTCTCCTGCCGCCACCACATCATTTTTGTTATGAAGTGCAGCGGAAAGAGGAAGTGATAAATTCCAGTCAGCCCGTGCCAGTCGTTTGCTCTGCAGCTTATATATAAATCTTTGACAGGTTTGGTTGTTTTTCAATTATTTTCCCCCTTCCAGTTGAATCATAAAGTAGTATGTTTGTCCTGCACCCTGGCGTTGTCTGACTTCACTCTGCGCTCCTGCGGAGTGTAAGGGGGGATATTACGCTGCCGGGTGGATTCGGTACAGAAGTCGCGAAGACTGATTTCACCAGCATAGACTCTGTGAAATTCTTCTCTTGTTGGTATTGTTGGTTTTTGAAATGATTTCATATGAAATGTCTCTCCTTTCTTTTTTATCTGCCTGAAATGAATGGTCAGACTGTTTTGAAACAGGAGAGAAGATTGATTGATAGGAAAAGGGAAGTTCTGAAGGATTGTATAATGTTTGATTGGTATTTTTATTGTGTGTACAGATAATAACACGCGGTAGACAAAATGTCAACAAAAATTTTAGGAATAGAAATTGCGGGAAGCTATTGACTTTATAACCTGCCGGTGTTATGATTTCAGCAGAACATACGTTCGAAAGCGAGAGAAGATTTAGGTAAGATTGTTATTAGTGTGAGGAAATAGTATAATAATTGGTATATTGTATAAGTTAAGGTGTGAAAACTATAATTAAGATTCAATTACATAAGTAAAATAGCAGGAAATATCATGCAATATTCCATCTGACTGATTAAACTAAAATCAGAATAGGAGGATTAAAAATATGAATAATGTTATGGCTTATACCATGAATCTGGAAGGTACGTATTATGAAACAGGCTATCAGACGGGAAAAAGAATGGGAGCAATTCCCCAGTTAAGAGAGCTTCATACCCAATCAGTAGAAGGCTTTGGAGCGGAAAAGTTTAAAGAGGCAAAGAAGCTGTTTGATCAATGGTGTCCAGGGCTGACTGAGGAGATGAAAGGATTTGCAGACGCTTTGCAGGTAGAAGAAGATCAGATTTTCTTTTATGGAATGACTTATTTGCTGCCCCGCTGCAGCCACATTGCATTGCAGCCGTCTATGACAGCGGATCATAAGCCGCTTCTTGCCCGGAACTATGAATTTAGTGATGAAGCAGAGGATTTTTGCCTTATAAAAACCAGGATTCATGGAAAGTATGCACATATTGGCACCAGTGTATTGTTTTTTGGCAGAGATGATGGAATCAACGAACATGGTTTGTCAGTGACGATGAGTTCCTGTGGTTTTCCGGTAGGTGCGATGCCTTATATGCGGGAACCCAGGGTGAAAGGTCTTCAATTCTGGGCTGTAATCCGTGCCCTGCTGGAGAACTGTAAAGATGTAACTGAAGCGCTGGAGTATATGAAAGATATGCCCATTGCTTATAACTTAAATTTATTAATTTTGGATCAAACCGGAAGTGCGGCTCTGGTTGAGACACTGGATGGAAGAAAATCATATAAGATACTGAATCCTGACTCACCACAATCATTTTTACATGCCACCAACCACCCTGTATTACCGGAGTTAATTCCATACGAACCGAAAGCGTTTGTCCATTCAGCAAAGCGTTATGATTATATCTCGCGGACCCTGTCCGGTACTTTTGGGGTTACCATGGATCAGTTGAAAAATATGCTTTTGTCTAAATATCCGGAGGGATTATGTACCCATTACTACGAGGAATACTTTGGAACAACAAAGAGCATGATTCTGTCGCCAGTTGATCGTTCCATTGATATTTGCTGGGGTGGCAGAGAAGAGAACGGCTGGGAGCGCTTTCGGGTGGCTGATGTTATGGAAGAGAGCGTCAGGGAGATCGGATTAAGTTTTGATAAAGCAGACCCTGATATTTTTACCTATCAGCCGATCATATAAAAAGGGAGAGGGGATTGATATGAATTACCGGAAGGCGCTGGAACGGGCTGTCATTTACATTGAAGCCAACTTAAGTGAGGATATACGTGTAGAGGATGTGGCCAAGGCTGCAGGCTACTCATACTACCATCTCAACCGGCAGTTTTTTGCACTTCTGGGTGAAAGTATAGGCAGTTATATAAAAAAGCGCCGCCTTGCCAATGCGGCAAAGCGGCTGCTCTATACAGAAGAAAGAATTATAGATATTGCTGTAGACAGTGGATTTGAGTCATCAGAAGCGTTCAGCCGTGCATTCAAAGCAATTTATCAGGTAAGCCCCCAGATATACCGTATGAATAGACTGGATGCTTGTGTAGGATCAAAAGAACGACTGGATCAGGGATTATTACAGCATCTGATATCAAACGTAACGGTACACCCCCAGATAGTGACCATGCCGGAGATTAAAGTAGCAGGCATTCGGGGAGAGACTACTCTTTCTGATATAAAGCTGAGAGAACTTTGGAATCAAGTAAACCATATGCATCGCGACATACCACATCTGGTGGAGGGCGGCAGAGGGTTTGGGATCTGTGAGGCATGCAATGAGAATACTTTGTATACGATGAATGACTGGGTTTTATTCACTGAGGTGGCTGGATATGAGGTGGACTCATTTGAAGATCTTCCGCCCCAATTTGTCCGTAAGATTCTGCCTGCCGGTAAGTATGCGGTATTTACTCACAGGGGAAGTTTACGTATGCTGCCCCAGACGTTTGACTATATCTGGGGAACCTGGTTTCTGACAACGGATGAGGAGTTAGACTGGCGGGAGGATTTTGAACTTTATGATAACCGGTTTCTGGGATATGACCACCCGGAATCAGAAATAGATCTGTATATTCCTATTCGATAACAGTTACAGTTCTGACTTGGTGGATACTTGCAAAATATCTACGGAACCCTTATGATGGTAAATACTATGATAATTAATTGATAAGGGATAAGAAAGGTATGATTATGTTCACAAAACAAGATCTGAAGCAGAATTTAAAAGAGATGGGAATAAAGCCCCATGACACTTTACTGGTACACTCCTCCATGAAATCAATCGGAGAAGTTGACGGTGGGGCGGATACTGTCCTTGATGCTTTAATGGAATATCTGTCAGAAGGACTTCTGATACTTCCCACTCATACATGGTACTCTATGTCTGAATATCATAGCGTATACGACCCTCGGTTAGAGCCGGCCTGTGTCGGGATTTTACCAAATCTGTTTATGAAACGGAAAGGCGTTCTTCGTTCCCTTCACCCGACACATAGTGTTGCCGTGTACGGAGTGGACAGCGAAGCATTTATTGAAGGAGAAGAAAATCGGACCACGCCCTGTCCTCCAGGGGGATGCTATGACCGCCTAAAGGAAAGAAAAGGAAAAATCCTGTTAATTGGAGTCGGACATGAAAGGAATACCTTTATTCACTGCGTGGAAGAGCATTTGAATGTCCCGGATCGTCTGACCAGTGAGCCAACATATTTTAAGATCGTTATGTCTGATGGTAAGATAAAGCCTTCCTTCATGCACCGACATGACAATTCCGTTACAGATCATATCTCAGAAAACTACACAAAACTGGAACAGGCTTTTTATGACAGAAAAGCTGCAGTTAAAGCGTCTTTCGGCAGCGCTGCCTGTATTCTATGTGATGCGCAAGCTATCTATGAAGTAACAAAAGATGTGTTATCTCATCAGATTAATTGTTTAATAGAGCTGCAGACCATACCAAAGGAATGGTGGTTAACGACAAAGGAACATACGTAAGAAGCAGTTGGGAATCTAGGATTTATAATACGTCACGTAATACTGGATATCAGTAATTTCGTGGCGTATTATATTATGGCGTGAAATAAGAATAGTACTGTGTTTTCAATATGAAGGAGAATCTGTCTACCTGCGCCAGGTAAAAAGCGGGTAACAAGTGTACGAAAAAATATATTGCAATATTGACACCATATATGACACCAGAGTATAATATATTATAAAGAGAGGATTATAGAATGTCACAATGGGATAAATTATTAGATAGAATATGCTCTTTATCCAAGGATCTGCGTTTTAATGAATTGCGCCGGGTCCTGGAATCTTATGGGTACGAAATGAAGTCCCCTAAAGGGGGAAGCAGCCATTACACATTTAGAAAGTCAGATTGTATGCCAATTACCATACCAAAGCATGAACCGATTAAAAAGATATATGTGCAGATGGTAAGAGAAATTGTTGAAAGTGAGGTGCCAGACGATGAGAACACTTGATGAATATATGGAGCTACATTATAGAATGGAAATAATAGAGGACCCTGATGAGGGAGGTTATGTTGTATCATTTCCAGACTTAAAGGGTTGTATAACCTGTGCGGATACTATTGAAAAGGCTATTGATCAAGCAAAGGAAGCCAAAAGAGTATGGATGGAGGCTATGCTTGACGATGGTAATGAGATACCAGAGCCAGATGATTTAGATAAATATTCCGGACAGTTTAAACTGAGAATACCTAAATCCTTGCATCGCCAGTTAGCGGAGCATTCAAAGAGAGAAGGAATCAGTATGAATCAGTATTGTTTGTATCTTCTCACCCAAAATGACAAGTTATGTAATTAAATAAATGTTTATCAAAACAGGGCAGGGACTTTCCCGCCTTAACTGCTGCATAAGCATTGGGTAGAGTAAGTGCCTGCCCTGCAATTAAAATCCTGATAGGAAAAAAGGGGTCACCTCACTTGCAAATCCCCTTTCCTTATGCTATAGTTACACACGTAATAAGGCCGTGGAACCTTTGATATAAAAGGAAAGTCCACAAAAAAGACCGGTGTGTTCGAGACCTTCCACACCTAAAACAAAACTAGAGGAGAATAAAATATGAATCACAAATCATCAGTGAAAACCTATTTCATGGTTTTTTCAGCAGTTATTGCTGCAATCTACACGGTGCTGACCATGGCATTTGCCCCCATTAGCTTCGGACCTGTCCAGTTTCGGATTTCAGAAATGCTATGTATCCTACCCTATTTTACCCCAGCGGCAATTCCAGGACTATTTATCGGTTGTTTTCTGTCTAATCTTTTATGCGGAGCAGCAGCGCTTGACGTAATATTTGGCAGTCTGGCGACACTGATCGGAGCGATTGGAGCCTATAAACTCCGGGGGAATAAGTGGCTGGTATGCATACCGCCTATATTGTCGAATGTAATTATTATTCCATGGGTTCTTCGATATGCATACGGTTCCCAGGATATGATATGGTATGCTATGATTACGATAGGTATCGGAGAGGTCTTGGCAATTGGTGTATTGGGAAATATTTTGCTGGGAGTACTTAACAGATATAGACATCTAATATTCGACCGTTTCCTTTCGGAAACAGTTTAACAAAATACGCAGAAACTCCCGGCTATCATAAAAAGCCGGGAGTTTTTGTTTATATTTTCTATTTTCATAGGTAGTTACATGTGGTAAAATATATTTATCGAAAACAGGGCTATGTAACCGGCTTGTAACCGTTTTTTTATATAATAAATATGCAAATGAAAGATTATGGTGAAGGGATGACAGTTGGTAGAATGAGTGTGGTACGAAATGCAGACAGATATTTTACAATAGCAGTGGATGAATTTGATGATAACAGTATAAAAGGGATTTTGTTTCATGAAAGCAGCTCAAATGGAATTATATTTGAAAGCCTGCTGGAGATGTTTTTTCATATGGATCGGATTTTCGATCAATTGGGCAGTCCAAAGCAGACTGTTCAAATTCGGCAGTTTTCGGGAGTAAATGGTCTCTCTCTGGAAGTAAAGGAAACCAGCGAAAAAGAAAGACCTGGAAAGCTGGCAACTTTCAGTGTTTTTGTACAGTACCGTTACTATGCAAGCTGGCAGGGAAATTATAAATGGCTGGAAGGTGATGAGAGGGTACCATTTGGAAGTGAGCTTGAACTGATTCTTTCCATGTATCTGCTATTATCTGGTAGTGAAACAAAGGAGCATGTTAGTAACATCATTACGACTTGTCACGTGGCAATAGACACCTATCATTCCGGGAAGTTTACTGGAAATTATCAGAATATACCATCTGAGATATTAGAACAGCAGGTTCAGCCAGTGGATTTGGCAAAGTCACTGGGTACTTTTATGGAATATGAATTAAAGAATGACGATATTCCAAAGTATGGGCTGAATTATGGACAGCTGATATCCAGTGATGCTTGTAATCTTTGCAGAAGAGGAGGCAAGATTGCTTCTTTTTCTATTAAAGTACTGTTTCACGAACACGCAACCTGGCAGGGGATTATTTTTTGGAGAGAGGGTAGACAGCAGCAGCTGTTCCGCAGTTATAAGGAAATGCTTTATTTGATAGCAACGGTGGCAGAGACTTCGGCTGAAAACAATAGATATCCGGAGCATCTGCCGGCAGGTGCAGGATATGCGTTATCCGGATCATAATTTTCGTTGTCATAAAGTGCACTTTACAGTTCATAGAATCTGTAAGGTGCATTTTTATATGATTAGGAAGAAATTATAGCAGATGCATGTGGAGCATGTCACTAACAGGCTTTCGTTCTGTTTGGATTCCCTTGTAGATTTTCTGCCGTATTTCTTATATAATAAAGAAGAAAGCAGTTGACTTTATAAGAAAAAAGCAGTAAAAGTAAGTGGAAGTAACCGTTACATAAATAAAACAAAAATTAAGGATGGATAAAGCATGTATCAAATTGATTTTCATAAACCACAGGCAGTTCATTTTATCGGTATTGGAGGAATCAGCATGAGCGGTCTGGCTGAGATTCTCATAGACGAGGGATTTACAGTGACCGGATCAGATTCTCATGAATCGGAACTGACACATCATCTTGAGGCAAAAGGCGCAAACGTTGCGTATGGACAGCGTGCGGAGAATATTACAGAGGGAATCGATGTTGTGGTTTATACGGCTGCGGTACATTCCGACAATCCCGAGCTGAAAGCTGCGAAAGAAAAGGGACTTCCTATTCTCAGCAGGGCCGAACTTCTTGGTCAGATGATGAAAAATTATGAGAATGCAATTGCTATTTCAGGTACCCACGGAAAAACAACGACAACCTCCATGATTACAGAAGTACTTCTCTGTGCAGATGTGGACCCTACCATTTCTGTGGGAGGTATTTTAAACTCCATAGGTGGTAATATCCGCGTAGGCGGTCCGGAATTGTTTGTTACCGAAGCCTGTGAATATACCAACAGTTTTCTTTCTTTTTATCCCACTGTAGAGATTATTTTAAATATAGAAGCGGATCATCTGGATTTCTTTAAAGATATTAAGGATATCCGCAATTCATTTCGTCTTTTTGCCCAGAAGCTGCCAAAGGATGGACTGCTAGTAATTAATAATGATATCGATAATATTGAGGAGATCGTGCGTGATCTGCCTTGTAAGGTAATTACCTTTGGAAAGAGAGCTGGAAGCAGGTACCAGGCAGATTCCATAATATTTGATGATCTGGCAAGAGCCACTTATGAATTGAAAATAGACGGCAGTGTTGTGGATACGGTAACTCTTGGAGTTCCCGGAGAGCATAATGTTTATAACTCTCTGGCGGCGGCTGCCGTATGTGCAGAACTGGGGATTTCACTGGAACAGGTGAAAAAGGGACTGAAGCATTTTACAGGAACTAACCGCCGTTTTGAAAAAAAAGGTGAACTGGGAGGCGTGACTATTATTGATGATTATGCCCACCATCCCCAGGAGATCCGGGCAACGTTAAATACTGCGCAGCATTATCCACATAAGAAACTCTGGGTGGTATTTCAGCCCCATACGTATACACGTACAAAGGCATTTCTTGACGAATTTGCAGATGCACTGTCTCTGGCAGACGAGGTGATACTTGCAGAAATATATGCAGCAAGAGAAAGCGACAATCTGGGGATCAGTTCAGCGGATATTGTGGAGAGAATAGAGAAAAAGGGCGTGAAAGCGCATTATATCACCACATTTGACGAGATTGAAACATTTATTTTAGAAAATTGTATACACGGTGATTTGTTGATAACTATGGGTGCCGGAGATATTGTAAAAGTGGGAGAAAAGCTGTTAGGCTTATAGTTATCCACATTATCCACATAGTTTTCAACATTTTATGTTAAGAAGCTATGTGGATTTTTTAATTTACATAAATTATCGTCTCACAATTTAAGAAATCTCGGTTTTATCAGCATTTCGACAGGAATATAGTGGATAAACGAAGATTATGTATACTTGGTTTCCACATTATCCACAATATCCACAATTGATTTAGTGGATAACTGCCCCTATTTTCTTTTGGAAAGACCTGTGGTATGATAAGAATACGATAAAAAGGTGAGGTTATGGCGGTGAATTTTAAAAGCAGTTTTAAGATCAATGGTACGATAATATCAAATCAGTTCATAGATGAATTTATGGCTTCGGCTAATGGTGAATATATAAAAGAATATCTGTTCCTGATGCGTCATGAGGGTGAAGAGGTGACCATTTCCATGATTGCCGATGCTTTAAATCATACGGAGGCCGATGTGATGCGTGCCTTATCTTACTGGAAAAAAGCCGGAGTATTAAGCGAGCCGGCAGCGTCAAAGCCAGCGCTTTCCCCTGCCGCATCGGAGACAGCATGTTCCGTACGCCCTGCTGACGAAGGAAAGAAAGAAAAGACTGTTGAATCTCCAGAGCGTAAGTCATACACTCCACAACAGATCAGCGGACTGGCAGGAGATGAGGATTTTTCCCAGTTGCTTTATATTGCCCAGAAATATATGAATAAAGTTTTCACCCAGAGGGAATGTGAGGTATTTGCTTACCTTTACGATGGTCTTCATATGCCCTCAGAGCTTTTGGAATATGCGGTGGAGCATTGTGTGCAGGGTGGACATACCAGCATCCGTTATATTGAGACAGTAGCCATTAACTGGCATGAAAAAGGTTTTAAGACAGTAGATGATGCCAAAAATTATGCACTTACATTTTCAAAGGATTCTTTTGCAGTGATGAGAGCTTTTGGACTGAGTGACCGTAATCCCGGTGCTTCAGAACGGGATTATATGGATAAATGGCTTCGTACATACGGATTTACCAAAGAGCTGGTTATTGAGGCATGTAACCGGACCCTGACAGCTACGCATGCCCCCAGCTTTCCTTATACGGACAAGATTATAGAAGGCTGGAAGAAAGCCGGAGTCCGTACGATGGAAGACATCCGTAAGCTGGATGAGCAGCATGCGGATCGGAAAAAGAACGGCAGTGACAAAAGTGCTAAGGCAGCAGTGAATGCAGCAGGCGCAAAGGGAAGGAACGGGCAGAACCAGTTTCAGAACTTTCCTCAACGGGAGATTGATTATGATGCTCTTATTCTTGAACAGCTTACAGAGCTTAAATAACAAAGTGAAGCACAACAGGAACGGAGGTAGCTATGGCACTGAGCAATTCACAATATGACGCCATCATGCGGGCTTACGGGCAGCAGCAGTTGAAGAACCGGCATGAACAGGAAAAGCGGATTGCACAGGTTTATTTAAAAATACCTGTAATAAAGGAACTTGACGATTCCATAAGTACAAGAGCCGTGGCATGTGCCCGCAGGCTTTTAGACGGAGATAAGGAAGCTCTAAAGGAGCTGAGAGATGAAATCGCGGATTTACGGGAACAGAAGACGGTTCTTCTTAAATCCTCCGGGTATCCCGCAGATTATATGGAGATGCAGTATTTATGTCCCGACTGTAAGGATACCGGCTATGCAGATGGAATAAAGTGCCATTGTTTCCGACAGTCGGAGATGAGATATTTATATGCACAGTCCAATATTGAACAGATTATTGCAGTAGAGAATTTTGAAACATTTTCTTATGAGTACTTTGATAATACCAGAGTAATCCCGGTTTTAAACAGGACAGTAAAACAGTATATGATGCAGGTAACGGAGACCTGCAAAAATTTTGTAAAAGACCTTCCGAAAGAGCATGGAAATCTTCTGTTTACAGGACCTACCGGTGTAGGAAAGACGTTTTTAACCAACTGTATCGCCAAAGAGCTGATTGACCGTTTTTATTCCGTGATTTATTTATCCGCCAATGATCTTTTTGAAGTGTTTTCCAAGAATCGTTTTGATTATCAGGATGAGGAAGATATGAAAGGAATGTATCAATACATTCTCGACTGTGACCTTTTAATCATCGATGATCTTGGTACAGAGTTAAATAACAGCTTTACCTCTTCCGAACTTTTCTACTGCATTAATGAGCGGCTTAATTCATCAAAATCGACGATTATCTCTACCAATCATCCGATTAATGAATTACGGGACCGTTATACAGAACGGGTTACTTCCAGACTGATCAGCCGTTATACGGTAATTCCGCTCTACGGAGATGATATCCGAATCAGGAAAAAATCCAAACGTGGAGAATGACAAAAACTATCCGATTAACTTGACTATTTTCGCGCATAATGTTATAAAAGAACCGTTGCAATGCATAAGGACACGTTGGAGGAGAAACGAATGCTTTACGAAGAGAAAACGATAGAAACCATTCCGGTTGGACCATTGGGCTTAATTCCTTTAAAAAGCTGCAAGGAACTGGGAGAAAAAGTAAATGATTATCTGGTGGAATGGAGAAAGGACCGGGAAAGTGAACATAAGTCTACCATCGCTTTTTCCGGTTATCAGAGAGAGAGCTATATCATCGGAGCCACCACCCCCAGATTTGGAACCGGAGAGGCGAAAGGAACACTGCAGCAATCTGTGCGTGGAGATGACCTTTATATCATGGTTGACGTCTGTAATTACAGTCTGACCTATTCTCTGTGTGGGATGACCAACCACATGTCCCCCGATGATCATTTTCAGGATTTAAAACGTGTGATCGCAGCATCTGCGGGTAAGCCCAGACGCATTAACGTGATTATGCCTTTCTTATATGAGAGCCGACAGCATAAGCGTTCCAGAAGAGAATCCCTTGACTGTGCATTAGCGCTTCGTGAGCTTGTAAATATGGGTGTAGAGAATATTATTACGTTTGATGCTCATGATCCCAGAGTTCAGAATGCGATTCCATTAAAGGGGTTTGAGACGGTTCAGCCAATTTATCAGTTTATCAAATACTTATTAAAAGAAGAGAAGGAACTGGATATTGACAGTGAGCATATGATGGTAATCAGCCCTGACGAAGGCGGTATGGGACGTGCTGTGTTCTTCGCCAATGTGTTGGGACTTGATATGGGTATGTTTTACAAACGGCGCGATTATACGCAGATTGTGAATGGACGCAATCCAATTGTTGCACACGAATTTCTGGGAAGCAGCGTAGAAGGTAAAGATGTAATTATTGTGGATGATATGATTTCCTCTGGCGAAAGTATGCTTGATGTTGCAAAAGAACTGAAACGGAGAAAGGCAAAAAAAGTATTTGTCTGTGCTACCTTCGGACTCTTTACCAACGGCCTTGCAAAGTTTGATGAATATTATGAAAATGGCTTGATCGACAGGATTTTAACCACTAATCTGGTATACCAGACACCGGATCTTCTGTCCAGACCTTATTATATTAATGTTGATATGAGCAAATACATCGCTCTTATCATTGATAATTTAAACCATGATGCCTCCCTGAGTCCACTCCTCAATCCAACTACAAGAATTAACCGTCTGCTGGAGCGCTACCGCGCTGGAGACCGTTAATACCAAAGGGGGATTATGGAACGATTAACAAAAGAAAAATTAGTTTTAGCGGGATTAACGGTATTCTCCATGTTTTTTGGAGCAGGAAACCTGATTTTCCCCCCTTTTTTAGGCGCATCAGCGGGAATGTCTGTGTGGATTGCGGTAGCTGGATTTGCAGTAACCGCGATTGGTTTTCCAGTTTTAGGCGTGGTGGCAGTAGCGCAGTCCGGCGGACTGGATAAACTGGCTGGTCGGGTTCATCCTAAATTTGCATTTATATTTACCCTGTTAATTTATTTATCCATCGGACCCTGCCTTGCAATTCCCAGAACTGCAAGTACATCTTTTGAGATGGCAGTGGTACCCTTTCTGAAGGCAGGAAGTGCCACTGGCTGGATGCAGTTTCTATATTCCGTGGTATTTTTTACCATAGCCTTTGCCGTTGCCTTAAAACCTGACAAGCTGACGGAACGGCTGGGAAAGATACTGACTCCCATACTTTTGGTACTGATCACAGTGATCTTTGCCGGCTGCCTCCTACATCCGGCAGGCACTTATGGACAGTCAGCCGAAACTTATCAAAAAGCCCCGTTTGTCAAAGGATTTCTGGAAGGCTATATGACGATGGATACCATTGCGGCTTTGAATTTCGGAATTATTATATCTTTGAATATTAAAGCCATGGGTATCCGGAAAGAAGCAGATGTGGTTCGCGAGACCATTAAAGCCGGCTTTTTTGCCGGAGGGATCCTTCTGTTGGTTTACAGTGCCTTATCTCATGTAGGTGCAGTGACCGGAGGAGCATTTGGTGTTACAGAAAATGGTGCGCAAACCCTGAATCAGGCGGTACAATTCTTATATGGGAAAGCAGGTCTTGTTCTGCTTGCGGCTGTTTTTTTTATCGCATGCCTGAATACGTGTATTGGACTGATCAGCTGTTGCAGTAAGTACTTCTGCACGATTATACCCAAAGTGGGATACCGGACATGGGCTTTTTTGTTCGCTTTCATCAGCCTGATTATTTCTAATGCAGGACTTAATAAGATACTGGAGATATCCGTTCCAGTCTTAAATGCTCTATATCCGATCTCAATCGTACTGATCATCCTTTCCTTTGCGTTCCGGGATGGGAGACGTTGGAGAGCAGTCTATGTCTGCTCCATGGGATTAACAGGAATCACGGGGGTGCTGCTGGCATTGGAACAGGCAGGAGCAGAATTTTTACATGGTATGCTTTTCGATCTTCCGCTTTATTCAGCTGGGCTTGCCTGGATATGTCCGGCTATCTTGGGAATTATAATCGGATCTGTGATTGATTTTGTTAAAAATATATGATTAATATAAAGAAATCCCTGAAAGAGATTTTCGTCTCTCTCAGGGATTTCTTTATATTTCAACTAAATGATAAGGCATTAAGTTTGCGGTCAGCATCTGTGCTTCCCGCTGATGGCAGGTGAATATAATAATCTGATTACTATATGTACCTGACAGCCATTTTAATCCAGTTTTTAACCGATCGTCATCATATAGGACAAAGCTGTCATCAAAGATAAACGGCATTTTTTCATCACCGGTCTGAATCAGAGTGGCTGCAGCCAGACGAAGAGCCAGATAGACCTGATCCATGGTTCCGCTGCTGACCTGCTCTAAAGGAACCAGTTTGGTTTTGGTATTTAAAAAAATATTTAAGTTTTCATCTACACTCATGCTGGTATAGATCCCGCCGGTAATTCCTGAGATTAAATCAGAAGCTGCCTTATTTAAGTAAAGACCGAACGAGTCGCGGATGGAGGAAGATAAGCTGGTCATGGTTTCTAATGCTAAGTCCACAGCAGCGATTTCCTCCCGGATACGGTCGTTTTCAGCTATAATATGCTTTAGTCCCTCCGCCTGGGTTTTACAGCCGGACAGATGATCCAGTTTCTTTTCCAGCTCCCACTGGTTTTTTTGCTGTGTCTCTATGGTTTCTCCGCATCCTTCCAGCTTTTTATTAAGTTCTTCAATCTCAACCGCCTTCTGGTTAATGGCTGCTTCCGATTTGGAGACGGCAGAACACAGTCGTGTGAATTCTGCCATGCGGTTTTGAAATGCCTGCATGGAATCCTGTGTAATATCGGTTTCTTCTAAATGCCTTGACAGGATCTCCTGAAGAATCTTGCCGCTCATTTCCATATCCTTTTGATGGTGGCGGATCCTTAAAAACAGGATTAAGCCAATCAGGTAGAATATAAGAGCACCGCTTACAAAAATACTCAGAAGCAGGATGAGATCAATGCCATAATACGCAGAGAAATAATTGGATTCACCTAAATAATAAATAATCCCCGTGCTGCACAGTAAAAGGGTTGCAACAATCAGTGATACAGCAGAAGCGATCTTTTTCAGCTTGCGGCTGCATGCTGTCTGCGCCGCCATATATTCTTCATAATGCTCCTGCGCCTTTCTGGAACATGACTGAATGGATTCGTGGTCAGTAAACTGGTTGCTTGTGAGAACCTGCCGGCCTCTTGCTACTTTTTTAATCAGCTCCTCTTTTTCCGTCTGGCGCTCTTCTAAGTCAGCCTTCATATCCTGACGTAGCTTCTGGTAGGACTTAATCTGGTTCTCGTACTCAGGAGCTGAGATTTCTTTCTCAATATTGCGGATTTCACTTAATAATGAGGTATAAGTGCGTGCTGCTTCCGGAACCATCTGCGCTTCCAGCTCTTTTTTCTGGGATTTTAAACAAGCCGCTGCTTTGGTAATATTAAGTGCAAGGTTGCCTGTTGTATTTAAGTTGGCAATATAATTTTTCAGTTCTGTGACCATACCTTCGTCGGTGGCACTTTTTAACTGCCCGATACTGATGGTGTTGATGTAGGAGGTTTCGCTTAAACCGCAGAGAAGATCATCTAGGAATGATTTTGTCGGTTCAATTTCCCGTCCTGCAGTTTCATCTACGATCTTAAACTCTTTCTTATTCTTCTGAAAAGTCCGCTCGATCCGGTAGATATGTTCCTTATGTTCTACACGGATCTGTCCTTCATAGGTTCCGCTGTTTTCCCATGGTTCAAATCGGGAGTAAAGATCATTTCTCGATGCCCTTCCCCTCTGGCGTTCAATTCCAAAGAGCATGCTGCGGATAAAAGTATGGATTGTGGATTTACCTGCCTCATTTTTTCCATAAACAATGTTGATTCCATCATGAAACGTTAAATTCCTGCCATGGAACTTTCCGAATCCATTGATGTAGATGTCCAGTATTTTCATGGTCAGCTCCTTTCATCCGTAGTACGAAGCAAAGCATTGATACCGTAATAGAGTGCTTTTTTTTCCACTCCGCTCATCTCTGGTTTCTGAAGTGCCTGAATAAAAAAACCGATCATGTCACTGGGGTGTTCGGCAAAGAGAGCGGAAAAATTATACTGTGGTTCTGATTCATCAATCATTTCAAGAATCTTAAACCGGGTAGAAAGCATGTCTAAATCAAATGTAATATCCGGATCCCTCATGCCTCGTATGCGGAACCGATAGATATTCTCTATGCCCCGGTTCTGGATTTCCTGTGTAATTTTCATAGCAAGTTCTGTATTGGTGGTGGCTGGGGTGACATTGACTGCAAGAGAGATGTACTGAAGCTTTGCGAGAGGAATGAATTTCAGGGAGGTTACCATACGGGTTACCTCGTTGATCTCCCCAACCATCATGCCGTGGTGTCCTGATTCTGTCTTATCCAGGGGTTCTGGAGAACCTGCAAAAGCCATACGGTTTTCAATAAGAATCTCAGGGCGGTGGATGTGTCCCATGGCGATGTAAGAAAAGTCCAGGCTCGACATGGCGCCTTTATCAAAGGGGATATGGTTGGCATCTCCTCCGTGGCCTAAAAGAACATGAATTCTACCGTTATTAGGTACCTTTAAGTGGTCAAGACGATTTTCCGGTATCTCTACAGAGTGATAACTGAAACCATAGACCTCTGTATTAATTTCCTTAAAATAAACGCTTTCCAGCTCTTCTCCCATGAGATAAGTTACATTCGGTGCCCATGTAAAACTTAAAAGAGCAGAGTTATTCCGAATGCGGTCATGGTTTCCGGCTATAATGACCACACGAACACCCGGAATGGTTGAAAATAAATAATTAATCTCTTTTAAATCTCTGGCAAGGGGCTGTCGGTGGAAGAGATCACCGGAAATAAAAAGACAGTCGGCTTCCATAGTCTTCGCCTGATTCACAGCCTTTGCGAATGTATCTTTAATGTCCTGGTAGCGCTCCCGGCTCCAGGGCTTATCACTGTCGGGGCTCATACCCCAGTGTACATCTGCAATATGTATAAATTTCATCACTCAATACCTCACTGGTACAGCACTGTATGAAGGAATCAGATGTTTGCTGTACGTATCCTCTTTCATAGACTTGGAACCACATATAAAAGAAATTCATAATTCCCTCTATATATGGTTCCTGTATAAAGAGGCTGTCTGGTTGATTGGCAGCAGCCTCAGCGGCCTATAGTTCGCAGTTGTTAACGGTTCTTGGGAATGGAACCACATCACGGATATTGGCCATACCGGTTAAATACATAACACAGCGCTCAAAACCAAGTCCGAATCCCGCATGTCGGGTGGAACCGTATTTTCTTAAGTCAAGGTAGAAATCATAATCCTCTTTTTTCAGGCCCAGCTCGTCCATACGTGCTGTAAGCTTGTCTAAATTGTCTTCTCTCTGGCTACCGCCGATAATCTCACCGATACCGGGAACCAGGCAGTCTACGGCAGCAACGGTCTTATTGTCCGGGTTCATTTTCATGTAAAATGCTTTGATTTCCTTTGGATAATCCGTGACAAATACCGGCTTTTTAAATAGCTGTTCTGTTAAATAACGTTCATGCTCTGTCTGTAAGTCACAGCCCCAGAATACTTTATAGTCAAATTCTTCATTGTGTTTTTCTAATAGTTCAACTGCTTCCGTATAGGTCACATGGGCGAATTCAGAATTCAATACATGGTTCAGCCTGTTTAACAGTTCCTTGTCCACAAACTGGTTAAAGAAGTTCATCTCTTCGGGAGCATGCTCCAGAACATAACGAATCACATATTTCAGCATGGATTCTGCCAGTTCCATATCATCCTGCAGATCTGCAAATGCCATCTCAGGCTCAATCATCCAGAATTCTGCAGCGTGCCGGGTTGTATTGGAATTTTCTGCACGGAAGGTAGGACCAAAGGTATAAACGTTTCGAAAAGCCATGGCATATGTTTCTGCATTCAGCTGTCCGCTTACGGTTAAATTGGTAGGCTTTCCGAAGAAATCCTGAGTAAAGTCTACCGTTCCTTCTTTGGTCATAGGAATATTCTTTAAGTCCATAGTTGTTACCTGGAACATCTCTCCTGCACCTTCACAGTCACTGCCTGTGATGAGAGGAGTGTGTACATAAACGAAATCCCGTTCCTGAAAAAACTGATGGATGGCATAGGCGATGAGAGAACGCACCCGGAAAACTGCCTGAAACGTATTCGTCCTTGGACGCAGATGTGATATAGTTCTTAAATATTCAAAGGAATGGCGCTTTTTCTGAAGGGGATAATCCGGGGCAGAGGAACCTTCAATGTCGATTTTTGCGGCCTGAATTTCAAACGGCTGTTTGGCTTCCGGTGTCGGAACCAGGGTTCCGGTGACGATAATTGCAGCACCAACATTCAGCTTGGATATATCTGAAAAGTTTTCCATAGAATCATGATAAACGACCTGAAGTGTTTCAAAATAGCTGCCGTCATTTAACACGATGAATCCGAAGGTTTTGGAATCCCTTAAGCTTCTTACCCAGCCTCCGATTGATATCTCTTTATTAAGAAAAACATCTTTGTCTCTATATATTTGTCTTACTGTGGTTAAATCCATAATGGCTTCTCCTTTTACATGTTCGCATACTTAATAAGATTATACTGTATTTCCGGCCTTGATTCAAGGGGGATGGGGGGCAAAAACTACTGATAAATGCTAAAATGTAAAAGAAAAGACAAAAGCATGAAAAATGTCGGAAAATGCACAAAAAAATAACACAATAATTCAAAAATTTGTTCACTATTCTACGAATGTATGTTATAATGCTAGTACAATAAATATCAACAGCAAGAGGTGATAACGTGATTAAAAAAGAGATGATTGCCATGCTTCTTGCAGGCGGTCAGGGCAGCCGGTTAGGTGTTCTGACCCAGAAGGTGGCAAAACCCGCAGTATCATTTGGTGGAAAATATCGTATTATCGATTTTCCGCTCAGCAATTGCATTAACTCAGGAGTCGATACAGTAGGGGTCCTGACTCAGTATCAGCCATTACGTTTAAACACTCATATCGGGATAGGTATTCCATGGGACTTAGACCGTAACGTTGGTGGTGTCACGATTCTGCCTCCCTATGAAAGAAGCAAGGGAAGTGACTGGTATACCGGTACAGCCAATGCCATCTATCAGAACCTGGAGTATATGGAGACCTATAACCCGGATTATGTTATTATCCTTTCAGGGGATCATATTTATAAGATGGATTATGAGGTAATGCTTGAGTATCATAAAGCCAATAATGCTGATATCACTATTGCTGCCATGCCAGTTCCTATTGAAGAAGCCAGCCGATTTGGAATTCTGATCACCGATGAGAATAACAGGATTACAGAATTTGAGGAGAAGCCGGCGAACCCCAGAAGCAATCTTGCTTCCATGGGTATCTACATATTCAGCTGGAAGGTTTTAAAGGAAGCCTTAATCCGTATGTCTGATGTTCCAGGCTGTGACTTTGGCAAACATATCATACCTTACTGTTTTGAGTCCGGAAACAGGGTGTTTGCCTATGAGTATAACGGCTACTGGAAAGACGTAGGTACCTTAAGTTCATACTGGGAAGCAAATATGGAACTGATTGATATCATTCCTGAGTTTAATCTTTATGAAGAGTATTGGAAGATTTATACGAAGAGTGATATTATTCCGCCTCAGTATGTAGCAGGAGAGGCGGTCATTGACCGGAGCATCATCGGAGAAGGAACTGAAATCTGGGGAGAGGTTCATAATTCCGTAATTGGTGCCGGTGTAGTAATTAAATCAGGAGCTGTAGTTGAAGATTCCATTATTATGAGGGAATGTACAATTGGGGAGAACACCAGGATCCGGAAAGCGATCATTGCTGAGAATGTTATTGTCGGCGCAGATTGTGAACTGGGAACAGGTGAATTTGCGCCCAGCAAATACGATCCCAAGGTTTATCAGTCCGATCTGGTGACCGTTGGGGAAAATTCTATCATACCAGACAATGTTAAGGTGGGTAAGAACACAGCAATTGTTGGTGAGACCAGACCGGAGGATTATCCGGACGGAGAGCTGACAGGCGGTGACTACATCATAAAGGCAGGTGGTATGAGATGAGAGCAATAGGAATTGTATTAGCAGGCGGTAACAGCAAAAGAATGAGAGAACTTTCCAATAAGCGGGCCATTGCCGCTATGCCCATTGCAGGGAATTACCGGAGCATCGATTTTGCGCTCAGTAATATGACAAATTCTCATATACAGAATGTGGCGGTTCTGACCCAGTACAATTCCAGATCTCTTCATTTGCATTTAAGTTCCTCAAAATGGTGGGATTTTGGAAGAAAGCAGGGAGGCTTGTTTGTATTTACTCCCACAATTACAGCAGAAAGCAGTGACTGGTACAGGGGAACAGCCGATGCCCTTTATCAGAATCTGATATTCTTAAAAAACAGTCATGAGCCTTATGTGGTTATCGCAGCTGGGGATGGAATCTATAAGCTGGATTATGGAAAAGTCCTGGAATATCATATTGAAAAGAAGGCTGATATTACCGTTGTCTGCACAGAACTTCCGGCAGGGGAAGACACCACCCGCTTTGGAATTGTGAAGACCAATGACGACGGAAGAATCACAGAATTTGAGGAAAAACCAATGGTTGCTTCCTCCAATACAGTTTCCTGCGGGATTTATGTAATCCGCAGACGTCAGCTGATTGAGTTAATTGAACGGTGTGCCATGGAAGACCGGTATGATTTTGTCAGCGACATACTGATCCGCTATAGGAATTTAAAAAGAATATATGCCTACCGAATGAATACATACTGGAGAAATATTGCATCTGTGGAGTCTTATTATAAAACCAATATGGACTTTTTAAAACCGGAGGTCAGGGATTATTTCTTCCGGCAGTATCCGGATGTTTATTCGAAAATTGACGATCTGCCACCGGCAAAGTACAATCCCGGTGCTGCTGTGAAAAACAGCCTGATATCCAGCGGCAGTATCGTAAATGGAGTGGTAGAAAGCTCTGTTTTATTTAAAAAGGCATATATCGGTAACAACTGTGTCATCAGGAACTCCATCATTTTAAATGATGTTTATATAGGGGACAATACAGTGATAGAAAACTGTATCGTGGAAAGCCGGGATACGATTCGGGCCAACACCACCTATATAGGAACGCCAGACAATGTAAAAATTGTCATAGAAAAAAACGAGAGATACACATTATAGGAAATGTGACGGGAAGGGGCTTTAACATGCAGATTACAGACGTAAGAGTTAGACGCATCGAAAAAGAGGGTAAGATGAAAGCGATTGTATCCATAACATTGGACAATGAATTTGTGATTCATGATATTAAGGTAATTGAAGGAGAAAAAGGCTTGTTTATTGCCATGCCAAGCCGCAAGGCTGCAGACGGGGAATACCGGGATATTGCACATCCCATTAATTCCGGAACCCGGGATATGATCCAGAGAGTGATTTTAGATAAGTATGAGACTACAGCTCTTGAGATGCCGGAAGTCGCAGCAGCACTTGCTTAAGTAACTATAGACGTTTGGTCCGCAGCCCACCGGCTGCGGATTTTTTCATGCTGAATAAATAAAAAACAGGATTTACACAAGACATCCTGTAAACTATAATAGAAAGTAATAATTTTGGGAAAGGCAGATGAATTATGACAATTAAAATAGGAATCTTAGGCTATGGTAATCTTGGAAAAGGAGTGGAATGTGCTATCCGTCATAATCAGGATATGGAACTTTCAGCAGTATTTACCAGAAGAGATCCTGAATCGATCCGTATTCTTACACCTGAAGTTAACGTTTATCCAGTCGAAGATGCTATTTCAATGAAAGATATGATTGACGTTCTGATACTGTGTGGGGGAAGTGCGCTGGATCTTCCGGAGCAGACACCCAGGTTTGCCAGATATTTTAACGTGGTGGACAGCTTTGATACCCATGCAAAGATTCAGGAACATTATGAAAGGGTAGATGCAGAGGCCAGAAAAGGGAACAAAACAGGGATTATATCCGTAGGCTGGGATCCGGGAATGTTTTCTTTAAACCGCCTGTATGCAGGAGCTATATTACCAGGTGGTCATGATTACACATTCTGGGGTAAGGGCGTCAGCCAGGGACATTCCGATGCCATACGTAAGATTGAAGGTGTAAAAGACGCAAGACAGTACACGATTCCGGTAAAAGAGGCTATGGAGGCAGTGAGAAGCGGAAAGAATCCGGAACTCACCACCAGACAAAAGCATACCCGTGAGTGTTTTGTAGTATTAGCGGAAGGTGCGGATCAGGAAAAGATAAGACATGAGATTGTGACCATGCCCAATTATTTTTCAGATTATGATACAGAGGTTCACTTTATCAGTGAAGATGAACTGATGCGCGATCACAAGGGCATTCCACACGGCGGATCAGTTATAAGGACTGGAAGAACCGGCTGGGAAGATGAGAACAGTCATGTGATCGAGTACGGTTTAAGACTTGACTCAAATCCGGAATTTACCGCGTCTGTACTGATCGCGTATGCCCGGGCCGCATATCGGTTCAATATAGAAGGGAAGAACGGGTGCAAAACGGTATTTGATATCCCGCCATCATATTTAAGCATATTAAGCAGTGAAGATCTGCGCAGACAGCTGCTATAGACAACAACAGGAGGATACGAAATGCCAGTGAAGAAGGAAATGGTTTTATACTACTGCCCGGAAAAGGAAGGTCAGAAAGGGAATAATACCAGGGTTGCCAGGTTAAAAGCAGTTCTGGTCCAGATGGGAATCCGCATTAAGAATATTTCCCCGGATCAGACGAACCTGACGATTGGTTATCTGGCGGGATTTGAGGGTTTTGAGGAACAGCCTGCAGGCAGATGTCCGGTCGTTGAGGAAGAGATTCTGGTTATGAAGAATTTTTCCAGCAGGCGGATTGATGAACTACTGATGAATTTAAAGCGGTCAGGAGTATCCAAGATAGCATTAAAGGCTGTAATAACAGATACCAACTCAAAATGGAGTTTTTACGATTTGTATCAGGAGCTTAAAAAAGAGCATGAGACTATGTCTGGCAAAGAAGAGTCATGAAACGGATTATAACGTATTATCCAAAGCCCTATTATCTTCGGATGACTGTGGGCTACCTTTCCAACCGTCAGTCAGATATTATGAAATGGTTATGGCACAATATGACTCATAGAAAGGGAACGGACGATTTAATGTCCATTCCCTTTCTACCCCAAGTTATTGATAATCACATACTCCGGCCCACTTATTCAGAAGCTCCGCTTCCTCCGGCCTTTTTTTGGAAAGCTGGGCAGCTGCCACAATGGGAAGCCAGGACTGAACATACTTTTTAGCAGTTCCCGTTTTCTTACAGAACAGGTTCATATACATATCCGCCTTATTCTGATCCTGGATACAGAACAGCAGATAAGTTCTTGCAACGTCTGCACTGGCATTACCCTGAGTGGCATGTACCCAGTCCAGAACATACATGGTTCCATCGCTCTTTACAATAATATTGGAGGGGTTAAAATCGCCATGGCAGAGCTTGGTGTGTTTTGGCATGCTGTCTAACTGTGTGCGCATGTCATATCGGGTTACGTCACCAAGTTCATCAATATCCTGAATCTGTTTGGATATCTTATCCTTGAGTTTGTTTAAATGGGGACAACGCTTAGACATGACATTCAGATGAAGATCTACCATCTGCTCCATATATTCCGGCAGTTTCTCCGGATTCTCATCCATGAGCTGCTGGAGGGTCTTGCCTTCTATAAAATCAAAGGTAATGGACCACTTGTTTTCAAAAACACCGACTTCCAGTACTCGTGGAACATGAATACCGCCGATTTCTTCTACTCTGGCGCTGATGAGTGCTTCGTTTAAAACTTCAGCCTTTGGAAATTCAGCGTTAAAAACTTTAATTGCCTTTTCACCATCATGAAAGACCTTTTTTGTTGCTGTTGTAGCGATTAATTCTGCTGCCATATGAACCTCTCCTTCCATCTCTGAGTCTAGCATATTAAGTAATTTTATACTTATATTTTACTACTAAATAACGAAAAAGTATAGTGATTTATAGAAAAATATATAAAAAATAACCAAATAATTTGCAAATCAAAAACAAAATATAGCGGCACCAAATGCTGGAAGCGGATAAGCAATGGAATAAGTCTGGCCATCCCATGGAGTCTTCTCAGATTTAAAATCCGCAGTGGATTCTTTTTTTTCATACAGCCCGTGTGATGTATCAAGTACAAGAGTATACTTTCCGGGTTTTGGTACGCCTACCCGATAATCGGGGCGTTTGACAGGAGTGAAATTCAAGACAAACAACAGGCTGTTTTTGTTTCCTTTTCCATGCCGGATAAAACTGAAAATGCTATGTTCATTGTCATTGGCATTGATCCAGGAAAATCCCTCCCATATATAGTCGTTATTATAGAGTGCAGGAAATTTCCGGTACAGATGGAGAAGATCACGGACATAATTATTCAGATCTTCACCAAGAGGTTCTTTAGCCAGATACCACTCAAGAGAATCTTTTTCATCCCATTCATGGAACTGGCCGAAATCCTGTCCCATAAAAAGCAGTTTTTTCCCGGGGTGTCCAATCATAAAAGTATAGCCAAGCTTTAAATTTGAAAACTTATCCTCAAGAAGTCCAGGCATTTTATTAATCATGGAACCTTTTAAATGGACTACTTCATCATGTGACAATACAAGTATATAATTTTCACTGGTAAAATATGTAAGTCCAAAGGTCATCTTATGATGATTATATTTTCTGAAATAGGGATCCAGTTTCATGTATTCCAGGAAATCGTGCATCCAGCCCATGTTCCACTTAAAAGTAAAACCAAGTCCGGAATTCTCGGGCTGATCTGTTACTTTAGGCCATGCAGTAGACTCTTCAGCAATGACAACAGCGCCCTTTCCCCGTTCCTTTATTACACTGTTTAAGTGTTTAAAAAACTCAATGGCTTCAAGGTTTTCATTCCCTCCGTTACGGTTTTCAACCCACTCACCGCTGCTGCGTCCATAATCCAGATACAGCATGGAAGCAACGGCATCCACTCTCAGCCCGTCTATATGATATTTTTCCACCCAGTAAAGAGCATTGGCAATAAGAAAATTATCCACCTCATATTTGCTGTAGTCAAAGACTTTAGTTCCCCAGTCAGGGTGTTCCCCTTTGCGCGGGTCTGCGTATTCGTAACAGGCTTCCCCATCGAATTCGGAAAGTCCGTGAGCGTCTTTGGGAAAATGTGCCGGAACCCAGTCAAGAATAACTCCTATACCATGCTGATGCATGTAATCAACAAAATACATAAATTCGTCCGGTGTTCCGTACCTGGAAGTGGGAGCGTAATAACCGGTTACCTGATAACCCCAGGAGCCGTCGTATGGGTGCTCTGCAATACCCATAAGTTCGATATGGGTATAGCCCATATCTTTCACGTACTCTGCCAGTTCGCAGGCAGCCTCTTTGTATGTATAATAGCCTTCTTTTTCTTCCCGGTTTTTTCGTTTCCAGGAGCCCAGATGAACCTCATAAATACTTAACGGTTCAGACAGCAGATTCTGATTTTCCCGCTTTTTAACCCAGGCCTGATCGTTCCATGCATATGTGGATAAATCGGCTGTGACAGAAGCGGTCTGAGGGCGGAATTCTGCATGAAAGGCATAGGGATCTGCTTTAAAAAGAATTTTTCCACTGGAAGTAGTTAAAGAATATTTGTACAGATGGCCCAGTCCCACTCCCGGAACAAATACCTCCCAGATTCCGGAATCGGCCAGGGGGACCATGGGATTTAAGTCGGGGTTCCATCCATTGAAATCTCCGACTACCCCAACCTGACTGGCGTGAGGTGCCCAAACGGCGAAATACATCCCTTGTTTTCCGTTGTATGTTCTCGGATGAGCGCCCAGTTTTTCATAAATTTCGTAATGACGGCCGTTGTTGTATAAATAACGGTCAAGCTCTGTAATAAAACCTGTTTCCAATTCATTTGTTACATTCTCCATTTGCTCACCCCTCCATATTGGTACACGATTCCCATGTTGAAGCAGCATTTGTAACAGGTCCGTATCAAAGCTTATTCTATGCCTGGTTATACCTCGCGGCTCTTAAAACGGCGCAGAAGAAACTGGTAGCGAAGCTGCGCTGCATTCAGTTCGTAGATATAGCAGTCAATTAAAGTTGGGTCAACGACCTGTTCGAAATGATTCCTTGCTGCATCAATGGCGGTTTTGGAACGCTCAATTTCCTTGCGTAAAGTCCGTTCCTCCTCCGTAAGAGAAAAATGTTTCCTTATCAATAAATTTTTCATATGATCATCTCCAGATTAATATTTAACGAGTATCTATAGAACTCATTATATCTGGAAAATGGAACTTTATTCATCTATTACCTGAATATCCATAAAATTATTAGACTTGATCTATATATTTCTGGAGATACTGCCCAAGAGTGCATAACCTTTTTGTGCTTTCTCCAAAGGTAAGAAAATAATAATTGGAAGTTCCTTTCTGCCGGGACGATACAAGTCCTGCTTCTTTTAATATCTTTAAATGATGAGATATGGCCGGGCGGGATAAACTGGTCTTCTCTGTGATTTCATTTACATTCATTCCGCAAATTTCAGTCTGCCCTTTTATGCATGCATTGGCCAGAACTTCAATAATCGTAAGCCGGACCTCGTCTCCTAATGCAATAAAAAGCGGCATACAGCTTTTAAAAAGCAGGGAAAACTCTCCAATCGCCACCTGAAACATCCCCTTTGGTTTAAAATAGTAAACTAATAATATTATAGTAACATCCGAGCGGGGAAAGGTCAACAGATATTGTATAAAACTACTTATAAGATAGGGGAAAGTAATAAAAAATTGTATAATATAACAAAAAATAACGAAACATATGATACTTAAATTAAGTTAGAAATAGAAAAATTTGTAAAAAATAGTTGACTTTTGTATCTGCCTTGTGCATAATAAAGTCAGAATCCCGCATACGTTCTGTATACGGTTCACTATTCCATTATTCATGGCCGAATTTCCGGCATTATTTCCAGATTTATAATTTACTAAAAAGGAGTTGATAGTGTTAAGATTATCGTATTATTGTTAATACTGGCAATTGCATCTCATTATGATGTGAGGGAACACCGTATACCCAATTGGCTGGTATTTACCGGTATTGTAACCGGACTTTGCTTAACCTCGCCGGAAGCAGGAGGAGGGGGTGAAGGTCTGGGCGTTCTGCAGGGGATGATGGCATTTGCAGGAAGATTCTCAGCAGTTACAGCAGTGTTTTTTCTGCTGTTTGTATGCCGTATGATTGGAGCGGGTGATATTAAAACAGCCGCTCTCATATTCGGATATCTTGGCTTTGGCACCGGTTTTAAAGCGGTTGCCGGCGGATTTATAATAGGGGCATTCTGGTCTCTGTTTCTTATGGCTGTGAAAGGCAGTACCTTTCAACGGTTGTCTTATTTTCTGACCTACTTAAGGTCATTATTCCAAACAAAAAAAATTACAGCTTATTACAGTTCATCCCGGGATGGGTATGATGCAGTTATTCCGCTGGGATTCTGCATGTTTTTGGGAACGCTGCTTGCTGTTATTTTGGTTTAACAGGAGGTTTGCTATGACAAAACACATTATGGCGATATGCGATGAAGACGCTGCATTCGGAGAACGATTTGCAGAGTTTGTAAATGAGAAGGAGCGGTCTTTGCTGTTCATGGTATCCTTTACATCGGTACAGGAACTGACTGATTATAGCTTCGGCCATGACATTGAACTTCTTTTGATCAGTTGTGGTATATCAGATGAGGAGATTGAACAGATCAGAGCAGAAAAGGTGATTCTCCTTGCACAGGATAGGCTGGTATCCCCCAATGAGCGGTATTCCTGTGTTTATAAGTATCAGGCTGCAGACCGTCTCCTTCGGGAGGTTATGGAAGTGTACGGGGGGGCTTTCGAAGACCAGGGGTATACCATGCTATCTGAAAAAAGCAGGGTAATTGGTATTTATTCACCGGTAAACCGCTGCTTAAAGACATCGTTTTCCCTGACTATGGCACAGCTGCTGTCACGGGATTTAAAAGTTCTTTATCTAAATCTGGAGGATTGTTCCGGACTGGCAGAGCTGACTGGAGAAGAGTATGAGAGGGGGCTGTCTGATTTATTCTATTATTACAGGCAAAGCAGCTTTTCCGCTGCCAGGCTTGGTGCTGCCGTGTGTACCTGGGGAGATTTGGATTATATACCTCCGGTTCAGTATCCGGAAGACCTTGCCTTTGCATCTTCTCAGGAGATAGCAGGGCTAATCAGGCAGATTGCAAAAGAAAGTACATATGGAACCATAATACTTGATCTGGGGCAAATGGGGAAAAGAGCTGCGGATATTCTGGATGTCTGTGATGGCATCTATATGCCGGTAAAAGAAGACTGCATATCCGCCGCAAAGGTAGTGGAGTTTGAAACATACCTTTCTGCATCCGGTCACGGGAATGTTTTGAAGCGGATACAGAAAATCAGACTTCCGTATCACTGTACTTTTGGAAAAAAGGACAATTACCTGGATCAGCTTTTATGGAGCGAATTGGGAGATTTTACCCGTCAGCTTTTAAGAAAGCAGCCATAGGGAGGTGAAGATTTGGTTGAAGAACAGCGCAGATTGATGCGGGAGGACATCATGGCGGAATTAAATCAGCAGCAGCAGATATCAGATGAAGAACTATATACCATGATTGACGAGAAGATAATGGAGGTGGGATTAACCGGATATCTGCCCTTGGGAGAAAAGCTTAAGCTGAGAGACTGGTTATTTGATTCTTTCAGGCGGCTGGGAGTTCTTCAGGAGCTGGTTGATGATAAGACAGTGACAGAAATTATGGTAAATGGGCCGGACCATATCTTTATTGAGCGCAGCGGCCGTATGGAACAGTGGGATAAGGTATTTGAAAGTCAGGAACAGTTAGAAGACATGATTCAGCAGATTGTCAGCCGTGTTAACAGGACTGTAAATGTTTCAAGACCGGTAGCAGATGCCAGACTGAGTGACGGTTCCAGAGTTCATGTGGTTTTGCCGCCGGTATCCCTTGATGGTCCTGCTGTCACAATCAGGAAATTTCCGGAGCCAATCACCATAGAAAAACTTTTAAGGCTTGGATCCATTACAAGAGAAGCTGCTGAATTTTTAAAAAACATTGTGGAAGCCGGTTATAACATCTTTATCAGCGGCGGCACGAATTCCGGTAAAAGTACATTTTTAAATGCCTTATCTGCCTATATACCCAAAAGTGAACGAATTATAACCATAGAGGATTCGGCAGAACTGCAGATCACCCATATCCCTAATCTGGTCCGTCTGGAGACAAGATGTGCCAATGGAGAAGGCGAGGGGGAAGTGTCCATCGGAGATTTAATTAAGGCAGCTCTTCGTATGAATCCCTCCAGAATTATAGTAGGAGAAGTCAGAGGAAGAGAGGCGCTTGATATGATTTCGGCCATGAATACGGGTCATGACGGAAGTTTAAGTACAGGACATGGCAACAGTCCCAAGGATATGCTGTCCAGGCTGGAAACAATGGTGCTTATGGGAACGGATATCCCTCTTTTGGCTGTAAGGAGTCAGGTGGCTGCTGCAATTGATGTCTTAATTCATTTAGGAAGACTGAGAGATAAAAGCAGACGGGTATTATCAATTGTGGAGGTGGCAGGATATGAGGACGGTGAAATCAGACTTAACCCCCTTTACCGGTTCGAGGAGTATAAAGGGGCCCGGGGTAAGACAAAAGAAGTTGGGGGAATTCTTAAAAAAGTGGGGAATCTTGAGAACACAGAAAAGCTCGAAGCAGCAGGCATTAAACTATGATAAGTATGTTCTTACACTGAAGGAGTGGCTGGTTTACAGCGGACAAGGTGTTTTAATTGTAATACTTTTTTCTTATATATTTTACCGCAGCCTGACGGCATTTCTGATTTTGCTGCCATTGGGAATCCTGGTTCCTGTTTCAAAAAGAAAAGAATTAAAAGAAAAGCGGCTGCAGCAGCTGAATCTGGAATTTAAAGAGGGTATTTTGCTTCTTTCCTCTTTTTTAAGCGCCGGATATTCGGTAGAAAATGCTATCCTGGCTTCTTCAAAAGAGTTGGCGGTACTCTATGGAGAGACTGGTCTTATAACAAAGGAATTCCGGCTGATGGAAAGCCAGATCCGCATTAACCGGTCGGTGGAGAAGGCATTTTTGGAGTTTGCCATAAGAAGCGGGCTTGAAGATGTAAAGAATTTTGCTGAAGTATTTGCAACTGCAAAACGAAGCGGAGGCGAGCTGGTTTCAATCATCAGCCATACCGCAGATGTGATTCGGGATAAAGTGCAGGTAAAGCAGGAAATTCTTACCATGACAGCTTCCAAGCAGTTTGAACAGAAGATAATGAATCTCATTCCTTTTTTTATTGTCATCTATATCGACATTACTTCTCCTGGTTTTTTCAGGATCATGTATACCACAGGGGCGGGAAAAATTCTGATGACCATATGCATGGGGGTTTATATGATTGCTTATTGGCTGTCAAAGCAAATGATGAAGATTGAACTATAACCAGGAGGTCTGATGAAAGGTCATTATAAATTCAGATGGAAACTGCCGGTAACAAAGGCACAGGCTGTATGCGTGGCAGCTGGTTTCCTTTTGTATGCTGTTATGGAGATTGTATCCTTGTGGGGCAGGCAGAATGTATTAGAAAGAATTGGATTAAAAAGAGCCGGACCAGGGCAGGGGGAACGAATTTATGAAATTTTGGTAAAAGGATTGGATCAGGAGCAGAAAGATAAGAAACTGTTAATCGATATTCCTGTACGGGAACGCCGTTATACAAAGAAAGAATCTGAGGAGCTGTTTGACAGATTGGAAACGGAGCTTCAGACTCAAATGCTTTCGGATAATGATTCTCTCAATTCTATAATACAAGATTTGAATTTTATAAACAGACTAGACAGCTTTGGAGTGTCTGTGCGTTGGGAAACCAGCGATCCTTACCTGATTGATTCCTTTGGAACAGTTTATAATGAGGGGCTTTTGGAGGGAGGAAAGGAGATTCTCATCACTGCTGCAGTATCTGACGGAATCCATGAACACAGCTATCAGTTCAAAGGTAAGGTGGTACCGCCTGAACTGACAATGGAAGAGAAACAAAAAGCGGCATTTAAAAAATGGGCTAATGAGATTGATACCAAGCAGCAGACAGCCGATGCGCTGGTTTTACCTGAGGTATTTAAAGGACAACCATTGGAGTATTTTAAACCAAAAGAAGAATCTTATGGGATATTGCCTGTACTTGGTCTGGCGCTGGCAGTTCTGTTACAGATCAGAACGCAGGTTGAAAAACAAAATAGGTACAGACTGAGAGAACAGCAGCTTTTGCTTGATTATTCAGAGGTTGTTTCAAAGCTTGTGGTTTATATTGGCGCGGGATACACAGTAAGGGGGGCATGGGAACGGATTGCTGCCAATTATGGGGAGGCTATGAAAAATGGAAAGCAATCCATTCGGCCTGCTTACGAAGAGATGGTTAAGACGGCAGTTCAGTTAAGGAGCGGTCTGCCGGAAGGCCGTGCTTACAATGAATTTGGAAGGCGGTGCAGCCTTCAGCCATATATCAAGCTTGCAGCTTTACTGGAGCAAAATCAAAAAAACGGCGGCAGACAACTGAGAAATGCTCTTGACATCGAGATGGGCTCAGCATTTGAGCAGAGAAAACATGCTGCTAAAAAGCTGGGAGAAGAAGCAGGCACCAAACTATTGCTTCCGCTGCTTCTTATGCTTTTGGTAGTGATGATTATGATAGTAGTTCCGGCATTTCTTGCATTTTACTAGAGAGGAGGTGATACCATGGCAGAGTTGTTAAATAAACAGATGGCTGACTTTATAAGAGAGGAGGATGGAGTTGGTGTTATTGAAATTGTATTAATTCTGGTAGTTTTAATTGGTCTTGTTATTATTTTCAAATCCAATATTAAAAAGCTGCTGGATAGTATATTTGTTGAGATTAATAAGCAGTCGAAAGAGGTGTACTAATGCATAACAAAGGTCATATAACCGTTTTTCTCAGCTTAACCTTTTTATGCATTTTCAGTCTGATGTGCGGACTTTTGGAGTCCGCACGGACTGCCGGAACAAGATGGTATTTAAAACTTGCTGCGGATTCTGCTATGGATTCTGTATTCAGCAGTTATCACAGAGAAGCATGGGAAAAGTACCGGATCTTTCTTTTGGAAGATAAAAGCGAAGATAAACTAGAGGAGGAATGGTTGGGATATATCAAACCTTATATGGATCATTCCGGCTGGTATTCCATGGATATAGAGGATGCAAAATTAATGCAGAAGGTTCTGATTACGGATGACAGTGGCAGACATATGAAGCAGGAAATACTGGATTATATGAGATATGCGATTTTTAATGATATTCCGGATGAACCAGGTGCCGTTACCATACTTACTGGTCTGAAAGAAGCCGCTGCCGTAGAAGATCTCTCTGAATCCTATGGAGAACACACTAAGGAAGCGGTTCGTTTGGAGCATGTGATTGAAGAAATTAATTATTGTCTGGAAAAACAAAGGAACATTTGGCTGGAAGCAGATTCGTATTTAAATCATTATGATGGAAATGGATTCTTGAAAAAAGCGGCTGAATTAGAAAAAGAGATTAACCAGATTCCCTCCCTGATAAAAACGTACGGAAAGATTGCAGATGAGTTAAATATCCAATTACAGAAAACAAAGAGTAAAAAAGAAAAATCCCTGAATCAGTTAAGTGATTCAATACAGATGACATTAAACAGTGACACCAATTGGTATGAAGCCTATTTAAGACAGGATGGCCAGCGCAGAAAAGAAATTGAAGCTCTTGCAGGAAATATTTCAGATATAGAAGAAAAGATTAGTCGTTCAGTAAAACGTAGCGAGGAGGTAGAACAAATAATAGATGACTGGGACAGCAGCTCTGACGATGAGGATGACGACGGACCAGATTTATCCCGCTTATGGGGATCGGTTATAGATATCTGGGGTGAGATACATATATCAACGTTTTCCTATACAAATGGTGTAAAAGATACACAAAAAGAAAAAGTTTTAGAAAAAGTACAGAACCTTGTACAAAGTAATCTGATATCCCTCGTTCTTCCGGAAGGAAAGGAGGTTTCAAAAGGTGTATTAAATAATAACTCATTTCCATCTCTGATTTATACGGGAGATCAGGAAGAAACAGATGGACTGATCGACCGGATTTTATTTGAGGAGTATTGCAGCCGTTTTTTAACCAGTTATTTATCAGAGAGTGGAAAGGAGGTCCAGTATGAGATGGAATACCTGATAGGAGGTCTGAATACGGATGAAAAAAATATTTCCAAGGCAGTTTCGGATATTTTAGCAATCAGAGAAGGTCTGAATCTTGTACATATTCTGACAGATCAGGAAAAAAGGGAGGAAGCGAATGCTCTCGCTGCTGCAATTACCGGAGTCACAGGACTGGCTCCCCTGACAGGACTGGTTTCCTTCTTTATAATGGGTATCTGGGCATTAGGGGAAGCCATTGTCGATGTAAGACGGCTTCTTCAGGGAGAAAAGGTTGCACTTATTAAATCAAAGGATACCTGGAAGCTTTCACTGGAAGGATTGTTGGATTCAGGAAACAAGGGGACTTTTGAGGGAGAAGGAAGTGATGATAACGGCATGAATTATACCGGCTATTTAAAACTGATTCTTTTTGCCTCTCACAGCAGCCGGCAGTATTACCGTCTTATGGATGTCATTCAGATGAATCTTAGAGCAGCAGATGAGACATTTCGTATGACCCATTGTGTATACCGCGCAGAAATCAAAGGAAAAGGAGTTTCGCGTCATCTCTTTTTCGGAGGACTTAAACCAGTTTATCCAATAGAGGTTAGGACAGAAAAAGCTTATTAAGATAAGGAGGCGAATGATCATGCCCTTTTTCAGAGTGCTTAGAATAATTATTAAGAAAGCAAAGGTTACTCTCCAGGTACAAATCCCCTTGATAAAAAGAAATTTCTCTGTAAAAAGGGTATTGTCATACGCCTCCTTTCAATCAGAGCCAGGGAATCTTACCATAGAAGCAGCAATGGTACTGCCAATTTTTCTGTTTGCTGTAATAATCCTGATGATGCCAATGAAACTTTTAAATGATGGACGAAAAGTGCAGACAGCTCTTGAAAATACAGGAGAAGAGCTAAGTCAATATGCAGCAGTTCTAAAAGAGCTGGAGAAAGCAGAGAATCTTAATGCTGCAGAATTAGATGAATTACCAGACGATTTTTTAACTGAACTGACTAAGCAGGGGATTCTCCTTTATGTAAGAATGAAGATGAGCAGGCAAGAGGTATATGAAGGTCTGGAATCGGTATCATTTTCCCACTCCTCTGTCTTAAAAGATAAAGAAACCTTTGATTTAATAATGGATTACCGGATTCGGCTTCCATTTTCCATCTTAGGTCTAAGAAGTGTACCAATGACTGCCAGATGCCGGCGAAGAGCCTGGATTGGAAATACTCTGCTTCAGGCTGGAGAATCCAGCCACACAGAAGAAATGGTATATGTGGGGAGAGATAGTACCAGATATCATAGAAAAAGAACATGTCACTATATATACAATCAGATCAAAGCAGTGAACAAAGAAGATCTTAAAACTATTCGCAATTTAAATGGAGGAAGATACAAGCCCTGCAGCAGATGTGCGGGTCTTAATGGAGATGATGGAATGTTATATATCATGCCGTCAGGTGAAAAATATCACAGCAATCAAAATTGTACGGCAATCACGGCGTATGTAAGGCTAGTTCCATTATCGGAGGTAATTCATCTGGGACCGTGTTCTTATTGCTCCCAGTAAGGAGGAAAAAATGATTGAGCAATTAAACGATATTATTTTTGGATTGTTTCTTCTGACAGCAGCCTGGGAAGACAGCTGTAAAAAAAGTATTAATATCCGGGTCTTCATCATAGCCGGAGCAGCAGGTTTTGCTTTGTGTGTTTTACAGAGACAAGATCTGGTCAGCCGGCTGACCAGCTGTCTGGTTGGGTTTGCATTATTGACAGTTAGCAGACTGACAAGGGAATCGGTGGGAACAGGAGATGGGTGTTTCTTTCTGACCAGCGGCCTGTTTTTTCCTGTTTTATTTAATTTAAAGCTGCTTTTATACGGCTTAAGCCTGAGCGGTGTTTTTTGCGGTCTTTTTTTTCTGGTAAACCGTTTGAAAGGAATTGATGTTGGGAAAGAAAAGATACCATTCATTCCGTTTCTGGTTCCAGTCTGGCTGCTCATGGTGATGAAATGAAGGGGCGCTTAAACGGGAGCTATACGGTAGAGGCCGCTTTCGTTATGGCAGTCATACTATCTGCACTTATGTTAACGATTCAGTCCGCTTACTGCTTAAGAGATGAAGTTACTGGGTCCATGGCACTGGCAGAATCGGTACAAAGACTGAGACACAATGAGACGGAATCCCCAGCGGATGCCTCAGAATGGGCGGCTCACAGGGCAGGAAGCCCTTTTTCCTGGGAGAGATACCAATTTAAACTAGACACTGCGGGAAATTTTCTTACGGGAAGACGGGTTACAGGAACAGGGGTGGGTGGTAAATGGAGCCTGGAGCTGAAACAGAGCGTTTTTGATCCCGAGGATTTTTTAAGAAAACTGACGCTGATCAATCAGGAGGAATGAGATGAATGTTACATACAGGCGTGAACTTAAGCATAATTATTTGATTATAGAGCAGGATATATCCGGGACAGAGGGATATGAGGTTTCAATGCTGAGAGAAAATCATATAAACGGATTATTGAAATTTCATTTAAAACAGATTGATAATCATAAGTATTTCTATTATGAAATCACTTCCAGGCAGCCCTTAAACCGGATCCTGGAAATTCACAGCCTGAATAAAGATGAACTGAAGAATCTGGTTACTGGAATTGCACAGGTTCTTAGCCGCCTTCCTGCTTATTTGCTTAATGAAGATCAGATACTTCTTCAGCCTGAATATATCTATCTGGAGCCGGAGCATTTTTTGGTTTCTCTATGCCTGGTACCAGGTAGATACAGAAAATTTAGTGAGGACATGACGGAATTACTCCGTTATCTTTTGGGTAAGGTAAATCATCAGGATAAGGAATGTGTAGTAATGGCATATGCCCTGTATCAGGAGAGTTTAAAGGATAATTATGGTATTGACGCATTGGCAGAGCTTGTCTGCACCCCAAATGCTGGGGAAGGCGGGGAAAAGGAAGTCAGAGCTGACGCGTCTGGATCAGAAGACGGTGAAGAACAGATTGTATTTACGGATACAGATCAAGATCAGATACAGGTATTCCAGGAGTTTAACCAGATGCAGCAGGCAACATCCTCCGGTTTCGTACTCTGGAAGCCATTGTTCCTTTTGCTGTCAACCATGGCTGGAGCTGTGGCCATAATATGGAGCATATCTGGTTATAAAGGAATCATAAAATACTGGTATGCTCCGATAATAGCAGGAATATTAAGTGCTGTATATGGAGTAATCAAATCAGGAAGCATGAATAACAAAAAGTATTACGGGGAAGAAAGTAAAAAAGGAGATACCGGTATTGAGCCGGAGCCGGAGCGGGAAGCGTGGCAGATGGCTTTTTATGAGGAAAAGGAAGAACCCGGTAATCTGTTAAAAGCAGATGTTGAAGAAGAAATGGTACAGACGGCACTATTGACAAATGTTAAAACAGATACTAAAGTCCGGATATTAAAAGCAACTGGTTCTGGCAGACAGGATATAGAGATCACGTATACTCCATATCTCATTGGTAAGCAGGAAGGACTGGTCGACTGCGTTCTTGAAGGGGATGCAATCAGCCGTATTCATGCAAAAATTGAAAAGGATGGCGATGATTACTGGATTTGCGATCTCAACTCAACAAATGGTACTTATGTAAACGGAAGGCTCCTGGAAACAAATGAGACAGTTAGATTAGAGATTGGAGATGAAATTTTTATAGCAAATTTTGCGTTTATATTTACATAATCTGTCAGTTTATGATAAAATAAGCATATTATGGTTCAGAAGGAGCGCGATAATGGATGAATTTAACAGTCGCAGGAAGGCCTATGTGAATATGAGTCTTATTGCGTTGAATGTCATTTATTTTCTATACCTGGAGATGAGTGGATCAACCGAAGATACTCAGTTTATGGTTTCACATGGAGCCATGTATGCACCACTTGTTATTGAAAGGAGAGAATATTACAGACTCATAACTTCTGCATTCATGCATTTTGGAATTAATCATATTATGAATAATATGCTGATTTTGTTTATTCTGGGAGATAATCTGGAGCGTGCACTTGGTCATATTAAATATCTGATCTTTTACATTATTTGCGGTGTGGGAGCCAATATTGCTTCTATGATAGTGAATTTATCCGGATATCGGAGTGTGGTATCCGCAGGCGCATCCGGGGCTATTTTTGGAGTAATCGGAGGTCTTTTATATGCGGTTGCAGTTAATCGTGGCCAGCTGGAGGATTTATCTACCCGACAGCTTGTAGTTGTAATTTTATGTTCTCTTTATTTTGGTTTTACAAGTACAGGAGTTGATAATGCAGCCCATATTTCAGGTCTGATCATTGGAATTATTATGGGAGTTATTTTATACCGCAGACCCCGGTACAGGAGCAGCAGGCAGATATAAGAGCGATATCGCTGGAAGGAGGTGATTGTGTGAGAGAAGAGGACTGCATTTTCTGCAAAATCGCAAATGGGGGTATACCCTCGGAGACAATTTATGAGGATGATATGTTTCGGGTAATTATGGATTTAGGACCGGCTTCCAAAGGGCATGCCCTGATTCTTCCTAAGCAGCATTACAGAGATATCTGTGATCTGGATGAAGAAGTGGCAGCAAAGGTTCTTCCATTAGCAGCTAAAATAGGAGCCGCCATGAAAAAGGCGCTGGGATGCTCCGGGTTCAATGTAGTGCAGAATAATGGAAAAGAGGCAGGTCAGACAGTTTTTCATTTTCACGTGCATTTGATTCCCCGTTATGAGGAAGGTCCTGCTATGGTTTCATGGATTCCGGGTAAAGCAAGTCCGGAAGAACTAGCACAGACAGGAGCCGCCATCAGGAGCGCCCTGTAATCAGAGGGGCATATGATATGAGCATACATGAGGATGAAAATCAGCTGCTGCAGTCAATATATGGTAAATATCAGGGACTGTTGCGCAGAATAGCAAAAACACTGAACGTACCGGATCTGGAAATTGATGATGTGGTACAGGAGACATTTATCTCTTATTTTCAAAACTATTCATTAACCTGGACAGATACGCGGAAAAAAAGTATGCTGATCAAGATACTAAAACGCAAATGCATTGACTGTCTTCGTAAAAATGGCCATTACGAGAAAGTCAGTCTTGATGAGGAGGATGCCTCCACTCAGGTTGCATTGCTCCACAGGTTTGTGGTGACAGATCCTCTGGAGGTTGTTCTTGATGAGGAGTCTATATTAAATATCACCAGTGAGATATCTAATATGAGAGATGAGTGGAAGGAAATGGCCATACTGTATTTTCTGGAACAGCTGACGATTCCGGAGATTTGTGAAAGGCTTGAAATTCCGGGAACGGTCTGCCGCTCCCGGATCTATCGGACCAGAGTCTGTTTGAAGAATCTTCTTGGTCCTAATTATAATTTAGATTGATTTTTTTGATATCAGAGATTCAATCATATTAATAATTGTATCCACAGCATCATGGAGTTCACTGCTTTCCATTTTTGACAGATAGGTCTGATGGTTTGCAAACGTCTCTGTGATGGCCTGCAGCAGGGTATTTTCATTTAAATTTTCTTCTTCCAGAAGATAGCTGAAGCCTTGTCTGGCAAAAGATCTGGCATTTAATATCTGATCACCTCTGCTGGCTGCGGCTGAAAGCGGAATCAGAATATTGAGCTTTCTCAGTGCCAGTATCTCGCAGATAGAGTTTGCACCAGCTCTGGAAATCATCAGGTCTGCAGCAGCAAAAAGATGCTTCAAAGGGGCATCCACATATTCGTATTGTACATATCCCCGAAGATTTGTAAGGCTTTCATCCAGATTGCCTTTTCCGCAGATATGTATTACCTGGTAATTGTTTAAGAGCTTAGGCAGGATGCCCCTTATGGCGTTGTTTACGGTAACAGATCCAAGACTTCCTCCGATAATCAGGATAACAGGCTTATTATCGCTGAGTTTTGCATAATTTAACCCAGTCATACGATTGCCTTCCAGCAGTTCTTTCCGAATGGGGGAGCCTGTCAGTACTGCTTTGGATTTCGGAAGATAACTGAGGGTTTCAGGAAAATTACAGCAGACACGGGTTGCGGCGGGAATGCAGATCCGGTTGGCAAGGCCGGGTGTCATATCTGATTCGTGTATGATTACCGGAATTTTTAGATGTTTTGCGGCCAGTACCACTGGAACAGCGACAAATCCACCTTTTGAAAAGACTAAATCAGGTTTGTAATTCTTTAATATTTTTAACGCCTCTCCAAAACCCTTAATTACACGGAAGGGATCTGTAAAATTTTTGATGTCAAAATATCTGCGGAATTTGCCTGTTGAGATTCCGCTGTATGGGATCTTTGCGTTCTCGATTAACTTTCGTTCTATTCCCTGATATGAGCCGATATAACCAATCTCATAATTTTTTTCTTTCAGTAAAGGAATCAAAGCCAGATTCGGGGTAACATGACCGGCTGTTCCGCCGCCAGTTAAAATAATTTTTTTCATAGAAAAGCTGCCTCCAAATACGATATACTATTATAGTAAACGTTAGTAATAAAAAGTCAACCCCAAAGCGAGAGGGAATCAAAGAATAACCAATGCTAAAGAGGTATAGATGTGAAGTTTAATCAGATTTCAAAAGAGAAACTGGAAGCACATTTGCTTGATTATATGCTAAAACACCCTGAATTAACACCAGATGTCCCAGCTCCTCCGACGGATGAATTCCAGAAAATTATGGCAGAGCTTGACAAAAGGGGAACAAAAACTATTGTAAGAAGACAATTGATAATTCTCCATTTCTGTAATTTCATCATTTACTGCATACATAAGCCTGTCCTAATTATTCGGAATAAGTTTATAAAAAATACGTAGAATGAAAAGGAAATAGCCGGAATAAGTTATAATAATGAACGGATAGCGAGTAAAACTATGGGATTTTTAATATTTCTCTCTGAGGCTTCAGTACCACTGATCATTTTTTATATTGTGGGATTTGGCATATTATCAAAAAGACCTGTATTTGATGATTTTTTAAACGGAGCGAAAGATGGAATGAAAACGGTTGCAGGGATAATGCCGACATTAATCGGACTCATGACAGCTGTAGGAGTATTGAGAGCATCCGGCTTTTTGGATTTCTTGGCAAAGCTGCTTACAAAACCGGCTTCTTATATATTTCTACCGGCACCGGTTGTGCCGGTTATTTTGGTTCGTCTGGTTTCGAATTCTGCTGCAACTGGTCTGGTTTTGGATATTTTCAAAAAATACGGCACAGATACTTATATAGGATTTATGACTTCTGTTCTGATGAGCTGTACAGAGACGTTGTTCTATTGTCTGAGTGTTTATTTTGGTACTGTAAAGATAAGAAAAACCAGGTATACTCTTGCCGGGGCATTAACTGCAACAGCAGCCGGAATAGCTGCCAGTGTATTTTTAAGCCGGATTTTGGTATAAAAGGAAATGAATCATTCTGATTTAAGAATTTCATAAGAATTCAAGTGGTTGTCATAAAATACATAATCATGTATAATTACGAAGAAGCTTTTATTGTCATAAAGATTTGAAGGGGATAAACGTGGATACTTACGGAACTCTTAACGAAGTACTGGTAAGACTGTTTCGGGATATAATGGATATCGAGCAGCAGGCTATCATTACACAGGAATTTAATAATATTACTAATAATGATATGCATGTAATCGAGGCAATCGGAGTCGGAGAACCTAAGAATATGTCCGCAATAGCAAGGGAATTGTCCGTCACGGTGGGGACATTGACTATAGCCATGAACAGTCTTGTTAAAAAAGGTTATGTAACCCGCCAAAGAGGAGAAGAAGACCGGCGTGTTGTTTATATTTCTCTTTCAGATAAAGGAAAACAAGCCTATGAGCATCATGCCACATTTCATCGGGAGATGATAGCCGGAGTGATAGAAGGGTTAAGTGAGGATGAGGTAGAAGTTTTAATCAAAGCTCTGACCAAACTGAATAAGTGGTTTCGGAGTTTTTAACAGAATTAAAGGAGGCAATACGCATTTATGAAAAGAATCATCTTGTTTTTAATGAGCGCAATGCTGATGGTATTCCTGGCGGCCTGTACACCGACACAGCCGAAGATGGAAACAACACCGCCAGACCCCCAGGTTATGGCATCAACAGGCGGCGCCAGTGATAAAGTTCCAGACCCGAATGCAGAGCCGATGGAGATTATCTCCGTATATAGCATGAATGATGATAAGACTGGCTTAAATCAGGCGATGGATGCGGTAGACAAGCTGACTGCGGAATCATTAGTGTCCAAGCTTATTGAGTACGGCGCATTAGAGGAAGGTACAACGGTTCTGAAATATGAATCTGCCGACGGAGTTGGGACTTTGGATTTATCTGCAGTACCAAAGAGTGATGACAAGCTTATCATTACCGCTATCGGCAATACTTTTGTTGAGAACTTTGAACTCTCTAAATTAAAACTTCTGGTAAACGGCAAGAATTATTCCAATGATTCGATCAAGCTGGGTGATAATGATTATCTGGAATATGAAAAGGATTATAAGGAAATCAAATAAAAAACAGGCAAAAGCTTCTTGAGGGCTTTTGCCTGTTTTATTTAACTTCTAAGCTGCTTTGCCAGCCAGTTGCGGAACGCGGGCTGAATCACAGAAAAAGGTGCGGGTCCCACATCAAGCAGAAACGTATGAAAATCCTTTAAGTTAAAGTCGTCTTTTAGAATTCGTTCAGCAGTGCTGCGCATTTCCATAATTTCCAGATAACCAACATAATACTCCATGTAATTGGTTGGGTTTTCAACCAGGCTGTTAAAGATAGAATCTGTAATATCTGTATTTTCCACGTTATAGAAGGTTCCTAAATATTTCGCGGTTGCGTCCTTATCCCAGCCTTCATAATTGATACAGATATCAAGGTATGCATAGATTCCAAGTGTAACTGCCGTGTTATGTGCCAGCAGCTTTCCAAGCTCTGGGTCCAGCCCGTTGTCCAGTGTATAAGAATAATACTCCACATAGGTAGCCCAGCCTTCCGAATAGCTGGTAAATGAAAGAATATTTCTTAAATCATCATGTTTTTTGCTTAGAAAATATACATTCTGATACAGATGTCCCGGATAGCCTTCGTGAGCCAGCGTGGTATATAGATCTTCATTCTGAAAACGCGGGTTTCTGTTAATGTAAATTACATTATCCTGATACCGGTCTAATGGGGGAACCAGGTAAAATGCGGGACTTAATGAGGATTCCAATGCATCCGGCACATACTTGACGGTATAATTGCAGGGCGGAAGCTCCGGAAAATCCTTGGTTATCTGTGTTTTCAGTGACTCAAGGATCTCTTCTGGTTTTGTATACCGAAAAGAGTAGTGATCCAGTGAGTCAAGAACTTCAGGGTGATCTTTTGTAATCTGACCCAATGCTTTAATATCAGAACTCATCTGCTTTTCAATTGCTTTCTTTAAGCTTTTAACTGAATCGTAAGAGGTTCCAGTATTGGAATCAACCAGATATTCAAAGTATTTCTTCCCATCCGGATACCAGGACAGCCCCTTGTCATTAGTTCCGGTGCCAATCAGAGCTGTAATTCCGCTTATTAAGTTTTTATAGGCAGGAATGAAATGTTCTTCCAGAATTTTTAAATTCTGTTCCTTATATCGGGTCTTTTCTTCAGCGGTTAAGTCTGTCAGGGCATCAATTCTGGTATTGAAGGTTTCCGCAAGAAAACTGTGATCCGGTTGAATTAAATATGCTTCACAGGATTTCAGCACGTGATCAGCTGCGGAATCTGACATAAAAAGCCCTGCCGCTGATTTCTGTTTTTCAAATTCCATTATCTGTGCGTAATATTCATCAATGGTAGATAACAGGGACAGATAATGATCCACATCTGCTTTGTTGTAGAAGGTATACTCCGCAAAGAGAACCGGAAGCTGAGCCTGAATTCCGATGGTGGTGGTAAGCGGCTGGGCGTATAGTTCCATTCCGTCTGAAGTTAATTCTGTTTCAATATAGGAGTATAGAATCTGATAAGTAAGCCTCTGATCAGCGGTCAGCTTGCGGGGATTATATTCTTTCAGCTTTTTCTTTGTATCCTGAAGATCCTTTGTGCTCTGTTTCATTTTATCCAGAGAATAATCGCCAAGAGTTAAAGGCACCGTGTCTATTCCCCTGGAAGCAGGATCAGCAATGCTGAAATGAAAACTTATCCCGGAGTCTTTGATTTCGTCCCTGAACAGATCAGCAGTAAACTGATCGAATGATTTCTGCATAGATAAATCAGCAGCATGGTATTTTTCGTATTGAGCATCAGATGGTGTTCCTGACTGTCCTGGAGGCGGTGTACAGGCACAAAACAGAGAAGCAGCCAGGATAATGGAAAGGATACGGCGTCCCTGCCTGATAATATTATTTTTCATATTGAGATCCTCCGCAATTCACTATTATTATTTATATGTTTACATGAAAAAAGTAATGACAAAAGGTCAGATCCTGCAGTATACCTGCTTGACAAACGGGAATGAAACTATTACACTAGGGTTACTGACAATTGATTCATTTGAGAATGCTATGAAAAGAAGAGTAAGAAAACCGCCTCATGTACAGAGAATTCCGGTAGCTGAAAAGGAAGCCTGAGCGTATTTCCCAACATGGCCTTGGAGCAGCGAAGTTGAATTGGCTAATCGGCCTTTAAATTTCGACGGTCACACCCGTTATCGTGTCAGACTGTTATTATATACCATAAGCTTCGTTCTGGGAAGCTTTTGATTAGAACGCAGCCGGTGAGGTCTGTGCTGTAAGGCACGGATAAATTAAAGTGGTATCACGGGATAATACCCCGTCTTTAAAATTCCTGTTGGGATTTTTTAAGACGGGTTTTTCTTTGTTGGAAAATAAATTACCCTGCATCTCATTATATTTCTGGAGGAAAAGATTATGTGTAAAGATTCGAACAAAAAGCCATATTACATTACTACAGCCATTGCCTATGCATCGGGAAAGCCCCATATTGGCAATACCTATGAGGCTGTTCTGGCTGATGCCATTGCACGTTTTAAAAGAGAAGAAGGATATGATGTGTTCTATCAGACAGGTACGGATGAACACGGACAGAAGATTGAGGAAAAGGCAGCCGCAGCAGGAATAACGCCTAAGGAGTTTGTAGACCAGGCAGCCGGTCAGATTAAAGCGATCTGGGATCTGATGAACACCTCCTATGACAAATTTATCCGTACTACAGATCCGGAGCATGAAAAGCAGGTACAGAAGATTTTCAAAAAGCTTTATGATCAGGGTGATATCTATAAAGGACACTATGAAGGATTGTATTGTACTCCCTGTGAATCATTCTTTACAGAATCCCAGCTGGTAGATGGAAAATGTCCGGATTGCGGCAGGGAGGTAAAGCCCGCAAAGGAAGAAGCATATTTCTTCCGTATGAGCAAATATGCAGACCGTCTGATCCGCCATATCAATGAAAATCCTGATTTCATACAGCCGGTATCAAGAAAGAATGAGATGATGAACAATTTCCTTCTTCCGGGGCTTCAGGATTTATGCGTGTCCAGAACCACCTTCACATGGGGAATCCCGGTAACATTTGATCCAAAGCATGTTACTTATGTATGGCTGGATGCACTGACCAATTATATAACTGGAATCGGTTATGACTGCGATGGAAATAACAGCGGGCAATTTTCAAAACTCTGGCCTGCAGACCTTCATCTTATTGGCAAAGACATCATTCGTTTCCATACCATTTATTGGCCTATTTTCTTAATGGCACTTGATGTACCCCTTCCAAAACAGGTATTCGGTCATCCCTGGCTGCTGCAGGGGGAGGGAAAAATGAGTAAATCCAAGGGTAACGTACTCTATGCAGATACGCTGGTGGACTTTTTTGGTGTAGATGCTGTCCGTTATTTTGTACTTCACGAAATGCCTTTTGACAATGACGGAATTATCTCATGGGAACTGATGGTTGAGCGCATGAATTCTGATCTTGCTAATGTTCTGGGCAATCTTGTAAACCGAACCATATCCATGTCAAATAAGTATTTTGAAGGTGTGGTTACAGATGGAAAGGCAACCGATTCCTTTGATGAGGAGTTAAAGGCAGTTGTACTTGATGAGGTGAAGAAGGTCAGTGAGAAGATGGAGAAACTCCGTGTAGCAGATGCGATGACTTCTATTTTTAACATCTTCAGAAGAAGTAACAAATATATTGACGAGACAGCACCATGGACTCTTGCAAAGGATGAGGCATCAAAGACCCGTCTGGAAACAGTCCTTTATAACCTGACGGAAGCAATTACTATTGGAGCTTCCCTCCTGGCTTCGTTTATGCCGGATACCTCTGCTAAAATTCTTGCACAGCTTCATACAACGAAAAGAGAGCTGTCCCAGATGAATGCATTTGGTTTATACCCATCTGGAAACAAGGTAACTGACAAGCCGGAGATTTTATTTGCCCGTATGGATATAAAGGAAGTGATGGAAAAAGTGGAAGCGATGCATGCAGCAGAAGATAATGGAAAAGAAGAGACTAAAGCACTGACGGATGACGGAATTGATATAGAAGCCAAACCGGAAATTGAATATGATGATTTTGCAAAGCTGCAGTTTCAGGTAGGGGAAATCATTGCCTGCGAAGCGGTGGCCAAGTCGAAAAAACTTTTATGCTCAAAAGTTAAGATAGGCAGCCAGGTAAAACAGATTGTCAGCGGAATTAAAGCACATTATTCACCGGAAGAAATGGTTGGCAAAAAAGTTATGGTTGTGGTAAACTTAAAACCAGCAAAGCTGGCCGGAGTGTTGTCTGAAGGTATGCTTTTATGCGCCGAAGATGCACAGGGCAATTTATCGCTTATGGTTCCGGAGAAGACAATGCCATCCGGAGCAGAAATCTGCTGATAATAAGCTGTTTTAACGAAGAAAAAGTAAAGGCCGGATTTTAATAATCCGGTCTTATCGTTTAAAAGGAGGATTCTATGACAGAGTCTGCCATTACCCGAAAAAAGGGGATTACCGGAAATGCCTTAAAGATGATTGCGGTCATAACTATGCTTATTGACCATATAGGCGCAGTTGTGATTGAAAACGGGATATTAAAATATCAGAACACATTACTGATGCAGACGATACTTGCAACGCCGGAGGGCGCAAGATGGAGTATCATTAATTTTATTCTTCGGACAATTGGCAGAATTGCCTTTCCTGTTTTCTGCTTTTTGCTGGTAGAGGGATTTCTTCACACCAGAGATGTTAAAAAGTATGGGATCAGGCTATTGGTTTTCGCCTTGATTTCAGAGATTCCTTTTGATCTTGCAGTATTTGACAGCTGGTTTCACCCCGGATATCAGAATGTATTTTTTACACTATTAATTGGTCTTTGGGTTATTGCCTGGTATCAGAAGGCTATGGGAGATCCGCTGCGGCAGTTTCTGGCAATTGGAGCAGGGTGCGGGGCATCCATTTTTCTGAAGTCAGATTACAACATATACGGAATATTCCTGATTTTGGTTATCTATATATTTCGGGATAATAAGAAGCTTCAGGCTGTTTTTACAGGGATTACGTCGGCATTAATCAGTGTAAGCTGTTTTGGAGCCGGAGCGCTTTCTCTTGTGCCCATTCATATGTATAACGGGAAAAAGGGTGAGAGGAATTTAAAATATTTATTTTACTGGTTTTATCCTCTTCATTTAATTTTACTTTATATTCTGCGATTATTGATTGCAGGCTGACAAACGTTTTAAAGGAGATATCTATGATTTTTGACACACACGCCCATTACGATGATGAGGCATTTGATGAGGACAGAGAACAACTGCTGGGAAGTTTGCAGTCTCATGGCATAGAAGCGGTTACTAATGTGGGAGCCAGCATAAAGACATCAGAGAATACTATAAAACTAACAGAGAAGTATTCTTATATATATGGGGCGATCGGTGTCCATCCCAATGAGACTGGTGAACTTAATGATGAGAAGTTTAACTGGCTGAAAGAAAATTCCAGCCGCAGCAAAGTAGTCGCCATTGGAGAAATAGGTCTTGATTATTACTGGGAAGAACCAGATCATGAAACACAGAAAACCTGGTTTGTGCGGCAGCTGAATCTGGCTAAGGAAGTTAAACTTCCGGTTATCATTCACAGCCGTGATGCGGCAAAAGATACGCTTGATATTATGAAAGTGGAGCATTCCCAAGATGTGGGGGGTGTGATTCACTGTTTTTCCTATGGGAAAGAGATGGCAAGAGAATATCTGACTATGGGCTTTTATTTGGGAATCGGCGGTGTTCTGACTTTTAAAAACGCCAGGAAGCTGAAGGAGGTAGTGGAATATATGCCTTTAGATCAGCTGGTACTTGAGACAGATTGTCCATACCTGGCACCTGTTCCCAATCGGGGAAAACGCAATACTTCTTTAAACCTGCCTTTTGTTGTGCGGGAAATCAGCATAATCAAGGGAATTCCGGAAGAAACGGTAATGGAAATTACAAGCAGAAATGCCAAAAGGCTTTATAAGATGATATAAATTTTCAGACTAAACCAGCAGTGCAGTCAGAAGCAGAGATATCAGTTCATTCAGAAGCTGTGGGTTTTGATCGTAGTTCAGACCTGCCAAAGGATTAAGAATCATATGGAAGCGAAACATATCTAACCTTGAAATGGCCGGAGCTTCCATCGCAGTTGGATGCCGCGATTGCTGTTGTTTTGAGAGATGCTGGCGCTGTTCCGATTTTTAAATTATTGACTTTTTACATATAATAAGATACCATAAATTTAAAAATATTCGGAAAAAGAGGTTATATGCAGAATAAATTAGGAAATCCCCAAAAAACCATTGAAATCATACAGAAATATGAATTTGCCTTTCAGAAAAAGTTTGGGCAGAATTTTTTAATAGATACTCATGTACTGGATAAAATCATTGCGGCGGCAGGAGTGACAAAGGAAGACTGTGTTCTGGAAATTGGTCCGGGAATAGGAACTATGACCCAGTATCTTGCAGAAAAAGCCGGACAAGTAGTGGCAGTAGAGATTGATACAAAGCTGATCCCCATTCTGAAAGAGACTCTTGGAGATTACAATAATGTTACTGTACTTCATGATGATATCCTGAAGGTTGATGTGAAACAGATTACTCAACAGTATAACGAAGGAAGGCCCATTAAGGTAGTAGCGAATCTGCCCTATTACATTACAACTCCTATCATCATGGGTCTTTTTGAAGGAGATGTACCCATTGACAATATTACGGTTATGGTGCAGAAGGAAGTGGCAGACCGCATGCAGGTAGGACCTGGTTCTAAAGATTACGGTGCGCTTTCACTGGCTGTCCAGTATTACGCAGAACCATATATTGTAGCCAATGTTCCCCCAAACTGCTTTATGCCCCGCCCCAGCGTAGGTTCAGCGGTAATCCGTCTGACACGGCATAAAAATCCTCCTGTAAATGTACAGGATCCGGGATTGATGTTCCGTCTGATTCGTGCCTCCTTTAATCAGAGAAGAAAAACACTGCAGAATGGTTTAAATAATTCACCAGAAATCCCCTATACCAAAGAACAGATCGCAAAAGCCATTGAAAGTCTGGGTCTTTCCCCGTCTGTGAGAGGAGAAGCTCTGAATTTAGAGCAGTTTGCTTCACTTGCCAACTGCTTTACTGGCATGTAGAAATCGTATAACAGGAGGGCTTATGTCGGATTCGCTTATTACAAAACGTGCGATTGCTGAAGCATTGAAGCAGGTTTGCAAAGAGAAACCTTTTGATAAGATATCCATTTCAGATATTACTGCAGTTTGTGGTCTGAACCGGCAGACCTTTTATTATCACTTTCAGGATAAGTATGAATTGTTAAGCTGGATTTATTATAATGAAAATTTTGCAGCTATCGCGGAAGATATCAGTCTTCTGAACTGGAATATAAAAATTTACGAGCTGTTAAACAATATAAAACAGGAAAAAAGCTTTTATATGAATACGATAAAAGAGCAGGAGCATACGTTTGAGAGTTATCTGTATGAGATGACAAAAGCGTTGTTTTCAGAAGCGATTGAGGTTCTGGATGAAAAGGGAAAACTGACAGAGGAAGAACGGGATTTTGATGCTGGGTTTTATGCCTATGGTCTTTGCGGAGTGATTATGGACTGGGTGCGAGATGGGATGAAGATGGAGCCGAAAGAGGTTTCAGACCGGTTAAAAAGCCTCGCCAGAGCTACAGAACGTATTGGTTACATTCGCAGTCAGGCGGAGCTTTAAGCCAATTTCTGTATAATGAGATTCAGACATTCCTCTCTGGAACATCGTTTTATCATAATGAGCAGTTCATCATAAGTGAAAAGTTCGCTGGAAGCAGGGTTGAATTTCAGCAGAAGTTCGTTCAAATTGCGGGCGGTCCTTTCCGGTGCCTTCTGACCATTTTTCAGTTGATGAAGAAGCGCTGTTTTTAAAACGCTTTCCCGTATATGTTTGTGTAATGTACCCGACATGGATTGTCCTCCTTAATCATTACTTTCATTGTAAAAGAAGATTATAAAAATTACGATAGACAAAATAGTTAAATTGTCTGGTTTTTCGACACCGCTTTTGTGGTGTCGTTTTTTTATACAGGAATAAAAGCATGTATGGTGACGTAAAAAATGTAGTATGATAATATAGGCTTATCTAGTGATGTAAAATGAGATTGGAGCGTGGCTTATGAAGAAAAAAATGGAAAAAAGCAACATGGCAAAGTTACTGGTACTGGGGCTTGCAGCTACAGCAGCAGGTGTGGCAGCCAAAACACTTTATACACGTATCGGTAATGCAGGGAAGGAAAAGCGCAGTATCAATAAAAAGAATAGCACTGTTGCAAGAGGGAAGGCATATTTTGTAGGCGGAGGTCTTGGCAGCCTTGCGGGGGCCGCTTATTTAATCAGAGACGGAAAGATGCCTGGAAATCAGATTACCATCTTTGAAGGTATGCCGATATTCGGAGGAAGCAATGACGGAATTGGTACTCCTGAGAAAGGTTTTGTCTGCAGGGGAGGACGTATGCTCAATGAAGAAACTTACGAGAATTTCTGGGAACTGTTTCGATCCATTCCCTCTCTTGCCAACCCAGATAGAAGCGTGACTGATGAGATTCTGGATTTTGATCATGCCCATCCTACATCAGCAAAAGCCAGACTGATTGATAAAGACGGAAATATTCTTAATGTAAAAAGTATGGGATTTACTCAGAGTGAACGAATGGCTCTTCTAAGACTAATGAGTACTCCCGAAGAAAAGCTTGACGATATGACAATCGAAGAGTGGTTTGCGGACATGCCTCACTTTTTTACTACTAATTTCTGGTATATGTGGCAGACTACCTTCGCGTTTCAGAAATGGAGCAGTTTATTTGAGTTCCGCCGGTACATGCGCCGGATGATACTGGAATTCTCCCGTATAGATACTTTGGAAGGAGTAACAAGAACTCCTCTCAATCAGTATGACAGCGTGATTCGACCTCTGGAAGCATACTTAAGAAAAGAGGGGGTTGTATTTGCGGAGAACTGTACAGTAACAGATATTGATTTTGCAGATGGTGATGAGATTACCGCAAAAGTTCTCCACTTAAATGATCATGGTATTACACGTACCCTGGAAATGGAAGAGGATGATATCTGTATCATGACAAATGCATGTATGACAGACAGTGCCACACTAGGTGATCTTAATACACCAGCACCAGCACCTGTTCTAAAACCAATTTCCGGAGAATTATGGAGCAAGGTGGCAGCTAAAAAGCAGGGGCTTGGTAATCCATATCCATTTTTCGGAGATATCAGTGAGACAAACTGGGAAAGCTTCACTGTTACAAGCAAAGGAAACCGACTGTTAAAGCTTATAGAGAATTATTCTGGCAATACACCGGGCAGCGGAGCTTTAATGACCTTTAAGGATTCCAGTTGGCTGATGAGCATTGTAGTTGCGGCTCAGCCCCATTTTATTAATCAGCCAATGGACCAGACCATTTTCTGGGGTTATGGTCTTTATACGGACAGATTAGGAGATTATGTGAAAAAGCCGATGAAGGATTGTACCGGGGAAGAACTTCTTACGGAACTTCTCTTCCACCTTCATATGCAGGATCATAAGGATGAGGTTATGGCGGATGTAATTAATGTAATTCCCTGCATGATGCCTTATGTAGACGCGCAATTCCAGCCACGAAAGATGGCAGACAGACCTGAGGTCGTACCGGATGGGTCCACTAATTTTGCCATGATCAGCCAGTTTGTTGAAATACCGGAGGATATGGTCTTTACAGAGGAATATTCCGTTCGTGCTGCAAGAATTGCTGTATATACACTGATGGGAATTGATAAGAAGATCTGTCCGGTTACTCCGCATGTGAAAAATCCAGGGGTTTTGCTGAAAGCGGTACAGACAGCCTATCGGTAAAATATAAAAATGTCTTTGTGAGCCAGACGAATAATTGATACAATTCGTCTGGCTCTTTTGCGCGTTATCGCTTTAACACCTTACAATACAAGAGTTTTGCGGAAAAATGCTGATTGCATGATTGGTTCATTTATGGTATGCTATATCCCGTGTTGTCCTTGATGGACGGACGAAACAAAACGTAGATATGGAGGGAAGTATTATGAAAAAAACAGCAGTTGTATTAGCAGCTGTTCTTGTCTCTGGCTTGGTATTAAGTGCATGCGGAGGATCTGGAAAGCCCGGAACCACGCCAAACGGCACAGATAAGACAGAGGCAGCGGCCAATACCTCAACAGGGGGTCTTGACCTGGCAGTAGAGATAGGACCGGACCCGGAAACCATTGATCCGGCTCTTAACTCATCAATTGATGCATCCAATATGATTTTGCATGCATTTGAGACTCTGCTCACATTTGATGAAAAGAATAACATTGTTCCTGGTCAGGCAGAATCTTATGATGTCAGTGATGACGGTCTTACCTACACCTTTCATCTGAGAGACGGTTTAAAATGGAGTGACGGTTCCGATTTCACAGCAGAAGACTTTGTATATTCCTGGAAGCGTCTGGCTGATCCTGCGACCGCAGCACCCTATGCGGCAGATATGCTTTCTATGATCAAGGGATATGATGAAGCAGCCGCAGGTAACATTGATGCTCTGGCGGTTTCAGCTCCCGATGCAAAAACCTTTGTTGTAGAGCTTTCTGGTCCTTGCGTATACTTTGATAAGATTATCACTCATGCAAGTATGGCGCCAGTTAAAAAGGATGTCGTTGAGGCAAAAGGTGACCAGTGGTCCCTGACACCTGAAACCTATATTTCAAACGGCCCGTTAAAGATGATCGAGTGGGTACCTGGTTCTCATATTACCCTGGCAAAGAATGAAAATTACTGGAATGCAGATAAGATTACCTTAAATACATTAAAGTTCGTTCTTATGGAAGATTCCAATGCTGCATACAGCGCATATCAGACAGGTGAGGTTCAGATGATCCGCGATGTTCCTACTGAGGAAATCCCGGCCCTTAAGGATTTACCCGAGTTCCATTTAGAACCACGTATGGCAACATCCTATACTATTTATAACACTCAGAAGGAACCTTTTAATAATGTAAAGGTCCGCCGTGCATTAACGCTTGCAGTTGACCGCAGTTATATTGCAGATACCCTTATGATGGGAACTGCAACTCCTGCAGCTAACTTTGTTGGACCTGGTATATCTGATGCAGAAGAAGGATCTTCCTTTGAAGAGGTAAGCCGTAAAAATAACGGCGGAGACTACTTCAGCGTGGATAATTATGAAGCAGATCTTGAAAAGGCAAAACAACTGCTTGCAGAAGCAGGATATCCCAACGGGGAAGGATTTCCGCCGATCGAATATATGACCAACGATGCCGGTTATAACAAACCAATCGCTGAGTACTTGCAGAATGCATGGAGCGAACTTGGAATCAGAATGGATATTAAGATTGTGGAATGGTCTACATTTACACCTACCCGTCGTGCCGGTGATTTTGAAATCTGCCGCGGAGGCTGGGTTTATGATTATGATGATCCTTCCAACATGCTGAATCTGTTTACAACAGAAAGCGGGAACAATGATGGAAAGTACTCTAACCCCGATGTAGATAAGCTACTGGCAGAGGCCAGAAGCACAGATGATAAAGCAGAGCATTTTGATAAGCTTCATCAGGCAGAGAAGATCATGATGGAAGATGCTGCAGTAGCTCCTCTGGTATATTCCAGTGATTTTTATCTGCAGAGACCTGAAATAAAAGGAACATGGCATTCACCTTATGGCTACTGGTACTTCATGTACGCCACAAAGGAATAAAACAGTAAAAACCTGCAGCCGCGGCATTACACCGCCAGGCTGCAGGTTTTTATTATTCAATGGTATCATCGTAGAAAGCACGGATACCGCCAATGTATTTTGGTCTGGTACGGGCGGCTACCACACGGGCAGAGCCGATATATTGGGTTTTTATACGGACCGGGACGGCAACAGCTTTTAAATGCATGCCAATCAGTGTATCTCCAATATCTATTCCTGCATGAGCCTGAATGGATTCTACTGCAACCGGATGTTCAAAGCCTTGGTAAGCAGCAAGAGAGAAGGAGCCTCCGGCCTTTAGCTGGGGAACTACATTAACAGGTTCATAATGATAGAATTCAGCCGCTTCTTTCTCTAATATCAGGGCTCTGTTTAAGTGCTCACAGCACTGGGCAGCAACATAGATTCCCTGTTTATGAAAAACTTCATAAATTGCAAAGAACACCGCCTGGCCAATCTCTGCACTGGAATGTGAGCCGATTTTATGATCGGATATTTCACTGGAGGAGCAGCCGATGACCACTAAATCTTTTTCCTTCAGATGTGATGCTTCTAAAAGTTCTTTTGCAGCTTTCCCTGCCTGTTTTCTGATGTCATCTAACATTCTCCGGCACCTTCCTTCCCTGTATGGTCTGTTTTACTTATAATGCTTCACGAATGGCATCAGCCATCTTCTCATACTCCTCATCTGTGAGATAGACCTTATCCGGATTCATGGTAAACGTGCCGCCCCATTCATCGCCTCCGTTATATTTTGGGACAATGTGCATATGCAGGTGGCAGCCGGTATCTCCGTATGCGCCGTAATTTACTTTATCAGGATTAAAAACCTTGTGAATGGCTCTGGATACTTTGGAAACCTCAGCAAAAAATGCATCTCTGTCTTCGTCACTGATATCAATCATCTCACTGACATGATCCTTGTATGCCAGGATGACTCTGCCCTTCTTACTCTGTTCTTTGAATAAATATAAAAAGCCTGTTTCCATCTCACAGACCGGATAACCGAATTTGGCAACTAAGTCTCCTTTCATACAATATGCGCAGTTTGGGTCTTTCATAATCATGTACCTTCTTTCCAGTAATTTGTTTTACATATCTGAACCTATTCTATCAAAATCCGGACAGATTGAAAAGACAGTGCAGCAATTATTTTATGTCGTTAAATGAAAAAAACAGCTTCCTGCCAGATATCTGGTAAGAAGCTGCGGGTTTATTGCATTCAAGTGTGTCAGGATTTACTTTTGATATGAGTGGCTACCTTCACATCCTCTTTCTTGATATGGTTGATCAGCCAGCCTGCAATGGCACTGTTCACTTCACCCACAAGAGTGATAGTAGGACCTTCCTTATCAAGCTTCTGGCAAATTCCTGCAACTACCTTTTTAAATTCTTCGTGGTAGCGTTTATGGTTTGCATAATCAGGATACTGACTCTGAAGCTGAAGCTTTTCCTCGTCTCCAAAATGCTTGGCAGTATAATCCTGTAAAAATTTAGTAGTATTTGCCAGTTCTGCACGACCCTTTCCAGTGGAACAGGCAGTCAGCAGATTATTGATTGCATCGATCAGTTGGCGGTGTTCAGAGTCTATCAGCTGGTTTCCGGTTTCCAGATCCTTTGTAAATGTGTATGCCATATGTACACGTATAATCCAATTATCTTAGATGGTAATTGGATTTTTCCTTTCTCCCAGATTCTCTGGGCATTTTAATCCATCTCTGATATATTTTGAAAAGGCACTGTGGATCTGTACCTATATA
>NZ_OAOF01000004.1 GCF_900205965.1 Lacrimispora amygdalina
TCTGTCTTTTAGATGCTTTTGTGTGAGCAGAACGCCTGCGCCGCTGTCCTCCAGCATATATTCAATCCTGTCCTCCGGGTAACCGGGATCTATGGGCAGGTAGGCACCTCCGGCCTTTAGAGTACCAAATATTCCTGTCACCATATCCAGGGAACGCTCGGTCATGACAGCAACAATACTGTCCGGTTTCACTCCCTTCCTCCGCAGCGCATGGGCAAGCCTGTTGGCTTTTTGGTTCAGTTCCCTATAGGTCAGTTTTTTATCTTCAAAAACAACCGCGGTATGCTCCGGTCTTTGTTCTGCCTTCTCCTCAAATAAACCGTGGATGGTCTGATCTTTGGAATATTCCATCACTGTCTGATTAAAATCATGAAGCAGCATACGCTTTTCCGCCTCCGGTACCACTTCTATTGCAGAGATCGGAGTATCGCCATGTTCCATTGCTTTTGTGAATAAATATTCAAAATGGGAAATGAAGTTTTCAATTGGTATAAACTTTCTAAACACATCCAGCCGGTAATCAAAATTAACACATACATCCGCTTCCCCCTCATGTCCCCAGATCAGAAGCATTAGAGCATTTCTTTCATGTTGATGCGTCATTGTTACATTCTGGCATTCATCAGCAGTAACAAATTTTTTTCTCATTTCCTGTTCTTCAAAAGAAAGGGATATATCAAATAAGTTGCCTTTTTCACTTACCCCTTCATAAACCGCCCGGCTGATGTCACCAAAATTTGTTCTTTTATGCCGGTAGCATTCAAAAAGTCCATGCCTGATCAGTTTCATGAGCTCTTTAAAACTCATATCCGTCTCCGGGTTTATTCTAAGTGGTAATACATTTGCAAAATGTCCTATGGTCTGTTTATATTTGGCATTGCTCCGGTTAAAAACAGGGACACCAATCACCAGGTCCTTCTGTTTGCAGACCTTGCTGAAATAAAGATATAAAATCCCTAATAAATAATGAAATGCAGAGCTGTTTTCCTCTTTACAAAACTCAAGCATTCTGTTATATAGCACTTTTTTAATTTTTAAAGTACTCCTGTCGCTCCAAACGGAGCTGTCATTTTCACAATCATATCCGATTCCTTTGCTTAACAGCGGTTCAGGAATCGTCTGGTATTTATTCTTCCAAAATTCAATGTCTTTTAGGAAGGCAGGTGAATTTCTATATTCCTGATCCTCAGCGATAAAATCAGTGTAGGAATAAGCATCTGCCTTTATTTCCGTATTTCCTTTTGCCAGTTCATTATAAGTATCAATCATCTGGCTGTATAATAGCGCAAACCCCCAGCCGTCAATGATCATATGATACACTTTCAGTAAAATAAAATATTCATTTTCATTGCTTTTTAATAAATAAAACTGAAAAAAATAATCATTGGGATCAAATGGTTTTAAAAACTCCTTTTTAATCCATTCGGCACAGAAAGCAGCCGGGTTTTCTTTCATTGAAAAGTCCAAAAATGGAGCTTTATAGTGGATTTGGGGCAGTATGGTCAGATACGCTTCTCCTGCCCGGTCCATAAGACGTGTTCTCAGAGTATCATTTTGATTGATGATTCTTAGCATCGTATTTCTGAATATTTCGATATCAATGTTTCCTTTAATCCTGATATAACCGCCAAGATTATAAATCGGTTTTCCCGGATGCATACACTGCTCTAACCATATATCTCTCTGGTAAGAGCTTAGACTAAATTCTTTTGCATTTTCATTTGTACTCATAAATATCTCCCCTCATAAAAAAAGCAGTCTGTCCCCATAAAATTATTGGAACAGGCTGCAGTCATTGCCTGGTTTCCTTCGGCGGCCTGGCAATCATAGCTGTGTTACCAGCTATTACTTAAAATCTGCGCAGTTTTTTAGCATTGTCCGGAAGTTTGGGCTGATGAATAAACAGCATGCATGCTAAATTCATATTTAATGATGTAAAACTCAGCGCAAGACTCGCTATTATTTTTACAAGTTTAAAAAATAAAAGTTCTATGATTTTCCCCTCCTCTCTATTGTATTCTGCTTTCAGACTGTATTTTATCAAATAATTTACTATAAAATAGTTTAATGTAGTGAATGGTACTTTCGATTGATGTGAAATGTAACGATAAATTAAGAGTAGCAAAAATGACACATTTTGCTATAATAAGAGTGTAATCGACAGATTTGTTACCATTATCTAACGGAAAGGAGAAACTATGATTGATATTGCTATATGTGATGATGATAATGCGATATGTTCCCAAATGGAACAGATCATATCGGATTATGCTGCCAGAAATTTTTTGAAGATTGATTTAAGCATTTTTAACAGCGGCGAAAGTCTGTTAAAATCGTTTAACCAGGATAAATCATTTGACCTGATTTTTCTGGATATTGAACTGGGCTGCATGAACGGGGTGGAAGCGGGCAGGCAGATAAGAAAAGTGCTGAAAAATTATAACACTGAAATTGTGTATATTTCAGGCAAGGACGCCTACGACAGACAGTTGTTTGATATTCAGCCCCTCCATTTTATCCCGAAGCCCATTAGTCCACTCACAGTCATCGAAGATTTAAAACTGGCTATAGAAAGAACCCAGAGGCTGGGGGGATATTTCACCTATCAAAAAGGATATGATATGCACAAGATACCAATTAGTGAAATCATATATTTTGAAAGCTTAAACCGGGAAAACAGAATTGTTTTTACAACTGGAGAAGACTTTTTTTACGGAAAACTGGAGGACACCGCCTTAAGTGTTACAAAATATCAATTTGTTCAGATACACCGGTCCTATCTGATCAATTATAACCATATTGCGATATTGCGTTATACAGAAGTAGTGATGTCAAACGGTACGGTACTTCCTATCAGCAGATCAAAGCGTCATGAATTCCGCAAACTGCAGATCAGCGAAGAATAAGGGGGAAACTTTATGAATATGGAAAGCTACAATGCGGTCTACTGCCTGGGTAATTTGTTTATGACGTTTGTCATATACAAATATATGCATATTTTCTACTCAGACTGCAGGGTGAATTTTAAGTTGGAACGTCTGGCTTATTTCGGCTATTTTGTGGTGATCACACTTACATATATTTTTTTAAAAATTCCATTGGTAAATTTAACTGTCAATCTGATTACACTCTTTTTAACTGCACTTTTGTATGAAGGCAAAATCAGTAAGGCACTTCTTTCTACGACCATTATTTATTTTTCATTGATGATGATCGAGACACTTGTGGCGTTCTTAACCAGCATTCTGGAACTGAATCTTTTAATCCCTTTTAAATATAAATCGGGGTTTGGGATTGTTGCGCTAAATATATTATCCTTTTCTTATGTGCTGCTTGTGCAGGGATTTAAAAATGTGAAAACCAAATATCCCCTCCCCAATGTGTACTGGTTAAGTTTAATAACCGTTCCATATGGAACCATCATCATGCTTCTTACCATTTTTACTAACAATTGCAGTTCCCGCACCATTATTTTTATTTGCATGGCGAGTGCGTTCGCCATAAATATTGTTACATTCTATCTTTACGATAAAATATCTGACCTATTAGTTGCGCAGATGAACAGAAGAATTATAGAAGAACAGAACCGTTATTATGAAAATCAGGTGGAGATGATGGAATCAGCCTTAAAAAATATGAGAATGCTCCGCCATGATTTTAAAAATAAGCTTTCCCCTTTGTATGAACTGGCAAAATCCGGGAAAATAAATGAATTAACCGAACGGCTATCTGAATTAACTGACATGTGTCAGATAACTAAAGAATATGCTGTATCAGGAAACAGCACCATTGACAGTATCATTAATTTCAAATTACAGCAGGCTGAAAAAAAGAACATACAAATTAAGGCGGATATCCTGATTCCGGAAGACTTGTCGGTGGAAACGTTTGATATGGCTGTTATCCTTGGAAACTTATTGGATAATGCTCTGGAAGCAGTTGCCCAAACAGGGGACCGCTGGATTCATATAAGAATAAAATATACGAAAGGCCGCCTTATCATCGTCATAAACAACTCCTTTAACGGTTTGGTTAAGAAAACAGAGGATCACTATATGACCCGGAAAAAGGATGAAAAAAACCATGGATTGGGGCTGAAAAGTGTACAGAAGGCCATTAAGAAATACGACGGTGCCATGCAGATATCCCACGATGAAAAAGGGTTTCAGGTTAAGGTTCTGATGTACATGAATTTAAATAATTGGGGAGGTTATCATGGAACATTTAGCAAATGCACTAACGGATAAATTAATAGACTGGAAAATCATAAACAGGGAGGACCGGGATTTATATGCTTATGGATTCTGGCAGGGTGGTATCTATATTTTTAATTATGCCAGTGTATTTTTAATCGGTCTGCTGTTTGGTATGCTGTGGCAGAGTGTTGTATTTATTCTCTCCTACGGTCTGATCCGCCCCGTGGCGGGCGGTTATCATGCACGTACCCAGCGAAACTGCTACCTGTTTTCCATACTTCTGATTGTAATTGTTCTGAGTATATTAAAGTGGTTTCCGATAAGCAGCATCGTCTGCATTCTCATTCTTCTTTTCTCAGGTGCGGTTATCTTTATACTTGCACCTGTGGAAGACGAGAATAAGCCTCTCGACGAGACGGAACAGATGGTCTACAGGCACAGGTCCCGGATTGTTCTGTCAGTTCTTTCTGCGCTGACACTGATCTTTCTCGTAACGGGGCTGGTGTCAGTCGCAAACAATATTACTCTCTCTCTTTTGGTTGCGGCAATTATGCTGATACTTGGCATAATGAAAAACAAACGGAGCTGAAAAGCAGAATTTATGAAACTAAATTTTCCGTGAGACATAGCACTGGTATGGAAAAAGGGGAATGGTTTTTATTCCATTCCCCTCATGATCTATCGAATATCTTTACGGTCAGGCACATAATCTCCTGTTTCAAGAAAGAAAGTAAGCATACGCTCTTTCAGTTTTAAGATATCTTCCTTATAATTCTCATCATTGATTACATTATTTAATTCCATCGGATCTTTTTCAAGATCATAAAGTTCATCTGTCTCATACAGACGCCTGACGTATTTCAATTGCCCCATCCTGATCATAGCTGCCTTTGTATGCTCCGGACCTTCACTGCATTGTGTATCAAGTCTGGGCCAGTAAGGTGATAAAGGACCGTGTCCCTTTTCCATACAGTGCTCCTCCCCATGAAGCCTGCCTCCTTCGCAGAATACCGCATCCTTATGAAACTCCTTGCCGCTTACCGCATCCAATAGTGATTTTCCAAACTGCTTGTATGGCAGGCTGATTCCAGCCATATCTGCAACTGTTTGAGGTATATCCACCAGTTCCGCAAGTGCCTGTGTTACCCGGGGTCTGCATTCATGCCCGCTTGAGGGCTTTATTAAAAGCGGAACATTGCTGATGGGGTTCTCAAAACAATTCTGTACCTTTTCTGTTATCGTGTAATCCCCGGTGTAATCACCATGATCACTGAATACAATGATATTGGTATCATCGTAGACCCCTGTTTCCTTCAGCTTATCCGAGATTAAACCGTACTGATAATCAAATCGTGAAACCATGGCCAGATAGGTGGCTCTCAGTTCATCAAAGCGCTCCTCTGACCAGCCATTTAAATTCTGCCTGGAATTAATTCCATAAAGCATGGACGGTTTATCTTTTAAACCTTTCACACAAGGTCTTCTTGGCAGCAGCTTTTTCCTGTCTATACTGGAATACCATGGGTCTTCACATCCATAAGGCGGATGGGGGAAGGTCAGCGTCACATACAGAAAGAATGGCGGAGCATCTGCTTCTTTGCTTCTTCTCTCCAGATAATCCAGTGCACTTTTCATACAGTTCCAGTCAAAACTTTCCTGTGTTTCTTTTTTATCCAGCTTTCCGATATAGAAAGAATAATAATTATCGTCTTTTTCTGGTCTGACTGCAGGAATTTCACCTTTTTTCTTAAAACCAAAGACATTGTTACTCTCCCCTTTCGTATCCTCCATTACCACACCATTGTAGTACTCACTGCAATATTCTTCCTTGGTGCGGTTTCCTGGAATCACATCATTTCTGCCGACCCAGATCACTTCATAACCCGCCTGCTTCATAACTTTCAGGATATTGGGTTCATCCGGATTCTGAAGAAAATGCATGGTGCGGTGTCCAGTTGTATGTGGATATAAACCTGTAAGGAAACTGCATCTGGAAGGAACACATACCGGATTCTGGCAATACGCGTTCTGAAATGAAACGCCCTCCATTGTAAGCTTGTCAAGATTGGGAGTTATGGAAGCCGGATTCCCCAGATGCCTCAGGGAATCACTTCGCATCTGGTCTGCTGCAAATAATAGTATATTGGATTTTTTTTCCACACTGACTCTCCTTTCCAGATTATTTAATGATTAGTCTGTGCCCATTTCTTCTAATACAGCCTGTTTATCAAGAACTTTAAAAAACGGAAGATAAATTAATATTTGCATCGCTATTAATACAATCTGTAAAACTGCTGTTTTCCATCCTCCAGCAATAAGACCCGCAAACACCACCGGAGTACCAAGAGGAATGGTTGTACCATTAAGCGGAGGAATGATACCGATGCTCATCATAAAAAAGGAAAAAAGAAACGTGGCAATCGGCGTAATAATCAGCGGAATTATCATGATTGTATTTAATACCATTGGAAGACCAAATGTAATGGGCTCATTGATTCCGCAGGCTCCTGCCGGAAGTGCAAGCTTTCCAAGCGTCTTATACCGTGAGCTTTTTGCCATAAAAACCATAAGAATGCACAGTCCAAGAGTTCCGCCTGCTCCTCCCACTGAGGCGAAAATCAACCATGATGCATTGGTGATCAGATTAGGGCCTGCCACACCGTTTGCATATGCTTCCAGGTTTTCAAGCCCTGCTGCCGTGTATAGAACATTGATAAAAGGCATGACAATCATTCCGCCGTGGATACCGAAAAACCACATAAGGGAACAGACCAGAATAAACAAAATAAAGGTTGCAGGGCTGGCTCCAAGATTGGCCAGAGGTGCCTTCATCATTGTATATACAAAACTATTTGCATCCTCAAAAGGTGTTAAGGAAAATAAAAACCGGATCAGCCCAAAAATAAACGCAATACTAAACGCCGGAATCAAAGCACTGAACGATTTTGCAATTGTGGGCGGAACCTGTTCCGGCATCTTTAAAACGATATTGTGTTTAATAAATACCTGATAGATAAAGGGCACCAGCAATCCGATTATCATGGCTGTAAATAAACCTGCTGCTCCCAGATATGTGGTAGGTATTGCCCTGGCAATCGAGACAATTTCCTGACTTTTCTCCGCTTTTCCTGAAACGCCAAGAGGAATTAAAACAAGGAATGAAAACAGGCTCAATGCGCCGACTATTGTAGATACATTATCATCAAAATCATATTGCTCTGCCAGTGCTTTGCCAATAAGAAAAACTGCATAGACCGCAAGCATATCGGTCGTCACCTTCGGTGCAAAACCGAATATTTCTTTTAAATGAACGGCTGTTATAAGACTTTGATACGGCGCAATCTGCAGATTAGCAAGAAGTGTAAAAATTGCCCCGATCATTGTAATTGGCAGCAGTACGGAAAATCCATTGGAAATTGCTTTTAAATATTTGTTTTTTGAAAGCCTGCCTGCCATGGGAACGAAATATTTTTCAATTAATCCTGTTAAGTTATTCATATATCCTTCTCCTTTTAACGTGACTTTTTATCTGCTGCACCCAGTTACCCCAATAGTTTACATGCATCCTCCAATACTTTTTCCCCATTCATCATTCCATAATCTCTCATATCAATGACGGAAACTTTTATTCCCGCCGGCTCAAATTCCGCCTTAATATCTTCTAAAAGATACCTGACCTGAGGTCCAAGAAGAAGGATGTCAGTCTCACCCTTATATTTCCGGAATTTTGATTCTGGCATTGCTATAATTTCCACCTCCATATTTTTGCTTTCTGCTGCTTTTAACATCTTCTGTGTCAGCATGGAAGTAGACATTCCAGCCGCACAAATCAATGTAATGTGTAACATTCTACCACTCCTTTCTATTCGTTAGATATCCCCTTTTTGTAAAGCCTTACAAACTCTTTTGCCAGATCTCTTACAGTCATGGCATTCATTAAATGATCCTGTGCGTGAACCATAATAAGGCTCATAGGAAGGTGTTCCCCGGAAGCTTCTTCCTGTAAGATTCCGGTCTGGAATTCATGAGCCTTCTCAATTGATTCATCGGCTTCTTTCATTAACTCATCGGCCTGTTTAAGCTTTCCCTCTCTTGCGGCTGCAATTGCCTGCATCGCGCAGCTTCTGGCATTTCCGCCGTTTACAACCAGTTCCATCATAATTGTTTCAATTTCTATATCCATTTGTTATCCCCCATCCTCATCCTCTGATAGTTTTGTCATCCATTAAAAGCTCCATCAGCGTTTCAAACGATGCTTCCTTAATAAGCTTTAACATGCCTTTCTGATTCAGCAGAAGATTCATGGTAAGCTGATAAAAAGCCTGAAGCTGTTCCTGTTCCACTTCCCCTATGGATACAAGAAAAACTGCCTGAACCAGATTTGTATTCCACAGGACAGGTTTTCTTAGAATTCCCACGCATACAAAGTTCTCCTCAGAAAGTGTCTTATAAGGGTGCGGCAGTGCAGCCAGATTGCCAAAGTCTGTCTGGGCCATCTGTTCCCTTTTCAGTACTGCTTCATAAAATCCCCTGGGCAATTGTCTTATTTTGCCAATCCGTCTGCATAGTTCTTGAATGATTTCCTCTTTCTTTTCACCCTGGATATCTGTAAAAAACAGACGACTGTCATAAAATTCATACAAAAAGCTTTTATTTCCCATGAACAGAATTTTTTTGACTGCCAGTATCTCTCTGTCTGCCAGAAAATCTTTTACGGAAATAACCGGGACAGGAACCGTAATTTCCAAAGGTACCGTAGTAAAAATATAATCCACCCTGCTTAAATCAAAGTTATCCAGTTCATGTGTATTACAAGTGTATATTTGATTTATATAATTGCCGAACTCCTCTTTATAACGATAGGTTAACAGCTGGGCGCTGCCCTTTCCTGATGCACACACGATCAATATGTTTTTCTTGCCGTTATTTCCCTTTTCCTGCTCAAGTGCAAGTGCAAAGAGAAGGGCTATAAACCCCACCTCATCATCTGACAGGCTTTTGTGGTAATATTCCTTCAGAACAATGCATGCCTGTTTTGCAATGGCATATGCCAGAAAGTAGTTCTTTTTTGTTTCCTCCAGCAGAGGATTGTCGATACCCATGTCATACCTGACCCTGATATCCAACGGCACCATATGCTGAGACAACGAAAGAATTAAATCCCGGTTGTGTCTGAAGTCTATTTTAAAACTGTCATATACCGATTGCAGCATATTTGTGACCAGGTCCATAAGCCGTCCGGGAATTTCCGTTTTCAGCTCTTCTCCCTCCTCTTCGTCAATGCTTCTTTTTCCGGCCAGATGAATTGCCATATATTTTATCTCTGGCTGGGTAAAAACAATTCCCTGACTATGCTCCAGCCCTTTTGCCAGATCCTGTGCTATGACCATTTCTTTTTCGCCCAGACCTGACTGAAAAAAATCCGCCTCCTCAGAAGTCATGAAAAGCCCGGCTTTCATGCGCTTTAATGCGATATAAATATGAATGGTCAGATTTTGAAATAATACCTCAGACAATTTAATATTATGTTCCCTGATACAGGTGAGCAGTATATCACCGATGGACTTCATTTCATTCGTACTTCTGCGCCGGTGCCCCTGTAAAATAAAATCCGGTTTCATCAGATAGTTGGCAATACACAGCCGCTTATCAAATTCCGTTCCCTCTGCTCTGATTCCATAATGAGGTTTTCGCACCAGCCTGACATCGTATTTGGATAACATTTCCTCCGCCTTTTTTAAATCTCCAGTCAGCACATTCCTTGATATGAATAAAAAAGAACTTAAATCATCCAGTTTTACATAGTCCCTGCTGTTAAGAAAGCACGAAAGAAGATATAAAATCCGTTCCTGTGAAGAAGTGGGTAACGCCTGTTTGTCTGCTGACATAGAAATTATAAGTTCCTGATACAATGCCGGATCAGTAATTGATATCCGGTAACCATATCCTTGTTTGGATATGATATGTGCCCCACATGGCAAAAGCTCTTTATCCAGCTCCTTTACTCTTGTCCTTATCGTCTTTTCACTAAGTTCCAGTTGTCTGGCCAGTTCAGCTGCTGTAATGTATTGATTGCCGGTAAGCTTTGAGAACAAAAGCTGCTGCCTCCTGTTAAGCAAGCCGCCACCTCCTTTCGTTATCTTCATTATACCATTGGCAGAATGAAGATCCACCCGATTATTTTCCGTATGCATTACGGTAAATCTTTACGTCATTATTATTGGATGTTATAATATCGGTTATGAATCATAATACGAAAGGCGAAAATAAAATGACTGGGTCAGGAACAATTGTAAACAGCGCTGCTGTCATTGCGGGAGGAATCATTGGTCTTACGCTGAAGGGCGGATTGAAGCAGAGATTTCAGGATATTATTATGCAGGCGCTGGGCCTTTCCGTAATCTTTATCGGAATTGCAGGAGTTTTGCAGGAAATGTTTGTAATTAGCGCATCAGGACTGGAAACGAGAGGGACTATGAAAATGGTATTATCTCTGGTTCTTGGAGCCGTTACCGGTGAATTTATAAATATTAACAAACACACGGAAACTTTGGGAGATTGGCTGAAGCGGAAATTCAGCACACCGGATGACAATGGCTTTGTGGAAGGATTTGTTTCTGCTTCCTTAACCATCTGCATCGGTGCCATGGCAATTGTAGGCTCTTTACAGGACGGTCTGACCGGAGATGCTTCAATGCTCTATATAAAAGCTGTTTTAGATGGAATGATCCTGATTGTTTTTACATCTGTTTTTGGTAAAGGAGCTGTTTTTTCTGTCATACCCCTGTTTCTTTTTCAGGGCTCCATCACCTTATCAGCGTCTTTAGTCCAGCCATTTTTAACAGAGGAAGCTGTGAGTTACCTATCCTTTATTGGTTCAGCTTTAATCTTTTGTGTAGGCACGAATCTGATGTTTAAAACTAATATCAAAGTGGCAAATCTTCTGCCTGCCCTGATTTTTGCAGTTTTATTTCACTCGCTTCCCATATAGGTATAAAGGGGTATTGACTATTTCCTTCTATCATATTTTTCAATGGGTTCCGGTCCTCTTACCACGGTACGGTGAACTTTAAGACAACCCTCCTCATCTGCGGCTATTCTCCAGTCCACCAGCAGTATTTCTCCATTTATTATTTCTATTCCGGAGATTCCCCTGGTTCTGGTACAGCAGCCCGTATTAAAATATGGAAGATCCTCTGCTTTGGGAAATTTGGGTCTGTGCGTATGTCCGCAGATCAGCATAACTTTATGCCTATCAATCCATTCATCATAGATACGTTCTATTTTATGACGTTTAAATAAATTACGGGCAGGACTTGTAGGATTGTCAAACCCTACAAGATGAAGATATCTCCAGAAATATCGAAGCAGCAGCATGGACAGAAACCACAGCTGGTCATTCATAAAGTCACCCTGATGTCCATGCAGTACAAAAATCTTCTGACCAGTGTCTTTATAACGAAGTACCAGAGCTTCTTTTGGTCGTATTCCTTTAAACAAATCCACCGTCTTTTGGTTATATTCATCATAATATTGATAATAATTTAATTTTACGAAACGTTTTGATTTCAGATAAATATTATGATTACCATATAGTGAGAGGAATCGCTCAGAATCATAAAACTTCTTCATTACTGTAAAAACATCGGTATGAGCCAGTCGTATGACACTGAATTTTTTATACTCCCACAATTCATCCCCATCTCCCACCTCTACATATACATAGTTCTCTTTATAATAGTAGTTTAATGCATGTAAAAAGATGTTCTGGTTTCTGATAAATTCATCTGAAACACTGTCATCACCACGGTGACAATCACTGAAGAATATATATTTTGAAGTTTTATCAAATGTTATGGTCTCGGCATGCTTAAATGCGGTTGTAAGTCTTTTATCTGCTTTCATTATTTGCTCCATTTTTACTTTTATCATTAGTATTAAACTTATTTAATGTTTTATACGATTCAGAATCGTAAAAAGGAAGGGACAAACTTTCATTTACTTCGACAAACCAGAGTAACTCTGATATTGACGAATTTATGGCGGCAAGTTAATATAGAAATACAAACAGGGAAGGGGGGCAGTCATCTTGGGACGACCTTATTCGGATGAAGAGCGGGTAGAATTAAAGAATAAAGTAAAAGAAATCGCTTCGCTTATGTTTATGGAGGAAGGGTTTAAAAACTGCAAAATTCAGGATATAACCAAAAAGGCCGGTATTTCCATGGGCGGCTTTTATACCTTCTACAAAGACAAAGAAGCTCTTTACGAAGAAATCCTGCGGGATGAAAAAATGAGAATACGGCAGAAAATTCTGACAATCATTGATGAGGAAAACCAGACACCCCAGGGATTTTTTTCTGATCTGGCAAATGTATTTCTGGAAAAAACCTCCACAAACAAATTTTATGCCAGTGAATACGGCGGTCTTTTAGAATCACTGGTCTGGAATAATGATGCATCTGCATCTCAGGATAATTTAGACTTTATCCGAAAGCTTAAAAATATCTGGGCAGGCAAGGGGTTTTCCCTGTCAGCTTCCGATGAAGAAATCGCTTCTGCAGTTGCCGCACTGGCTGCTTTATGCATGCAGAAGGAAATGATTGGCGATGGCTTTCTTTTCTGGTATGAAAAAATCCAAAAATTAATTCTGGAGCTAATTTGATATTTTTTATTAAAGCTGTGAATATTATTTGATATTTTCATAGAACGGTGCTATAATCCAGAAAAAGGGGGTGTATATGCTTTGAAGGCTTTATCTATGAAATATGTTATGAAATTCAGTGAAATAAGAAAGGAAGATATCTCTGCCGCAGGTGGAAAAGGTGCAAATCTGGGAGAACTGTATCATGCCGGTTTTCCGGTTCCCAATGGTTTTTGCATTACCAGCCGTGCCTTTGATGATTACATGAAACGGAATGGGTTCGATTCTTCCGCACCAGGAAACAGCCTTACCAGTGAGAATATCGCTAAAGGACAGCTGTGGAAGGAACTGGAGGATGAAATCGCAGAATATTATCATGCACTGGGCCCGGATTCAAAAGTTGCGGTACGTTCCTCTGCCACTGCCGAAGACCTGCCGGAAGCAAGTTTTGCCGGGCAGCAGGAAACTTATCTCAACATACAGGGACTTAATCAGCTTTATCTGTCCGTCAAAAAATGTTTCGCATCCCTGTTCTCAACAAGGGCGTCCGCCTATCGAAAGCAAACGAACTTCGATACCATAAAGATATCGTTATCCGTCGTAGTCCAGTGTATGGTAAACAGTGAAATATCCGGTGTCCTTTTTACCGTGGACCCTGTTAGTAAAAATAAAAGCAGGATGATGCTCAATGCCTCATGGGGTCTGGGCGAATCCATTGTTTCAGGGAAAGTAACTCCTGATATCTATTTATATGACAGGGATCACCGGCAGATAGTTGAAAAACGGTTAGGCGATAAAAAGCTCCTGGTCTGCTATAGCGCAGATGGAACCGAAGAGAAAGAAACCTCCTCACAGCTAAGAAATGAATTTAGTTTAACCGAGAAACAGGCAATAGAAATATTTGAACTGGGCAGAAAAACAGAACAGCACTTTCATTGCCCCCAGGATCTGGAATGGGCCATCTCTGAGAACAGGCTGTATTTACTGCAGGCACGGCCAATCACCACTTTAAATGTAAAAAGCAGCAGCGATATCAAGATTACAAAATCTCAGAGAGCGGTATTAAACAACTGGATCGAACACTGCCCCACCCCGCTCTATCCCCTTGATGTGGCACCATGCCTGTTAGTGGATGAAGCAAAAAACAAAGTGTTTCATGAGCTGGGCATCTTTGTGGATAGCGAACTTACCATGGCTGATAACGGATTGCTTGCACTATCTGCCGGAAAAATACATATCTCACCTAAAATATTTAAAATCCCTTTCCTCCTGAGCCGTTTTACCGACTTTTCCATCAATTCAGCCAGGACAAAGGATTCTTTTCATAATATAAGGAAAGAATTGGACTCTATAGAGAATTCTGACCTTACCTCATTACCTGCCAAAGCATTGATCCGGCAGATCATGGAACTCATAAAACTTTCTGAAGAGCTTGCTTACACACGATTCCGATACAATATCTTTCCGTCTGTGGCTGTCTCAAAACTGATTCATCATGACCTGAAGAAAACAGATAAAAATATGAACGAATATGATTTGCTGAGTAATCTTTCCTATAAAACCTGGAATTTAAACATTGAATTAAAAAAACTATCCGGATACATCCACAGCAGCCCTGAACTGGAGCAGTTATTTATGGAACTGGACAGTACCAATCCCCGTGCCATATCGGCATTTCTGTCTAATCAGCCTGATTTTAAGTCGAAGCTGGAAAATTTCTTAAATGAATTCGGCTGGAAATCAAACAGCAGCTACTGTGCCTTCGGCTCCGTTTCATGGTTTGAGAATCTGGATTCCCTGTTTTCAATGCTGAAAGTGCTGCAAAACTCCGGAAGAAACGAGGAAGCAACAGATAAGTTTCAAAACATTATGACAAAGATTACAAAACAGTTTGATAAAAAGAAATCCCACCGGTTAAAATCGAAAATTGAAGAGATAAGGGTATATCATGTGAACCGGGAAGAGAGCCTTTATCTGATAGAAATGTGCTACGGTCTTGCCCGCAGAGCTGCATTTGAGCTGGGGAACCGTTTTCCCCAGCTGTTTGAGAAAGCGGACGACATTCGGTATCTCACCCTAAACGAGGTCTATGAATTACCGGGCAATATAACGGACCTGAAAGAATTGATTTCTGTGAGAAAATTGAACCGGCAGAAAAACGAAATGCTTTGGTCTGGGTTTTCAATGGGCACAAAAGCAAGTAATCAGAATACACTGACCGGTGTTTCCGGAAACGGAGGACGATGCCGAGGGCGGGTACGGAAAATACTGACTCAGCAGGAATTTGATAAAATGCAGCCCGGCGACATATTGCTCTGCCGCTATACAGATCCCTCCTGGACCCCCCTGTTTGTTCTTGCTTCGGCGGTTATATCGGATACAGGCGGTCCCCTGTCCCATAGCGCAATTGTGGCCAGGGAATATAACATACCTGCAGTGCTTGGAATTGGAAATGCAACCAATCTGTTAGAGGATGGGGATGAGGTGTTGGTTGACGGCAGTTCCGGAAAAGTGATTCTGTTAAAGTGAATATATGGCAGGCCCATCTGAAAAATGAGCCTGTCTTTTTCAATTATATCCTATTGCTTCACCACCAGATTCTTTAATACCTCATCAGTTGTGGGTCACTGTTTCTGACATATTCCAAAACTGATTGCTTTCTTAGGGCATTCATCCACGCATTCCAGACAGTTAATACATTCCGTATTATCTAATCTTCCAGATTTAACCATCTCAGCTATATTTAAACCCATAGGACAGATTCTGCTGCATTTTCCACAGGAAACACAGTCATCAGGTTTCGCTTTCAGCCTGAATCTTGGTATATGAAAAAAATCTGCAATGGTTTCACCAATTACCATAAAGGGAGCCATCCAACAGAGGCTGTGGCACATTCCCCGTCTGCCGGTCATTAGCGTGAACAAATATATAAGAGAGACTACAACTGCATAGATAATCATGTAAATTATGTTAATGTCCATAAAATGCAGGAAATCTCCTTTTATCGGGCCGTTATGTATCCACAGAAAAACGATAAAAGAAAACCACACCACCCAGATCACATATTTAGACAGATTTTTCCACCTGCTGTTCCAGGGGCGGCTGTTTGCATTGGAAATAAAATCCTGGACAGCACCTCCCGGACAGAGCCAGCCGCAGAAAAGCCTGCTCCCAATGACGGAAAACACCAGGAGCAGCCCAAAAATCATCGCGCTTCCATTCAGAACTCCATCTGCCGCAGAAATAACAATGACATAAGGCGATAAAAGAAAAAATGTCAGTGGAAACATCAGTGCAGAATACACTAATAACCCCTTGCGAACTCGTTGTCTCATTAAAAATACTCCTTTTTTATCAATTTTTTTATTTTAATATATTTTTATGATATAACATTATGATATATTAGTCAATATGATTTTTCTCATAATACTTTTTTCCTTTTAAATGCTTGATTATAATTTTAAATTGTTGTATACTGTCATTACATAAATTTCGTAAGCGTTCACGTAAGCCAACGCACTATCTGACCTACCTGGTTGGAGGGTGTGTTTTTTTTGCGTTCTCCTTCCTGTAGGAATACAAATAAAAAAGGAGAAATAAGCTATGGGAAAAGAATTGGAATTAGAGAAGACTTACATCGAAGATCTGTACAGGGTAACAACCTCTCTGCAAAAAAAGGATTTTGTAAATAAAACGGAGTGGAAAGATTTTGTGCCGGTTATAGAAGACGATACTGCGCGTTTTCTGCAATTGATATTACAGATGAAAAAGCCAGTGAATATTCTTGAAATTGGTACCAGCATTGGATTTTCGGCAACCTCTATGGCACTGACTGCCAGAGAATATGGCGGAACCATCACTACCATTGAATTCGACCCCACTGCTGCCGCACAGGCAAAAATTAATTTTATTCGTTCAGAAGTTGACAGTATCATACAGATCCTGGAGGGTGATGCGTGTCAGATTGTCCCAGAACTTCCGGATGCTTCATTTGATTTTATTTTTCAGGATGCAGATAAACGGATTTATCCCCGTCTGTTAAAGGATTGTATCCGTATTTTGAGACCCGGCGGTATACTCGCTGTTGACGATGCCCTTTTTCCTGTGATGGATCTGGATCCAAAATGGAGCGAACAGGTTGAAGCCGTGCATATATTCAACCGTCTGGTGGCAGATTCTTCTAAACTAAACAGTACTCTGCTTCCAATTGGAGATGGAATCATTGCGGCAGTAAAAAAGTAAAAATGAAGAAACAGGCTGACGCCATAACGGCCGGCCTGTTTCTTCATTCCACAACATACTGAACTAGCTTTCAATTATATCCAGTATATCTTTCATTGATTTCTGAAATTCAGTCTCTGATGAATTCTTAAAAATCAACAGATCATCTTTGCAGTCAGGATCGTCTAATTCTTTTGGAATATCAAAATTAACACCTGCAATATATTCATCCCAATGATCCAGTTTCCACCGGTCCCGGTCACTGTTCCGGTCAATCATTCTCTGTCTGCATACCTCTACATCCGTCTGAACCCAAATTACGGTAAGCACAACATTCTTTCTGGTCAGCTTCTCCCGCAGTGCATTCATATACCCGGTATCTCTGATTTCTCTTGTAAACGGAGCATTAATCAGCACAATATCATCATATTCCAGTGCTTCCATAGCGAGGTCAACGATTGCCGCATATTCATAATCCCGTATGTTTGCTTCAAAAAAATCAGAACTTCTGTTGTATTCCTGGCCCGCAACCACAAAGATCTGTTTCGATAAAACAATCAGAGTATCTTTATCAAGATAGACAACATGCTTTAAATTCTTGGCAAGCTGCTTTGATACGTAAGTTTTTCCGCTTGCAGGAGGAGATGTCACCAGTATCAGTCTTTTCATATTTTACCTCTCTTCTAAACTCCATTTTTAATCCTATTATACCATAATTATGGAATAATAACTGTATAAAAAACAGTAGAATCCTTCTTCTAAATGTGATATGCTCACATAATAAATAGCATTTCAACTGATGAAGCTTACAAGGAGAAATATTTATGAATTTTAAAATAACAGATGATATAAATGAGACAGATGAAAAAATTATCTATGAAGGTCTGCTGGATTATAATTTAGAAAGAATTGAAGATAAAAACCCCAGAGATCTGGGTATCTATCTCCATAATGAATCGGGAATCCGGTGACAGGTCAACGCCACTACTACACAAAAAATCTTTTATAGCGGAGGCAGCAGTCTTGAAATCTCTGAGAAATAATGATTTAAAAGAAATGATAAGATATGTATTAATAACAGCCCTGATCATAACCGCAGCAACCGGGATTGGCTGGATCTTCTTAATCATTGGTTTTCCGGAAACAAACATCGTCATTGTTTATCTCCTTTCTATTCTCCTGACCGCACGTTTTACAAGGGGAAGTGTTTACGGAATTGTGGGTTCTGTTGCAGCCACCTGCGCATTTAACTATTTTTTTACAGACCCTTTCTATACACTGTCTGTAAACGATCCTTCTTATTTTATTACATTCGGTATTATGACGATTACAGCAATAATTACCAGCGCTCTTACTTCAAAAGTAAAACAAAATGCTTTGGAATCTCAGGAAAAGCAGGCGGAAACAAGTGCACTCTTTCAACTAACAAACCGGTTAACAGATGCTGCTGATATATCTGACATTGCAGCCATCACCACGGAAACCATCAGCGGAATAATGAATTGCCGTGCCGCCTGTTTATGCTTTGACGAAAACGGACAGCCCCAGACCAGTTTTATTCAACAGCTAAGTGCTCATCAGCAGGTACGCAGAAAAGTTGACGATCCCTCTGAACTGAAGCACCGGATCGAGGGACTCAGGGGCGGTTACGTTGTAAGCGGAGAGTTTTACGACTGGCCCATCTATGGCAGAGAATCCATATTGGGTCTGCTTCGAATTCCAATAACAAACGCAGCTTCCATGGGGGAACCTCAAAAGCGCCTGCTGCGTTCTATGATTGAAAGTACTGCTCTGGCCATGGACCGGTATCGAAGTGCCAGGCAGCAGCAGGAATCAAGAGAAGAGACCATACAGGAACGTTACCGAAGCAACCTGTTACGCGCAATTTCCCATGATCTGCGTACACCTTTATCAGGAATCATGGGCACGTCGGAGATACTTATGGATATGACGGAATCAACAGATCCAAGATACGACCTGGCAGAAGGCATTCATAAGGACGCAGACTGGCTTCATTCACTGGTTGAGAATATACTGAGTCTCACCCGTTTGCAGGATGGAAAGCTCACAATCACCAAACAGCTGGAGGCTGCGGAGGAAGTCGTTGGCGGAGCAGTCAGACATATTTTAAAACGTTACCCCGGTTACGAGATCACAGTTGCTGTTCCAGAGGAGGTTCTTCTGGTTCCCATGGATGCGAAATTGATTGAACAGGTTTTGATTAATTTACTGGATAATGCCATCAAACATACGCCACCTGACCGCGAAATAAAAATAACGGTCAGTCAGGAGGACAATCTGGCTGTATTTTCAGTTGCTGACTCCGGATGCGGCATCGGGGCATCGGATCTGCCCAATATCTTTCAGATGTTTTATACCACACACTCCGGTAAGGCTGATGCCCAGCGAAGTGTCGGACTGGGGCTTCCCATATGCGAAGCCATTATCAAGGCCCATGAAGGAATGATCGAGGGTCATAACCGCGCAGGAGGGACCGGTGCGGAATTTATATTTACATTGCCAAAGGAGGAAATCACTCATGCAGAACCGGAATGAGCAAATTCTGATTGTCGAAGATGACTCACAGATACGGAACTTTATCTGCTATTCATTAAAGCAGGAAGGTTTCTCTTATACAACTGCAGGGACTGCCCAGGGTGCCCTGTCTACACTGGTCACAGAACAGATTGATCTTATGCTTCTTGACCTTGGACTACCTGATTTTGATGGTATGGAAGTGATTAAAAAAGTCCGGGAATGGTCTGAGATGCCGATCATTGTTGTTTCTGCACGGGATCAGGATAAGGAAAAGGCATCTGCGCTGGACAGCGGTGCGGACGATTACCTGACGAAGCCCTTCTCATCCATGGAGCTGATGGCACGAATCCGGGTAGCGCTCCGTCACTTGAAGAAAGCGGGCGGACTGCGGTCCCAGACAAATTTATCCGTAGGCGGACTTCGTATTGATTTTGATAAACATTTAGTATACCTTGATGACAATGAACTGCACACAACTCCCATGGAATACAGCCTGCTTTCCTTATTTTTCCGGAATATAGGAAAAGTGCTGACGACAAAATATATAATCAGGGAAATTTACGGCGTGGGTTATGGAACAGACACCCAGGCTCTTAGGAAGTTGATGGCTGGACTACGGCGTAAAATAGAAAATAACCCGGCAAAACCACGATATATTCTGACTGAGATCGGTGTGGGATACCGGCTTTCCGATGTATAAACGAAACTTGTTTTATTTAAGAGACTACTCTGAACTTCCAGGAGTAGTCTTTTTTTCATCCTCACAGCATCCTCACAGGGATTACCGGTCTCTCACGCCATACTCACAGCATTTTTGTTACGATCATTATGTAAAAAATCTGCAAGGAGGTTGGGATCAATGATAAATAACGAATTAAATAATAGAGAAAATCTTACAAAACTATGTGACACAGTAAAAGATCTGATCGGAATGCAGGACTATCAGACATGCGAAAACATGATCTGCCAGGCTATGGGAAGTTATCCTCACGCTCCGCAGCCCCATAATCTGATTGGAATACTGTTAGAAAAAAAAGGCGATCATTCTTGTGCCATGAAGCACTTCAGAGCTGCCTGGGCACTTGATCCCACTTATCTGCCTGCACGGCAGAATCTGGAATGTTATGGAACATTTTTTTCTAAAGGCCGGTGTGCTTATGATGAAAAAGACTGTATCACAGAAACAGATACAGGCTCACCAGCCATTACAATATTATCAGGAGGTATCAAACATGAAAATACATAACTACACGATTATTATCGGTTGCGGCAGGCTGGGTGCAAATCTGGCAAATACCCTGTCTGACAACGGTGAGGATGTTCTGATTATTGATAAAAACAGGGAAGCCTTTAGAAAACTGTCACCAGCTTTTGGCGGCCTTTCTTTACAAGGTGATGCAACAGACTTAGATGTACTGCAGGAAGCACAAATTGGAAATGCAAGTGCTGTCGTTGCTGTCACGAATCATGATAATGCAAACATTCTGACTGCACAGATTGCAAGGGAAATGTTCCATATTGAACGGGTAATTGCCCGGCTCTATGATCCGGAAAGAGAATACGTTTATCGTGAATTCGGAATTGATACCATTTGTCCGGCAGTCTTATCTGTAAAGGAAATTGATAAGATATTATCCAGGACAGAGATATCAAAAGATTCCATGCAGGAGGTGGCTCAATGAAAACAAAGGTCTTACTGGTTGGCGGAAGAAGTAAAGCAAAATCTCTAGCCGCGTCATTAATAAATAAAGGCTATCACGTGACTGTGATCAATGATACATATGAAGACTGTGTGAAGCTGTCCGAGATTGACAAGCTTACTGTCATTCATGGTGACGGAACAAGACCGTTTGTCTTAGAAGATGCAAATGCCGGGGATGCAAATATAGCAATCGCAATGACTGCAAAAGACGAGGATAATCTGGTAATCTGTGAATTATGCAAGAAGAAATTTCATATAGAAAAAACCGTAGCCCTTTTGACAGATCCGAAAAAAACAGATTTTTTCTATCGGATGGGAATAGACAGCGTTGTCTGTGCCATTACTGCAATTACCGGAATCATTGAACAGCAGGCTTTTGTAGATAAAATCACAACCTTAATCCCCATTGGGGAGGGTCGTGTCAATATTGCAGAGGTTCCAATACCTGACACATCTCCTGCCGCAGGAAAAAAGCTTTGGGAAATTAATCTTCCCAAAGAAGTAATTGTCGGCTGTATTCTCCGCGGGGATACGACCATGGTTCCAAGAGGGGATACCCGGATTCTGTCCGGGGATATGCTTGTGCTCATCTCCTCCGACAAACAGGAAATGGCTGCCATTCAGGAATTGACAGGAAGGTGATGAGATGACTCGTAAATTTTCTAACCGCAGCAACATTGGAAAGCTGATGCTGCTCATTGGCATACTTATTGCAGTTCCCCTGGTTATCGTTCCTTTTTATCCTCAGGATGCAGGTTATATTCTTCCCTTCCTCCTTCCCTCACTTGGTTCCATAACACTTGGAAGTATATTGTGTTTCATGAGAAAAAGGGAGGAATCCACATTCGAGTGGCGTTCTTCCATGCAGCGCAGCAGCCTGACCGTCCTGTTTGCATGGGGCTGGGGAGTTCTTGTGGGGGCAGGTCCTTTTGTACTGGGCGGACAGCTCACCTTTGCTCAGGCACTGTTTGAAGCAGTCAGTGGCTGGACAACTACCGGCCTTTCCGTTATGGATGTGTCCGCTACTCCCCATATCTATCTGTTTCACCGTAGCTTTATGCAGTTTTGCGGAGGCCTGGGCTTTGTTATGATGATGGTGATGCTTGTCCAGGATAAGCAGTCCATGAATCTCTATAATGCGGAAGGTCACCCGGATAAACTTCTGCCCAACTTAAAAAAAACAGCCCAGACAATCTGTCTGATGTACAATGCATTCCTGGTAATTGGTACTGCAGCTTATGTAACTGCCGGTATGAGTTTGTTTGACGCTGTCAATCATACCATGTGTTCCTTGTCCACCGGCGGTTTTTCCACCAGATTAAACAGTATCGGGGAGTATAACAGTCGTACCATTGAACTAATTACTATCATCCAGATGTTAATAGGTACTACAAATTTTGCAGTCCTTCTGCTTCTGGTAAAAAGAAAATGGAAGCAGGTTCTTAAAGTCAGTGAGGTCCGCTTTTTGTTTCTGGTACTTTTGTTTACTGTTCCTGTTACAGCCTTTTCCCTTATAAAAAGTCTGAATATGGGAATCGGTGAAGGATTCAGACGGGCACTGTTTGATGTTACATCTGCTCTTTCGACCACAGGTTACTCCAGTATGAGCTACACCTCCTGGCCTCCTCTCGCAGTGGCCATGCTGATCTTAACAATGTTAATCGGAGGCGGAATCGGATCCACGGCAGGCGGTCTTAAACTGACCCGCGTTTACCTGATACTTCGGACTACCCTTCAGAATATACGAAAACGCCTGTCCTCTCCACGAAATGTAGAAACACTTTATTATTTCAGAGCACAGGGAAAAACTACAATTGACTCCACTCTTGCCATGGACACCAGCGGCTTTGTTACAACCTATTTCATACTCTATATAACAGGCACATTGTTACTAACACAAACGGCAGATTGTTCGCTGACAGAAGCCATGTTTGAATTTGCCTCCGCTCTTGGCACAGTAGGATTATCCATCGGCATTACCTCTCCTGCCACAAATACTGCAACGCTGGTGGTAGAAATGTTTGGAATGATTTTGGGACGACTTGAGATTTTTATTGTATTTATTGGATTTTATTCCGCAGGTTCTTTAATAAAACAGTCATTTGAAAAGATGCGGCATGCATATTTTTCCCATATTGTCAAACAATAGCTAAAAAGGAGGCGTTGTTATGGCTGTAGCTCATAAAAGTGCGATTAGTGTAGGGATGCTTTATATTCCCGTAGGATTATATAAAACCACAAAAGATACTTCAGTAAGTTTTAATCAATTATGCAAAGACACTCATGAGCGGGTGAAATACAAAAAAATATGCCCATCTTGCAATAAAGAGGTGGATTCTGAAGGCATTATCAAAGGATATGAATATGAGAAGGGTAAGTATGTGACTTTTACTGAAGACGAACTGGAAAAAATTAAAACTAAAAAAGATAAGACGATTCATATCGAGCATTTTGCAAAATTATCAGATGTTGATCAGATTTTCTACGAAAAAAACTATTATGCCGTACCGGAACCAGGTGCTGAAAAGGCATTTGAGCTCCTGCGTCAGGCGATGCTGTCACAAAAAAAAGTGGGAATCGCAAAAACCGTATTGGGGTCTACGGAAAATTTAATTGTCCTTTACCCTACCAGGGAAGGAATCATTGCAAAAACATTGTTCTATCAGGCAGAAATACAGGCAGTACCGGTTGCAGTAACCAAACCAGAGGTCTCAAAACCAGAAGTGGAAATGGCGAAAACCATGATCGATTCCATGACATCAACCTTTGATCCTGCGATCTACCACGATGAATACCAGGAACGGCTGCGCCAGGCAATTGAAACAAAGATAGCCGGGAAAGAAATTGTCAATGCGGATACGGAAGGTCAGAATAATATCATCGATCTGATGGAGGCAATGAAGAAAACTGTTGAAATGGCAAAAGGGACCAAAGGGCTGGCATAATGGATATTTTTGACACCAAAGAGGTAAGCCCCATGCTTATCTCAGAAATGACGGATCCCTTTGATTCTCCCGATTATATATATGAAATAAAATGGGATGGTATAAGATGCATTTCTTTTTTAAGCGATGTGACAGAAATGAGAAATAAACGGAATAAACGTATGATTACCTTCTTTCCGGAGCTTGCTAAGCTTCATAACCAGGTGAAAGAAAGATGTATTCTGGACCACGAATTACTTGTTCTAAAAAATGGGGTACCTGATTTCTATGAGGTACAGAGAAGAGCTTACATGAGCAATCAGTTCAAAATAAAACTGGCTTCTGACCGTTATCCCGCCAGTATTATTGCTTATGATATCTTATATTACAAAGATAAGGATCTGACCGGACTTCCGCTCATGGAGCGGAAAAAGTACCTGGAGGATGCAGTTACGGAAAATAATCTGATATCCGTATCCAGATACGTAGAAACCAATGGAATCATGCTGTTTCAGCTGGTTAAGGAAAAGGGGCTGGAGGGGATTGTTGCCAAAAGAAAAGACAGCTTATACTGGCAGGGCAGAAAGACAAAAGACTGGATTAAATGCAAAGTAATGTCTACGGATGACTGCGTAATCTGCGGATATATCAGTAAGAAAAACAATATGACCAGCCTGATATTGGGACAGTACGATGACGAAATCCTGGTATATAAAGGTCATGTTACCCTTGGTGTCAGCCTTCGGATTTTAAACCAGCATAAATATAATGTAATTGATTATTCCCCATTTGGATACGTACCGGAAGGGAATCAGGATGCGGTCTGGATGGAACCGGAACTGGTTTGCATAGTTGAATCCATGCCAACTGAAAAAGACAGTTTCCGTCAACCTGTTTTTAAAGGAATCCGGGATGATAAGCCAGCAGCAGAATGTAAGATATAGTCTGAAAATAAAAAACTGCCGCCCTTTGATATGCTCCCCCTATATAGGACAATGAAATATAAAAGTCCTATATGGGGGTAGCATAGGGGCTGGCAGTTTTTTGCCGTATCATCTACATTGCAGACATATTTCTGCACTCCTGTGCACAAGTTTCGCATATCTGCGCACAATCTCTGCAATGCTGATCTTTAAACATACTGCACTCGTTTGCACAGCTTTCACAGATCTTTGCACACATTCCACAGTGCTCCTTGGAATATTGCCCGTTCATAGACATCATTGATACAGACATCTGACACATCATTGCACATTCGATTAACATACTGATGCAATTCTTTCTTTGATTTACATCCGGCTCATTCAGACAGGCATGAAAGCATTCATAGCAGGCCTGAGAACATTTTGCACATGCATCAATACAGGATTGATTCTTTTTTGTTTCCATCGTAAGCATATTTATTACCTCCAATTATTTTATCAAAATTGTATTATATACAAATAGACTTATATAATACATATTATTTGTAGGCCGATGCATTTTACTATGATATACACATAATAGGGAACACCCGGTGTCTGAACGCCGGGTGTTCCCTGCCAGCACAAGCAGAACTTCCATAAGCTTGTACCAATTATAACGCTTAGGTTATTGTAACCTATCTGTAATTCTTTATCATACCTAAATCCCAGGTGATCTGCTGATATGGTCCTGACAAGTTATTCGTACCCTGAATCAGAAAATCAACCCGGTTAATATCATTGATCTCCATCTTCTGATTATAGCCGGCACGTATAAACTCACCGTGAGATACATTGGTCGTCCATCTGTCAGCATTGTAACTTAAGTTGCCTCGCCATGCCCATTTCTCAGCCACTCTGTTCCATGGACCTCCGGCACTGTAGGACTGCCATAATTCATAATATCTGCCATCTTTCATATCTTCGATTGCAAGATAATATCTGCCATCTGCTAAGGATTTATAGACATTTGCGCCCTCAAAGGTATCTGATATGGCAACGGAAGGCGAACCCCAGCCATACGGGAAACTGGAAAGTGAAGTTTTTCGTACATATAATCTATGAGAATTGTCACTTGGGGTATTATACATATAAGCGTAAGAATCATCACAGATTATATAGTAATCCCACCCCAGGTTCCCGGAGATGCCAAAGGACTTTGGTCCTGACCAGGATCTGGGATCCGCTATATTAGTTGTTGTTGCATATGCTGCACCATGGGTTCCATCCTGATATACCAGATACCATAACCGTTTCGGCTCAAAATAAAATACCTGTGGTGCACAAAAATAGCTTTCCCCGATGGAACTCATATAGGTACGCGGGGCGTTTTTCAGGCCTGAAATTGAGGATGCTGACGTATAAAGCATCTGCCAGCCGCCGCCCTGATTGGCGCCGGTATAAAAGACATGATACTTTCCTCCATAATAAACGATGGTTGGGTCTTTTGCACCATAATAATCGTAAGGCCTTGCTTGTCCATGATAAATGACCCTCTCACCCACATACCAGGTGGGATTTGAAATTGCTGTTGCACTTAATGACTTCTCCATAAAATACTCTCTCCCTTTATATCTTTTTACTGCCCTTTACCTTTGGTATTATCTTCCGCTTTTTACCGCCTCCCTTACTATCATATGCATGGGGTGCAGAAATGCTCCCCCAGAATAACAGAGCCGCAGGAATTTACGCCTGCGGCTCTTTGTGTTAAACTAATTTTAAGCATCCGGATCATGTAATACGACCGGGTTTCCCTGGGCATCCACGATCTCCATACTTCCCGGCTCACACATTACGTCCAACGGAATTTTAAAATATCCATTTTCATTCATTGGATATTCTTTTCCATCAATTCTCCATACAGATTTGCCTCCGTTTATGTGTATAGATACCTTTCCAGGGGTAAACCCATAATCTTTTAATGTATTCATTACCCAGTCATTTTGGTAGAACAATGATACACCTACTGTATCATTATTAGCCATAACCTCCTGTAAGATACAAAGCTTGCTTATAGATAGTGATATATCGGCAAAAAATGTGGTATACTCACTATAAGCGCACCGTCAGTTCGTTACTCAACAGATATGTATAAGTATCTTATAACAGTTAAATATAGACAAGGAGAAGATAATGAAATTAAAACTAAAAAGGCTTTTTGTTTTTTTTACACTTCTTGCAGTACTTTTCATTCTGAATACAGTTGAGACATTAGCAGCAGAGGATGCAATACCATCTATTAACGTTGATGTCATGCTTCAGAATAATGGTTCTGCAGTTATAACGGAAACCTGGGATGTACGCGGTGTATCCAGTGGCACAGAATATTACAAGGCGCTGTATAACATGAAAGGAATGGGCGTTCATTCTCTTCAAGTAACGGATGAGTCCGGTAAGCAATATAAGACACTGGACACTTGGGATACCAAACGTTCCAGAGAAGAAAAGTCCGGTACATGCGGCATATTAAAAACCTCCCGCGGATATGAACTCTGCTGGGGTATCGGCAATTATGGAGACCATCAATATACCATTCAATATACACTTGAGGGATTGGTAAAAGATTACGGTGACTACGCTGGATTTTACCATCAGTTTTTATCAGAGCTTTCCAGTGCTCCCGGTTTGGCTTCTGTTCGGATCCAGCTGGCAGATACACGGCTGAGTGCTGACAACGCCCGCATCTGGGCGTATGGTTTTACCGGTGAGGCGGCGGTCGGAAACGATGGCAGTCTGACTGCTATTTCTACAGAAGCCATGAAAAGTAATGAGTATGTAAATGTGCTCTGCCGCTTTGACCGAAGCTTGTTCCCCTCGGCTTCTGCAGCCGGCATGTCCTTTGAAGAATTGAAGAATTCTGCTGATAACAATAATCAGCATATGGGCATAACTATTATTTTAGTTGTTTTAGCGGCATTTATTCTTATGACCATTCTTCTAATTACCTTTTTTTATTCCCGCTACAAACTGGCAGACAAAACGACTGTGCGCCTTCCGGCAAAAAAACGCATAGAAATAAACTGGTCAATCCCTTTTGGAGGAAGCATACCTGCTGCATATTCCACGATGATTCTGCTGCGTAAGGGTATATCTTATGATAATCTTATGGGCGCATATCTGATCCGCTGGCAGGAGGCTGGATATATCCGCATGGAAAAGCGTGATCATAAACAAGAAGATGAAAAAATAAAAAATGAGGAAGCAATCGTATTTGGCCCGGACAAACCAGATGGGACTGAAGCGGAAAACATGCTGTACTTCCTCTTATCCGGCTATGCCGATACAAACCACATTCTTTGGACCTCGGATTTGGAAAAACAGGCAAAAATAATATCAGAAAAACTCACTGCATGGGCAGAAAACGTGAAAACAGAGGGAAATAATGAATTAATTCGATTAAATGCAGCAGCTGCCGATACGAAAGGTACCATACGTTTCACTTCTTCCGGTTTTGAACAGGCTGTCAGAATGCTTGGCTTTCAGAAATACCTCCTTGATATGCAAAATCAAAGCACGGGCCAGGCTTCTGAAAAATCGCTATGGGGAGATTATCTTGTGTTTGCCACTTTATTTCATATTGGAGAAGAGGTAGCGAAAAGCATGAAAAATCTTGATCCGGAACATTTTAATTCCTTCTCAGGTATGTACGGATGCACCCCTTACAGTATGATATATTTAATGACTATGACCAGCCATATCTCAAACGCTGCCACTCCAAAGGCAAATATAGATGGAACCGGAGGTATGGCAGGTTCTGTTGGCGGCGGTGGTTTTTCCGGTGGCGGCGGGGGCGGCAGCCGGTAATTGTGGCTGCTTAACCTATAGATATTATTTCAATATATGGGAGAATTCATGATGAAACAAATGAATATAATTTATGGAAAGCACTGGATATCCACAAGCTCAGCGTACTGGTATCCAGAGGTTGGCAGCCACTCACTAAAAAATTATCACTGGATAAAGCATCTGTTTTAGTCGGCGTCCGATAGCAGTTCTATACCAAAGGATACATCACCGTTATTCCCTTTTCAGGAAATCCCCAATTGTTTAACTTCCATTCTTCTATCCATTGATGACTGCCACTTGCTATCTTATTGGCAGATACATACTGATTTACTTTCAGCCAGCTTGATACCAACTGTCTGAGATTTGTATCATACGTCAGATATTTTCCGCCTTTAAATATCTTTTCCTTAATCAGATCATCTTGAAATGCAAAATCCGAATCAAGTGTAATCATGATTTCAAACCAGTATTCTTTTACTTTGGTAAATCCATGATTGTACATATAAATTTTACTTTTGCTGCAATCGAGTTTATTCTTCTCCGCCCAGTTAAGCATTACATTCCAGACTTTATGTGCAGTCTGTTCCGAGTCACTTCCGTATTCCCGATAATATGCCACACGAACGGGCTGTACCGTCTCGTTCCCATATTCAGTCTGGCTTCTTTTCACCACAGGCATGTAGAGGTTGATCCTGATATTTTCCGGTTCCTTAAAATTCCGGTTAAGAAAACCACTTTCGACCTCATGTTCTTCCAGGCACTGATGCGCTCCCATCTCATACCGGCTGATATCCAGCCAGGATACAAATCTCTGCCATGCCTTTACGATCTCACCAACTGTTGTTTCTGTCACGGCGTACAAACCGCCTTCAAAATGTTTTTTTACTACCCCCTCTCCCCTGACTTCAAAATCATCCGGTATCGTTACAACAACTTCATATCCATATGTATCATCATCTTTTGCTGAGTTTGGAATATCATAACCATACACACGGTAATCCGGCATAATATTCCCAATATTATTTTTATCAAACCATGCTTTCAGACCCATAAAAGCGTCGTTTTCCGGCGTTTTACTCACTGCCCGAAACGCAGCTGCATAAAATGGTGCAGTTTCTTTCAGTACTTTTATATCGGGATATTTCTCTGACAGTTCCTGATCCTGAATTTCAAAATATTTATCCATTATATCAACCCTCTCAAACACGTATTGTCTTTCCTGTTTTCTGAAAATGCTGGGAAGAAATCCTGTTGCTTTTTTGAATGCACGCGAGAAGGAATCGGCACTGGTAAAACCATATTTTACAGCTGTATCCAGTATGCTGCAGTCATTGGATAACAGATCCTGAGCCGCCAGGTGAATCCGCCTTAAACGGATGTATTCTTTTACATTACAACCGACAATAGCGAAAAACAGTCTGTAATAATTGGATAATGACATAAATGAGCGTTCCGCAGCTTCAGTTAAATCAATTTCTTCATATATTTTATTTTCAATATAGTTAATGGATTCTTGCATACATTCATAATAATTCATTTTTTTAACTCCTTTCGTCTTAAGACAAGAAAAGTATATCATATGAATTTATGAAAAGTCCGACTTTTTTTCCAATTATATTGTTATTACAATTAACGAAAACACTCCCTCCTAAAGCATCAAGTGTTATTTCACCTGACTGCCCAGAAGGGAGCATCTTTTTATTTATTAATTCACAATCTTCAATAGTAGTATGAAATCATCTGCTAAACAGTTTAATTTTTCCTTGCTCATTGAAGTTCTGGCATATACCCGGATGCCTAGTAATGTACAGTGCAAAATCTTGCCCAATGCCTCTGCGCTTATTTCCCGGGAAAATTCACCTGAAACCTGACCTTTTCTTACCAGTTCCCCCAAAATTTTCTCTGTTTGAGCAAATACCGCTTCTATCTTTTCTTCCACCTCCTTATCCCGAAGAGCCAGCTCAGTTGCAGCATTTACAATAAAGCACCCCCAGGGTCTCTCCTTTGTGCCATTAATCATAAAAGTAAATAAATCTTTTATTCCTTTACTGGCAGTTTCTGCTTTTAATATAACAGTCTTTAATCTCTCCGAGATACAGACAGTATAGTAATCTATAGTTTTTAAATACAGGGTATGCTTATCCCCAAACGTATCATACAGGCTTTTCCGATGGATTCCCATGTACTCTACCAAATCACTCATAGAAGTCTTTTCATATCCCTGTTTCCAGAACAACTCCATCGCTTTCTGGAGAACAGCTTCCTCTTCAAACTCCTTATTCCTTCCCATTTATTGACCTCCTGCTGCCTGTCTATTCATTATAAAATGAAACAGATAATGGCTGTCTTTCTGTGAAACGTTTGTAGCTGTACTTAGGATATCCTACCATAACGCACCCTGTTATCTGCTTATCCTCCGGTATATTTAAGAGCTTAAGCATGGGTGATCCTTCAGCGCGTGCACAAATTTCTAATAATCCGGCCCAGCATGACCCCAGATCAAGAGATGGTGCAAATAATTCAAGATAAGTTAATGAGAAAATGGAGTTTTCTCTGCCATAAGAAAAATTTTTATCCGCCAATGTCAGAATGATACTGGGCGCACCTCTTAAAATAGTATCCACTTTAGTTTCTCTGTATCCCTTTGTTATTCCTTTCAGCAATTTACCATAGATCTCATGATTTTCAACCCAGTTTACATATTCCTCTACTACCGCTTCAATCTTTTCCTTATCATCAATAATCAGGTAAGAGATTCCTTGTGTATTACTGCCAGTTGGCGCTAAGTTGGCTACCTCAACCAGCTGCAGCAGCTTTTCTCTTTCTACCGGTTTATCCTTGTAGGAACGGATGGAACGGCGTGTCCGGATGAAATTCTTTGCTTCCTGTGGACTTAGTTTTGGCATATCTCCTATCTTTGTTTGCTCTGCAAGCGGTGATTTCACATTGTCCAGGGCTTCCTTCGGACAAATAGCGACACAATGACCACAGGCAATACACCCTTCTCCATTCACCTCTACCGGACCAGATGGTTCCAGTTTTATAATTGCTTTTGGACATTCTTCTGCACATAATCCGCATTTAATACAACTTTCTTCATTTACAGTTAAAAGACCCATTTTAATTTGCTCCTTACGATATTTTTTACCGTTCCAAATTATAGAACGATCGTTCTATTTTTTTTGTCCTGAGTATACCTTTTTTAGAATGAATAGTCAAGTATTATTTTACCCATATACGGTTTTCTGCTGCAATCCCATGTCCGAAATAAATCATTAACCAGCCCATTAATTAATTCTTCCTTTATCAATCCAACTAAAAAACAGACACTTTCTAAATGAATTACCATGTCAGGTAAATTCTCATAATAGAAAACGTCTGTTTTTATGCGGACTCTTTTTAACCGTCAGAAAATATTTTAGCAGCACACGATTTCTTTAATTATCATGTCATCACCCTCTAAAATTTCCATTTCCCTGCCGCCACAGTTGGGACAGCATAAATCACTGTAGACGGCATTAAATACCCTGCCGCATCCTTTGCATTTAACAATGCCTGGAATAACGATAAGTTCCAGCTGCGTTTTTTCCATAAAAGTCTTATAGGAAGCAGCCGGCCAGCTCTGTTCTAAATATCTGGGAACCATTCCGGAAAGCTCGCCAACCTCAATGACAAGTTTGCTGACCTCTGTCACATTCTGCTCTTTTACGATACGCTCAATGGTGTGAACCATGGAGTTTAGTACACCAAGCTCATGCATTGTTACCTCTCCTCTTCTCTCTAGCTTTTTTTGACGACACTTTCCCTGAGAGTGGTGGCAGCAATCTTTCCAGTGCGTACAATTGCATTGGCGGCAATTTTGACCGGGAGCTTCTCATAGGTATTGGGAACCGTGTCATAGATGCGTTCCAGGATGATTGCATCAAATTTACATTTGGTGGTACACAAACCGCAGCCAATGCACTTATAACTGTCGATTTCTACTGTACCGCATCCAAGACAGCGCTCCGTCTCTTTCTTTAGCTGTTCTTCAGTAAATGTCATACGTTCATCCCTAAAGGTGCCTTTTTTCTCCGGAGAATGGCCTGGTCTCTGGCGTGGAGTGGTATCAAATTCCTGTATGCCGATGGCAACGTTGTTCTTATCAAAAGCATGGTATTCACGTCGGTCACGTCCATATACAAGAGACTGTCCTGGCTGTACATAACGATGAATGGAAATTGCTGCTTCCTTTCCGGATGCAATGGCATGGATTGCAAATTTAGGACCGGTAAAGCAGTCGCCGCCCACAAATACATCCGGTTCTGAAGTCTGTAAGGTCAGACTGTCAGCTATGGCAGTACCGCTGCGTTCAAGTTCCACCCTGCTTTCTGTAAGAAGTCCGCCCCATTCTATGGACTGACCGATGGAAAGCAATACAAAATCAGCTTTTACTATAATCGTATCATTTTCATCATACATCGGTTTAAAGTGGTGGTCTGCATCAAATACGCTGGTGCAGCGTTTCAATTCCACACCGGTCACCTTTCCGTCTTCTGTCAGGATACGTTTGGGACCCCAGCCATTATGGAAGGAAACGTTGTCTTCTTCAGCCTCTGCAATCTCATCCGGTAAGGCCGGCATCTCACGAAGACTCTCCAGACAGTAAAGATCAATGGCGGCAGCCCCCTGCCTTGCAGCCGTACGGGCAACGTCAATCGCTACATTTCCACCACCGATCACAACTACATTACCGAAAAGCTCTGCCTCTCTGTCAAGGTTCACATTGCGAAGAAAATCTACACCTGAAATTACTCCTTCCGCTTCTTCCCCTTCTATGCCAAGACTTCTTCCGCCCTGTGCGCCAACAGCCAGATAAAAAGCTTCATACCCTTCTTTACGGAGTTTGTTAAGTGTTATATCCTTACCAACTTCAATTCCGGTTTTAAAGGTAACACCCATTTCCCGCAGAACATCGATCTCTGCATTCAGCACCTCTTTTTCCAGGCGGAAGGAGGGAATACCCAGGGTAAGCATACCGCCCAGCTTATCTTCTTTCTCAAAAACAGTTACCTGATAACCGTCAATAGCCAGGTAATACGCACAGGATAGACCGGAAGGACCGGAACCTACCACAGCGATTTTATTTCCAAGGTGATACCGCATAGGCGGGATGAAACGGACAGATTCATCCAGTTCTTTATCCGCAATAAATTTTTTAATTTCATCAATAGAAACCGGATCATCAATATCTCCACGGGTACATTCACTTTCACAGGCATGGGGGCAGATCCGCCCACATACTGCTGGGAACGGATTTTCTTTCTTAATCAGTTCCAGTGCTTCACGGTAACGGCCGGATGCAGCAAGCTTTATATAACCCTGTACGGAGATATGAGCTGGGCAGACTGTTTTACAGGGTGAAGTACCTTGTTCCGTAACATCCTGACGGTTCTCACGGTAATCCACATTCCAGTTACTCTCTTTCCAGACATGGTCACGGGCAGTAGGTTCTGCCTTTATGGTAACAGGTGTCTTAGAGCAGAGTTTTTGCCCCAGCTTTAATGCATTTACGGGGCAGTTTTCCACACACTGGCCGCAGGCGACACAGTTATCCTTATTAACCTTTGCGGTATAGTTGGAACGTATGGAATCCGGAGTATTAAACAGAGTTGCAAGGCGCAGGGAAAAGCAGGAACAGCCGCAGCAGTTGCAGATAGCCGCAGATTCACCCAGTCCGTCGGTATGGGGCATTTCATGCATCAGACCATTATTCTCTGCATATTGAATCAGTTCCTTTGCCTCTTCCCGTGTGATCTGGCGGCCTCTGCCTGTTTTTATGTAATATTCCGCCCCTTCCCCCATCTGGATACAGATTTCATGCTCCAGATGACCACAGCCTTCATCCAAAACTCTGCGTGACTGGCGGCAGGAGCAGTCAGAAACTGAAAACGTATCATACTTATCCAGATAGTAGGAAAGGCGTTCCCATGGCTTGGTTCCCGGAATATCCTTAATGGCCTCTTCCACCGGAATGACACGCATCATTGCCATACCCTGGGGGAATTTGGCAGCCATAGGCGCAAGACGCAGCCTGGTGTATTCTTCAAAGGCTTTTCCGATTTCCGGATGTGCATTTAACTGTTCCCGGTTGTTCACCATCATTTCCAGCATGCCGGGTGCAAAGATGTTCACAAAAAACCGTTCTTTATGATCTTCCTTATCCTTCCATACTTTAACAACCCCGGTATATGCAAGCTGCCCTAACAGATCCTTCGTCTCTTTTTTACTCTTTCCGGAGCGCTTTGCCACGTATTCAAAGGTACGTGGTTTGCGCAGTCCGATAATCATGGCAATATCGGCCATATCATCTGTTACAACACAGTCCAGTGAGTAGTATTCAGGAGAGTTCCCATCAATTTTATTCATCACTCCTGCAATACCGCCTACCATTTTTGCCAGCTTTACTATTTTAGGTCTTAATTCACTCATAGTTCCCTTTCCCGCGCGTGATTTGCGCTGTTGTTATTCACACCAGGATTTTACTGCATCTCCCAGCCAGTCGGTCCATTCCTCTATGCCTTCTTCTTTCAGTGCGCTGATGGGTATAATAACCGCGTTTGGATTACGGAGACGGATATTCTCCCTGCATTTTTCCAGATCAAAATTAAAATACGGCAATACGTCCATTTTATTGATCAGTACCACATCACAGATAGAAAACATCAGCGGATATTTTAAAGGCTTATCATCTCCTTCCGGTACGGAGAGAATCATGACATTTTTTACTGCGCCGGTATCAAATTCTGCAGGGCAGACCAGGTTTCCTACATTCTCCAGTATTACAAGGTCAAGTCCTTCCGGGTCAAGCCCTTCCAGACCCTGCCGGGTCATTTCCGCATCCAGATGACACATACCGCCTGTATGAAGCTGGATCGCTTTTGCACCCGTCTGTCTGATTGTCTGTGCATCCACATCAGAATCAATATCCGCTTCCATAACGCCAATACTTAGTTCATCCTTTAAAGCATGAATCGTACGCACCAGAGTAGTGGTCTTACCAGAACCAGGACTGGACATCAGATTAAGAAGAAATACCTTCTTTTCCTTTAATTCTCCACGAAGCTTTTCCGCCTGTATGTTGTTATCAGCAAAGACACTTGTTTTTATCTCAAGAACTTTATAATCTTTCATTTGCCGCGCTCCTTTCTTTTCCTCTGCTTCTTTATCAATATTATAAAATATTCGCTGTACACTGGCAATAATGCAAAAAATAATTGTCATTATCACATAATTATTTGTTGAATCTTGGTAAGATTATATGATAAAATAGGTACAATCTCTGGTATGACCAAAACCAGAGCAAAGGGGGAAATATGGAATTTCAGAAACTTAGCTCATTAAGCTTAAAAGAAATGTTTATCCGTCAGATTCGCGACATGATTTTATCCGGAAGAATTCCGGTAGGAGGCAAATTGCCTTCCGAAAGGGAGATTGCAAAGCAGATGCAGGTCAGCCGGGCAGTGGTTAACAGCGGGTTTGCTGAGCTTGAAAAACAGGGTTTTCTGGAGATTCTTCCGAGACAGGGAGTATTCGTAGCTAATTACGGCAAAAACGGAAACATCAATACATTAAATGCCATCATGGAATATCACGGAGATACGCTTGGTCAGTCAGATATATACTCAATTATTGAAGTACGCCGGGCATTGGAACATCTGGTAACAGATTCGGTCATTAAGAATGCATCAAACGAAGAAATTCTTGGTCTGGAAGGTTTGTTAGAAGAGGTTTCCGCTGCAAAAAACATAGATGATACAGTCCTTGCCACCTTTTCATTTCATCATAAGCTTTCTGTAATAAGCAAAAACAGTATTATACCTTTGATCTACATATCTTTTAAACCTGTTGTAACACAGCTTTGGAAACGTTTTTGTCTCCGATACGGGAAAGAAGCTCTTTACGACAGTGTACTTTGTTTATACAAATGTATCAAAGAACGGGATGCAGGGGCAGCGAGAAGATGTACGAACAAACAGCTGGATGAAGCATTAGAAGGCGGTCATCAGATATATTAAACAACATTGCTGGAAAGGCAGGACCGTTAAAAAACGGTTGCCTGCCTTTTATTAAATCTTAAACTGTATTATTATTAAAACTGTCAACAACCACAATGATAATGTTATTGCTAAAATTATCACTAAAATTATTACTGAAGTTATCGCTTAAATTATCGTTAAAGTTATCGTTAAAATTATCATTTAAATTGTCTCTAAAGTTATCGCTAAAGTTATCATTAAGGTTATTGTTAAAATCATCATCTGATACCACTACACGACGGCGGTTTGCTCTGCAGTCTCTGTAGCCATTACGGTAAGCTTCTCTAAATCTTCTTTCGCACCATTCGCGATTTTCATCACGATCATTTCTATAATAATATCTATAGCAGCTGCGATTACAACAACACATAAATCCCACTCCTTTCTTAATTAGAGTACACTATACATTATGCAGAAATCAGACAAGTAGTGAACCCTCCTTCTTTCAGCCATTGTTTTATAGATCTAAACTGCCGGTCTGTTATAAGAAAGATAGAATAATGCAAAAAATCGTGGGCAGCTGCCCACGATTAAAATGATTTATCTATATCTGTTATTACTCCCCTGAAATAATTACTGAAAATTAAACAGCGGTTCCAGAAGTTCAACCGTACCCATATGAGGCTCGCTCATAGTGCCTAATAAAGATGCATTGGGTACAAGCACCATAGTGGTTGTCTGATAGCCTTTTTCTTTAATCTTCACACAATCAAATTCTACCAGCAGCTCCCCTGCCTTCACATGATCTCCCTGCTTTACTACAGCATGAAAACCATCTCCTTCCAACTGCACTGTGTCGATTCCGATATGAAGTAAAATCTCCATTCCGTCTTCGGTCTTCATACCAATTGCATGCCCGGTAGGAAATACGGATACGATTTCTCCATCAACTGGAGCATATAGTTTCCCTTCTTCCGGATCAATGCCTACGCCTGGTCCCATCACTTCTTCTGCAAAAACCGGATCGCTTACCTTAGAAAGCGGCATTACAGTTCCCTTTAAAGGGCTGTAAACTGTTTTTGTCTCACAGGTTATACTCTTAACAACAGGAGTACCTGATTCTTTTTTCTCTTTATTACCAAATAAATTATCTAAAATTCCCATTCTATTTTGTCCTTTATATATTTATTCCAAAGATTCCCAACGGTTTTTTAATACAAATGCAGCACTTTTTGGCTGCCTTACCCGATTGAAAATTCCTTTTTTATTACCGTTTACACGCATGATTCCCTCTGTTGTCTGGAAATCAGCAAAGTTCCAAACCAATTCACCCTGTATAAAATCAAACTCATCAAATATTTCAAAATTCATATCCAGATATTCGTTCTGATACTCCTGGCTCCACATAATACTTGGCAGTTTATGTTCTGCAGCCATGGTATCCGTACCAAACTCAGTGAATACAAACGGAATATTCAAATTCTTATCTTTCCACTTATTCATCTCGACCAGGAAGGCTTCTCTTGCATCAACAAGCTCCGGTCCTCCTTTAATATACCACCCGTAATACCTGTTTAAACAGATAAAATCACAAAGCTGATAACACTGGCAGATTTCAGGCTGGCTGTTCTTCTCAAACGCTCCGGTCAACGGACGTTTCTGGGGATCCAAAAGCCTTGCAGCATCAAAAATCCTGGTAAAATACTCTTTCGACTGTTCACTGGTCGTTTCCGGTTCATTAAACAGACTCCAGGCAATTACACTGGGATGGTTTTTATCCCTTACAATCATCTCTTCCACTGCCTGAAGATGGGCCTTTAACAAATTAGGTACGGTAGGTGTTTCAAAGAATCTTGTAAACTTACCTGTTCCTGCATCTGCAAAGTTTCTGGTAGATCTCATCATACCCACAGCAGGAACCTCATCAATAATCAAAAAGCCTTCTTCATCTGCAAACTGATACCACTCTTCCGCATATGGATAATGACTGGTACGAAAACAGTTGGCACCAATCCATTTCATGCATTCAAAGTCTCTCTTTAATACCCCCCAGTTGAAACCTCTTCCAATCACTTCAAAATCTTCATGTTTACCAAACCCTTTCAGATAAACAGCTTTTCCATTAATCTGAATCTCTTTTCCTTCAATTTTTACAGTACGGATGCCGATTTTAGAAGAATATTCATCAATCAGTGTTTCCCCATCCCAAATACGCATGACTGCCTGATAAAGATATGCTTTGCCTACATTCCACAGATGGGCTTTGGAAACGGTGACACTGCCCTGCTTACCTGTACTTTTGGCTGCCAGCTGCTTATCCTCATCAAAAAGCTCAAAGGAAACCTCATGATCTCCGTTTGTCATAATCTCATAACGGACAACTGCATCTTCTCCGTGTAATTCATATTCCACACTGAAATCTACGATGGATTCCTCAGGCTTTGAGACAAGCCATACGCTTCTCTGAATTCCGGAGTAATTGAAAAAATCAAAATAAGGCTTGGCCAGTTTCCTTCCGTCACTGAGCACAACAGTGGCTCCGCAGGGAAGACTTTCTTCATTTAATTCATTATTTGCCTTTACGATAAATGTGTTTACTTCACCAAATCTTACGTGATCCGTTACTGTGGCAGCTACCGGCAGAAAACCGCCCTCATGTGCTGCTGCCAGATTTCCATTACAATAAACCCAGGCACGGTGGGTAATGCTTCCGAAACGGATTTCCAGCTCCTGTTTCTCCCATTCCCGTGGCACAAATACTTCCGTCTCATACCAGAAGTCTCCGCAGAAATCCCTCTCTTCCTTTGTTGTAAAGAAATCTGAAAAACTGGCGGGAACCGGCATGGAGATGGGGTCTGGCAGCTTATGCTGCCAGCCCTCCTGCAGTCCTTTTTCCTCCGGATCAAACCGGAATTTCCACATGCCATCCAGCGAGTACGCCATTCTTGCCTGGTTGCTGCATGGATACAATTCTGAAAAATTCAGCATCTTTCACTCTCCTGTTATCTTTTTATGTTGTTAATTTCATTCGTCTTTTATTGTACATCATTTTTATACGTAAAGAAATAAGTAACCAGAAATACAACGACAAAAGAAAACGAAATTGAAATAACGATAGCCGGACCTGCCATAGCAAAAAGGGCGGGAACTGTTAAAAGGTTGACTGGAACCTGTGCAGTACGGATACAGCCTGCAACAGCAGCAATAATACCACTGAGTCCGTTAATTACAGCCATACCAATAAATATTTTACGGTTTTTCATTAAAACACCGTAGATACCTGGCTCTGTTATACCACCAATCAGAGCTGAGATAAAAGCGGAACCGGATACTAACTTCATATCTTTATTTCTTGTTTTTAAGAATACTGCCAGACATGCTGCTGCAATACCAAAGTTAGCACCAAATGTGGCCGGTGAGATGTAATCATATCCTAATACGGAATAGTTGTTCATAATGATAGGTACAAATCCCCAATGCAAACCAAACACGATAAACAGCGGCCATAATGCGCCCATAGCAAATCCTGCTACTGCTGGAGAGAAAGTAAATACTGCCTGAATTCCTCCAGCAATCCCTCTGCTCACCATATCAGTAACCGGTCCGATCACAATCAAAGCGGCAGGGAAAACAATAGCAAAATCCATTATTGGAATAACAATGCTCTGAATAATCTTAGGAATTATTTTCATCAACCCTTTTTCCAGTTTCGACTGCGCATAAACGGTTAAAAGAATCGGCAGTACAGAACTTGGATAGCTGATCAGTTTCACAGGAATTGAGAAAAATGTAACTGCAGCTTCCTTATCAGCGAACAGAGCCGTCATGGAAGGATAACACATAGCGCAGGCGATTGCCATCGAAATAAACGGTTTTGCACCAAATTTCTGTGCTGCACAATATGCCAGAAAAACAGGAAGGAAATAAAAAATACCATCTGATGCAGCATAAAGTATGGTATAAGTGGTAGAAGTTTTATCAAGCAGGGACAGGGTTGTGAATAATACAAGAAAACCCTTTAAAAGTCCTGCACCGGCAAATGCTCCCATAAAGGGCATAAATATGCCGGAAATAAGATCTGTCATCTTCTCCATAAAACTGTTCTTTTTGTTTTCTGATGCTGAATTACCTGCTCCCGTTGGTTCATTCTGATTTTTGTCCCCAATTGAAGTACTCAGCAGAATCTGGTCATAGACATCTTCAACGTCACTTCCTATTACAACCTGATACTGACCGGCTGCCTGCATTACCTTAATAACACCCTTCATATTTTTCAGTGTTTCCGTATCTGCTTTGCTTTCGTCTTTTAATTTAAAACGAAGCCGTGTGATACAATGGGTCAGGGAATTAATATTTTCTTCCCCACCAACATGTTCTACAATATCTTTGGCTAATTTTGAATAATCTGCCATCATGATACCTCCCTAAAATTTTTTATCAAAAAAGCCTGGTTATCCTCATAAAAAGAGAGTATAACCAGGCTTTGCTGAACTAAATCATAACACTGCCTAAAAGCTAACTATTTTTTAATTGTGACAAATGAACTGCAAGATATACCAATTCATCGTGTCCTGCTTTGTAATGATACTTATCTTCAATATACTTGCATACCTTCTGGCTGCATCGGTATTCATCGGGATAGTTTCGCAGTAACTCCTCTAACATGCGCGCTCCGCCATGTTCTTTATAATAATACTTTTTCATGACACGCTGCGCAAAAAATTTCAAATGAGTCATATACCGATAATAGGGAAGCGAATCTTCCTTAACATGAAAATTCAGTTCTGACATAATCAGATCATTGAGTTCACTCACCATAACAATCATTTTTTTAGCATTTCCGCTTATCTGATTATGCCGTGCTGTTACAAAATGCATGGCTACAAACCCAGCCTCATCATTGGACAGGCGGTACCCGAATTTGGTCTCCAGTAAGTCCAGCATCTTTTGTCCAACCTTATATTCGTCCGGATAAAACCGTATGATGTCATGAAGAATCGTATTGGGTACAACAAACCCCTGCTGATAATTTTCCACAGCATGATAAATATGATCTACAAGGGAAATGTGAATGGTTTCATTAAGAGTCATATCAAAAACCTGAACTGCATAATCAATCACATCTTCTGCCACCATAATATATTCCTGTGGCACTGTATCTAGTATTTCCCGAAACTGACTTTTATGATTTTTGTCTTTCAGAATAAACTGCTTTTCAACCCGCTCCTGATCGATGGCATCACCGATACGGCTTTTAAATCCAAGCCCGCTGCCTAACAGCAGGACATCCTGTCCATTTTCATCGTTTGATATCACAGCATTTGTATTTAATATCTGTTTAATAACCATTTTCATAAAAGTTTCCTCGATCTCATTGTGTAAATAAAACAAACTGTTACAGATATATGATAACAAAAAAAAACAAGTATGCACCAATTAAAACAGATGCAGACTTGCCTAATTTAATAGTAACACTCCTGTAAACTACCTAAAGCTTATCATAGGAGCGTTACAAAGGCAATCGGTATTTTAAACAATATTATTCAGTACATTTTGTACACTTTTACGAAATTTATTCATTCACCACTATGGATTTTTTATATTTTAATCGCTACACTCCTGTAAACTATTTTATATTAGCACAGGAGTGTTATTAAAAACAACCAGTATTTTAGCTGATGTAAAACATTTTATACACTTTTACAGATTTTCCCCATTGGAGGCAATCACATTTTTATACCATTCAAATGATTTTTTCTTATATCTGTTTAATGTACCTGTTCCATCATCGTTTCGGTCAACGTAAATAAAACCATACCTTTTCTTTAATTCTGCGGTTGAAGCACTGACTAAATCAATGCACCCCCAGCTGGTATATCCCATAACAGGAACTCCATCTTCTATGGCCTCCCTGACCTGGATTAAATGATCTCTTAAGTAGTTAATCCGATAATCATCAAGAACGGTCTTTGTTCCATCCGGCTGTGTCACCAGTTCATCAACCGCTCCCAGTCCGTTTTCTACAATAAACAGAGGTTTCTGCCACCGGTCATAAAACTGATTCAGTACATAGCGAAGCCCCTGAGGATCAATTGCCCACCCCCATTCACTTTTCTTCAGATACGGATTAGTCACCCCGCCCATGAGATTTCCTTCTCCTTCCTGTGCCCTGGTGTGGTCAGCTGCTTCGCAGATACTCATATAATAACTGAATGATACGAAATCCACCGTATGATTCTTAAGCAGTTCTTCATCCCCAGCCGCCATTTTTATCTGTATATTATTCTCTTTGAAATACCGTTTCATATATCCCGGATACTGGCCTCTCACATGCATATCCCCAAAAAATGTATTCATATGATCCGATTTCATGGCTGCAATCACATCATCCGGGTTTGAGGTCAGGGGATACATAGGCATACTTAAAATCATACAGCCGATTTTACTGTCAGGCATCAGTTCATGACCAATTTTCGTTGCAAGAGCACTGGCTACCAGTTCGTGATGAACAGCCTGATAAAGATCCTGTTTATCTAACTGGCTCTTATCCGTATAGATTCCGCCGCTTAAAAATGGTTCATGGAGCACGGAGTTAATCTCGTTAAAAGTCAGCCAGTATTTTACTTTTTGGCCGTAACGCTTAAAAATAGTTCTGACATACCGCTCATAGAAGCTTATCATCTCCCTGTTAATCCAGCCGTCGTATTTTACTGATAAGTTTAACGGCGTCTCATAATGAGAAATGGTTACGAGAGGCTCAATTCCATATTTTAACAGCTCATCAAACAAATCATCATAAAACTGCAGCCCTTTTTCATTGGGTTCTTTTTCGTCCCCATCCGGAAATATGCGGCTCCAGGCAATTGAGGTACGGAAAACCTTAAATCCCATTTCCGCAAAAAGTTTAATATCGTCCTTATATCGATGATAAAAATCAATTCCGATCAGTTTCATATTATCCGGAGTCGGTTCTTTTGTTACAGGACCTTTAATACCATGAGGTGTCACATCCTGAGTGCTTAACCCCTTTCCGTCTTCGTTATATGCTCCTTCACACTGGTTTGCAGCCACTGCTCCTCCCCACAGGAATCCATCTGGAAATTTCATAAAAATTAGTCCTCCTTTTGTTATTACTGAGATGTCGACTATAATAACAGATTTTTATTAAATAAACAACCTGATAAAACAATTAATAAAATGAACAGAACACAAAAAATTTGAAGTATTTTTAAACTATGTTTATAATAAAGGAAAAAACCAAAGGGGGGATAAATTGATGTTCCAAATAGGTGAATTTTCTAAGCTGACGCAGATAACAATTCGTATGCTGCGATATTATGATGAAGCGGGACTCTTGAAACCTGCAGAAATTGACCCATGGACAGGGTATCGCATGTACTCGGTGGAACAATCCCGCTCCACGCTGCAGACAGAGAAACCCTATAAAGGTGCTCCCGAAGTAATTGGTGTTTTTGCCACAAGATCACCTCTCCGTCCAAATCCCATTGCATTGACAACTGTAGATGTTATCCACATCGATTATGAAAAAGGGGTGATTCAAATTGCGTTTATCGACGCTTACGATAATACCCCCGTGCTTGACATTAAACCCTATACACCAAGCTTTGACAGAGTGGAAACTCCAGTCGTTCCGGCATGGTGCAGTAATTGGCCTAAAAGTATAGAAGAATCCGCCAGTTTTCCCTGGGACGAAGTATTTACCTTTTAGGGAGAACTTATAGCTAAAAGAAATGATTTCAGCAAGTGAAATCAAGAATTGTAAATTCCAATCCGTTATAATTCTTTTAGAACGATTAAACGAGGTGAACATACAAATGTACGAATGGAACAGGCAGATTCAGCTAATTGTTGATGAAATTGATGAATCAATCAGACAGCATCATGATGAACCACTGACGCTGCGTTTTCTTTCCCGGAAACTTGGTTATTCTGAATTTCATACTACCAGAAAGTTCAGGGAAATATCGGGTATGCAGTTTAGAGAATATTTACGGCTCAGGAGGTTAGCTTTTGCTTTAAAAGAGGTTCGTGACAGCGGTAAAAGTTTTTTGGACATAGCTTTTGATTACGGTTTTTCATCACACGAAGCATTTACCAGAGCTTTTAAAAATTCCTATGGTATAACTCCTAGCGAATATCGGAAAAAGCCAAAACCAGTTGTTCTTCGTACAAAAATAACCCCTTTTGACCGCTACTTTTTAGGATTAGGAGAGATTGGCATGATGAAATCTGCAAATGATGTTAAGATTTATTTTGTTACCATCCCTGCACACAAATTCTTGCACATTAAAAACTATGAAAGCAATGGATACTGGGATTTCTGGCAGAAGCAAAGTCTTATACCAGGGCAGGACTGCGATACTATCTGCGGCCTGTTGGATAGTATCAAGGGCAAATTAGATGACGATGGCGGAAACCAGTCAAACAGCAGCAGCGGTCAGATTATGGCCTACATGAATGATCCAAAGGGACGGCTCTGCGATTGGGGATTTTTGCGTACAGAGTGCTATGGTGTACGGCTTCCTTTTGATTACAATGGAGAAATACCACCGCAAATGCTGTTGATTGATGTCCCAGAAGCTGAATATCTTGCTTTTGAACATGGACCATTTAATTATGAACAGGAAAACCGCAGCGTAGAAGAAAAAATTGAAAAAGCAATGGCAGACTTTGATTTTTCAGGCACAGGCTACTGCTTTGATACTACTCCCGGCAGAATGCTTTACTTTTATCATAATCCGGAAAAGTTTTGGAAATATATCAGACCAGTACGGAAGTTCTAAATCTGTTTTTATTTAATTTTTATTAATTTGAATCAACCTCCACTTCATGGTAAAATATAATACATTACACAGCGTCAGGACCTGACGATCTGATATATGAGGTGAAAAAGATGAAAATAAGAACTGTTTTATGTATCTGTTTATCCGCGGGACTCTTGCTAAGCGGGTGTGCAAAAGGAGCTGACCGTATGATTCAACAAAAAGAAAGTACCGTCCATAATACGACCAGCGAAACGTTACCGCCAACCAGTGAGACTGTTCCGCCAGCAAGTGAAACAACACAAGAAACCACATCCGGTCATGTCAAATCAACTGTCCAATTGTATGAAGGGACTTATTTTGATGAGGGCGTTTACAAATATGTAGATATTCCAGAAACAGAATCTCCGTTTGTATATTGTGAAATCGAGATCAGCCATATTACTGATACCTCATTTGATTTTACTATATCCGAAATTGTTATGTCGACTGGTGAGAGCACGGTTATCTTCCCGTCCAGTACAGCTTTTTTCACAGGAGATGGCAGCGAAGCCACTTATAAAGGAAAGGACCAGACCCTGCATTTCGAATTTCCTCATGATCAGGACCTTTACCCAATCATACGTGATATGAAGATTACCGGCTTACCTAAATTAGAAGGAAATACTTATATCAACAATAATATTCCAGGACATGAAGCCGGATAACTCCACTCGGACAGAAAGAAGGAGGCAGTAAGCGATTCATTTACTGTCTCCTTTTATCTTCTGTGGTTTTTTAACAATCCGGTATACCAGCTCTGCTCACATAGTAAAATGGTTCAATGCATGATTATGAATGTTATAAACCTGTCTCAGACTATAGTTAGTTATTTCACTGATCTCCTCCCATGTGTATCCAGAGATATACTTTAACAAAAGTATATTTTTCTCTATTTCACAATCCATCCGGTCCACATTTTTCACGATTGTTCTGCAAATCTGATTCTTATCTTCCATTTGCTTTTTAAAACATGAAACTATATCCGTCATTTTCATATCCACCCGGTCTGTACCAAAATCTCCTGACAGAACAGGCAGCGACAGCTTTTGTTCCTCTTGCACATGAATCAGCAAATCACCCAGCGTCTTTACGGAAAAACTGAGCGCCTGATAGGATTGCAAGTAAGCTTTTTTCTGCTCTTTCTTTTCAAATTTACCATTCATCCAGTTACCCTCCTTAAGTTATTTACTAAGTAAAAAAGGTGGTTGGGAACAGTTTGTAAACCAAAAGCCTTTACATTGTATTGCATACTGCAATGATTGTAAAATTCAGTTATAGAAAACGCGGATCCGATTTTCTGTAACTAAACATTCAAATAAACAGGAGGTATAAATATGGGTAAAATTGAGATCGCTGCAAAATGGATGATTGATCTGGCTGACGATAACTCACATGGCTATGATCAGACGCATAGATGGGGACCTGACTATGATTGCTCTTCCGCCGTCATCACAGCATGGGAGAAAGCAGGTGTGCCCGTTAAAAGTAACGGAGCTGCAGCTACCGGTTCCATGTACAGGCCTTTTCTGAAATGCGGGTTTTCTGACGTTACTGATCAGATCACACTGAGTTCCGGCAAAGGATTAAAATATGGTGATGTACTGCTAAAGACCGGAACCAGCGGACATACTGCCATGTATATCGGCAGCAGTAAAATTGTACATGCCAGCATTAATGAAAAAGGAACTGCTACCGGTGGAAAAACCGGTGATCAGAATGGAAAAGAAATCTGTGTCCGTTCTTACTACAACAAACCATGGACCTATGTTCTGCGTTATACCGGGAGCGGTGGCGGATCAGACGGGGACAGTACCATCAGAAGTTTTCAGATCTGGCTTAATAACAACTATTCAGCCGGATTAACCACAGATGGCGTATATGGAACCAATACAAAAAAGGCTGCTACGAAAGCGTATCAGAGAGTCCTTGGTGTAACTGCCGATGGTATTTTCGGTGCAAACTCAAAAGCTGCCGTGAAAACACTGAAATCAGGAAGTAAAGGAAATGCAGTTCATCTCCTGCAGGGAATGCTCTATTGCCGGGGATATAATCCCAATGGAGTAGATGGGATCTTTGGCTCCGGAACAACAAACGCAGTAAAGAGATTCCAGTCCGCCAAAGGGCTTGATCCCGACGGACTTGCCGGTGCCAATACGATGTATGCGCTTTATAATTAGCTGCCAGCCAACACGGCAAAAGGCTATACTGTATGAAATGAGGAGAAAAAATATGGAAGACAAATTAAATATTACAGAGAGCGGAGGCTGGTTTGAAAGCGCTTATATCAAATGGACTCCTGTCAGCAGCGCAGTTTCCTGCAAGGTGTATGTAAAACCTTCGCATGCAGCCGATTCTGCTTATGTGCAGATTGATAATGAATTAATACGAAGGTATTCCGCCTGTTGGAGAGCAGATGCGGCAGGTCTTACAGCCGGTCCATATGTTATGAAGACGGAAGTAATCCTCCCTGACGACACCAAACAAAGCACTGTTTCAGGCACTCTCACCGTAAGTGCAAACGACAGAACAGGGTTTGCTTTTTCAGGTAATTCTGAATATAAAACCGGGTCTGGTGCATACAAAGAAAACGGAACACTAAAAGATAATGCGCAAGTGATTTACGTGACTTCTGATACAGCAAAAACCGTAACACTTGATGTCGCAGTGAACAGTTCCGGAAAAAAACAGACAGGTACCGGTATTGGTGAAATTTTAAAGCTGCGTCAGAAAGGATATGATACAACTCCCCTTGCGATCCGTTTTATCGGACAAGTTACAGACGATGATATGGCTGGGCAGCTTAACAGCAAAGGATACCTTGAGGTAAAAGGAAAATCTTCCTGCAAAGAGATGAACATGACTCTGGAAGGCATTGGTGACGATGCAACCGCTTATGGATGGGGAATCTTAGTGAGAAACTGCGGAAACTTAGAAATCAGGAACCTAGGAATTATGCTGTTCCCGGACGACGGAATTTCACTTGATACGGCAAACTGCAATATCTGGGTGCATAACAATGATATTTTTTACGGAAAAGCAGGTTCCGATGCGGACCAGGCGAAAGGTGATGGCTCTGCCGATGTTAAAAGCGGATCCACTTATATCACCCTCTCCTACAATCATTTCTGGGATTCTGGAAAATGTTCTCTTTGCGGAATGAAAGATACGGAAGAATTTTTCGTAACCTATCATCATAACTGGTACGACCATTCCGACTCCCGCCATCCCAGAATCAGGGCAGCCTCCGTACATATTTACAACAATTTCTTTGACGGAAATGCCAAATACGGAGTTGGTGTTACGAAAGGAAGTTCCGCGTTTGTGGAAGCAAACTTTTTCAGACATTGCAAATATCCTATGATGAGTTCCTTACAAGGTACGGATACTTTGGGTAAAGGTACGTTTTCCGGCGAAAACGGCGGTATGATCAAAGCATTTAACAATCATATAGAAAATGCCTCAAGCCTGATCTATGCAAACTCCAATGCCGGAACAACAGGGAACGATGCAGTATCCTTTGACGCTTATCTGGCGTCTGCAAGAAATGAAACCGTACCAGCTTCTTATAAAACTTTGGCTGGAGAGACTGCTTATAACAATTTTGATACCAGCAGGGATATAGGCGTCACCCCTTCTGCTATTGATCCTTTGGATCAGGTGAAACAAATCGTTACAACAAGTGCCGGGCGCTTGGACCAGGGTGACTTTACCTGGATATTTGACAACGCAGTGGATGACGTTTCTTATGATTTAAATGCAGCTTTAATGTCAAAAATAAGAAGCTATGTCACAGACCTTAAATCAGTAGGAGGGGAATAATCCCCAGTACGCGATAACACGCGGCAGGTACGACTTGCCGCGTGTTTTTACAATGCATTACCGTCAAATTGTAAATGTCTGCTTAATCATGCTTTTGATTGCCATCATCTCAGAATTGGAGATCTCCGCATTAAACTCAGACCGGGTGTATAAACAAATGTTTTCAATATCTATATCCGATAACTTCCCGCTGTTTGTAATCTGATTCCATAATAAAGTAAAAATGAATCTGCCTGAATCAGATAGAAATTTCGTATCCATATCAAAATGTGAAAGCTGAAAAACAGATTTAAAAGCTTCACCTAAGTCATTTTTTATACTATCCAAGTCATCATAACTTTTCGATTTTCCATTATCCAACCATTCTCCTGTAGTTATTAATCCTCCCTCAGATTGTAATTTTGACAATCTGACTACTTCTTGCGGATATTCTTTTTCTAATATTGGCAGCGGAAGTTTATTTCTGCATGATAGTTGGATATTAACATCAAAATTATGGAGATATTGGCAGGCACGGTGATTCAAGGTCTCAACTCTTAAGCCATGAAAATCCGAAGTACCTGGTTCAAATAAAACATTGATTTCATTTTCTCGTTTTCTCAGGCCACAGCTCACCCAGCCAATCAGTATGGCGTTTGCGAATGCATCAATGATTGTATATGTGGAACTGTAAGGAAACGAATATGCAGGAAGTATTCGCATTGCAGGAATGCCATATTTATTTATCAGAGTATCCTTCGTATATTCACCCAGCCGTCCTGGATAAAATGAGGAATATAAGGAGGGTGAATAGGTGCCTGATGCAATAACCAGGGAAGATTTATTTTTCTCCAGGATCTTTGCTGCATGTTCAATTCGTTTATCATGTATCCCTTTCTCCCAGTTTCCTTCCACGGAAATAAAATGTAAATCAATCACAGTTAATCCTCCTCAGCCTATATCCCCAAATGTTCCAAAAGCATATCTACAATTTCTTCCATTGTATCTGACTGCTTCTCCATTTCAGCGACAAACTTAAACTGATTTTTAGCACGAATCAGATTGTGATTCTCTTTATGTATCTTAAAATACCGGTCACCTTCCAGATAATCAGTCAAAAAACGAACTCCACATTCCAAAGTCATAATTATGGCGGCCAGGGGAAGCCATTTAATTTCCTGGGCAGTCAGAGTCTGCCCCATTGCCTCAAGAAATCCTTTTGTATATGCTTCATACTTTTCAAGATTTAACTTTAATTCTTCCAGATTCTCGCCGTCTTCTGCTATTGTACTTCCACACGAACGGATTGCATCCCCATAATCATATAATGCGCTTCCCGGCATCACTGTATCTAAGTCAATCACACATCTGCCTTTTCCTGTTGCATCATCCAGCAGGACATTATTAATTTTCGTGTCATTATGAGTAACGCGAAGAGGAATAGCGCCGATTTTCAGACCACGAACCAACGTCGCTGCCATTTCTTCTCTGGACAACGCAAATTGGATTTCTTCAGAACACTGGTATGCTCTTTGCAGCAGATCATCATGTACTGCCTTTTTCAGATTTTCCAGACGCCAAATTGTATTGTGAAACCCTTCTATTGTCTCAATCAGGCTATCTGCCGGATATTCGTCAAGTAAACGCTGAAACTGACCAAATGCTTTACCAGCTTCATATAACATGTTCACATCTTCAGCAAAGGTATGTCCGGTTGCATGTTCCACAAAAACATAGGCTCTCCAGAAATTACCTTCATCATCCCGGAAATAACTCTGGTCATCATTCGTTTTTATTAAAGTCAGAATCTCATACTCATCTGTCTTCTGCTCATCAGTAATACGGTCATTTAAGTAGGAAGTGACATGTTCAATATTTTCCATTAAGCCAACTGTATTTTTAAACACCAGATGATTAACCCTTTGCAAAATATAATGCGTTAGTTTTTTTTCATCAACCATATAAGTCACTTTAAATGTGTCATTAATATGACCGTCTCCATAAGGTTCTGCCAGTTTAAAGACTCCTTTAAAGGTAAATTGATTGCATATTTGTTTCAGTTTTTCCTCTTTTTCCATTGAACCCTCCCATCTTGCCTCATTATAACGACGTTTAAATGCTGTGTCAAGATATGGGAGAACCCATGCTTACTCTCATTTTACATACTTCACTTAGGCAAAGTGCTGCCGGACAAGTTCTGATCGAACAGATACAGTTCAGCACTACCTCGTGAAGCACATTTTTTTGTATAATATTCCACTACATGTAAATAATAATTTATTAATGGCGAGTAATAAAATAACTTTTTATGCAGAGGAGAATATTATATGAATCGAGATAAACTCATAGCCCAGGTAAAAAACGAATATGCACGAATAGCCTCTTCGGAATCCCAGCAGCACTTTCATCAGACGACAACCGAGATCACACCCGAAGCTTATTATGAAAATCTGTTAAGTAACGTTATAGACGAAATTAACAAAGGAACTTTCGATAATTTCAAATCAGGCGAAGAAGTAGTGACCGCTATTGCAAATGATAAATCCTGGCTTTCAGGTTGGAAATAGAAACAAAAATTACAAAAAAACCGCAGCCCTTTTTAATGGATTGCGGTTTTTATTAATCCATATTTTCTATATTTAAAATTCCTTTCCTCGCCCCTGTCCCCTTCCGGATCTGGAGCCAAAATGTCTGCCACCCGGAAAGCGGTCATCAAAACGTCCGTTAAATGGATTCCCTCTGTGCATGCGCGGATCAAAATCACGTTCATTTTGTTCATCTCCAAGTTCATTTTCCAGAGATTCGATAATGCGATTAAGATATTCGTTTAAGTTTTTTTGTTCTTCTTCACTCAGGCAATCGAACAGCTTATCAAAGCTGAATTCCGGTTCTGCTGATTGTGTTGCATTAATTCCTTCGTTTGTGAGTTTAATATTCATAACCCGGCGGTCAGTTTCTGATGGAGTACGTACTATGTACCCATTCTTTTCCAGCTTAGAAAGAAGTTCACCTAATGATTGGGGTCTCATGTCCAGCAGGTATGATAACTCTTTTTGGCTGATTTCCTGCTTCATCTTAAGTATCGCTAAAACCCTTCCCTGACCTTTGCGTGGATCGCCCATAGGGCCAAAGTGCATATGGTTCAGTTGATGATACTTATGGAGCAGCCACTCAACACGTGTAAGTTGCATGATTAAGTCAAATTTTTTTTCTTCCATCTTATATTCCTCCAGTTATCTGCAAATTAATAAGGTACCTTTTGATGTCATTATACAGGTACCTTATTAATTTGTCAATACTATTTTTGAAGGTACCTTTTATTTTTTTCTACCGATATCTCACTGCCATATTAAATCAATCTATGCGTAAATTTAACCTCTAGCTAATTTTTCGTAATATATCAGCTTACAGTAACCTGCTATTCTGAAATAATCCAAATACGCTTCATAATATCTATACATTCACGATATAAATAAGAATATATATGAAACCTTGTTTTCGATTTGCTTGTTGAAAAGGAGCTATTATGGTAGGAATAACTAAACTATTATGCAATTCAGATAATTTTGGTGACAAATTACGTTATGTACCAGAAGCATCAAAACAAAAATCCGGTACCAGTACAGGCTATGGACCTGTAGTGGTATGGAATTGTACCAATCAATGTAATTTAAAATGCAAACACTGCTATGCTGATTCAAACAGCAGGAAATCCGAGGAAGAGTTAAATACCAAAGAGGCTAAACATTTAATCGATGACCTGGCAAGACTACATATCCCGGTACTGCTTTTATCCGGAGGCGAACCGCTGATGAGGGAAGACATCTTCGAATTAATTTATTATGCAAATAAATATAATATACGTATTACTATCTCAACAAACGGTACATTAATAGATAAAGATATCGCGAAAGATTTAAAAAAGGCTTGCGTAAGTTATACAGGTATCAGTTTAGACGGTATTGGTACCAGACATGATGATTTTAGAGGAATCCCCGGTAGTTTTAATAAATCATTGGAAGGAATAAGGAACTGCCTGGAAATTGGACAAAAGGCTGGTCTTCGTTTTACAATTAACCGGGATAATTATGATCAGTTAAATGATATCTTTGCCCTGATAAAAGAAGAAAAAATTCCCAGAGTATGTTTTTATCACCTTGCCTATTCTGGAAGGGGAAGCAAGGTGATATCATTGGATATTGAGAAAGAAGAAAAAAGGGCTGCTTTAGATTTGATTATGCAAAAGGCACTGGAATTCGGAAATAAAGTGGAAATTTTAACAGTTGATAATCATGCTGACAACGTTTATTTATATCTGCAGGCTAAAAAGAAATACCCTCAACTGGCAGACAGAATATGGGAATTAATACAAATGAATGGCGGAAACAGATCCGGTATTGCAATTGGGAACATTGATTTCAAAGGTAATGTACATGCTGACCAGTTTACGTGGCATCATACCTTTGGTAATGTAAAGGAAACTAAATTCAGCGAAATATGGACAAATCCAACAAATCCAGTAGCAATTGGTCTAAGGGACAGAAAAACCTTATTAAAAGGAAGATGCAGCAAATGCTGTTGGCTGAACGTTTGTAATGGTAATCTCCGGGTCAGGGCAGAAGCCGTTACCAGTGATTTCTGGGCATCAGACCCGGCATGTTATCTCACCAATGAAGAAATCGGAGTACCTGAAGATACAGGGTTGGTTTAGACATATGACGGAGGTATATTAGAATATGGTGAATAATTATAATAATTTGCTGAATATGATTCAGAATGGTTTCCCTATTGAACCAAGACCCTTTTTATCTATTGCTAATCAATTGGGAATGTCAGAAATTGAAGTTCTGAAAATCATAAAAGAGTTAACAGAACAAGGAACTATCCGCAGGTTAGGTGGTATTTTTGATTCAAAAAAATTAGGTTATACAGGTACATTATGTGCTATGGAAGTATCTGAGAATAAGATCGGAGAAGTCTCTCAGATTATAAACAGTTATCCCTGTGTTACACATAATTATCTTAGAGATCATAAATACAATATGTGGTTTACTCTGATTGTACCTTCTCAATACAGTCTTGATGCACATATCAATGAGATAAAAAACAAAACCGGAATTAATGAAATCATGATTTTGAACTCTCTGCAGACTTTTAAAATTAATGTTAATTTAAAGATTAAAGGAGAATAGTTTATGGAAATTTCTCAGAAAAAACAGGTTATTCAAAAATTACAGGGTAAACTGCCCTTAGTACCTGAACCATATAAAGCTATTGCAGATGAAATTGGAATATCAGAGAAAGAACTCCTTGATTATATCAAAGAATTGAAAAATAATAAAACCTTACGCAGAATAGGTGCGGTATTAAATCATAGGTCTGTAGGATTTTTAGCTAATGCCATGGTGGTCTGGTTCGTTCCCGCTGAAAGAATAAAAGAGGTTACAGACATTATGGTTTCATTTCCTCAGGTAAGCCATTGCTATGAACGGGAGGTTTTAAATAATTGGAGATATAATATTTATACCATGATACATTCTGATAGTTTTGATTTATGTGACGAAATTATTAAAAAGGTTTCCCAAATGACACATATTAATAACTATGAAGTTCTATATAGCACAAAAGAATTAAAAAAAAGCAGTATGAAATATTTTTTGGACGAAGATAATAAGAATCCCTGTTAAAACCGGGATTAAGTGCAGTGTAAAACCGCAGTCCTTTTTTATAAGGGTTGCGGTTTTAAATAAGAACTTCTTTAATATGGATAGACATATCCCTCCACTTTTTCTGCTGGTGTTATTTTTGTCACCATTATAATAGGATCCGCATACTTATGTCCATCATAATCATCGTAGTTTAAAGTCAGGATTCCCTCTACGGTTATCCAGGTATCTTCTTTTAAATCTGATACTCCCCTGTAATTACAGTGAATTCCTGCAGGCGCCAGATCAGCCACACAACAAGTCATCGCCAGTCGAGCCACTGCAAACTCATTTTCTCCATAGACCTTAGGATCTTTCAGCACATATCCGGTTATTGAAATGGTATATCCTTCGTATTCTTCCATATGCATGTACAGTTCCGAATACCACATTCCAAATAAATCATCCGATACCATAATTTTCTTTTCCACCTTATAAAGCCCCGGCATTACGTTCTCATTTTCTTCTTTGGCAGATGACATCTGCAGCTTTGAGCTTTCACCAATGGTATTATAGGAAGAGATTTCAATAGGTGTATGGGGAAGAAGCATAATGAGGACCGGGATAATCAGCAGGAAGCAATGGCTCATGCGTATTTTATATCTGGGTCTGAACAACCTGCCGGTTCCTGCTAATGACCATAATCCCATAATGCAGGCGGTAAAATACAGATACGGCCTCATTCTGGGAGTAACATACCGAAGATAAGCACCGCTGGCAGCGAGATAAACGATCATTCCTCCAAAAGACATCTGACAGAGGATTTCAGTTAACACCTGGGGATTTAACACTCTGACTGTTTTCTTCATAAGCTCATACCTCTTATCCCATACAGCAAAAAGACCAGGAAGAAGCATACCGTGACAGTTACCAGCATCAGCTTCACTATAAATCCCTTCGTAAATCCGGATGAAAGCATAAGCATATTCTTAATGTCCATCATTGGCCCAAATACCAGAAAACCCATAACAGCTCCGGCTGGCATCTGGCTGGAAATGCTGCGGGCAATGACCGCATCAGATGAAGAACACAATGACAGGATAAAGGCCGCTGCCATCATAAGCAGAATGGAAGCTGCCAGTCCGCCTCTGTACTGTGCAAAATCCAGAGGACCATTCCCTAACGCCTGGAAGACGGAAGCTGCCAGTATTCCAATCAGGAGGTATTTGCCCACACGAAAAAACTCAGCCTGCCCATGACGCAGACAAAGAACAAGTTTTCCTGCCAGTGATTTAGTTTTTTGACTATCCTCATAACATCCGCACGCACAGATTAGCCGGCTTCTTCCACTCCCCAAAAGTAAAGGAGTCTTTCTTTGAAAGGCAGCAGCAAGCAATCCAATCAACACTGCAGCGAATGCTCCGATCCCTGCCCGGCCAGCCACTACCGCCATGTTACCGCCAAACGCATAGAAGGTCGATAGCAGGACAACCGGATTCATGACAGGCGCCGCCATCATGAAGGTGACCGCCACTGGCAGCGGGATTCCTTTTTTAATCAGACTCCTAAAAACAGGAATTGAGGCACAGTCACAGACTGGCAGTAAAAATCCTCCGGCTAATGCTGCCGCCATTCCCCATACAAGAGACTTTGGAAACCACCGCTCCAGCATTCCATCCGGAATCAATATCTGAATCACAGATGAGAGCATAATTCCAATAAGCAAAAAGGGAACTGCCTGCAGAGTCATACCAAAAAACAGATTCACCATTCTGCTTAATGGAAATCCCTCCCATCCGGATATGATTCCCGCCAGAAGAAACAGGCAGATAAAAAACATAAATTCCATGAGAAATGAGCAGACCGGTTCATCTGGCTGCCTTAAAACCTGCTTGATAAGTTTACTGTCAGAGGACATTTCTAAAATTTTTAATCCGGGATTTACTCCTTCCAATAAGCGGCTGATATGTTGATAGTGGCTTTTTGTATGGCAATTACGCACAATCGCGATATCACTTTCTGAAATCTGATCAATTAAATATATTCCCATTCCGCTGAGGAGGAATTCCAGCTTCACAGCGTCGGCAATATGAATGATCTTTTTTAACCGGCAGACTGTGGGGAATACCGGGTCCCAAAACAGTGACAAAAGACAGGAAAAAGGGGCTGTACCATTCCATTCAACCCAAATCTCGTCCCACTCCCCGTTTTGTACCGCCTCGTAAATCTGACCGGGTAACTGCTCCTGCTGCTGGTCCAACAGATTCCTTGGAATCATCAGCTTCCTGTGTCCGGTGTAGCCGGAAAAGAGATCTTCTTCGCCATCCTCGAACTGTATTACCAAAGCTTTTACTTTTCTATTTTCAAAAATATTGTTTAAAAAGGTCGTTTTACCTGCATCCAGACTCCCTGTGACAACATAAACGGGAATTTCCATTTTTCTCCTTTACCATAAAGGTTCCTTAAATTATACCTTTAGATACATTTAGATTTCATGATAGGCAGACAAGTCCATAAATGTCTTAAACTTCTGATTAACAGATGGATTCTGTGTAAAGAACTCCAGCAGACTCTTAATCCTGAGCACGGTATCAGAGGCCAGCGTATGTTCAACCAATTCCGTTTCCTCCAAGGCATTTGCACTCCCTACCAATGTAAAAAAGCTTTCTATAATATTGTGGCGCTCCAATAAATAAGCACCTGTTATTCTTCCTTCTGTAGTTAAAAGGATGTTATCAAGATTATTATATTTTAAGAAGTCCAATTCAACAAGTTTGGAAACCATTTTAGATGCAGAAGGTGGTCTGACATTTAATTTCTCAGAAAGCTTATTAATGCGCGTATAATCCTCTTCTAAACACAATCGATACGTCATCTCAAGGTAGTCCTCCAAAGCAGGGGTTAATCTGCTCTCATTTTGTTTTATCAGCTGATATCCGCGAACGGTATGAAATTCGTTTTCCATTGGCTTATTCATAAGCATGTTCCCCCATCACAACATTTTTTTAGTATAACTGTAACACCTTATGCTTTATCTTCATAAATTAGTCATAAGAAATGGTGTTTCCCGCCCCTAACAGACAACTAATTACTCCATTATTTATTAACGGCTTGCCTTTTTATTATTTTAGGCACATAACAAGGACTCCAGTCTGACGGAGAAGGTAATACCAAATATATGGTTAAGGAGAATTTTACTATGGATACTACTCAAATGTCATTAAACCAATTACCAATCGGAAGAAAAGCACATGTTTCCGCTTTGACTTTTGACGGTACAATAAGAAGACGCATGCTGGACTTAGGTATCGTTGACGGAACTGAAATAGAACCTCTGTATAAGAGCCCCTCCGGCAATCCGGCAGCCTACCTTATCCGCGGTGCAGTTATTGCGCTGCGTTCTGATGTATCTGAAAAAATTTTTGTATCGATTTAAAATAGTATAGTTAAAAAAGAGATGACAATTATTTCATAATCTTAGGAGGATTGCTCATATGGGACTTACCAATGCATCAACCGGGACGGGAGTTTTAAATCACTGCGGCTTACATATTGAGAAAGTGACACCGAAAGATAAGATAATCGCATTAGCAGGAAATCCAAACGTGGGAAAAAGCACAGTTTTCAATGCTTTGACAGGGCTGAATCAGCACACAGGCAATTGGCCCGGAAAAACCGTTGTTAACGCACAGGGAAAATACCGATATAAAGATACGAATTTCATCATGGTAGACATTCCAGGTACCTATTCCCTGATGGCAAATTCCACCGAAGAGGAAATTGCCAGGGATTTCATCTGCTTTGGCGGAGCCGACAGTGTGGTAGTCGTGGCTGATGCTACCTGCCTGGAGCGAAATTTAAACCTTGTTCTGCAGACGCTGGAAGTTACCGACCGTGTTATATTGTGTGTTAATTTAATGGACGAAGCGAGAAAGAAAAAAATAAACATTGACTTAAAGGTTCTCACCTCAAGACTGGGAATTCCGGTAATCGGGACAAGTGCGCGATCAAAAAAGGGATTAGATTACTTGATGGATGCAGTGAAAGAATTATCAGAAAGTGAAGCAGCGTTTAATCCGCTGCGGATAGATTACGGTGAAGAAACAGAAGCCGCTGTGGGTATGCTGGAACCAGTTCTTGCTGATCTTTTAGGTGATAGTATCAGCAGCCGATGGGTGGCTTTGAAGCTCCTTGACGGGGATGAGAGCCTTCTTTCCTCCTTAAAGACACATCTTGGCTTTGATCTTCTGCAAAATGAGGATATAGCACAAGCAGTCAAAGAGGCAAAACTTACTATGGAGGATGCCGGGATATATACCGATCAGTTCCGGGATCAGATTGTCACAAAAATTGTTCAATGCTGCGAGAATATCTGCAGAGAAGCCGTGACCTTTGAAAAAGAGGAATATGCGGCACGGGACCGTAAAATTGATAAGATACTCACGTCAAAAATAACTGGTATACCGATAATGATTGCGATGCTGTTCGGTATTTTCTGGTTTACCATTACTGGCGCCAATGTTCCTTCCAGCCTTCTTGCCTCCGGACTATTTATGCTGGAAAAACCCCTGTCCCGGTTCTTTTTATGGTTATCTGCGCCGGAATGGTTACGCGGAATCTTCGTAGATGGTATTTTCCGTACATTGGCTTGGGTGATCTCCGTAATGCTTCCTCCAATGGCAATCTTCTTTCCGTTATTTACACTTCTGGAGGATTTGGGATATCTGCCGCGTGTCGCATTTAACCTTGACAACTTTTTCCGCAAGGCCTGTGCCCATGGAAAACAGGCATTAACTATGTGTATGGGCTTCGGGTGTAACGCCTGTGGTGTAATCGGGTGCCGAATCATTGATTCACCCCGGGAACGCTTAATCGCCATTCTGACAAATAACTTCGTCCCCTGCAATGGACGTTTTCCAACTCTGATCGCGATTATTACCATGTTTTTTGCCGGAGCTGCAAACGGAACATTTCAATCCGTCATTTCTACCCTGATGCTGACCGGAACCATTATATTGGGTATTGCAATGACGCTTCTGATTTCAAAGCTGCTTTCAAAGACAATTCTTAAGGGAATGCCCTCCTCGTTTCAGCTGGAACTCCCACCGTACCGCCGGCCGCAGATTGGAAAAGTCATTGTACGTTCTGTTTTTGACCGGACACTTTACGTGTTAGGCAGAGCCATAGCCGTTGCAGCTCCTGCAGGGCTGGTCATCTGGATACTGGCCAATATACATGTGGGAGATTTAAGCCTGCTTGCTCATTGTGCTGGTTTTCTTGATCCGTTCGCCAGATTCATTGGTCTGGATGGGTACATATTAATGGCGTTTATTTTAGGCTTTCCGGCCAATGAAATCGTGGTTCCTATTTTGATTATGAGCTATATGGCAACGGGAACATTGACTGATATGGATAGTCTGACAGAATTACATCAGCTTTTTGTAAATAACGGATGGACCTGGCTGACAGCCGTATGTACGATGCTGTTCACGTTACTGCACTGGCCATGCGGTACAACATGCCTTACAGTAAAAAAAGAAACACAGAGTTTAAAATGGACACTGGTCTCCTTTACAATTCCAACAGTAACCGGTATTGTTGTATGTATGATTGTGGCAAACACTGTCCGATTGCTGGGACTTGTATAGAACTTATGTAAAGATTTAACAGAAAAATATACCTCCAAATTGATATAAGATAGAATTATCAGTCTGGAGGTATCAGTGTTTTAATATATTTAATATAATAATCCGCCTAATGCAGCGCAAATAAGAATAATTATAATTGGAGATAATTCTTTCTTAAATTTCTTTTTTGCAACTAGCAAGCAAATCGAAACAATGGCAAGTATTGCTATTGCTGCAACATCTACTTGTATGTATTTTATATTACCGAAAAAAGTCTGAAAACCGATAAACAATCCGGTTGCGAGCATTAAACCCATGATACACTGTTTCATACCTTTAAGAATACTTTGAACAGAGGACTTATTTAAAATAGATTTAAAATTTATAGTTACAAGTAAAATGATGATGTAGGAGGGCAAAATCACTCCCAATGTAGCAAGTATTACACCTAAAATCCCACCTCTTTCTGCTCCAATGTAGGTTGCAATATTTAACATGATTGGTCCCGGAGTAGATTCACTGATGGCAACGATGTTGGTAAACATACTGTCTGTCAGCCAACCGTGAGATAATACTTCTTCTCTAAATAGCGGTATTGCACCATACGCTCCGCCAAAAGCTAAAGAACCTAATTTTAAGAAGGATATAAACAATTCGATATACCGCATTATTTTATACCTCCATTAGACTTATTTACTTTTTTACCATATACAAAATATCCTATGAAACCGCAGAAGAAGATCAAATAGATCGTAGAAAAATGAATTGCAAATAAATTGCAGCTAAATACTATCAGGAAGGAAGGAACGATAAAAACTATGGGTAATAATTTTTTCCTGGAATTTTTCATTGATTTTGTAATCATTTTAATAGCTGCTTGTGTAATTAGAATACAAATAGCCACGCTAATTCCTTTAAATGCGTTCCTGATAATAGAATTAGATAGTATATTTTCAAAGAACATTGAAATCAGAAAAATAATGATCGATGAAGGTAAGATCATACCAAAGGTTGCAATAATAGAACCAAATAGCCCTTTTAATTTGTAGCCTGTATAGGTGGCACAGTTAATGGCTATGGGACCAGGAGTTGATTCCGCTATAACAGTGATATTCATTAATTCATCTGAGGTAATCCAGTTTTTGTTTTCTACACATTCTCTGTCAAGGAGAGAAATCATTGCGTAACCACCGCCAAAAGTAAATGCCCCTATTTTGAAAAATGTGTAAAATAAATCCCATAGAATATGTTTTGATTTATTCATCTCATTCTACCTCTGTTTCATTCGTTGATTGACAGCCACATTTGCAGCTGCCTTTATTTTGACATGTAGAGTCACTATTTTCTGTATTTATTGTCCGGTCAGTCAAAGCTAGATTTTCAATGAATTGTGCTAATTCATGTAATAATTCTCTGTTGACTTCATAATGAATATGGTGCTTTATTTTTTTGCCAATTAAAAGGTCTGCTTCTTTTAATACTTTGATGTGTTGTGAGGTTGCAGGTTCACTAATACCTAATCTCTTTGATAAAGCTCTTACACATAACTTTTGCCTTAATAACATTTCGATGATTTTCATTCTGTTATCATCGGCAATTGCTTTCATTACATTTTGTTTTATCATACTGCCCTCCTATAATTAAGTATTAGCTTAATTATAGTCGTTGATTTTAATTAAGTCAATGCTTAATTATAATAGCAAAAAACACTTTACCAAACTCATCGTATTCATTCAAAATGCCCATTATCTATAAAATAGTTCTGAAAATATTATAAGAATTATAAACATCTACAATTCCATATCCCCAATTCTGATTGGGATATTGAAGATTACGGTTTCTTTCCGCTCCCCGAAGAAGAAATTTTTTGATTCCTACCGTATCCAGACTTGGATAATTATTATTTACAATTCCCCATTCAAATATCATGGCTGCTATACCTGCCATGTGAGCAGCCGCAGCACCCGTACCTGTTATGGCAGTAAATTCATTATTTAAAGTGGGACCTACTACGTTAACACCTGGGGCAGCCAGATCCGGGTTTATAATATTTGATGTTGAAAATCCTTTTCCCGACTCCGGATATAACGCTCCCGTTGCTGCGTCATAAGCTACGACTGTGATCGGTATCAGATCGTTACCAGGGGATGTTATGGTAGTGTAGGGGTTTGAATTAAGAAAAAATGTATTATTTGATATAAAATTACCGGAAGGCAGCCATATGTGGAAATCTCCAGGCAGATCACCGCCACCGGATACTTTAAACCTCCAGATGCCCGGTGCCGGACTTTTAAAACGCAGCATAATGACCTGCTTACCACTGTCCCGCTCAATCATGACATAATCAATATAAAGGATTGTCTGGTCAAATATAAAATGTACCTGCTTAGTCTCAAATAACCCACGGGAAATTGCCGGAACGTATTCACCGGAAGGAGATAAAATGTCCATTACATAGCTCATGGGTGGACTGCCCCAAAGCTCCATAGTAAAACCATATTCATCCGGTGCGACATTCAATTCTACCGTTAACTTTTCGGCAGGTCTGAGAATGCTGTAAAAATGTCTTCTGGCCTGCGCTTCATTTCCTGCGGCAACAGTAATTCCCACCCCAGGGCAGTCACCTACTATCCTTAGCAATGAGCCCAGCAGTCCACTATTACTATGTGGACCCTGAGAAGTTCCCACAGCTAAACAGACAATCAGCGGCCGTTTTAACTTATCTGCTGTATTAATCAGATACTGAACCCCCCAGTTTATATCAGTTTCCTGGTAACAAGCCACATCAGGAGGGATGAAATAGTAATCAGTAAGATTTTTTTTAGCCTGCTTTAGCTTAACGATTAATAACTCTGCGTCAGGAACAACGCCCATGAATTGATTACTCCTGTTTTCCGAACCAGCTGCAATTCCTGCCAGCATGGTGCCATGACCATTTACATCCATACTGGGAACAACCGCCAGCGGGTCCTGGCTGTTTAATGCCTCGTTAATCTGTTCAGCCGTATATTCCGTCCCGTAGTATGCAGTATATCTTAATTCGGGATATGGACCGCTATCTATGGTCTGGTCCCAGATTGCTGCTATTTTTGTCGTTCCGTCTTCTTTAAGGAAAACCGGATTCGTATAATCAATGCCCGTATCAACGAACCCTACCAGAACTCCCTTTCCCCTTAAATTAAGTGCAGGTATATTACGTAATAATGTAACTCCTGATGCAGTCAGGCTTTCATAACTCAGTAAAGAAAAGCATCTGGGAATCCCTGAATATCCAAAATCTCTGACCAGCCGGGACGTGACCTGGGATATTGGTAAATAAATACCCGCATAACCAGGATTAATAATATGTACTGAATATTCTTCATATTGCTTCAGAATATTAAGATTTCCGTTATATTGTATAATTAAATCCATATAATCATTGCTGGTTATCTTAAACCTGTCCTCTGGCATCATCCGCTTCACCTCCAGTCAACATCAGAAAATAAGTGCCTGAAAAATATTATATACATCAAGTATTCCATATCCCCATTCGTAATTGGGATATACCAGTTCCGCTTTTCTTTTCGCCCCACGAATCATAAAGACCTTTAGATCCTCCGTGCTCATTTCCGGATAATTACCTTTCACGATTCCCCATTCAAACAAGAGGGCCGCCGCTCCTGCCGCATGAGCCACTGCAGCACTTGTACCCGTCACCCGGACAAATCCATGGTTCAGAGACGGACTTAATATATCTACTCCCGGAGCTGCAATCTCCGGCTTAACTATATTAATGCGTGTGTACCCTCTGCCGGCGTTTATATAAAGACTGTTATCCTCCACATTATAAGCCGTTACGGAAATAGGGTTAATGGCACAAGATAAGGAAAGAAGTGTGATATTCGGATCAGATTTAATAAAAAACGTATCCGGTCCTATAAAATTCCCCATTGGGAGCCACATATTGAAATTAATTGGGAAAACCCCTTTGCTGTATACATTGAATTTCCACCTGCCCTGGGATGGCCTTGTAAATCGCAGCAGAATCAGCTGGTCCCCGCTCTGTGATTCTACAAGCTGAGAATCTACATAGATAATTGTGGGCTCAAATATAAAGGAAAACTCTCTGGTCTCATCAAACCGGAGATTAATGACTGGTATATATTCACCGGAAGGAGATGTAATATCAATAGAAAAAGTATTCGGTACTGATCCCCATAATTCCAGTGAAAACCCGCTTTCATTGGGACCAACATTTAATTCGACTGTTTCATATCCATTTTCCTCTGTAATAAATCCCCCGAAATGTCCCCTTTCAATTCCTTCATTGCCGACTGCAATTAATATTCCTAATCTTGGCCTGGTTGAATGGTATGATAACCAATTGCTTGTGGTACCTCTTCCATCATGTGCATACTGTGCGGTATCCACAGCAATACACATAATAATTGGCTGATCATTTAAAGCAGCATAATCCATTAAATACTGAATTCCATAAATAAGATCCGTTTCCTGATAAGCCACTGCATCTTCAGGTATCCGGAAAAATTCTTTTAAATAGGGTTTGGCTGGTTTCAGTTTTACGATCACTAATTCAGAATCAGGAGCAACGCCGGAAAATCCATTTTCAAAATCTTCGCCGCCCGCTGCGATTCCGGCAACCATAGTGCCGTGACCAATCTCATCCCTTGATGGTACAATACTGTATGGATCATCTGCCTGCAAAGCTGCATTAATCTGTTCTCTGGAATACTCTGTACCATAAGGTACCGTATCTGATCCGTTTTCCGGTATAATCGTCTGGTCCCAGATACTGGCTATCCTTGTTGTTTTATCATTATACTGGAAAACAGGATTTGTATAATCAATACCGGTATCCACAATGCCAATCAATACTCCCCTTCCCCTCAAATTTAGATTGGGGTTATTGCGGATAGCCGGTATCCCGGATGCTTCCAGACTCGTCTGGCTGACTAAACCAAACAACGAAGGGATAGAAGCATATCCCATTCTCGATATCACATCTTCCGTCATAATACTGACCGGAAGATGCACAACCGCATAAAAATAATTTATTACATTAACGGAGCCTGCTTCATACTGTTCAAGTACAGATACATCAGAGCAAAAGCTAACAAAGAAATCTGCATAATCATTGCTGTATATTTTTTCTATATCTACAGAATTCATGAATTACCTTATTTATTTTCTTATCCTATTATATTAATACGCGTTCATATAATAGCACTGTTTTACATATTATCTCGTTTCACATAATAGGTATGAAGAAGTTCATGTGCCTTTTCTCCATTGGGCTCACCCAGATATTCCTCATAAAGTTTTTTAATTGCCGGATTTTCATGTGATTTCCTGAATTTTTTGTTTTTATCTTCTTTATATATACCTTCCATTCGTTTTTTCAGAACATCAAAATTCCCAAAATGATAGGGCTGACCGCCGCCTCCGATACAGCCGCCAGGGCAGGCCATGATCTCAATGGCATGATAATGGGATTTGCCGGATCTTATATCTTCCAGAACCTTTCTTGCATTTCCAAGACCATGAGCTACAGCAATATTGATATCCTGGTCATTAATCTTTACCACAGCTTCCTTGATTCCATCAAATCCCCTGAGTTCATGAAACTCCACCTCTTTAAGAGTTTCATTAGTAAGCCATTCGTATGCGGTCCGCAAAGCTGCTTCTATGACTCCGCCGGTGGTTCCAAATATGACAGATGCACCGGTAGATTCTCCCAGTGGTTCATCAAATTCTTCATCTTTTAGATTCATCAGGTCAATATTGGCCTCTTTTAACATATCCCCCAATTCTCTTGTAGTTAATACCGCATCCACATCCTGCATATCATCATGCATAAGCTCCGGTCTGGCTGCTTCATATTTTTTAGCCAGGCAGGGCATAATGGAAACCACAAAAATATTTTGGGGATCGATCCCCATCTTTTCTGCATAGTATGTTTTCGCGATCACCCCAAACATCTCATGGGGAGATTTACATGTTGAGGGAATATCAAGCATATCATTGAACTGATGTTCAAAAAATTTAACCCAGCCCGGACAACAGCTTGTGAGTATGGGAAGCCTTCCCCCATTCTGAAGCCTGTGAATGAATTCTGCTGCTTCTTCCATAATGGTAAGATCTGCTGCAAAGTCTGTATCGAAAACTTTATCAAACCCCATCATTCTAAGAGCAGCTACCATCTTACCCGTGACCACCGTCCCTGGTTCTGCACCGAATTTCTCACCAAGAGCTACCCGCACGGCAGGTGCTGTCTGAACGATGACGAATTTGTCTTTCGCATTCAAAGCTTCCCAGACATTGGGGATATCATTTACTACAGTTAATGCAGCTGTCGGACATACGGAAACACACTGTCCGCAAATAACACAGATTGATTCATTCATGGGTAAATTAAGTGCTGGTGCGATAAATGTATCAAATCCACGGTTAACTGCAGAATACACATTCACCGTCTGTACCTCATTGCACATGGTCTCACATCTTCTGCATAAAATGCATTTGTCCATATTTCGAATGATTGCCTTACTTGAAATATCCTTTTCATGAGTTGCTCTTACCCCATGAAACTTAATCCGGCGTATATCCAGTTCTGCTGCCAGTGACTGTAATTCACAGTTTAAATTCTTTTCACAGATCAGACAGTCCGTCGGATGATTGGATAGGAATAGCTCCACAACCAGTCTTCTTGCCTTAATACATCTTAAGGTGTTTGTTCTTACCACCATCCCCTCCGCTACCGGAGTAGCGCAGGAAGGCGCAAGATTTCTCCTCCCCTCAATTTCTACCACACAGACTCGGCAGGAAGCAGAACCATTCACCGTCTTTACATGTTCCAGATTAAGGTAGCAGAGTGTGGGGATGCGAATATCCAGTTTTTTTGCAGCCTCCAGTATGGTTGTTCCTTCCTCCACTGCAATCTTTTGATTATTGATTGTAACATTAACCAGACCCATAAGTCCGCTCCTTCCTTAACCTTTCTCAATCGCATTAAATTTACATGTATTATAACATGCACTGCACTTGATACACCTTTCCTGATCAATAACATGAACCTTTTTAAGCTCTCCTTCGATGCAGTGCGCCGGACATATTCTTGCACACGCAGTACAGCCCACACACTTTTCCGGTAAAATATGAAAGGAGAAAAGTGACTGACAAACTCCGGCCGGACATCGTTTATCCTTTACATGGGCCAGATATTCATCTTCGAAATAGTGTAGTGTGCTGAGTACAGGATTCGGAGAGGTTTGTCCCAGTCCGCAAAGGGACGTATCTTTAATCACGTCGCCTAACTGGGCAAGATCCTTTAAATCCTGTTCCGTACCATTCCCTTTTGTTATCTTTTCAAGAATCTCCAGCATTCTTGTATTTCCAATACGGCAGGGAGTACATTTCCCACAGGATTCATCCTTGGTAAATTCCAGGTAGAACTTTGCAATATCCACCATGCAGTTATCCTCATCCATAACAATCATACCGCCGGACCCCATCATGGAGCCAATACTGCTAAGTGACTCGTAATCAATGGGTATATCTAAATTATCTTTTGTAATACACCCTCCCGAAGGACCCCCGGTCTGTACTGCTTTGAACTTCTTATTATTTTTTATTCCTCCACCAATTTCAAAGATGACCTCTCTTAAGGTAATGCCCATTGGCACTTCTACCAGCCCCACATTATTTACCTTTCCGGCCAGAGCAAATACTTTTGTACCTGGCGACTTCTCCGTACCGATCTTTTTAAACCAGTCAGGACCTTTTAAAAAGATCGGCGGTATATTAGCAAATGTCTCAACATTATTCACACAGGAGGGTTTATCCCAGACACCTCTTTGTGCAGGAAACGGAGGTTTTGAACTGGGCTCCCCGCGTTTTCCTTCCACGGAATGGATCAGGGCAGTCTCTTCCCCGCATACAAATGCACCGGCGCCATACCGCAATCCGATATTAAAATTGAAACCAGTGGAAAAGATATTCTCTCCCAAAAGCCCCAGTTTCCTTGCCTGTTTTATGGCAATTTCAAGCCTGCTGATCGCGAGGGGATATTCCGCTCTGATATAAATATATCCATACTGAGCTCCTATGGCATAGCCTGCTATTGCCATCGCTTCAAGAACAGAATGGGGATCGCCTTCTAATATGGACCGGTCCATAAATGCACCTGGATCTCCTTCATCTGCATTACATATAATATATTTTTCATCCGACTGACTCTGTCTTGTATATTTCCATTTAAGACCGGTCGGGTAACCTCCGCCGCCTCTTCCTCTGAGTCCTGACTGAACAACTGTATCGATCACTTCATCCGGGCTCATTTCCGTTAAGCATTTTGCCAGTGCCTGATACCCATCTGCTGCAATGTATTCATTAATATCTTCCGGGTTAATAAAACCACAATTCCTAAGTGCTCTGCGGACTTGTTTTTTATAGAAAGGTATAGATTTTTGGCCTTCTAATCTTTCGTTTGTATTTGGTTCCACATACAAAAGGCGTCCACCTTACGGCCTTTTATCACATGCTCCGTAATGATTTCTTCCGCATCCTCAGGCTTTACCGTGATATAAAATACATTATCCGGATAAACTTTTAAGATCGGACCTTTCTCACAAAAGCCAAAGCAGCCGGTAACGACCACTTCCACCTCATTGGTTATTTCATGTTTTTTAATCGATTCCTTTAGCATCTTTACAAGCTCCAGGCTGTCAGACGATGTACATCCGGTACCACCACAGACCAGTAAATGCATTCTGAAGTTACTCATATGCCCTCCTCCTTTATTCCAGGTTTTCAAATGATTTATTAATAATTGCATTTTGGAGAAGGCGGCCGTTCTTTATATGCTCATTTACAATTTCCCGTCCTCTTTTCTCGTCCACTTTTCCATATATGACAGACGGCATGTCTTTTGATGCAACTTCTACCACCGGTTCCTGGGCACAATACCCCATACAGCCGGTCTGGGTTACGCTGACATTGGTAAGTCCCTGCTTTGCAATTTCATCCATAATTGCTTTCATGGTTGTTCTTGCACCGCTCGCGATCCCGCAGGTCGCCATCCCCACCCGGACTAAAACTTTATCTTCGGATTCAGCAGTGGACCTTAAGTCTAATTGATCAAGAGCTGCCTGTCTGATCTTTTTAAGTTCTTCCACAGTTTTTAACTTAGCCATCACTCATCCTCCTGATATTCTTTCAGAATTGTTTTAACCTGATTCAGTTCTACCCTTCCATAAACCTTATCGTTTACCATCACCACCGGAGCTAGTCCGCAGGCACCAATGCATCTTAATCCTGATAACGTAAATTTCTTATCTTCGGTTGTTTCACCAGCCTTGATATTCAGTATTTTTTCAAATTCTCTCATAATGGCATCGGCACCTCTTACAAAGCATGCAGTTCCCAGGCATACATTGATCACATACTTCCCTCTTGGTTCTGTGGTAAAGTAAGAGTAAAAGCTAATGACACCAAAAACTTTTGCACTGGGTATCTCCAGCTTTTCAGCAATAAAAAAAATCACATCATTTGACAAATATCCATAGAGCTGCTGAGCCTTATGCAGTACAGCAATTAACGCTCCCCTTCTGTCTTCCATACTGTCAATAAATTTCTGCAGCTGTTTAAATTTCTCATGCGTATCGCATTTGCTTTCCATAAATAATCTCCTTTTAGCTTTATGTAGACGTTCTCTGTCATACAAAGGATAGATTTCCTGATTATTCCGACTTATAATAAGTTCCACGCCATAAACAGTAATAATATAAAAATTATATAAATATCTTTTCTATATAGCTTATACATGGCAAAGGAGTACAAATGGATTTTTTGGAAAGCAGAACGTATACGAATTTAGGTATCGCCTATAATGCGGAAGCAATTGCCAGTACAAGAGACAGAATTTTTGCTGATATAGCGAGACTGGAAGGCTACATGGAAATAGGAAATGTTTATAACGTGACCTCCCAATATAATAAAGAACATGCAAGGATCTGGTTAAGGCAGTTAAATCAAGGTATGCTTCCAAATACTGAGGAAGCACTTCTGCAATCCAGAGATAATCAATTGTATCTGGCAAATAATCAATATCAGAATTTTGCACGAATTGCACGGGAAGAAGGTTTTATGGATATTGCAGCACTATTTGCAGGGATAGCCAACATAAATTATCAACTGGGTACAAAATTTTCCAGATTGTACGAGAACGTAGTACAAAATCAGGTATTTTGTAAACCAGTTGAAACACTTTGGATCTGTATGCAGTGCGGCAATATCATGTCCGGGGAATGTGCACCTTTAATATGCCCTGTATGTGGTTTTCCCCAGGGATACTACCGTTTATATGATGAAAACTTTTAACAACATAGAAAACAACCTTGCAACATAAAGCTGCAAGGTTGATACAATGATAAGGACTCCAAGTAGTACCTATTTCATATACTTGTTCCAGATTAAGACTGGTCTTTTCCAATACACGCCACCGCTATAGGCATTCTATCGTATTATCCTGTGTTCTTATAGACTTGTGAAATTGAATATTAACATCTTTTCGGATTTTAAATTGGTTCACGTTCTGCTTCAACAAGTCAGCCTGGCCACTAAGTTCCTCGCTAGCTGCAGCACTTTCTTCTGCAGTTGCACTATTACTCTGAATAACAGAAGATATTTGATCAACCCCTATTGATATCTGAGACACTGCATCTGATTGTTCTTTCGAAGTACGGGCAATATCATTAACAAATTTTCGCACCTGATCCGATCCTGCTACAACATTTGTCATAGACTGTGCAGTTATATCAACAATTTTAGATCCCCGTTCGACCGCTTGTACTGTTTCTTCTATGAGCATAGTAGTATTTTTTGCCGCATCTGCTGACTTCTGAGCCAGATTTCGAACTTCATCCGCAACAACAGCAAATCCTTTTCCAGCAGAACCAGCTCTCGCAGCTTCAACAGCAGCATTTAGTGCCAGAATATTCGTTTGGAATGCAATATCCTCAATCGTCTTAATGATTTTACTGATTTCTGCTGATTTTTCATTGATATTGTTCATAGCCAGCTTCATTTCCTGCATTTGACTATTACTACTCATAACCTCTTCAGAAGTAGACACAACTTCTTTGTTCGCCAGCTCAGCATTGTTTGCAGTATTCTTAATTTGTAATGAGATATCAGCAATCGTTGCGGAAAACTCCTCAATGTTGCTTGCCTGTTCCGTTGTTCCTTGGGCAAGTGCTTGTGCGCCCGATGATACCTGATTGGCAGCCATTGCAATTTGTTCTGATGATGTTTTAACATTCTCGATCGTCAGGGAAAGATTATCTGAAATGTTGAAAAGAGAATCCTTTATTTTTGAAAACTCTCCTATGTATTCTTGTTTCAATTCAAAACATAAATTTCCCTGTGCAATATGATTTAAAATGTATGCTATCTCCTGAATATAATCTTTATACTCAACTAAAGTTACTCCTATCCTTTTGAATGAATCAATAAGTTCACCTACTTCACCACTTGCTTTTGTTTGTAATTGTACATTGAAATCTCCACCAGCTATTTTATTGGCAGCTTCGGATACTTCCTTTATAGGCTTTGAGATTTTCAGGCTAGTAATTATACCAAACAAAATAGCAATTAATGACACAATTGTAATAATGATCATTTCCAGCCTGATTAAATTTGTAATGGGACTAAGAATATCACCCTTATCCAAAAGCGCTACATACCGCCAATTTGTTTTTTCACTTTTTACAGTCTTAATTAAATAAGCTTTATTATCCACTTTTGCTTCATTGAAATCTGCCCCTGATAAAATAAGATTACTTAATTCATCTCCATATACCTCTGTTACATTTTTAAAATTATTATCACCGTTACTTGGATCTGCAATAATCGTTCCGCTATCATCAACAATGATAAAATATCCTTTTGAATCTTTCCCTGCTTTGTCAACCATCTCTGTAATCTTATCTAAACTCATATCCATTGCAACAACACCGATTACTTTCCCACTGGCATCTTTCAAAGCTTGAGAAGCACCTAAAATAACAATGTCATCCGTTGCAAAGTAATATGGATCTCCTAATACTGCTTTATCTGGACTGTTAAGTGCAACAGGGTACCATGGTCTCTGCCGCGGATCAAAAGGGCCTTCCATGTTCCCTTCAGGGTATTGAACATATCCTCCCGATTCCACCCCCATATATACATATTGATAATTAGGATGTGTTTCGCCAAATTCTTTAAATCGCTGGAAAATTTTCTGTTCGACCCCTCCATTTTTACCAGGCGTCATTTGCGTAACTCCATCATTATGTAAATAATTTGTAAGAGATCCATCTGCCTGTTTTATGATTGATTCGTTTGCAAACTCACTTGTATTATTCAATAATTCATCAATAATTGAATCAATATTACTATTAAACATCTCAAGCTGCTTTTTGGATGCGCTCTCCTGTTCAGACATTATACTCTTACCCGTAAAATTAATAAATATTATAGAAACCAAGATTAATGGACACAATGAAAATAATAGAATAATTATACTAAGCTTTACCTTCAAACTGAAGTTCATTTTTTTCATCATTATGATCATTCCTTTCAATAAAATGAGTGTTCAATATCTCTTAATAAATTTCTCTTTAGTGTTTAGCTGAATAACTTTTATCTTCCTAAATTATTTAATATTACACCTCCTGTACATTATATTTTACTACAATTTCATACAATATTCTACAAATATCTACAAACCAATTATATTGTATTTACAAAAAATATGCAACAAATTCTTACGGCAAATGGCGATCCTTGAGTTTTATCTTGTCCAATCAACCCCTGCGGGCCTTCTTCTGGTATAATATTTTTTGCAGTTTTGCTCAGGTAATTTTAAAAAGCCAGCACTTCGCCCATGGCGAAAAGCTGACTATTAAAGACGAATGTAGAGTTGTAATGATAAGGGATAAGGGATTATACGTTGTTTCAACTTATGTTTGACAACATACCCTTTTGTTTCTTATAAGTTCTTATGGACAATTTCCTTTAAAACGGGTAAAACCTCCTCCTCATACCACGGATTCTGTTTGAGCCACCCTAAATTTAAAGGAGAAGGGTGCACCAATGGAAAATATTCAGGTAGATATTTTTGAAAATTTCGTACTGTCTCAGTTAAACTTTTCTCACGCCTGACATTTAGATAATATTTTTGTGCATAGCTGCCAATTAAAATAATGCATTCTATATCTGGCATCTCCGCTAGTAAACGTGAATGCCATTTTTCCGCAAAACCTTTTCTAGGTGGTGCATCACCGGTTTTTGCTTTTCCCGGATAATAGAAATCCATAGGCAATTGAGCGATGCGGTTCGTATTATAAAATACATCTCTTGATACTCCCAGCCACTCTCTTAAGCGATCACCACTTAAATCATTCCAAAACAATTGCGTTGCTTCTGCTTTACGTCCCGGTGCCTGTCCCACAATGGCGATGCGTGCTTCTGCGGAAGCTTTAAATATTGGCAAAATCCCCATTTTGGTGTAGGATTCATTCATTGGGTCAGCCATGATTTCCTGTTTAATATTTTCAAACATATTCATACTCCACTTCTGCCCTCTCAAATTGTTTGTGTCAATATATTCTGTAAACATGATAATTATATATCAGTTCACGTTTCAATGCAATCAGCATAGTTCATCTATTTAACTAGCTTTTCAGCTGCAAATTATCTACTTACGGTACAACAAAACTGTATGCAGCATATACTTCTATTGACAACCGAACGCTGGTCGCTTATAATCAATCATAGAAGCGAACGCTGGTCGCTATTGGAGGTGTCATTTATGCCAAAAGGATTTACATTAACATCAGAACAACTAACGGAACGCCGCCTTGACATCATGAAAGTAGCTCTGAATCTCTTTCAGGTCAAAGGAGTCGAGAAAACGTCAATGAGAGAAATTGCTGATCTGGCAGGGCTGGGGAAATCTAGTCTCTATGATTTTTTTCAATCAAAAGATGACATTGTCATATATGCAATTGAAGCTCAGGTTAATAACGCAGTCACAACGGTACAAAAGATTATCAATGCAAACCTTACTCCGGATCAAACCCTGAAGGAAATTATGAAGATTAATCTTAGTTATTCAAAAGAAAATAACATTTTATTTATGTGGCTGGCAACTAAAGCTTATTTTCTGGATGAGGATCACCAGGAGCGGATTAAAAAAGTACGTCATACTTATCAGAATATTGTACAGTCGGTGATTGAACAGGGAATTAAGGATGGTTTATTTCGAGTAACGGATTCGGAACTGGCATCACGGCTGCTGATTAATTCAATGCTTTCTATCACATATACATCCCATCCATCTCATAGTATGGAAGAAATGCTCAATGAAGCGGTCAATATATTTTTACATGGCATCACTTCTTAAATGGAGGTATCCGATATGACTTATATTTTATCAATGAAACATCAACAGGCAACACTTGAAACCGTAGGCGGCAAGGGCATGTCCCTGTCGAAAATGCTGACAGCCGGATTACCGGTTCCGGATGGTTTTCATGTTACTACTGAGGCTTATCGGCTCTTTGTTAATACAAATAAAATCCAACAACAAATTATCGACGCATTAGATGGACTTGACCCGGGTAATACAGCAAAGCTGGAAGCAGTATCCCTGCAAATAAGCAACATATTTACAAAAGGTAAAATGACTGACGAACTAAAAAAGGAAATTACCGCCGCATATCAAAAACTGGGCAATGTACCGGTTGCCATCCGTTCATCGGCTACTGCCGAAGATTTGCCCGGTGCTTCCTTTGCCGGCCAGCAGGATACTTATTTAAATATTCAAGGCGAAAGTGAAGTTCTTACTGCCGTTAAGCGTTGCTGGGCCTCTTTATGGACAGCTCGTGCGATCTCCTATCGTTTGATCAACCATATTGATCAGGCAACGGCAGCACTTGCCGTCACCGTTCAAAAACTGGTTTTTTCAGATGCTGCAGGAGTATTATTTACTGTCAATCCAGTAAACGGAGATCGGGATGAGATGCTCATTAATGCTGCCTGGGGATTGGGCGAAGCGGTAGTATCCAGCCTGGTCACCCCTGATACCATTGTTGTTTCTAAGACTTCAGAGAAAATTACCTCGTATGAGACCGCAGACAAACAAATTATGACTATCCGTACTGCAATAGGGACTAAAGAGGTGCCAGTTGCTGATCCACTTCGTCAGAAACCGGCTCTCACCGTAAATCAGGTAGAATTATTAGGGAAACTTGGAAAAACAATCGAACAATACTATCAGATGCCAATGGATGTGGAATGGGCTTTGGAAAAGAATCAGGTGTATATCGTTCAGGCCCGGCCGATCACAGTTCTACCTCCCGAGTGGAAGCCTCTCGAAAAAGGTGTAATCTATACCAAAGGCAGTTTGGCTGAACATCTCCCCAGTCCCGTTACTCCTTTATTTGCAACTCTGGGAATGGAACTGATTAATCAGGCGACGCATATTCTATGGAACCATATGTTTGGAAACAGCGTCCAAAAGTTGTGGCCTGAACATGGCGCATACGTCACGATTAATGGATATACCTACATGTCCTGCAGATTTAAACCACTACTTCTCATTACAAAATCTTTTTCTCCAAGATCCATACGCCGTACTTATCAAAAGAGTGTGGAAAGATCTAATAAAGCCCAAAAAGAATTTGCTGCGGTTGTTACGGAATGGGAAAGCAAATCTATGGAATCAATGAGCGCAGAGCAACTGCTCAATGGGGTCCAAATCGTTTTCGGAGCGGCCTGTACCTACTTTACAAAAATTCAGCTCTGCCTGCCTGCAGCACTTACAAGTGAAACGCTGTTGACAAAATTATTTAAAGGTACAGCCGCCAAAGCTGGCATACCGGATATCTCAGTACTTTTACTTGGAATGGAAACAATTGCTTTCCAGTCAGAGAAATCGTTATATAAAATTGGCAGGTGGGCCTCCCAATACCCGGAATTGATCAACTATCTCAGAATTACTTCATATGCTGATATCAGCAGGCAATTCTCATCCGCGATACCGCCTTCAATGATCTCCGATGAGCTATGGACACAATGGAAAAAACAGATCCAGCTGCATTTCGTTAATTATGGCCGAACCGCCTATGAATTTGATTTTTCCAATCCTACCCCCCAGGAAGTTCTCACTCCGGCCTTCGAATCAATTAAAGCCTTAGCAACCGGTCAAGGAGAGAGTCCGTTAACACGTCAGGCAGAGGCTAAAAAGCGACGGATAGAAGCTGCAAAGGCAATCTCAAAGCAGCTTAACGGTCCCAGAAGGAAGCTGTTTTTAAAACTGCTGAATTGGGCACAGGCAACCGCACCTGTGAGAGAGGATGTTATATTTTCAATGGGAATGGGTCACCCGATGATTCGCAGAATGCTGAAAGAAGTTGCCCAGCGGCTTATTAAAAAAGGAGCGCTTTCCCAGCCTGATGAAATATACTGGCTCAATGAGACGGAATTGACAGATCTGGTTAAGAGGCTTGACCGGAGAGAGACACTTCAGGATGTGACAGGAGCAATTCCTGGACGCCGGGAAAAATGGAAAAAGGACCAGAGCTATACTTCCCCGCCTGAAATCCCAGAAAAGAAAAATGCTCACAGTAATTCGGAAAAACCAGAAATAATCAATGGCAACACGGTTCTTTACGGAATCGGTACCAGTCACGGAACAGTGACAGCTCCAGCCTGCGTTCTGTACGGACCGGCCGATTTTGATAAATTCCATACTGGAGATATATTAATTGCCGTAACTACCACTCCCGCATGGACGCCTTTATTTGCTTCAGCCAGTGCTGTCGTAACCGATATTGGAGGTCCTTTGAGCCACTCCAGTATTGTAGCCCGTGAATATGGCATACCGGCGGTGATGGCCACTCACTGTGCAAGCAGGAAGATTCAGACCGGACAAATTATTACCGTAGATGGTAAAACAGGGACGGTGATGATTCATAAAAAATAAATCCATCCTCATCCACCTTTCCTCTCGTTATAAATTAGCTTGAACAATACAGGGGCACGACATATAATATAAAAAGCCAGCCTTCGCCCATAGCGAAAAGCTGACTTTTATGTTTGAATATAGAATTGTAATGATTCCCTATCTCCCTTATCCGCCGATCTGGCATTCCAGTCCTGACTTTCTGGCAATCTTCAGCAACTTTTCCATCTGTTCACTGTTCATGGGTTCTATTCCCTTTAAGGAATAATTTTCTCCCAGTCCTTCATATTTCGCCTCCCCCAAACGGTGATACGGCAGAAGATGAAGACGCTTTACTCCCTGTATGGAGGCCGCGTAGGCGGAGATCATATCAATCTCCTTTTCAGTATTGTTGAATCCGGGAACAACTGGTACACGAATAATCAGTTCCGTTTTTGACAGACCAATCTTCCTGATGTTTTCCAGTATCCCTCTGTTTGTCAGTCCCGTAAACTTCAGATGCTTTTCCTCATCCACATGTTTCATATCACAAAGTGCCACATCAAGCCAGGGAAGAAGCGGTTCTATCTGTTCATATTCCGCAAATGCTGATGTTTCAATGGCTGTCGAAATTCCCTCAGACTTGCATGCCTCAAGTAAAGACCTGGCAAAGTGCGGCTGCATCAGAACTTCCCCTCCGGAGATTGTTAAACCACCGTGGGAACGGTAATAGTAAATCATGTCTTTTCTGATCTCCCTCATGACTTCCTCTACCGTCATTTCCTTCCCAATCAGCTTCTGTTTTCCCTGAACAAGCATATACTGCGGTTCTCTGACCAGATTCTCCGGATTGCAGCACCATTTACAGCGCAACGGGCACCCCTTCAGAAAAACAAGTGTTCTGATTCCTGGTCCGTCGTGTACGGAAAATCTCTGAATTTCCGAAACGATTCCTTTCGCTTCATATATTCCCTGCATGCTCCGTCTCTCACTCTCCTAGAATACTTGCTCTGTACGATTAATGATGTCATCCTGAAGGCTCTTATCAAGGTAAATGAAATGAGCGCTGTATCCAGCCACACGGACAACCAGATTCTTATATTTATCCGGATGATTTTGTGCATCAACCAAAGTTTCACGGCCTACTACGTTATACTGTACATGCATTCCTTTCTGATCAAAGAATCCTCTTACCAATGCAGAAAGTTTTTCCAGTCCTTCTCTTCCGCTTAGAGCAGAGGGATGGAATTTCTGATTGAATAACGTACCGTTTGAAACAATCATGTGGTCTAAATGTGCAACTGAATTCGCTGCCGCAGTCGGTCCATTAGTGTCCCTTCCGGATACCGGGGATACACCGTCAGCCAAAGGCTCTCCTGCCTTTCTTCCGTCCGGCATCGCACCAGTCTGTTCACCCATAGGCACATTTGCAGATACCGGATACAAACCTGGCTGGAATTGTCCTCCCCTGACATTTCTGTATTTTTCTACTTCACGGCAATATACCAGTGCAGAAAGTCTTGCCAGGTCATCGGCTGCTTCAATATCATTTCCGAACTTCGGCACATTTTCCATATCCTCCAGCATAGTGCTGTAATCGCCGGAAGCTTTCTTTCCTGTTATTCCCTGGGAGGTAATCTCTGCAAGACGGGCAATATGTTCCGGAGTCAGGCTCTTTCCCCCTTCTGTCAGACGGCGTACTACTTCCTTTAAAATCTCTGCATCCACGGCTTCTACAGATGTTCCGCCGAAGTTATCCTCCATGGCCTGCTTGATCTGGGCGAGAGTATACTTTTTCTTATCAAATACAAGTTCCTTGATACACATCAGAGAGTCGCCCACATTTGCAACGCCAACGCCCTGAGGTCCGGTAAAGTTGTAATGGGCTCCACCGCACTGAATCGACTTTCCTTTTCCAATACAGTCATCCACCATAGATGATACAAAAGGAAGGGGCGCTCTCTGGCCATGGGCCATATCAACCGAATTATCTGCATTGGTGAGGAATTTCACACAGTATTGCATCTGTTTCTGATAAGCTTCCAGAATCTGCCCAAAGCTTGTAAAGGAAGTAAATTCTCCTGTTTGAGGCGTAATTCTCACTCCATCCAGACAGCCATTGTAAACCACCAGTTCCAGAACTTTTGCCAGATTAAAGAATGCTGCATCATGCCAGCCTTCCGTCTTTCCGCCGGCCTGAGGCTCCACGCAGCCGATGATTCCATAATCTCTCGCATCTTCCAGAGAAAGTCCCCGGTTTACCAATGCCGGAATAATTACCTCATCATTGTAATATGCGGGCATACCAAGGCCCAGTCTTGATGTCTCAGCAGCCTTAATTAACAGTTCATGAGGAGAACCGTTCCAGACACGGATTGAAATAGATGGCTGGGGAAGCTTCGTATGCTGGGTTGCTTCCAGGCATGCAATAGACAATTCGTTGGTCGCATCGATTCCGGTCTTATCCTGTCCTCCTACAATCAGGTTCTGAAACATGGGATAGCCGCCAAAACCTTTGGTGGATCCGGTATCACGGACTTTGTTCACATCGTTAAACTTTACCCACAGGCAGTCCAAAAGCTCCTGGGCTCTTTCCTTTGACAAATTCAGACTGTCGATATCTGTCTTATAGTAGGAATACATGTACTGGTCAAAGCGCATAGGTGAAATGGAGTGGCCATTGGATTCAATCTGTATGATTGCCTGCACAAACCAGAAAGATTGTAAAGCCTCATAAAAATTCTCCGCCGGATTAGCAGGAACTTTCCTGCAGTTTGCTGCAATCACTCTCAATTCCTGAGCGCGCTTCATATCTCTTTCTTCTGCTGCCATCTTTTCAGCCAGAGCTGCAAAACGCTGAGAATAACGAATTGCTGCTTTTGATGTAATAATTACCGCATTTAAGAAATGGGTCTTCTCAATCGAGTCAGGACAGCCTTTATCCAGGTTCGCCAACGCATTCTCCGCATCTTTGATGATGCCTGAAAAACCATTCTTCAAAACCCTTCCATAATCAACGCTGATATGGCCTACTCCATTAAAATAATAATTTCCTACAGTAAACACATTATGATTCATGGCTGTCTTTGTATCATCATACATTAATTCTGTTGCCAGTTCATTAACAGTACGGCCATTCCAGTATGTAAAGCACTCTTTCAGCTGATTTTTCACTTCATCTGTAATGGTAAATACATCACCCTTACGCTGTGCGAGTAAATCAAACTCTTCCAAAAGCCATTTGTTAGAAAACTCCGGGAAAATCTGCGTGGATCTCGGTGCTGTTGTAAGATTACCTACAATCAATTCACCGTCACGGATCACCAGCGTCATATTTTCCAGAATATATTCCAGTGCTTTTGCTCTTCTAAGAACCATCGGCAGTGCTTCTGTCTCTTTATAAGACTTTGTTATCAGTAAAGCCCTCTCTGATTCCACTGCAGGCAATGCCTTATATAATCCATCTATTAAGTTCTGAATCCTTGGGCTTGTTTCCTCCGGCCCAATATTTAATAACTGCTTCATGGTTTTTCCCTCCATCTCCACTACATTCTTTCTCTCAAAGGTTTCATGACTTTTTTATAAATTCCGCCGCCTAAAATACCTCCGAGAATAGGCCCGAAAATCGGAACAACTAATCCATAAAAATTGCTGCCTAATGCGTATTGCCCCCAGCCTGCTGCCATTACAAATAATCTTGGACCGAAATCTCTGGCTGGATTCATTGCAAATCCGGTCAGAGGGCCAAAGGCGATCCCACAGAAAATAACGATGGCACCAATGGCAATGTCTCCGATTCCCGTGTCGGGTGCAGAAATATTATCTTTGTCTGTAACCGCATATATAGTAAGTACCAGCATTGCAGTCATGACTGTTTCATTGATAAACGCTTTCAGCATTGTTACCCCTGCTGCCGCTCCTGTCACAAAGATCCCCATCGCTCCGGTTCCTTCTGAAGTCCCTCTTACAAATCCGTTCACTTTCTCCATTTCTATAATTCGGGAAGAAAACAGATAGTAAACGAATGCGGCCGCACAGAAAGCACCAAGTATCTGCGCAGCTATGTAACACACAGCCTTTTTCCTGTCAAATCCATCCCATACAACCAATGCCGCGGTAACAGCAGGATTTAAATGAGCGCCGCTCACACCTCCCACAATATAAATCGCAATCGTAATCGCACCGCCCCAGCATACTGCCATAAAAGGATAACTAACATCGCTCATTTTCAGTACCATGGCTGCTACAGAGGCAAATCCGATTGAAACGAATATGAATGTACCCAGGAACTCTGCCAGACATGGAATCAGTATTTTTTCCTTCATCCCCTTATTCTCCTCCTGTAAAGCTTTTTTTGTACAGTTCCTTTAAATCCTTTTCTGTTGGCTGAAGGGGATTTGTCTTTGTACAGTTATCTCCTAATGCAGCCATTGTCATCCGGTCCAGATTATCATAAAAATCTGTCTCTTTGACACCTGCTTCTTTGAATGAGGCCGGAATTTTAATCGCTTCAGACAGCATTCTTACCGCTGTCCGGAGTATCTCAGCCCCGTTTTCAGCATTTTTCGGAGAAAGTCCAAGCCTCCATGCAAGAATTCCATATCGTTCCCTCGCTCTTTGATCGGCTGCATTGTAACCTAAAACCCATGGAAGTAAAATTGCATTGGCTCTTCCATGGGGAACGTGCAATGCTCCGCCGATTGCATGTGCCAGAGAATGATTGATTCCCAGAGAGGTATTCGTAAATGCCATTCCCGCCATACAGGACGCATCATGCAGAAATCCTCTTGCCGCTGAATCGTCTCCATGCTTTACTGCTGCCGGAAGGTATTCAAATACAATCTCCACTGCTTTTTCTGCCAAGGCATCTGAGAAATTACTTGCATCAGCAGAAACATAAGCTTCCAAAGCATGAGTCAATACATCCATCCCGGTATCGGCAGTAATGGAAGGAGGAACCGTTTTAGTCAGATCTCCATCCAACACTGCTATATCCGGGAGCAGAGTATCATCAACCACAGGAATTTTACGCTGATCCATTTTAATAACCGAAAAATTAGTCACCTCTGATCCAGTTCCGCTTGTGGTGGGTATTGCTGCAAACACCCGTTTTTTTTCATTTTCTGCGATCTTCCCACTGCAGTAAAGAATGCTTTTGGCTGCATCAATGGTGGACCCGCCCCCGCAGGCTATAATCAGATCCGGATCCGTCTTTATAAAAACTTCCGTCCCTTCTGCAATCAGTGCTGTATCTGGGTCAGGATAAATATGGTCAAACACAGTTACCTGTGCATCTTTTCTTAACTGTTCCATGACAGGCTTAATATTTCCGCTTTTGACCATAAACGGATCGGTGATGACCAGTGCGCTTTTATAGGTCAATTCATCCAATACCTGTATGGAACCGGCACCAAAATATACTGCCGGCTTAATCTGAAATTTTTTCATTTTGATACCCGCCTTACCTTATTAAAATTCAATGGTATCAACAATTCCCACAATGGACATATCGCCCACCATGCTCATATCGTTGTCTACGCTGCCGCCCCAGTCAACCAAAACACAGTCTCCTACACCTGCTCCAACCGCATCAATAGCCACATAGGGAGTTTCACTTTCCATCAGTTTTCCTGTCTCATCCACTGATTTTATAACCAAAAGCTTTCCTCCCACCAGTTTGGCTGTCTTCTGAGTGGCAACTACTTTGGCTATCACTTTTGCCAAATGCATGTAATCACATCCTCTCAGATTCCGTTTAGTATCCGGCGTACCAGATCTTCCACTTCTGCATTGGAAACAGATACTGAAGCCTTTTGCTCCGTCTCCACGCAGCCGCAGACCGGAATATCCCTTTTCATTTCTTCCAGGGAACGAACTCCATAAGCGATACGGCGTATATTGATCAGGTTCATGGGCCCAATGTTATCAGATGTGGAACTGCCTCCCACTGCACCGCAGCCCAGTGTCAGGGCCGGAACAAGATTGGTGGAAGCTCCGATTCCGCCGAGAGTGGCAGGAGTATTGACCAGCAGACGGGATACATTCTTCTTCAATGCAAACTCACGGATAATATCCTCATTCTGGGAATGAATCGTCATGGTATGTCCTTTTCCTTCATTGTTTAAGATTTCCAGACAGCGCAGGCATGCACTTTCCCATGTAGGCTCCGTGTAGAATGCAAGAACTGTTGTCAGTTTTTCCCTGCTGTACGGATTTTTGTGAGAAACCGTATCCTGGAAAGAAACCAGAACCTTTGCATCACCGGGTATATCAATGCCGGAGAGCTTTGCCAGTTCCTGAGCGCTTTTTCCAACAATTACCGGATTCATGGTCATATTGGGACGAAGCAGAAATCTTCCCAGTTTTTCGGACTGCTCCTCTGTCATAAAATAAAAACCCTGACGCTTCATTTCTTCTACGACCGTTTCTTTCATATCTGCTTCCACAACAACAGACTGTTCCGACGCACAGATTACACCATTGTCAAAGGTTTTGCTCTCTAAAATCTGACTTACAGCCTTTTTTACATCTGCGCTTCGCTCAATAAATGCAGGTCCATTTCCAGGTCCTACCCCAATGGCCGGGGTTCCTGAACTGTATGCTGCCTTTACCATGGCTTCTCCGCCTGTAGCCAGAATCAACCCGATATCCTTATGCTTCATCAGGGCATTGGTGCCATCCACCGTCGGGACATTGATGCATTCAATTAACCCCTCTGGTGCTCCGGCTGATACACTTGCCTCCTGAAGGATCTTCACTGTTTCCTTGATGCAGTTTACAGCAGATGGGTGAGGCGAAAATACAATTGCATTTCCTGCCTTTAAGGCGATCAGGGATTTGAAAATAACCGTTGAGGTAGGATTCGTAGATGGAATCAAGCCTGCGATGACTCCCATGGGGACGCCTACCTCCATCACTTTCAATTCTTTATCATCACGGATTAATCCTGCCACTTTCTGATCTTTCATTGCCTCATAAACATACTTGGCAGCAAAAACATTTTTAATAATTTTATCTTCCCACTTCCCGTACCCGGTCTCTTCTTTAGCCATCTTTGCAAGCATTTCAGCATTTTTAAGTGCTGCTTCCATCATGGCTTTTACAACCTGATCCATTCTTTCCTGGGAAAATTCCTGATAAGACGACTGCGCTTCTTTTGCCTTAGCCACCTTATTTCTGACCTCCTGTATACTACGGAGGTCCTTATCATATTCCATCACGGCTGATTCCCCTTTTTCTTTTCAATAATTTCTACAATAATGTTCGTTTCGTTTAATGCTTCTCTTGCCGAAGGAGTAATGACACTCCTGGACGATACTCTGATCCTCTGCCCCGGACTAAACCTTTGCACATCTTTCAGAGTCAGCACCTGATAAACCTCTGATGATATTTGTTCTGATGATGTTTGTTCCGGAAAATGGCTTTCTGAATAAATGGGAATTTCCGGATAAAGAAACTTCTTCAGCCTGGAAGAAAATTCCTCCCGTCCAATCAATATGGCGCCAAATTCTTTCCAGCGTTCCTCATAACCAGCTATCATCCGATTATAGGATTCATTGAGATTCATCCCTTTTTCCCTTGTATGTCCGCTGTCCGGACTGCAGTTTTCCGTCACTGCCAGAATCGGGATCTTCTTCATAAAGCCGGCTGCGATCGCCATGGAAACTAAATTATCCTGAATTCCCATCGCTCCCTTTGCCAGAGTATTTCTGGTTAATACCGGAATAATGATTATATTAATTTCATCTATTTCCTGATATAATGTTTCTCCATTCATAATATAGCGTGAGTCCGGCCTGCCGCTGATATCAACGGAGGCAAGACTTTTAAAAGCCGGGGTTACCGCTATTCTGGCTTTTGTCAGCAGCAGCTCATCAACCATCTTCTGATATTCCTGATAATCTGCAGTGCCTCCAGTCAGAAGAACCAGTGCCTTTTTATCCATCATTGGCAGAAGACTTTTTAAAATATTTCTGATAATTTCTTCTTTTTCCATCATTTTATCACTATGCCTTCTCTTTCACAGATGGAATTGACATAGCAATTCCTATTGGCGTCACCAGCAGGGGATTCTTCGGTTTATAAACTGCAATCCCCAGATATTTCTGAAAAACTGCTTCAATCCCCTTTAAACAGCTGGTTCCTCCTGCCAGATAAATGGGGCCTTCCTGTTCTTGCATAAAGGAGCGGGTAATGTGTGCCATCTTTTCTATAACAGGCTGAACCATGGTGAAAACCTGCGGATAGTTATCCTGGCTTTTTTTGAACTGCTCCGCCTCTGAAAATTCCAGTTCCATAGCACCGGAAACCACTAAAGTCATGTGTGTACCGCCGGTGGGTTCATCCATGGAATATAATATCCGTCCAGCCTTTACTGCCGAAACACCGGTAGTACCGCCGCCTATATCTACGACAATTCCGTCCCTGATTCCCATCATAACGGCGGCAGCCTCCGGTTCATCAATTACATGAGTTACATGAAAACCGGCATTTTCCACAACATTACTGATCACCTTCGTATTTCCAGCTATGATACCTGGCGGAATTGCTGTCGCGGCTTCTTCCAGTTCTGTGTTCAAACGTTTTTCCAGCCTGCTTTTCAGCTTTTCCAGTATCCGGACCGCATCTAAGTATTGCACTACAATTCCGTCCTTTACCACGTTGGCCGGCTCCATTTCAAATGCTACCGGGCGGTTTTTCTGGTCTAAGACCGTCACAACAATATTTGAGGTTCCCAGGTCTACGCCTACTTTCAGAGGCAGCACAAATTGTTTTAAATCTATGAATTCTTTTTCGGAAGTTGCATCCATTTGAAGCAGATATTCATTGGAACGATCCATTCCAGACTGCTCTCTGATCATATTACCATTCCTCTCATTTAATCAGCCAAACGGCAGCATTTGCCGGGGTCCCTGCCGCATTGGCCTCATCTGTGTCGATGTGAAACTCCAACGCAGACTGCTCAGTTACGCGTATCACCACACCGTGCATGGTATAGCTTTTTTCTCCCGGGATTTCTACCGATACCGCATCCCCGTCATTTACATGAAAATACAGAGCATCTGCAGGACTCATATGGATATGGGGCTTTGCAACAATAACGCTTTCCTTCATAACCATCATCCCCTTCGGCCCGATCACACAAATGTCTGCTGCACCGCTCAAATCGCCGGAAAGACGCACTGGAGGATTTACACCTAATGAAAACGCATCCGTACGGCTGATTTCGATCTGATTTTGTCTTCTTACCGGGCCAAGCACTCTGACATTTGAGAAACTGCCTTTTTTTCCGGCAATGCACACGGTTTCCTTTGCTGCATACTGCCCTGGTTGTCCCAGATCTTTTGCCTTAGTCAGTTCATATCCCTTTCCAAAAAGAATCTCCATGGATTCCCTGGTGAGGTGGATATGACGGTTTGAAACACCCAGGGGGATCCCATTTTCAACCGGCTGATTCTCCAGCATGGACAATATCTTTTTTACAGTAAATTCCCGATTATTTGTCATTTTTCATTTCCCCGCTTTCCTCTTGCATGAATGCACAATTTTTCCATTTGTCCCTTTTCCCGCGGGCATTTGGGGTCCTTGCACAGATTGCAGGTATATGCTGGTTTATTTACATTCTCAGTTTCGCTGTCAGTCATAATCTCAGTTTCTTCCGGGTTCTCCTCATTTTCTGTTCCGGCGGTCTTTTCTTTGTCCTCTGCAGGTTTCTCACCGCATTCCACATGTGGAGTTTCTTCCGCTTCTGCGGATTCTTTCTTCATCAGCCAGCCCTTAAGCCCTGCGGCCATCCGGGGTATTACATGAGCAGATACTACTGTCCCGACCTTTTCTGCACTTGCCCGTGATGCAGCAACCGCCGCTTGAACCGCTCCCACATCACCGCAAAGCTTTACTGTAAAATAGGCTCCTGTTGCATTCTCTATGCCCACCAGAGAAACATTTGCTGATTTAAGGCCGGTATCTGCTGCTTCTACCGCCGCAAGCAGACCAATTACTTCTATTAATCCAAGCGCATCATCTTTCAAAAAACTCTACCTCATTTCTGTGCCATTTTACAGCATGGGTGTTGTAACAGATACCGGATTCTGTCCCATGCCGCGCAGAACAGAAAGTCCCACATCCCTTGCAGCCAGAACAGACTGTCTGACAGCTCCTGAATCACCTGAAAATGTCACAATAATCTCATTGGAATAACATGTGCCTGATGCAGGGCTTGCATATGTAACAATATCAACATTTGCTGTTTTCATAGCCATATCTGCCATCAAAAGCCCTACTGCTGCCGGAGCTCCTACCGTAATTCCAAACGCCTTTCCTATGGGAGCCTGGAACGCCTTGTTAAGCGCATAACTGGCCCGGGCGGTGTAATGAAGCTCAATATGCCCTGCATCGCAGCTATACACATTACCAAAATTCCGATCAAGAGCTGACAGCATAATCTCTACGGCACGTCTTGCATCCGATACATCTTCTGCTGCAAAAATAATCGTACTACCATGTCCTGCTCCGCCTTTTGTATCACGGCAGAATTCTACGCTTACCACTTCCGTGTTTGTAGCTTTTACTGCCTCATCCGCTGACATCACATGCGGTGCTCCGCCTGTTCTGGAACTCACGATACCGATAGACCGGTACTTGGGATCCAGTTTCATATTTTCATGCAGATGATAATCCAGATTTGCAATTACCAAACCAACGGTGTCTCCGATCCCGGCTCCTACAAACTCGGTAAGATTGCACTCAGATGAAACAGCTGTCTCCACTTTTTCTGTTGTCTGATCTTTATTGTCAGAACCAGTAACAGAGCCCAAAATCTTTTCTAATAAATCTTTATCCATGATCTACCCTCTCCTGAATTATTTTTCCTGAAATTTTGGTAACATTTTCTCCACATCTGTATGTGGTCTTGGAATTACATGAACAGATACAACCTCACCCACACGCTTAGCAGAAGCTACTCCTGCATCAGTAGCTGCCTTTACGGCACCAACATCACCTCGTACCATTACTGTTACTAAACCAGAGCCAATTTTTTCATAACCGATTAATGCTACGTTTGCAGCTTTTACCATTGCATCTGCTGCCTCAATTGATGCAACCAATCCCTTTGTTTCGATTAAGCCTAATGCTTCCTGTCCCATTTTGTTACCTCCAGATTTTTTAATTTTATCTATGCAATCACGCAAACAGCATGTTACATTTTCACAAATATAGGTGATAATTTGCTGTTTTCGTTATAAATTTTAACACACACAGTTGCATTTCCTTAGGACTTCAGGAAGTACTTCTAGTAATTTTCCCATATATTATCTGGTATTTTTTCTACCTCTTTTTTTGACTATCCGCTATTTAAGGGGTTTTCAAGGTGGGAAAAATACCACTTCGTAAAAGTGAATTGAAAAGACCAATCAACTATGATATGATTTTATATATCTAATACGAGGAGTTGAGTTTTTCATGAATCCAGAATTTGATCTTTTACTCGAAAACTTAATTGACTTCGATGAATTCAGCAAAATTCAATCTGAGCTGTCAAGCATCGTAAGCTTTTCTGTAGTAACCGTTAATACCGATGGGAAACCTTTTTCTTCTCTTAGCAATTTTTCTACTTTTTGCCAGTTAATCCGAACTTCTGCCGCAGGCCGCCAGGCCTGTATATCATGTGACAACTACGCGTTGAAACATTCGCTTGAATTAGGACATTCTATTGTATACGATTGCCACTGTGGTTTAAAGGACTGTGCAGCTCCTATTATTGTTAACGATGTTCTTTTAGGTGGTGTCTTGGGCGGACAGGTTCTGATTCACGAACAGGATAGAGCGTTAATTGATACAGAAAAGTTAGCAAAGCAATTTCATCTGTGTAAAGAAGATTTAGACCGGACTGTAGCAGAAATTCCTGTTGTTGCAGAAGACTATATCCAAAGATGTCTCAGGTTTTACAGTTTTTTTGCTGAATATATCGCTGAAAAAAGCTATAAGACCATCATTCAGCAGCAACTTAATCATGAAACAATAGAGCGGATCCGCCAGCAGCAGATTGCTTCCGCACAGACCTTAAAAAGGATTCAGGCACAAATGAATCCTCATTTTCTTTTTAATGCCTTAAATTCCATAGCACGAACAGCTCTTTTAGATGGTTCTGCAAAGACAGAACAGCTGATTTACGATTTATCAAACTATCTGCGTTATACAATTAAAAACACTTCTGATACTCCAACCGTTGAAGAAGAACTTAACAATCTGAACCATTACCTGAATATACAAAAAGCTCGTTTTGGGGATAAGATTACCTGCCACATTAATGTAGATGACAGCATCAGAAACTGCCGTATTCCCAGCATGACCCTTCAGCCTTTGGTTGAAAATTCTTTCATCCATGGTTTAAAAGACTGTATGGCAAATGGATTTATAAGAATTGATATTTCAAAGACGAACAAAAATCATAAAGATGATATCTTAATTCAGATTTATGATAATGGAAGCGGTATTTCTGAGGATATCATTGAATTGCTGCAAACGGAGGAAAACATTGAAAACCCCGCCTCTGGATTAGGATTAATGAATACACAGACTCGTATTAAAAAATTGTATGGTCCCGAATACGGAATAACAATTGAAAGCAAAATGTACACATATACTGAAATAGATATTCTGCTCCCAGTCACTTACCGTTAGCACTAAAGGATGTGGATTGTATGTATAAACTTTTAATATGTGAAGATGAATCATTGGAAAGAAAAGCGCTGAGTCTAATTATTCAGCGTCATTATTCCAACATTCATATAGTTGGATATGCAACCACTGGTTTTGAAGCGATTAAGTTAGCTCATCAGCATTTACCAGATATTATTCTGATGGACATTGACATGCCTCAATGCAATGGTTTAGATGCGCAAAAAGAAATTTCTCATTTTCAGCCTAATGTCAATACTGTTATTATCACTGCATACAATGACTTTACTTATGCACAGCAGGCAATAAAATGCGGTGTTATTGACTTTTTACTGAAACCAATTGCTCCAAATGATCTGTATAACTGCCTGGACAAGATAATAGGATCTATGAAAAAAAATGATACATCTCCAGCTGTTCTGTCTAATTATACCGATTATATACAAAAAATACTAAATTATATTGATTATCACTTTTTAGATGATTTGAATTTAAGTGACCTGGCTTCTGAATTCAATTTAAATGAGAAGTACCTCAGCAGATATTTTAAACAAAAAACAGGAACTTCTTTTACAGAATATATAATCAAGCTGAAAATACAGCGGTCAAAGAATATGTTAATATACTCTGATGCTCCCATCTACGTGATTGCAGCGGACCTTAATTTTAATGACGCTTCCTATTTTACAAAAGTTTTTCAGAAACAGGAAGGTATTTCTCCCTCCCAATACAGAAAAAATGAAGGCAGAGACCTCATTTGATAGGTTTTCCTCTTTTTTAAATTTACGAAAAAGCAGGGGAGCATTGCTCCTTTTCTTTTTAACAAAAAAATCAGTCGGCCTATCTTCTCAGATAGTTCAACTGATTTAAGTACAGTTTAATGATTATGTTAATATACTATATTAATCTTGTTAAAATTATTTTTATGTCATTCGTTTTCTATTCAACAAATAAATTATAATTGGGATTATTAATATAATCCAAAACAATGCATTATAGTGTAGAATTCTCCATCTTCCAAAACCCTCTGTTAATTCATACTTATTAAAAATATGTATAAACAACCTAAGCCCTGCAATCTGAATTACTTCAAATAAAAAATATGATCTTAAATATGTTTTTATATTAATTTTTCTAGTAAGCAATATAATTCCGATAATAATCAGAAAGAAGTAGCTGGCTAATAAAAATGCATTCGTACAATATTGGGAATATTTTTTAAGATTTTCGGCTTGTACGATCATCTCTTTTCGCTTTTCTGCTGTTACTCCGTTTGCTTTCAGCATTAATCCTATATAATTATATATAAATTTTAGAGCAAGCATATGAAAAGATAACACTAATATGGATAAGGCTGTAACACAACCAAAATACATCTTTGTCTTTTTATCTATCATCATTTTCCAGCCTCCCGCTTCTGCACTCACTATATTCCCCGCATTTCACAAAAAACTTATAAAATCAATGGATGTGAAATCGACTAAAGAAAAGGGATTACTCCCCTTCCCTCGTCTAAGAACCGTACGTGAGAGTTTTCCACTCATACGGCTCAAGTAGTTTTTTTAACCTTTTATAGTATCCCTGGTGATCAGTCTACAAACTCCGGCATAATGGAATATTGCAGCGATGTTTTTTGAAGCAGTTTCTCGCAGGCCTCACTCAGCCCTTCTATTTTGATTTTAACATGCTTTTCACTATACTTCATAATTAACTTGTCAAATGCATCCCCCGCCGATTCATCCCAGAATTTAAGATGAGTGACATCAAGACCTATGGTCTGATTGCTAATATCAAAATCAAACTTTTCTAAAAAATGAGTGGTTGATGCAAAGAACAGCTGACCATAGCAACGGTAAATAATACCTTCTTCTGTTTCAACCTTTTCAACCATTGTCTGGGATATCTTGTATACAAAAAACAAGGCGCTCATAATAATACCAACAATTACACCATACGCCAGATTATCTGTCAATAATACAATTGCAACTGTTGTTATCATAACTGCAGTGTCCGTCTTCGGAACTTTTGTCATTCGCTTAATAGAATGCCAGTCAAAGGTCGCAATGGAAACAATAATCATGACCGCCGCAAGTGCAGCGATTGGAATCTGGATAACCCAGCTGTTTAGTGCAACAATAAAAGTCATCAGTAATGAGCCTGATAAAAAAGTGGACAACCTGCCTCTGCCACCGGATTTGTGATTAATAACGGATTGGCCTATCATAGCACAGCCTGCCATACCCCCGAAAAGACCTGAGGCAACATTTGCCAGCCCCTGTCCGATACATTCCCTGTTCTTATTGCTTTTTGTATCTGTTAACTCATCTAACAGCTGTGATGTCAGCATGGATTCTACCAAACCTACAACTGCCAGCGAAAGGGAAACCGGGAAAATAATTTGAAAGGTATTCATATTAATCTCGATATCAGGTAATAAAAGCCCCGGCAATGTTCCGGCTATATCACCCATGTCGCCAATTCTTGTAACATTCATATCAGCAGCAATGGTAATAATTGTCAATAATACAATTGCGACAAGAGGAGCTGGTATTGCTTTGTTTACTTTCGGGAAGAAAAAAATGACTGCCATTCCAGCCGCGACCAAAAGATACATGGTGATATCAGCACCTATAAAATGAGACAATTGGGATTTGAAGATTAAAATTCCTAATGCATTTACAAATCCGGTCATTACAGGGCTTGGTATAAACCGAAGCAGATTACCTGCTTTTAATAGTCCCATCATCATTTGCAGGATACCTGCCAAAATAGTGGCCGCTAACATATATTGTATTCCATGTTCCTTCACTAAACCTGCCAATACTAAAGCCATTGCTCCTGTTGCCCCTGAAATCAGGCCAGGGCGCCCTCCGGCAATTGAGGTTACAATTGCGATACAAAAGGAAGCATATAATCCAACCATGGGACTTAACCCGGCAAGCAATGCGAAACCTATTGCTTCAGGAATCAGCGCAATTGCTACTACAATTCCTGACATTACATCATTTTTTACATTTCCGAACCATTCTATTCTAACCTCTTTCATAAACTCTCCTTGTATTGTATTTATATGTAATCTTCCCTAATCAGGAAGCTTCTTTATAAACATATTCATCTCCTTTTCTATTATAAATGTCCACAAAAATAAATCGTTATTCTGCTATTACCAATAACGACTTCGCAAAACATCGATATGAAATCCCTTAATATAATATATACCAAGGATTATTTCCCACCTTATATACCTGTTTCTGTAATTGCTTCCGTCACTAATGTTGACATTTCTTTTCATAGGATACTGCTATTCATCAATAACATCATCCTCTAAAAGCTTCGCAATGAATAAAAACATAGCTGCCAACCTGTATTGTACCTTTTTCTTCTACTACCATTTATATGATTATAACATACTATAATTCAGATTTGAATAGTAATTTTACTTATAATTTATTATTTTTCAATTCAACCTATTATAAACTATAGCAAAAAAAGACCAACTAAGATTATTTCTTCCTAATTGATCCTATATATAATATACTACACTTATTTAACTGTATTTACAAATTCATCAATTCTTTTTGCAATATCATCCCGCAATTTTCTAGCCAGTTCCAGTTTTTCTTCCTCTGTCCCTGTAAAATCGTCAGGATCCCTAAATTCTCTCCAGCTTAATCTTGTAACTTTTCCCGGAAAGATTGGACAATCCTCTTCTTCTCCTCTGTTACAAACTGTAATTACATAATCATATTTTCTTCCCTGGTTGTAAAAATCCAATAATTCATCAACACACTTATTGGATATATCCAGGCCATATTCCTTCATCACTTCAATAGCGAGAGGATTAATGCTTTTCTTTCTGAAGCCTGCACTTTCTGCCACAAAAGATTCTCCATATTTGTGATTCAGGATTGCATCAGCAATCTGACTGCGGAATGAATTGGAAACACAGACAAACAGAACTCTTATTTTTTCTCTTTCCATAAAATCTCCTTATATAACAGCATATATTGTTATACTACCTTTCCTTATTGTTTTAAACATTTTGCAAACATATATTTTAACTATACCGTAGAAACATTATCTTATCTATCATAAATAAGTAAAATAAATGTAAATAGAACTACTTTTTCAGTATATCAAATTTAAGGATGCAGTAGCATGCCCTCTTATCTCCATCTTTTGAAATGGGTATTAAAAATAAGTAAGTTCACAAAAAAATAGTAGCAGTTTCTGTTTCCAGACACCTGTTACTATTTCTTCAATTTCACTCTACAGCAGGTAAAGATTCTCGCCTTTTATTTCATCCGAGCGCCAGCTGATTACTGCAAAATTTCCATTTGCGTGCTCATCCACCTTATTAATCCATTCAATTTCATTACTGGCTTTCGCTGACAGCAATTTATTAGTCGTACCGGTACGGTAAAGGGAAGAATTGATTACCCACCACTTTGCAGCAATATCCGCCCGCTTTAAATCTTCCTCAAGACGCATGGCTTCATAAACCGGAGTGGTTTCTGCGAGCGTTACAATAATAACCTCTGTTTCCGTTTTATTCCGCAATCTTGGCAGCAGCTTTTTTGCGGATTCAGGAACATCCCCCTGGGAACGCTTGATCTCCTGATTATAGCTCTGAGTTGAATCTAAGAGTAACAGCGTATGTCCGGTAGGTGCGGTATCAATGACAACAATCTGGTCTTCTGCCTTATCAACGATATCTGCAAATGCCCTGAATACAGCAATTTCCTGGGTACAGGGAGATCTTAGATCTTCTTCGACATATGCGATATCTTCTTCCGACATGGTCTCCCGCGCTTTTGAAAGTACCTCTAGCTGATACTTCCTAAGTTCTTCTTTTTCATCGATATGGCTCATTGTGATTCCATCTGTCTCATTCATAACAAATTTAAGATGAGCCGCCGGGTCGGTTGTGGTTAAATGCACCTTTTTCCCTCTTGATGCCAAACCTAATGCAATAGAAGCTGCTATTGTTGTTTTGCCTACTCCGCCTTTACCCATAGTAAAAATAACTTTTTTGTTGGTGTGATATAAATCATCAATCACATCTTTTAAACCTGGAATGATTTCTGCCTTTATTTTATCAGCACGAATCGTATAATTATCATTTTCCAGAAAAGCTCTTACGTTCTCTATACCGGTTATATTATAAGCTCTAAGCGGAATGGAATACAGTTTCATATTCCTGATTTCTTCCGGCATTCCGGCAAGGGCTGCCTGTTGCTTTTTATATAAGCTTTCTGAAATAATATCATCATAGGATGTTAATACTCCATTTACAACCATCACCTGATTATTTACTCCAATATCTGCGAGTTCGGTGGAGGCTCTTGCTGCTTCTTTTAAAGGAGTTACCTCCGGTCTTGAAACCAGAATCAAGGTTGTACGATTTCCATCAGCCAATGTTTCTACAGCTCTTTTATAGATTTCTCTTTTGCTTTCCAGCCCGGATAACTGACCCAGGCAGGAAGCACCGTGTGTATTTTCGCTGATAAAATTGCTCCATGCAGATGGAAGCTGAAGCATCCTTAGTGTATGCCCTGTCGGTGCAGTATCAAATATAATATAATCGAACTCTTCCTGAACTTTTTCATCCGTAATAAATTTGGAAAATTCATTAAATGCTGCAATTTCAACGGTACAGGAACCAGAAAGCTGTTCCTCCATATTTTTCAACACAGTTTCAGGAAGATGTCCGCGGTATGGTGCGATTACGCCTTCACGATATTGTGCAGCTGCTTCTATGGGGTCTAAGTTTGCTACCACCAGATTCGGAACTTCATGAATGGGCACGCCTTTATTATTTAATTCTGTCTCAAATACATCCTGGAGGTTGGATGCCGGATCCGTACTGATCAGCATAACTTTTTTTCCTGAATCAGCAAGGGATACAGCTGTGGCACAAGCTGTTGAAGTTTTTCCTACCCCACCTTTTCCAGTAAAAAAAAGATATTTTGTGAGTACTGCTTCTTGTATATTAAAATTTTCCATTATAACTCCCTTTCACCACAGCAATCTCCTCCAGAACATCCACAACCCTGTGTTTTCTTATCTGCAGCTTTTACCACATTTGGATTTTCACCAATATAATTTTCCGGCACATCAAGCAATTTTACAAATTCATCATTAGAAGGGTATCTTCCAGTTATAATAATTTCTCCATCTATAACAATAACCGGTAAACCTTCCACCCCTTTTTCCTTAATAAAGTTATTTACCGTTTTATTCGTTACAAATTCCTGAGGCGCATTTGTAAGGTTAAACCTGTCAACATGTACTCCATTATTCTTTAATGTGTTTAATACCGTAGAGATCCTTAATAACTCAGAATCGACTCCAACGCCGCAAAGTCCTGTTGAACAGCACATAGCTGGTTCAAATATCTGCATCTTTTTCATTATGAATTACTTCCTTTCTAATTTCTATTATTTTTCAATTGCATTCGAATTCTCTGGAAACCAATGAGAAGTCTTATTTGCTATTTTAACAAGTATTAACATAATCGGTACTTCAGTTAAAACGCCTACTACGGTAGCAAGTGCTGCCGGAGAATCCATTCCAAACAAGGCAATCGCAACCGCCACTGCAAGTTCAAAGAAATTGGAAGCACCAATCATGCCTGCAGGAGCTGCTATATTATGAGGAAGCTTCAGCATCTTTACTGCCAGATAAGCAATAAAGAAAATCAAAAATGTCTGTATGGTTAATGGCACTGCTATCAGTAATATGTGCAAAGGATTGTTTAAAATAACATCGCCCTGGAAGGAAAATAAAAGTACAAGCATCAGTAATAATCCAGCGATTGTTGCATTATCAAATTTAGGAAGGAACTGATTTTCAAAATATTCTGTTCCTTTTTTCTTACTCACATACATTCTTGTTAATACACCTGCGGTTAAAGGAACTACCACAAACAAGACAACTGATATAATCAGAGTATCCCAGGGAACGGTCACCTTACTCACTCCCAGTAAAAATTTAACTATGGGCACAAACGCGACCAGAATAATCAAGTCATTGGTTGCTACCTGTACTACCGTATAGGCCGGATTTCCTTTCGTCAGCTGACTCCACACAAATACCATGGCAGTACAAGGTGCTGCGCCTAATAAAACGGCTCCAGCTAAATATTCTTTCCCTAAATCTGCAGGAATCATTCCCTTAAATACCACATAGAAAAAGAATGAAGCGATTGCAAACATAGTGAAAGGTTTTATCAGCCAATTGGTAACCCATGTCACATATAATCCTTTGGGATTTCTTCTGATATTTTTAATACTTTCAAAATCCACCTTCATCATCATTGGATAAATCATGACCCAGATCAGTATTGCAGTAGGAATCGATACATTTGCATATTCAAACTGATTAAAGAACACAGGCACCGCTGGTAAAAACTTTCCGATTAATACCCCTGTAACCATGCATAAAGCTACCCATATGGTTAAGTATTTCTGAAAAAAACCAATTTCTTCTGATTTCTCTTTATTCATTTTTTCTCTCTCCTTTCATGTATTATTTTCGAATTTGCACAGACATCAACGGTTTTGTACTTTTCGCATTGTTCATGATCTGCCTGATATGTTGGTAATTCAATCATCTTATGCTGCAGATACTTCCACAGGTCTTTATGTTCCTTTTTAAAACTATCGCTTATCCCGTAATATGCCCATTGTGCCTTCTTATAACAATTAAGGATCCCACAGTTTTTAAGTACAGTCAGATGTCTGGAAGCGTTTGACTGCGTCATATCTAAACAGACCTCAATCTCACAGACACACATTTCTCTTTCCATCAGTAAAGTCAGGATCCGTAACCTGCTTTCTTCTGATAGTGCCTTAAAAATATCAACCACGATTTCACCCCTTCCTGTATAAATATTTATATGAGCATATATGCATATTCTATGCACGAAGAAATCATATGTTACAATGATTTCCTGTTTTTTCTGTAATTTTTATGTCCGCCAGATAAATTATAAACTTCCTTAAACCCGTGGTTTAATAAGATATTCTGCGCCGCATTACCGGTGACCCCTTTGTTGCAATAGGTTATCGTTATGGCATCTTTATCCAGTTCATCTAATGAATTCCTTAATTTTGCATGGGGTACGTTTACCGCAGTTTCTATATGATCCTGCTCGTACTGTGAAGCGGCTCTGGCATCTATTAATTGATAGTCCTTACCGGAGTTTATTAGCTCTTCCAGTTCATCAGAAGTTATGAGCTTTCTGTCTGAGTGAATTGCATTATCTAAAATCATGCCCGTATACATAACCGGATCTTTTGTTGTGGAAAATGGAGGTGCATAAGCCAAATCCAGATGAAACAGGTCTTCCGCCTGTGCTTTATAAGTAATTGCTGTAACAAATACATCAATCCTTTTATCAACGCCTTCAAATCCTGCAATCTGGACACCTAAAAGTCTTCCGGTATCTTTATCTGCGATTCCTTTGATGACCATTTCCCTGCCACCCATATATTCCGGTTTATTGGGCTTTATATTATGGCAGACTGCGACATGGTACCCTTCCTTTTTTGCTTCTCTCTCTGTTAATCCCGTAATCGCTACCGTCATATCAAAGACCTTAAAAATACCAGTTCCAAGAATACCTCTAAAGGATAAATTTCCTCCTGTTACTACATCCCCTGCGATTCTTCCGGTTTTATTGGCGGTAGATCCCATCGGGCGATATACCGGTTTGCCGGTAACTACGTGATACTGTTCCGAACAGTCACCACAGGAATAGATGTCTTTTACATTCGTCATCATCTTTTCATTTACTTTAATGGCTCCTGTTACTCCCAGTTCAATACCTGCTTTGGCTGCTAATTCTGTATTCGGTCTTACCCCGGTTGATAGAAGTACAAAATCAGCTTCCACTTCTCTTTGGTCTTCCAGAATCACCCTATCTTTTTTTATCTCTGCTACTGATAGACCCGTTAAGAGCTTAATCCCGTTTTTCCTTAAATGGTCTTCCACATATACTGCCATGTCTCCATCCAGGACTGGAGTTACCCACGGAAGTCTCTCTATGAGCGTTACCTCAATACCAAGTTCTTTTAAGTTTTCACATACTTCCAGACCTATGAATCCAGTCCCCACAATAACTGCTGATTTTGGTGCGTATTCATTGATAAAGTCTTTAATTTGATTCATATCCCCGATATTTCTCAAGCTAAACACATTCTTTAAATCTGCCCCTTTGACCGGTGGTATAACAGCGGCAGCACCAGCAGCTATTACAAGCTTATCATAGTGATCTTGAAAGGTATCACCCGTAGCCAGATTTTTTATCTCCAGTGTCTTATTTTTATGGTCAATGGATAGCACTTCATGTCTTATTAAAATGTCCACATTGTATTTACTTTTAAAAAATACAGGATCTCTGGGAGTGAGTTTTTTGGCATCCTCCACCTCACCACCGATATAATAAGGCATTCCGCATCCTGAATAAGAGATATAGCTGTCCTTGTCATAGATAATAATCTCCGCATTTTCATCGTTTCTTCTTGCTTTTGCGGCAGCTGAAGTTCCGGCGGCAACTGCACCGATAATAATTAATCGCATCGATTGTCCTCCTTAGAACATTTACAGATACAGTCTTCCTGTTCCGTTGTAATGTTATCCCAAAAAATTTTTATATGTTCTATTAAATCGGTATTATTGCTGTATCGGATCCATGATCCTTCTTTTCGGTTTTTTACGAGACCGCAATCTGTCAATATCTTCATATGGTAGGATAATGTGGGCTGTGTAATTTCAAAACATTCCAGAATATCACACGCGCAAAGCTCACCGCAGGATAACATTTCTATGATTTTTAGTCTTGTAGCATCACCTAATGCTTTAAATACTGGTGCATAGTCTGCATGCAGATCCATTTTGTCTTCTCCATTTTTATATTCAAAGATTTTCGATATAGATATTTGTCTATGTCCTTATTATAAAGAGCATATAGATATCCGTCAATGTGTATCGTGTAATCTTTATGTCATTTTTATGTAAAATATTTATTTTTTCTATATCAGACAACATTAAAAACGACATTTTGAATTTCTATTCTAACAGGAGCTTCCGCCAGATACAATAAATGCCTGCTTCACAAGTACCGCCTAAGCAGCCACTCCCTGAAACCACATTTCTTATGTAATGCCCTCCTTAAACCTAGTTCGTCTATCTACATTCATAAATCAAGATTATGATAATAACTAACTTAAAAAAAATGATTATTCATCAACCATTGTATAGATTTTTCAGTGTCTTCTAAACTGTTTGTTTCAATTAACCATGTACTATTTGGAGAATGTTTTTCCAACGCCATACATATCTCCATGAAGTCTATAGTTCCACTTAAAAAATCTAAGTGTTGGTCAGAAAGTCCATTATTGTTGTGTAAATGTACGAAACTTATTTTTTTATTTAAGTGTTCTATCCATTTTAATACAGGAGTACTAGAATTACAGTTGGCATGACCCACATCCAAACAAATACCTAACCTTTTATCATTTACAGTTGTAATAACTTCAGAAACTATATCTGGTGAATGTTCAAACTGATTTTCTAGATGAATTGCAATGCTTTCATCTTTTTCCCTTAGAAATTCCTCAAAAAATAATGCTGCTCTTTTTATCCAATTAGACGGTATACTTGTTCCAGGTATATAACCATGATGAAGAATAATATTAGGGCATTTCAATAATTTTGAAATATTGTAAGCATTTTCAAATCGCTCCATAGTAGCTGATCTTATTAGTTTATCTTTGCTGCCCAAACACAAGTCTTTGTATGGTCCATGCATTGAGACAATATTAATATCATGATACACCATTAAAGTTTTATTAACCTCTTTACAATAATCATCATAAACATCAGTTTCAGAAAAAGCATCAATATTTACTGATATACCATATTTTTTACATAGCATTGATACTTCTTCAGGTTTAGATCCATCACATAAAACTATTTCTTTCATTGCTCATGACCTCCTTTTCTGATTAATACCAAGGGAAGCAACAGCATATCAAAATCTTTCAGATAATTATTTTTCATCTATTAACCCAAACTTCAATAGAAATCACAATATACTTTCCAATCAGATTTTTGCGAGTTGTAGAAGAAATAGAAATTCCCACTATCTACAATATTAAACAAAGCTTTCTCATCTGACGGAGATTGCGATAAGCTCAATCCCAGCCAATTCTGCCGGTAATAAAGGCAGGTTATTCAGGAATATTGTTGCAATGGGAATCATGTTATTTTCTCTCTTATCTTTAGGCAAACTTTCACCTTCATGCTGCCATCATACACTGCCAATCCAGCTTTCAAGTAATTCACCAGTTGGTCTTTTCCCTCCAGTTTCAAAAATAATGGCTTTTTTTGAGAGTTTTTCCTTTACTTCTTTAATTGTCATAGTTGTCACACCTCTAATAGTTTAAATGTTATCTGCTTTTTTATAATAAGGCAGTGCAACGGTATTATAATAGTGCTTACCCTTGGGATTGATGGTATCCCACGCCTGTATGTCGGAATCTGGTAGATCAGGAATCCAATACTTATCCGGGAAAATCTTTTCTGTTTTTTGACAGGTAGTATTCAACAAGATGTCTGCTATCACAAATCCTCCACCTTCAAAAAAATTTCTTCTTGCAAGCACTTGACCAGTCCCATCCACAATTTGTGCTGCCCCAACAAACTGCCTTGTTTGTAGCTTATCAGCATTTGGAAAATTATACGCCGTAACTATACCACAATGGTTTGCATGCACGATCGGAACCCGTGACAATTTTGCAAAGGTAACAGGAACTTCATATGCAAGACCTTGATTATATTGTCGCAGTGATTCCCGTTCAGCCGGAGCCTCAATAGGAAGATCCCACCAGCAGGAGCCGGATAAAATGATATCAACTTTACCGGCAATTCGCTTTAAAGTATCATAACGAATCATTTCCCAACACAAAGCAACTCCAAAGTTCCCAATAGAAGTAACCAGCACATTATTATCATCTCCCGCTGTGTAATAGCAGTTTTCAAACTGTGTCGGAATATCTTTTTTATGTTCATAAATTTTCCCGCCAGGAAATACAAGTTGAAATAAATTAAATGCGTTCTCTCCATCAAAACTAATATAAGAGCTACCAATTATTATTTTGAACTTATCTGTCAACTGATTTAACCAATTTGGTATGTTTTTATTTTGCCTGGCGACATCCAGCATTTGTGCAGAAAAGCCCATGGCAGAAGAAAAAAACTCAGGCAGTATAACGAGTTCAGCACCGGCCAAAGATGCCTGTTTGATATAGTTTTCACATTGCGCCAAGTTAGATGCTACATCCGCGAATTTTGCATTTAACTGGATACTTGCTATTTTCATTTTCTCATCCCCCACGAAAAACAATTTGCAATAATTATATGTTTAACTAAACATGATAGGTATTATTAAATCCTTGATAATTGCTTTTATAAATATAATGGGAAGTTCGTAACTTAGAACAACTTTGTACAAACTTAACCTCGTTTAATGCTAATATCATTAATTACTGTTTTCATCAGCGAGTTGCTTTATTTTATCAAAAAATGATTGCTTACCTTCCGTATATTTTTTCCTGTCATTGGAATACATTGAGATGGTCGAAATATTGCTCAAGGGTTAGTTCATCATAGCAATGTATATATTGTAAAGAGACCTCACCCTCACCTTACCAGTCGCAACTTCACCAAAATACTCATATCCGTTTTTCTTCATTGTTGTGATTCAAGTTAGTGCTATTTTGCTTCTTCCAATGATTTGGGGAATTTATCATTATTAAACAAGGAGTGTATGATATGAATTCTAATCTATTACCTGTCAGTCAAAGTGATTTTACCGATTACAAAAAGGAGATGCTGGAGGCTTTTCAAAAAAGAGCCGCAGCGGAGTTTACTGATTTGGATATGGAAATACTTCCCGAAGAGGATATTGACCGCTCATTAAATACCAAGGGAGCAATCGCTTATAAAGCTATTGACGATGATGAAATGGTCGGTGGAGCAATGGTAAGCGATGAATAAGATACCGTATGGCATAATTCACATTTGGTGTATCAAAACGTTAAAACGGTAATGGCATATGATTTTCTGGTGTTATATTTCCAACATTCCAGTTGCCGGGCAGAACAAAACAGCAGATCTTGTAAAATAGGCCTTTCAGTCCGTGAAGGGAAACGTTTTAAGTACTTCTAGGGATTTGTAGGACTCTACACATTGCTGATACAGAGTATTTGAGGGCATTTGCCTTGATCACATTTACTTTCGTCCTAAGATCAGCGCTGCTATAGAATGATTACCCTTAAAAAAATTGTCTAGAAAACTGTTGACAATCCAATATCTATTTCTTCTATTCAACTATTTTAAATAAAATATGTAGTTCGCTTGATCAATACATGGATACTTACAGAACGGTACCAAGGAATTCTTCTAATCTTTTTTTATGAGCGTATATATACTTTTCACTTTCAATAAATTTCAAAAAATCTTGTTTTCCCAGCCACATAAATGATATTGTTTCTTCTGGCTGTAAAGAAATTGAATTTTTATCCCAATTAATTTCACATAAATACCCATTATAAATTGTATCCTTACTTTTGCAACAATATATTTGCATTAATTCATTTGCCTCTATTCCTGTTTCTTCTCTTAGCTCTCTTTTAGCAGCTTCAAGAGCAGTTTCTCCTTTAAGTGCGCTTCCTCCTGCACTAGCCTCATATAATCCTGGAAAGTTTATTTTATTATAGTCACGTTGCATTAATAAATATGAACCGTCTTTATGCCTTACAATGACTTCACATACTAAATGAAACAGACCAAAAGGAATTTGACTGCCACGAATTAGATCACACCCTGCAAGAGCACCATCTTCTAAATAAGCATCCCATATTTCCACATTACTACCTCCATAAAATAAGCAGATAATTAGTAATTAAATATCAAGTAAAGCTATGTTTGCTGTTTCAAATTTAAATTTACATAATACTTACTTACATTTTATAACTTGAGTACTTTATTTATTTTATGTCTAATTGTAAAATAATTCAACTAAATTATGGTATTCTATTTTTCGTTATCAATATCTCACATATAGTAAATCAACATTTTCACATATCCTTAATAATGCTCTTGATTTAACAAGTGTCCCGTCCCTATAAGTTAATAGAGTAGGGAAAATAATTGCTAAGAATTATTTCCCTCTCATTGAACCGTACGTACGGGTCTCGTATACGGCTCTACAATTTATATTCCAACTTTTGATAATAATTTAAAGGATTGAGCAACCCAGCTACGTCCTTTATTTTTGTTTCTAACAGTTCAGGATTTAAAATGTAATTCACCACATCCATACTACTTCTTTTGTACCAACCCAACCTTGAATTTGCAACCTTGAAGATACTTTCTTCATTAAACCCGTTCTTATATTTCCTATTATCAAGGTACACATTGGAGAGTATTACTGAGATGGGGCCTCCTTGAGGTACTCCAGTTTTGGTGGCTTTTACGATTCCTTTTTCCATGACTGGACTTTCACCAGCTAGATTAGTACCATGCCTGGCACACTAATTTAAGCCACAAGCATTCATGCCTGTGGCTTACCGTTTAAGTGGAGATAGTGGGATTCGAACCCATGACCTCTTGAATGCAATTCAAGCGCTCTCCCAGTTGAACCACACCTATTGGCTTCCAGTCCAGCCAAAATAGTATTTTGAAATATTCACCTACAACTCCCCTATATCATCCCTTGAACACCTGCTGAAACATATTCAAGGTATCCTCTTTGTTCCAGTAAGCTTTTCGTAGCCTTCCATAGATTACCCTGCATGGTGCTATCGCCGCCTGGATATATAGGTACAATGGATTTTCCTGTACCGACGTTAAAATATCCGCCAGTCACTCCTTGATACTGTGGGTCCGAAGCCAAACGGACAATAATATCAGCACCTTTTCTTGGGTCTCCTATATGCAAAGTTTTCAGTATTTTAGAAAGAACAGAAGAAAATCCTAATTCCCGGCCAAGACCTGTCACATTAAAACCGGGGTTCAAAGCATTGGCGGTGACTCCCGTTCCATATAGCTGACGGCCAAGCTCCCCTGTGAACATGATATCAAGCAGTTTCGTCTTTCCATAAAGCACAGATGAACCTCTGGCCGTAAATTCTGAAGTATCTGTTAAATCCACCGGCAATTTAAGTTCACCATGATTGCGTGATGCTTCAGAGGCGACATTCACTATTCGTGCATTTTTTGAAGCTGTCAATGAATCTAATAGCGTATGTGTTAACAACCATGGCGCTAGATAGTTCACTGCAATCATTTCAGGAAATCCCTCCTTGGTTATTCGCTGTTCGAAGCCGTGCAGTCCTGCATTATTCACCAATATATCAATTTGGGGATATGCAGTTTTAATCTGATTCCCAATTCTTCTTACGTCCTCCATAAGTGACAGATCACCGAAATAAAAGTCTATTTTTGCTTCAGGTACAGCATACTTTATAGTATTACCGGTGGATTCCGCGCGTTTTTCATTCCTGGCCGTTAATACCAGTTGTTTTCCTCGTTTGGCCAATTCAATTGCTGCCAGTTGACCAAGGCCGTTGGTAGCACCAGTTACTACTGCAATTGGGTATGTCGACATATAACCCTCCTTAATTCCTAACTCTAAACAAAAAGTTTTATTGTTGTGTACGATACGTCATTTGGCTGCTTGACATGAATCAGAATTTCAAATATACTTGATATATATCAATTATATTATTTTGCTTGATATATGTCAAGTATATTTATGTGAGGTAAATCTATGGATGAAAATAACATTGCAAAACCGGATTCAGCAAGAATTCAACTTGAGCTAAGCCTTGGCGAGCAGCTCAATGTGCTGCTTAGTGCATCGCATGCGTTAAACGTAAGAACGGCAGCCGTTTTTGACCCGACATTACAACCGGCTGCTTTCCTGATTGTCCGCTGGCTTCTGTCCAACGGACCGGCCGCTGCTACTCTTTTAGCCGAATCGACTGCTATGGACCGGAGTTCCGTGAGCCGCCTTGTCGCCCAGCTGAAACAGTTAGGCTATGTTAAAAGTGAGACTTATCCGGAAGACCGCCGCGGAGTATTGTTATCTTTAACAGAACCAGGCCGTGAAAAAGCGTTAAAGGCTATTAAGGATAAAGAAGAAGAATTTTATAAGCGCATTTCAAAATGGAAAAACTCAGACCTTGAAACATTTGTTTACATGCTCAGGTGTTTCAACGGATATGACACCAAATAGATGATTGTTAATCCAAAAGTAGCAATCAAAGAATAAACCATCGTTTCATCATTTATTATCTGGCGTTCTTCCAGAACACAAATCCGAATGCCAATTTCATTTAACAGTTGATCTGACCCCGGCTACAAAATATAATCATTAAATCAATTTATATCAGTAAAAGTAAACAATAAAAAAGGTACATTCTCAAAACTGAAAACGTACCTTTTTTGCCCTTGATTTACCAAGTGTCCCGTCCCTAAAGTTATAATTTAAGCCACAAGCAATCATGCCTGCGGCTTATTGTTTAAGTGGAGATAGTGGGATTCGAACCCATGACCTCTTGAATGCCATTCAAGCGCTCTCCCAGCTGAGCTATACCCCCATGACGGCTATTATAGCAAAGAGTAAAAAAAATTGCAACTAGATATTGCATTTAACAAAAAAAATGTTATAATACATTCAGAACAACTGCATACAGATGTCTTCAGGGCAGGGTGAAATTCCCGACCGGCGGTAAAGTCCGCGAGCGCTCAGAGCGCAGAATTGGTTAGATTCCAATACCGACAGTAAAGTCTGGATGAAAGAAGATGTGTTAAATGTGATAATACACCTGTCTATTTTTAACACCTGAAAGACACTCTTTCAGGTGTTACTTATTTTTCAGGAGGTCTGTATCATGAATATGAGCAGAAAAGCAAACAAATTAACTGTAATGGCGATGCTGTGTGCATTGGCATTCGTAGCCGTGGTGGCAATCCGGATCCCGCTAATCCCTATCGTTCCGTTTTTGGAATATGAACCCAAAGATGTGATTATCATGACCGGAGGCTTTTTATTTGGTCCTATGTCCGCAGCACTGATCTCCATCATTGTCTCTTTCATTGAAATGATTACAATCAGCAGTACTGGAATCATCGGACTTATTATGAACATCCTTTCAACCGTGGCCTTTGTCTGTCCTGCTGCCTACCTCTATAAGAAACACCACTCCATGAAGGGTGCCTTTATTGGGATGGTTGCCGGAACACTTCTTATGACACTGATTATGGTACTGTGGAATTATTTCATCACTCCAATTTACATGGGATATCCCAGAGAGGCGGTGGCTGAGCTTCTGCTTCCAGCATTTGTCCCCTTTAATCTGCTGAAAGGCGGAATTAATACAGCACTGACATTGCTGGTTTATAAACCTCTGGTTACTACTCTCAGAAAATCCAATCTGATAAGCTTTACAGATACTGCTTCAGAAAAGAAACGCATGGTTAATCTGGGAATCACCCTTACCGCTGCGGTCGTTTTAATTACCTGCGTTATGGCAGTTATGGTAATGAGAGGCGCAATGTAATCCTATAAATGCTAAAAGGTCCACCCCTGGGGGAAGGACCTTTTATTTTTCTTTATCTGCTGAATTCTTTCCACCGCTTGAGACTGTCAACGGAAAACGAATACTCCGGAGTCGCAACAGTATCCTTAATCTCAGTACTGTAATACCAGGGATCATCATCATGAAGAGGATTATTCAGTACGTGAAACTCCTGCGCGGGCATATACCCCTGTGCCAGTAAAAAGCAGCGGTTCCCAAATTCATCTTCTGCCACATCCACTACCATAACACAGTGACCCGGACTTCCTCCCCGAATCAATAAATCACCTGCCAGTACCTGGCTTAAATCAACGGATGTACACTCTTTTTCGAGAGACAGTGTCCCTGCATATACCATGACCTGCCGTAAATATTTCAAAAAGCTTTCTCTGCTTTCATCATAGTCAGCCTTCTTCACCCATGATACATGATTATTATCCACCACAAGGCGCTTTCCTGCCCTCCAGGAGGGATAATCCATTAAAAATCCGTTCGTTAAATGAAATGCAATTGCATCATAGGCTTTCACTGACCACAAATATTCTCCGTACATTCGTATGACGCTGTCCGCACATTGCTGTAGATCTCCCGCCACCAGTGGCATTGCAAATACAGCAGCGTGGACATCCTGGCGGTTTTTCTCCTTACCATTATATAAAAGAACGGGACTCTTGTCCGGCTTCATGGAAAACTGTCTTAAATAACCCTGTAAACTTCCGGCAGGCTTCTCCAGTCTGTTGTAACCGGCAGGAACAAGAAAACGGCTCTCCAGTGTTGAGCCGTCGGGATCCAGAAGCGTGACCTCACCATCAGCCAGATGTCTTTCATCCGAAGAACTTTCTTTTTTTCTTTCATCCAGGGAGACGATGGAAATGCCCGGCCATGGCGCAGAAGCAAGGGCTACCGGCTGCTCGTTCAGAACAATTCCCGGATAACCTGACTGCACCCAGACAGCTGCCATACAAAGTATCGCCCCCGCTAAAAAAAAACTGATGGTTCGCTTCATAATAAGACCCCCTGCTTACTGGTAATGTTTCCCAGACTCTTTTCTAACATTGTAGCATAGTCTGATTTTGTTTACCAGATGGAATCTTAACCCTTTACCGCTCCTGCTGTCATTCCACCCATAAACTGCTTGCTTGCCGCAATATATACAAGGATAATGGGGACAATGGCAATGGCAGAGCCTGCAAACAGAATATTCCAGGCTGCCGCTCCGTCTCCTGCATTCTGGAGAGCTACAACTCCTACCGTCAGCGGACGAAGCTTCTCATTGGTCATAGTAAAGATTAATGGAAGAATGTATTCGTTCCAGCCGCCGCGGAAGGATAACAGGGCAACGCTTGCCAGGGCGGGTTTTAATACTGGCAGAATGACTTTGCTGTAGATTCCGAAGAAGCTGCAGCCGTCTATCTTAGCAGCTTCATCCAATTCCTTTGGAATGCTGTTCATAAAGCCATGAATCAGGAATACATATGTAGCCTGACCGCCGCCTGCTGAAATCAGTATGATGGAAATCAGTGAACGGTTCATGTTCATTTTTACTGCCAGCTCAAACAAAGGGCGAAGTGCCACGCTTCCTACATTTATGAACATGAACATTACCATGGAGTTATAGATCAGACTTTTTAAACGGAACTCTTTTCTGGAAAATACATAGCCTGCCATACTGCTCACAGTGAGGGAAACCGCCATGACTCCAAAGCTGATGATCAGACTGTTTAAGGTGTATCTGGAGAAATTTGCCATTTCCCATGCCTGAATATAGTTATCCATAACAAACTTCTGTGGAAGCAGATTTACGCCGCCCCGTACCAGCTCATTGTTTGTTTTAAAGGAACCAAATAAGATATAAATTACCGGATAAACAGTAAAAAATGCCAGCGTAGCAAGAAGAAGAAAAATAGCTGCATTTATTAGTTTGGTTTTACGGGATTCTACAGAATGCCCTTTTGTTTCTTTTGCCATTATTTTTCTACCTCCTATGAAATCTCATCCATTTTTCTGCTGATCTTTAAATATACAATCGTAATTAATCCCACAATAAGCGCTGAAATAATGCTGAGGACGGAGCCATATCCGATCTGAAGCTGGGTCGCTGCTCTTGAGGTACCAAATACCATCTGAAAAATATAGGAGAACATAACATGGGTCCGGTTGTTGGGACCGCCTGCCGTCAATACCAGGATGGACTCGTAATCTTTAAATGCGGTGGTGATTGCCAGCATTATTACAACTTTTAACACAGGTCCCAGCATGGGAAGGGTTATCTTGAAGAAAGTCTGAATGCCATTTGCACCGTCTATCTGTGCACTTTCATAAACATCGGAAGGGATTCCTGCCAATCCGGAAATCAGAAGAATCATGTAATTTCCAAAACCGCCCCATACTGCCACAATGACAACTGCCGTCATGGCTGTCTTGCTGCTTCCCAGCCAGTCTATTGGCTGATTTATAATCCCGATGACCTGAAGAAAAGCATTTAAAACACCATTATAAGTAGCAAAGATAAAATACCAGATCAGACTGTATACCGCCGAACTGATGACAGTAGGAAGAAAGTAAATACCCTGAATCAGTCCGCTTCCAAACCGTCTTTTCTGTAACAGTACCGCAGTCACCAATGACAGAGGTAACAGAAACAGAAGCTTTAATATGGCATATTCAAAGGTGTGAAGAACGCTTTTCCAGTATATCCCATCTCCAGTCATACGTTTAAAGTTCTCAAATCCAACAAAATATGCTTTAAAACCATTGTAATCATAAAAAACATACCGGATCAGCCATGTAAATGGATACACCGACATTACCAGGATAAAAAAGATGGTGGGAACCAGCATCAGCCACATGGGAATATCTCCATGATCCCAGCTCTTTTTTAACCGATGTCCAAAAGAATTGTTTGAATTCATTTCCTTCACTCCTTATTATTAATCTAGAATCATTTGCCCCACTCCTGCTCACCCGGTGAAAGAAAAGCTGCTGCAAGACAATAGTTCTGTTTGCAGCAGCCGTAATACCATTTTACTTATCCAGATATTCCACTGTGCCTGCGCCTGGATGAAGAGGATCATAGTCCTTAATAACCACACGTTTTGTCTTGCCCATTTTCACTTCTTTATCCAGAGCATCGTTGTAGGTCTGATTTAACTTTGCAATGGTATCGTCAATGGAAGGTCCTTCCGGCAGACATGCATTCCAGAGTGCATCTCTGAAATTTTCTCCATCAGGAGTTACAGATGGAACAACCGGGTACACTGCTTCGTAATCAGCGCCTGCAAAATCAGCCATTCTTCCGACTTTGCTCTTATCAATCTTGTCTTCCATATATTTGGAGATTGGCAGGGAATAACCACCTTCTAAATAGCCCTTTAATACTTTTTCTGAACCAAAATATTCAATAACTTCCCAGGCTTCCTTGGGATGCTCTGTAAATGCACTCATCATCCAGCCGGTATTGGGAGAACAGGCCTCAGCACCTTTAATTTCGCCATCCAGTGTGGGAAGCTGTGCAACGCCCCACTGAATCTTAGCTGGGAACTGCTCGGTAAACACGGTTGCTTCCTGAGACGCATTGCCATGAATTGCTGCATGGCCTTCTGCAAACTGCACACGTGCCGGATCGATCTTCATGGAAGCAGAACCAGGAAATACACTTTCTTCTTCAAACATCTTACGTACGGTTTCAAGGTATGGTTTAAATCCTGTAAAATCAAATTTTCCTTCTTTATAATTATACAGAGTTACTCCGCTCATTTCTGCAGAATGCTCTAACCATCTTTCAAAAGGACCGCTGGCTCCCGGGAAAATAATTCCGTAATAATCTCCGGCTCCTGCCTCTGTGATCTTCTTTGCTAACTCCGGAAGATCGCTGACTTTTTTCGGAACTTCAAGTCCCAGTTTGTCGAAAATATCTTTGTTATAGATCAGTCTGGAACCGCTTCTTTTACCGCAAGGCACCCAGTATATTTTATCTCCGATTACATTGAAGCCTTCGTATAAGTTCTGATCCACTTCATTTACTTTTTTAAATTCATCAGTCAGGTAATCATTGATTGGCTGAATGATTCCATTCTCTGCAAAGTTCTTGAAATCTTCACCACTGATCTGGGAGAAAATATCCGGAGACTGACCGGAATTTGCTGCCATAGAAAGTAAATTTTCATAATTTTCTGTCTGAATAACATAATCAAGCACAATATGATCATTGGTTTTATTGAACTCATCCACCACCTTGTTCATGTACTCCAGGTCATGTCGGTTATCTGTCCAGATGGTTATTTTTACCTTGTCTGATGAAGCTGAATCTTTTTTTGTTTCTCCCCCTGAAGCGGTTGTCTTCTCTTCGCCTCCCGCTGCCGCAGTGCTTTGCTCTGTACTTTTTGCCCCACATCCGGATAATGCCGATGCTGCCATCATACATGCCATCCCCATTGCTGCAAGTCGTCTTATTTTTCTCATAGTTTCTGCTCCCTTCATTTGTTTGCTTTTACCTTCTTGTTGGTGATGTGCTTATATAATAAAACATTTTATCCAATCCAGACACCACTTTTTCTACTATGAATGTAACATTTTTTTCGAATTATTTTATCATAGTCCGTTCACCTTGCTTTTCATTATGCACAATGCTATAATTGGCTTGCTTCTCAATACTAACTAAGGAAAGGATACCGTTATGAGCCCAATATCCATGATTACGTTACTGATTGTAGACGATGAGGCGGAGATCCGTTCCGGACTTCGTTCCATTATACCCTGGGAAGATTATTCTATTACATTGATTGGTACCGCTGCCAATGGTGCGGAGGCCTTAGATAAAATCCGCTATTATGAGCCGGACATTGTTATCACCGATATTCAGATGCCGGGAATGAACGGCCTTGAGCTGGTACGGCGTGCCAGAGAAGAACAGTTTGACTGTTCTTTTGTTATATTAACCGGTTATGACGAATTTGAATATGCAAGAACTGCAATCCGGTACGGAGTGCGGGAATATCTGTTAAAACCCATTTCCATTAAGGATCTGACCGAACTGATCCAGAATTTAAAAGAAGATATCTTAAGCAAACGGGATTATCACAGCGACCAGCTTTCTACACTGAGAAAGCTGCGCAAAGCACAGGTTTCCCTTCGAAAGCAGAACTTAATTCCCCAGCTTCTGCGGGGAGAGCTCTCTGCCACGGAGCTTCATAAAGTAATACAGGAGTACAATCTGCCCATACAGGATAAGGAGAGCTGCGCTGTTTTAATCCAGGCCTTTTCCACTTTTCAGTATACGGAAGAAACTGCTGAGCTGGCCAATACCCTTGTCCCCATGCGGGAGGCTCTGGAAAAAGAGATAAATGGTTTACCGGCACTGATCTCTGATTATCCTCCTGCCGGTCTTGTGTTAGTGGTAAATCTTCCATTTCAGTCAGACCGGTGGTGCTCACTGCGGGAGCTGCTGGAGCATCACATCCGGATAACAAATACAGGTGGAGCAGCCTGCGTAACAGCCTCCATAGGAAAGCCGGTTCCTTCTCTTTGCGCCATTGCTGCCTCTTTCCAGGAATCCAGGCAGATTATTACCTGGCATATCTATCCCCAGACCGGTCCTGTTCTGGATTCTGCTGTTTTAGATCCCCGGCAGCCTTCGGTGATCATGCCTGGAGATGATCTTCTGGAAGCTGTGTTAAAGGATGACAGAGAAGGCATACAGAACTGTTTTCAACTTTATTTAGATAAACTGACCGCATCTGTTCTTCCTCCGCCATCTTATCTGTACAGCATGTGTAATTATGTAATTATCACATTGCAGAGCCAGTTGTCCCGTTACTTAGACGGACCTCCTAAAAGCTACTCCGGTAATTCCTTTGCTGCATTGCAAAGCTTAAATTCACTGGAAGATATCAAGTACTTTATGGTAAAGATCCTTTCCGGATTTGCGGAAGAGCTGACGGTCAGTCAGGCAGCTAAGAACGATCCCCTAATCCAGAAAGCACTTGATTACATTAATAAGAACCTTTTAAAGAATCCGCGGACGGAAGATGTATGCAACTATCTGGGGCTTAGCAAAAGCTATTTCAGCACTTATTTTAAGAATAAAACACAGCTGAATTTTCGTGATTATACCCTGGATTTAAAAATTAACTATGCGCAGGAGCAGCTCAAGTTTCAGGAACATACCTCAGGGGAAGTCTCCCTGTTACTTGGTTATGAAGATTACCGTTCCTTCAGCCGGGCCTTTAAGGCAAGGACCGGACTCACCCCCTCTGAATACCAGAAACAGTTTGCTGCCGGTGAAAGGAGCACTTCTTAATGAAATGGTTTGCAAATTTAAAATTTCGTTATCAGCTTGTGACCGGAATGATTTTCATCACATCAGCTGCCCTTTTTCTGATTGGACAGCTGTCCTATTCGTATTTTTACCATCGCAATACCAATGAAGTCCTAAGAAGAGCTGGCAGTTCGGTTCATATGGCGGGAGATTCCCTTTCGTCTCAGTTTAATTCGCTCTCAGCGGCTACCAATCATCTGTTGGTGAAAGACCCTTTTCCCCAGATGATTGCCGACATCAACAACTATAAATTTACAGGCTATGCCAGGTATTTCACCGCCGCTACGGCTGTTACAGATTCATTCCTGCAGAATCATGATCTTGTAAATAATGTACTGGTCTACGGTGATGATCACATAATGTTCAGTCCTTCTTCCCTTGGAATCAGCAGGCACTTTGACCAGCTTCTCCCTGAGGATATCTGGCAATATCCCCGTATCACGGTTCTGCCTACCCGGTATAGCAGTATGTTCGGCAAAGAAGGGGTTATTCCAATCTCTTACCCTGTATCCAGCATTCTCTCTTCTAAGCATCTGGCTTATCAGGATATTCCCAACTGCCGAAAAGTCCGGTTCATTCTCCTGATCGATACGGATCAGATCCGGGATTATTTTAAACGAATGTCCAACCGCTACACTTACTGCATGTATCTGGCCGATGAGAACGGACAGCCTTTGGATATTACCAAAAAAGAGTATCCGGATGCATTTCTCCCCCAGATCTGCAATTGGATTGCAGATGGCTCTCCCGGGCAGGAGGGAACGGTGAAAGCAGAAAATGAAGATCTGTTTCTGACTATGGATCGCATTAAATTCAGTGATTTAAATGTAATCCACATAACAAAGAAATCAGCTCTTACCGGAGATATAAAGGAACTTCGCTCTTTTTTTATTCTGGTGTGGATTGCCTGTTTCCTTGCAGCTGTTTTACTCAGCATGGCTCTGTCCGGTCTTCTTACCAGAAATTTAAGGGTGCTTGGAACTATAATACGAAGTATCAACGACAAAACCTATACAAAGCGGAGGGAATTTAATCATACAGACGAAATCAGTCTTCTGGGAGTCCAGTTAAACCAGATGTACGATACCATTCAGCTGCAGCTTTTACAGATTAAGGATGAGGAACAAAAAAAGGCAATGGCGGAAATACAGATGATGTCGGAACAGATTAATCCTCATTTTCTATATAATACGCTGGAATGCATTCATTTTCAGATATTAAATGGTCATTCGGAAACTGCTGAGGGGATGCTTGAAAGTCTGGGGAAATATTTAAGGACTACACTTAGTTTTGGGAAAACATTGATTTCTATAGAAAAAGAAGTAGAACATGTGACTTCCTATATGGAAATCATGAACCGCCATTCTTCTGATGGGATTTTGATGGAAACAAAGATTGACCCTCTGTTAAAGGACTGCAAAATCATGAAAATTCTTCTCCAGCCGCTTGCGGAAAACTGCATACGCCATGGCTTTGACGGTTTTATAAGCGGTTTTGAACCGGTTCCGCCCCGAATTGATATTGTGATATCATCAGAAGAAAACAACCGGATCACAATAGAAGTAACCGACAATGGTAAGGGAATTGATATTGAAGTAGCGAATGCCTGCATTACGGAAAACTCTCCGGAGTCTCAAAAGCATTTTGGATTATCCAATATACAAAAGAGATTAAACGCGTGCTACGGGGATTCTTTTCATATATCATTTATAAGTATCCCTTATTTAAAGAACAGTGTTATTATTGAACTACCAAAGGATATTTAAAAACCAGATCAGTGTGATGTTCCATGCTGATCCGGGTTTAATTTATTATTGTAACATGTGGTTAATTGTCTGCGAAACATAAAAAATGACAAATATGCTGCAAAATCTAATGCCCCCATCCCAGTTAGATGAAGGGACGGGAGCATTTTGAAAAATTAAATCAAAATCATATTACTCTTACAAGTGTCATATACGTGCTTGCACCGCCCAGAAGCGTAGCTGCTCCCAGTAAACCAAATAATTGCAGGGAAATAGTATCACCTACAGTTAACGGTACAATAAATGTTGTCTCCAGGTTATCTGCAGCAATCGTCGGTGTAATAACAGATGCTGCTATCGGTGTTCCGTTTTGTGTGATTCGTGAGGATACCAGTAACGCTGCGGTTGTTGAGACGGCATAACTAATCAGGTATTCGCCTGTTGAAGGTACTGTAAATACAGTATTGGTTCCATCTACAATAAACGTATTTAAATTTTGATTATCTGGCAGCGGTATATCGGTACCTCCTAATACAACTGCAATGACTGCTGACGTTGTATTGGATGCAGACATACTGTCACTCGTTACGGTTGCTCCGGTTGGGCCGGTCGGACCTGTGGGACCTGTAATACCAGCTATTCCTGTGGGACCCGTGTCTCCCGTTGGACCTGTCGGACCCGTATCTCCCGTCGGACCTGTCGGACCTGTCGGACCTGTATCTCCCGTCGGACCTGTCGGACCTGTGTCTCCTGTTGGGCCGGTCGGACCTGTGGCTCCCGTCGGACCTGTCGGACCTGTGTCTCCTGTTGGGCCGGTCGGACCTGTGGCTCCCGTCGGACCGGTGAGGCCTGTTGCTCCTGTCGGACCTGTAAGACCCGTTGGACCGGTCGGGCCTGTGGCTCCCGTTGGACCGGTCGGACCCGTTGCTCCTGTCGGACCTGTAAGACCCGTTGCTCCTGTCGGACCGGTTGGACCCGTTGCTCCTGTCGGACCTGTAAGACCCGTTGCTCCTGTCGGACCGGTCGGACCCGTTGCTCCTGTCGGCCCTGTCGGACCAAAATCATCCTGGACTACAACCAGAGTTCCCCTCAAAGGAACAATTTGTGAAAAGTATACAGTTGCTGTACTGATATTTACAAGTGAAACCGTAACTGGAGCAGTGACTACATCAATAATGCCAATTCCATATACTTCCCCTGTATTTATAGGTGAATTTCCTTCCAAAAGATCCCCCTGCGAGGATGATAAAGCAAAGGCTGTCCCATTTGTCGATTGAGTAGATTGAGTTGCCAGCCACCAATCCAGAATATATCTTCCAGCTTCAGATATAGTAATTACTCCTGTAACTGGATTGTAGGATATAGCTCCGAATGAATAGACTATGTTGTCAAAAGGGACATTGGCACCTGAAGCTACAGTTGTAACTGTATTCAGTTCAATTTGCAGAGCATTATTCGCCATAAAAAATCCTCCTCTTTATAAAAGGCGCATCAATCTGATAACACCTAATAGCATTGTATGTAATGGCTGAGGTTTTCGATACTATAATTTTCATTGCCGGAGAGACTCACAAAATCCTGTGCCTGGTCTAATGTAGGACTACCCTCACAAAAATGCAATTGCCTGAGTTGGTGTGTATGCCAACCGAAATGATACCAATAAAGGAAAATGTGACTCCATACATTAAGCCACTCCTTTATGATAAATGGAAAAAGCGTAGTTTTAAGAAGTAAATCGGACGTCGGAAGAACATGATATATATCAAACATGGAGATTGCTACATCTGTAGTTATGGGAGAATTTTATGGCATGTAGGAAAGTTATAAATGATACTGCCTTCCCCAGCCAAAAGCTCATAGATTTTCTGGAATAAAGGCAATTCGGATAGGAGGTGCCACGGAGTTTCGGGAAGAATACGTTTATTGATCCGACTGTATTTCGAAAAGAAATACAGCCGGATTATTTTAACCACTTACATCATTTAGGACAACAGTATCACATCGAATTGTGCGCCTACACCTGTAGAGGAATCCGTAGTAAAAGGAACTGCCGAGTTGTTCCTGAGTGTAAGAACGTCCCCTGCGGCGAGCGTAAGCATGGCATCGCCGCCTGTTTCGCCCACAGCAGTAAGCAGATTCACATTTGTTGATGGGTCCACAACTCCATTCACGGCAATTGCAATAGCTGCGCCTACACCGGCAGTAATATTAACACCGTAGTATATCTGGTAAGTGCCGGCGGTTGGAACTGTTACCGGCGCAGTTCCAGCGGTATGAGTAACGCCGCTAAGAGGACCATTGTTGCTAAATGTTACATCCGCGCCTCCGGCAACCACTTGACCTCCAGCCGTCAAATCATACACATATCCGAATGTTGTTACACCCGCTCCAGTTGGGCCGGTATCTCCCGTCGGACCCGTTGGGCCGGTATCTCCCGTCGGACCGGTTGGACCGGTATCTCCCGTCGGACCCGTTGGACCTGTGTCTCCGGTTGGGCCTGTATCTCCTGTTGGGCCGGTTGGGCCGGTATCTCCTGTCGGACCGGTTGGACCCGTATCTCCGGTTGGACCGGTTGGACCCGTATCTCCGGTTGGACCGGTTGGACCCGTATCTCCGGTTGGGCCGGTTGGACCCGTATCTCCTGTTGGGCCGGTTGGACCGGTATCTCCTGTCGGGCCGGTTGGACCCGTATCTCCTGTCGGACCGGTTGGACCCGTATCTCCTGTCGGACCGGTTGGACCCGTATCTCCGGTTGGACCGGTTGGACCCGTATCTCCGGTTGGACCGGTTGGACCCGTATCTCCTGTTGGACCGGTTGGGCCTGTATCTCCCGTCGGACCGGTTGGGCCGGTATCTCCCGTCGGACCGGTTGGACCCGTATCTCCTGTTGGGCCGGTTGGGCCGGTATCTCCCGTCGGACCGGTTGGACCCGTATCTCCTGTTGGGCCGGTTGGGCCGGTATCTCCTGTTGGGCCGGTTGGGCCGGTGTCTCCTGTTGGGCCGGTTGGGCCGGTATCTCCTGTTGGGCCGGTTGGGCCTGTGTCTCCTGTTGGGCCGGTTGGGCCTGTTGGGCCGGTATCTCCTGTTGGGCCAGTTGGACCGGTATCTCCTGTTGGGCCGGTTGGACCCGTTGCTCCGGTTGGACCTGTATCTCCTATTGGGCCAGTTGCTCCTGTCGGGCCGGTTGCTCCTGTCGGGCCTGTCGGGCCTGTCGGGCCGGTTGGGCCTGTCGGGCCGGTTGGGCCTGTCGGGCCGGTTGGGCCGGTTGGGCCGGTATCTCCTGTTGGGCCGGTTGGACCCGTTGCTCCCGTTGGACCCGTTGCTCCTGTCGGACCCGTTGCTCCTGTCGGGCCGGCTGCTCCTGTCGGACCGGTTGGGCCTGTTGGACCCGTTGCTCCTGTCGGACCTGTTGGGCCTGTTGGACCCGTTGCTCCTGTTGGGCCGGTTGGACCCGTTGCTCCTGTCGGGCCGGTTGGGCCGGTTGGACCCGTTGCTCCTGTCGGACCAGCCCCGGTTAAATCATCCTGTACTACTACCAACGTTCCTATTAACGGTACTACCTGAGAGAAAAATACGGTAGCAGTGCTGATATTTACAAGAGAAACAGTAACAGGTGCAGCAGCAACCTCTATGATGCTGACACCAAATACTTCGCCGGTTTTTATTGGTGAATTCCCTTCCAGCAAATCTCCCTGGGACGAGGACAAGGCGAAGGATGTCCCATTTGTTGACTGGGATGCCTGGGTCGCCAGCCACCAGTCGATTACATATCTTCCGGCTTCCAGAAAAGTAATTACTCCCGTAGCCGGATTATAAGTGATACTTCCAGCTAAATAAACAATTGTATCAAAAAGTACATTTGCACCTGATGCTACACTTGCTGCTGAATTTAGTTCTATTTGAAGAGCATTGTTAGGCATAAATAATCCTCCAATCGTATCAATAAGGCGCTTTCAAGAAATACGCCTATAAGTAATGTATGTTGGCTAAAAGAGTTTCGATACAATTGACTTGTCCCGTGATATCGCAAAAAAATGAGGAAAGCCGATCCCAAACAGATGGCTTTCCTCTAGTATTAATTTATTATCGCTTGCTATATAAATTTCCAATCTGATTATAAAGCAAATGGATTTTCTGTCTTATAAAGCATACCCTTTGGCTGGTTAAATCCAATCTCTTCCACACCAAGATATTTAAAGATTTCAAATAAAGCTTTTCCATAATGTCCGAAAGCAACCGCTCCATGATGCGGGAAATTCTTCTCAATCAGAACATGACGGTAAAATCTTCCCATTTCCGGAATTGCAAAGATTCCAATGGAACCAAAGGAACGGGTTGCTACAGGAAGTACTTCACCCTGTGCTACATAGGCGCGAAGAATGTTGTCTGCAGTGCTCTGTAAACGGAAGAATGTGATATCTCCTGGAATAATATCTCCTTCTAATGTCCCCTGTGTTACCTCTTCCGGAAGAGCTCTTGCCATGATCATCTGATACTTCATAGAGCATGAGGACAGCTTCCTTGAGCAGGTATTTCCGCAGTGGAATCCCATAAATGTATCCTGATGGGTATAATCATGTTTTCCTTTGATATCACCTTCGTACATATCATCCGGAACCGTATTGTTGATATCAAGAAGGGTAACGGCATCTAAGCTCACGCAGGTACCAATAAACTCACTGAGTGCTCCATAAATATCAACTTCACAGGATACCGGAATACCCATTCCGGTTAAACGGCTGTTTACATAGCAGGGTACAAATCCAAACTGGGTCTGGAATGCAGGCCAGCATTTTCCGGCAATAGCCACATATTTGCGGTATCCTCTGTGCTGCTCTACCCAGTCAAGTAATGTCAGCTCATACTGTGCAAGCTTTGGAAGAATATTTGGTTTATTATTTCCTTCTCCCAATTCAGCTTCCATATCTTTTACAACATCAGGAATTCTGGGATCTCCTTCATGTTTATTAAATGCTTCAAATAGATCAAGTTCTGAGTTTTCTTCAATCTCAACGCCTAAATTATAAAGCTGCTTAATGGGCGCATTGCAAGCCAGAAAGTTTAATGGGCGTGGTCCGAAGCTGATGATCTTTAAGCTGGAAAGACCTACTAAAGATCTGGCGATCGGAAGAAACTCTTCAATCATATCCGCACATTCTTCCGCTGTTCCAACCGGGTATTCCGGAATGTATGCCTTAATGTTTCTCAGCTTTAAGTTATAGCTGGCATTTAACATTCCGCAGTAAGCATCGCCTCTGCCCTGGGTTAAACTGTCTCCGCTCTCCTCTGCAGCAGCGATAAACATAACCGGTCCGTCAAAATGCTTTGCAAGAAGGGTTTCGGAAATCTCCGGACCGAAGTTTCCAAGATAAACAACAAGGGCGTTACAGCCTGCATTCTTAACATCCTCTAATGCCTGCACCATATGTATCTCACTTTCCACGATACACACAGGGCACTCATATATATTGGCCGCATCATACTTTGTTTCATAAGCTTTGATCAGGGCCTTTCTTCTGTTTACTGACAATGTTTCCGGGAAACAGTCTCTGCTGACTGCTACGATACCTACTTTTAATTCCGGGATATTATTCATATTATGACTCCTCCTGTTATCCTAGGCTTTTTTATCTGCCTCATCATACTTTTTTTGTTCTTTATATGGAAAGATTTTCTCCTGTAATACCGATATAGGCTTCTTTTGGAAGACCGCCCTCTTCATGACCGATCAGCCATTTGTTTTTAGCAAACAACAGCTTATCTTCCTTGTTTACTGTCTTTTCAATAGGCGTTAAATCGGTATTGGTCCCCTGCGGGAGAATGACCACACAACGGAAACCGCTTTCCTCTGTATGGCATGGTGCATAATGGAGTGTTGTGGCATAAACCTCTACTACGGTTCCTTTTGGAATAAGAAATGCCTCCATATTACCTGAATCATAGCTGTAATCCGGTGTAATATCCTGCTGCCTGCCAAGGATCAGCACCAGATCAGTGACAGCAATATTTATTTCGGAATTCCTGTGATACTCTGCTGCGTTTAATTTTTTATTGTGTCCGTTGCAATAACCTACCTGTATCGGCATCTGTCCGTATAGATTGGACTCCATCTCCCTGCATACAGGAAGTGCTTCCAGTTCCTGCACGGAAGCAACATATATCACATCGTCCGGGAGCGGAGTTTCCTCCATCTTTTTTAAAAGATCACCAATTTCATAACCCTTTACGATCTTTCCATAAGCGCCAAAAGCCGGATCTGTTACCGGTTTTATCTCTAACCCCATAATAATCCCTCTCTTTTTCTCTATTCTCCGAATACTGCCACATAATCCTTTTTAAACTTCTCGATTCCCTGATCCGTCAAAGGATGAGCGGTCATCTGCAGAAGCACCTTATAAGGAACGGTTGCTATATCTGCGCCAGCCTTTGCACAGTCAATTACGTGAATGGGGTTGCGCACACTGGCCGCTATGATCTCTGTTTCAATTCCGTGAATCTGAAAGATCTCCATAATATCATTGATTAAATCAATACCCGGCATGGAGATATCATCCAGACGTCCGAGGAATGGTGAAACGTAGGTTGCACCTGCTCTTGCAGCTAAAAGTGCCTGAGCAGAAGAAAATACAAGTGTCACATTGGTTTTGATTCCTTCTGCATGAAGAACCTTTACAGCCTTTAATCCCTCTGGAGTCATGGGGATTTTAACTACCATATTGGGGTGGATTGCCGCAATTTCCCTGCCCTCTTCGATCATTTTCTTTGCATCGGTGGTTGTCGCTTTTACTTCTCCGCTTATAGGACCGTCTACGATAGAGGCAATTTCTGCAATTACTTCTTTAAAAATACGCCCTTCCTTTGCGATGAGAGACGGATTTGTGGTTACTCCGCATATAATTCCCATCTCATCTGCCATTCTGATTTCTTCTACATTTGCCGTATCAATAAAAAAACGCATATTCCAATCCTCCTGCTTTCTGTTAGTAAGTGATTTATAAACCTGCCAGTATCTTATAACTGCCTTTTAAATCTTCATAAAGCTTTTTGTAGAGCTGGTGGTAGTTTTTATATTTCTCTGCTTTTTCTGCATCAGGTTTCGTGGACTTGTCTTCGGAGATCAGTGCTTCACAGGCTGACTCCACACTCTCATATAATCCACAGCCTACTCCGGCAAGAATTGCCACACCTAACGCAGGCCCTTCCGTCTGAGCAACTGTTTTTACGCTGCACTGGTACATATCTGAAAGCATCTGACGCCATACCGGGCTTTTACCTCCGCCTCCGCATGCCATCATCTGATCTACATGAATTCCCATCTCTTTTAAAATGTCATTGCAGTCATTTAAGGAATAGGAAACACCTTCCATAACAGCACGCAACATGTGGGCCCGGGTGTGTATGGCTGAAAGTCCGAAAAATACACCTCTGCAGTCCGGATCAAGATGGGGCGTCCTCTCTCCCATCAGATAAGGAAGATATAACAGCCGTCCGCTTCCAGCTTCCACCTTTGCAACTTCTTTATTAATGATGTCATAAACATCAATTGATTCCCGCTCTGCTTCCTTCACATAATCTTTGCAGAACTGATCCTTAAACCACTTTAAGGAAAGACCGGCTCCCTGGGTAACTCCCATTACGTGCCACGTACCAGGTACGGCAGCACAGCAGGTATGAACTCTTCCCTTCGGATCAATGGTAACCTGACTGCTGTGGGCAAATACAACTCCGGAGGTTCCTATTGTGGTAAATGCTGTTCCATCTTTTACAACTCCGGTTCCCACAGCCGCAGCTGCGTTATCTCCGGCACCGCCGACTACCTTTGTCCCGTCAGACAGCCCTGTCCTTTCAGCAATCTCAGGAAGAACCGTACCCGTCACTTCGCAGGATTCATAAACCTTCCCCAAAAGCGCCGGGTCAATATCCAGCTTTTCAAGCACTTCTTGTGACCAGCATCTTCCGGGTACATCAAGAAGCTGCATTCCGCTGGCATCGGAAACCTCTGTCGCATAGACCCCTGTGAGAACAAACCTTATGTAATCTTTAGGCAGAAGAATATGTCTGCACCGTCTGTAATTATCCGGCTCATTCTTCTTTACCCACAGAATCTTGGCTGCTGTCCAGCCGGTTAACGGCGGATTTGCCGTGATTTCAATCCAACGCTCTCTTGGCATAATGGAAAGCATATCCTCTACCTCTGCGCCGGTTCTCTGATCACACCAGATAATGGAAGGACGTATCACCTCATTCTTCTCATCCAGCATCACCAGTCCGTGCATCTGGCCCGATAATCCAATTCCTTTTATCTCTTCCTTTGAAACTCCGGATTCCTTTACTACCTGGGAAATCGTCTCCAGAACCGCCTCCCGCCAATCCTCCGGTTTTTGCTCCGCCCAGCCGTTACTTGGCTGGTAAAGAGGATACTCTCTGGAAGCAGAAACCACTACCTGTCCTTTTTCATCAAACAGAACGGTCTTCGTTGCCGATGTTCCCACATCGATCCCTATCAGATAATTCATCCTCGTACCTCCTGGTAAAATCTCATACTCTGATTATAATATAAGTGCCGTAAAAAAGCGTGCTTTTATTTGTCCAAGTAATAGCACTTTCTTGCCTTTTTTTATTTTTCCACTTTTCTGTTTTCAAAATATACAAAGCGGTCAATGGCATCCAGAATATCCTTAAACTCCTCTCTGGGGGCCAGATCAATATACTTTCTTAAAATTTCTGCTTCCTGTTTTCTATATGGTCCATAAAAAATATCAAACAGATTATGCCCCCGCATATATATTTTGAATTCCTCCATATGCTCCTTTAATTCTTCCGGGCTTTCCATGTTCTTTCCAACTGCCTCTAAAAACTGTTTTCCGCTCTTTAACCGGTGAAGATACTCGTTCCATTTTTCGAACAGTCTCTCATAAAAAGATTCCTCACTTTCCACAATTCCCAGCTGTTCCATGATCTTAGGATTAAAGAAATAGTTTTCAAACGAATAGTATTTTAAAATAAGTACATTTCTTCTGGTCACTTTGGGAAGCCTGTCGATTTCCTCCTTTCCTCTTTCCTCATAATACCGGCACAGTTCTCCCGCCAGTTCCTCCGGATCTCTCCCGTCTCCATCCCGGATCATCAAAAACTGATCCCGCAGATAGACCTGATTCATATACTTTAAATTGGCATAGGTCTTGATATTGGTACAGCTGTTAGTGGTAATTATGGAGATTCTTGATAAGTTTCCTTCCTTGTCATAAATTTCTGAATAATACTTCTCAAGCAGCAGGGGCAGTCTGCTCTTGTCCTGCTTTCCTTCCACAATAAATACAAAGCTGACTCCCAAAAGATCAATGGCTCCGTATCCCAGATCATCAAGAATTACATCAATATCCGTTTTCTCCTTGACCACCGAATATCCACCCCGGTCAAGAACCACCTGGCGGATCTGGCGGCTGGTAAAGTTAAACAGCATGTTGGGCGAATGGGTGGTAAATATCACCTGATTCTTTTTTGACAGACGGTAGAGAATTTCACTGGAAGTCTTCTGAAGCTGGGGATGAAGAAAAATCTCCGGATCCTCCACAATGATGATATTGGGAATTTTCTTCCCATCCTCTGTATATGCTTCCAGAAGGGACAACATGTATAAACTTCTCATACCATTGCTTAAATTGCTGATAGGACTTGTTTTTCCCCGTTCTTCGTGATAAGTCTCTGCCGTCACCCGAAACATCTGGTTCGGATCGCAGATCAGGGAAAAGCGGATTTCTTCATACCCACCGTTTTTTCTGTAGTTTTCATTGACTCTGGCAGCAAAATCATTCAGATTAAGCTGATACATCTTATATTCCAGAAGCTTGGCAGTCTCATAAACCGCAAGTTCCTCCGGTTTCTTCTGATTGATCAGTCCGATGCACTGGAAGCACTGGCTGCACTCTCTGGCGCTGTCAAACATACAGACGTGATCTCTTAACCGGGAAAGCTGGTCATCCTCCTGGAAAAGCAGCAGATCATTCTGGAACTGATTCAGTTCTCTCTGGGAATCAATATAGTACAGTCTTGGCATTACCTCTTTAATATACCGGTTGTTTTTATGGTGTCCGTCAAAGAACCGGATCTCGCCGTTCCAGCTTGCCTGATAGGTAAATGTCAGTTTCCCTTCCTGGTAAGACGGCAGCTTTGCCTTAAAATCGTGCAGCCAGGTTTCGAACCGTTTATACTGGCTGACAATTCCCTCACGGTGAAACAGTTCTAAATCCTCCTTCGTCATCGCCAGAGTCATAATAATCTCAATTTTCTGTTTCTTCTCATTAAAATCTTCTTTTGTCACATCGTAAGCACTGGCAGCAGCCCGTATGGCATCCAGGATTCCGGTTTTGCCTGTATTGTTCTTCCCTACCAGGATCAGGGCATTTTCAATGTCCGTGATCTCCATGTCCTCAATTGACTTAAAATTCTTAATATGAACTGAAATAATCTGCATAAGATTTCTCCTTTATAAAATTCAGTATAAAAGGCTGAACGGAAAAATTCAAGTTCCTCTTAAAAAATCACACTGCCCATTCCCTTCTCTCATACAATAGATTATATTATTTCCCAGGAGAGATTCCTATGATTGATACCAATCTGGTTCTTACGCCCATGCACTATCTCTATCTCATAGGCGTTCTTACAATTCTAACAGTTATGATAATACGGCGGGATACTCCGCTCGTCTGCATTGCCTTTCTGTTCCTGATTGGCTTTGTGGGACTTGGTTCTGTGACTGGCGGCATTATGACTATATTTAAAGCGATTGTGTTTGCAGCAAAGGAATTTATGGATATTATTGCAACCATTGCGCTAATTACTGCTCTGTCCAAATGCTTAAAGGATTTAGGCAGTGATTACATTATGATGATTCCTATGGCTAAGGTTATGAAATCGCCCGCCGCAGCCTGGTGGATTCTGGGCCTGTCCATGTTTGTCTTCTCCCTTTTTCTCTGGCCCTCTCCCTCCGTAGCTTTGATTGGCGCCATTGTGCTTCCATTTGCTCTGAAAGCCGGGCTGGACCCGCTGGCCGCCGCTATTGCAATGAATCTTTTCGGACACGGCTTTGCATTAAGCTATGATCTGGTAATCCAGGGTGCTCCCTCCATTTCCGCAGGAGCTGCAGCCATTTCCCCCTCGGATATATTAACAAAAGGACGCCCTCTTTTTCTTGTAATGGGCATTGTCACCACGGCTTCTGCATATCTGTTAAACAGGAAACAGATGAAAGACTGCTGCAGCCAGGTCCGGATACAGAATATAGAAGAACCTCAAAATTCAGAATTTGCATCCATCTTTATGGCAATTCTGACTCCCCTGTTTTTTGCTGCCGATATCATACTGATGCTTGTTTTCGAATTAAAGGGCGGCGATGCCACCAGTCTTGTTTCGGGAACTGCAGTTGTGATTATGTGCATTGGAGCATATTCTGGCTTTGGCATACATGCTCTGGAAAAGGTCACTATCTATGTAACGGATGGTTTTCTTTTCGCAATACGGATCTTTGCTCCCGTTATTATCATCGGGGCATTTTTCTTTTTAGGAGGAAACGGGATTTCTTCTATTTTAGGAGACCAGTTTCAAAGAGGAATTCTAAATGACTGGGCAATCTGGCTGGCTCAAAATTCACCGTTAAACAAATATATGGCGGCGATCCTTCAGATGGCCGCCGGCAGTCTGACAGGTCTTGACGGATCTGGATTTTCCGGACTTCCGCTTACAGGAGCGCTGGCCGGTACATTAGGCATAGCTGTGAAAGCTTCCGTACCCATTCTGGCATCTCTTGGGCAGATTACCGCCATTTATGTAGGCGGTGGAACCATTGTTCCCTGGGGACTGATACCTGTTGCAGCCATATGCAGCGTCAATCCTCTGGACCTTGCCAGAAAAAATATTCTGCCCGTTTTCCTGGGATTTGCCGCGACGTTTATTGTCGCCTGTTTTCTCTTATAACCGATTCACCCAAAGGAGGAATCAATATGTGTGGAATTTCCGGATTCTATAACCCAAACCGGGATTACTTAAAAGATGAACCCTATTACAGCCACATACTGGAGGATATGGCTGCCATTCAAAGGCATCGGGGGCCAGATGCTTCCGGAACCTGGCTGTTTAAACATGGAGGGCTGTCTCACGCCCGCTTATCTATCATTGACTTAACAAACGGAAGCCAGCCCATGAAAAAAACGGAGTCTGGGAAAACGTTCGGGATTGTATACAATGGTGAAATCTACAATACCAAAGAACTTCGCAATGACCTCATCAGCAAAGGCCGCTCTTTTTCCACTACCTGCGATACGGAAGTCATCCTTACCGGTTATATGGAGTATGGACCCGATTTTGTCAGGCAGCTAAACGGTATCTTTGCCTATGCCATACTGGACCCATACAGAGAATGCCTCTGCCTGTGCAGGGACCGCTCCGGTGTAAAACCTTTGTTTTATACCATTCAGGAAGAGGAAATTCTTTTCGCCTCTGAGCTGAAGGGGATTTTTGCTTACCCTGGATTTTGTCCTCTCCTGAATAAACAGGGGCTGAATGAAGTATTCTCCATCGGACCTGCCCGCACCCCTGGCTGCGGAGTTTTTAAAGACGTGAAGGAACTGCTTCCAGGACACATGCTCCTCTGCTCCCAGGATGGCTTTCACTTAAAATCCTACTGGAAGCTTGAAAGCCGTCCCCATGAGGACAGCTATGAGGAAACAGTTGAAAAAACAGCATTCTTAGTCACTGACTCCATCCGGAGGCAGATGGTTTCCGATGTCCCCATCTGTACCTTCCTGTCCGGAGGTGTGGATTCCAGTATTGTCTCTGCAGTCTGTGCCGCAGAGTTAAAAAAACAGGGCAGGCGGCTGAACACATTTTCCTTTGATTTTGTAAACAACGATAAGTATTTCAAGGCCAGTGCATTCCAGCCGTCACAGGACCGTCCTTACGTAGATCTGATGGTAAAGTATCTGGACTCCGACCATCACTATCTGGAGTGCGATAATCTGACTCAGGCTGACCGTCTCTACGATTCGGTCATGGCTCATGATCTTCCTGCCATGGGAGATATCGATTCCTCCATGCTGCATTTCTGTTCCATGGTGAAGCCTTATAATAAAGTAACCTTAACCGGCGAATGTGCAGATGAGATCTTCGGCGGCTATCCCTGGTTTCACAGGGAGGACTGTTTCAAAGCCCATTCGTTCCCCTGGACCATGGATTTACAGCCCCGCAAAGCATTGCTTAAGGATGAATTTTTACAATATCTGAACATGGATGAGTACGTAAGAGATACCTATGAAAAATCAGTTGCCGAGACCCCTGTATTATCGGAAGACAGTCCTACAGAAGCCAGAAGGCGGGAGATTTCCTATCTGAACCTGAGATGGTTTATGCAGACTCTTCTAAACCGCATGGACCGTGACAGCATGTATTCCGGACTGGAAGCCAGAGTTCCCTTTGCCGACCACCGGATTATTGAGTATGTGTGGAATGTGCCCTGGGACATGAAAACAAGAGACGGAGTCGTAAAGAGTCTTCTCCGGCAGGCAGGAAAAGGACTTCTTCCGGATGAGATTCTTTTCCGCAGAAAATCCCCTTATCCCAAGACCTACGATACCAATTATGAAGCGCTGCTGATCAACAGAGTCAGGGAAATGATGTCTGATGGCAATGCACCGGTCATGGAATTCCTGGATAAAAATAAATTGAACCATTTCCTTTCCCGGCCTTCGGATTACGGAAAACCATGGTACGGGCAGCTGATGGCAGGCCCCCAGATGCTTGCCTATCTTCTTCAGATTAATTACTGGCTTGAGATTTACTCCATAGGGATCGTATAAATTCTGTTATTTTTTCGTAAGCTTAGAAAGAAAACCGTAATGGAAAAAACAGATTAGATATGTTAGAATATGAGTGGCAACAACAAACTGAACGTGAGGAGTGAACATGAAAAAGTACAGTATTGGAGAAGTCTCCCTTCGGTTAGGTTTGAGCCGCGATACACTCCGGTTCTATGAAAAGAAAGGTATCATACAGCCAGACAAAGAGGATAATGGTTACCGAAGCTATACCTACGAAGACATCAGCAGACTGTTAGACATTATGTATTACCGCAGACTTCATTTCAGCCTGGAAGACATTGAGCGGTTTCTTTATAAAAGTTCCCTTCATTCAAGCCGCTCCATGATTCAGGAAAAGATTACAGAAGAAAAAGAACAACTGGAACTTCACCGGCAGTCACTGATGCATTTAAATCAATTGAAAACCATTTATGACAATGTGAAGCAAGGTCTTAACCGATACCAGACCGGCCCGATGCTCTCCCATTACAAGATCAACGACAGCGAAGAGATCAACGACCTGGGAATCCCTGACTTATGCGCTCCATTTCAGGAGTATGAGATAAAGGAGAAGCATGTGAAACGGAAGGAAGATTTTTTTCTTCTTTCAGAAGAAACAGCTTCTGCTATGCATATGAATTCTGATCTCAAAAAGTTCCCGATTCTTAAATGGGAGACTTGTGTTTACACCGTCATTGATTCCGATTCCGTGATTCCGGATGAAGATAAGATACTGGCGGCTGTTAACTGGGGTAAGAAACAGGGCTATACTTTGACGGGTACCGCTTACTGCGGTGCAGTCACAGGATATGCCCCTAAACCGAAGACAGAAGAAGAAACTGAAGAAGATTTTGACAGCACCATACATTATCTGGAGCTGTATCTTCCTGTTTCCACATAATTCCTGCAAAAAGTCCCGATCGGCAGTTACTTGCCGGATCGGGACTTTTTGCAGGAACACATTGTAATTTTAAATGGAGAAGCAGGCAGTCCTGCTTCGTTATACAAAAGACCCTTCTTTGGAGCATTGGACCAGCCGTACCGGATAATAACCGGCTGCTTTACCTGGCTGCTGTGTATCATAACCACATGATCCTTAATCTCTCCTGTTACGGGATAAAAGACTCCGTCTGACCCTGCGGCCTCAAACTCTTCTACCCCTGTTCCCTCATGGACTACCAGACCTTTTTTATCTGCTGTATCAAATATCAGCTTTACCCACTCCCCTGACACTTCAAAGTCAGACAGCCGGGGACCACTATAAACTACAGGCTCCCCAAATATCATGCCTCTTACAGCCAGGGACATGCGGTATGCAACTTCCTGTTTATTCAAAGGATGGAGATCATTGTCTTCTCCCACATCCAGATTTACCGTAACTGCAACATTTTCTAATCCGCCGGCTTTTCTCTGCGCTTCCCGGATCTTTGGCCAGGCATCGCTGCTGTTATCTAAATCAATGGAAAAATTGGGAAGCTGTGCGATTACAAACGGAAGATGTTCTTTCTCCCACTTCTTTCGCCAAAGCAGAATCATCTGCTTCAGCCGTTCCTCATAAGAATCCGGTCTTGCATCGTTGCTTTCTCCCTGGTACCACAAAACCCCTCTGATCTGATAACCAAAGCAGGGAGCCAGCATTCCATTATAAAGTCCGGTGGGCTTTTGGGACATTAGATCAACCAGGGGCGCAGGTTCGCACCTGACACTGCTCTGGTACTCCCATACACCGTCTAAATCAATGACTTCATCTTCTGCAAATAAAGCATACACCTTGCCAGGAGTAACTCTGCCTGCTCCATGTTCACAGACAAGACAGATGCGGATCTCATTCTCCCCTGCCTGTAACACGCCTTCTGGTATATCGTATTTCCGCGGAGGATACTGATACCCTGTTTCTCCCACCAGAACACCGTTTACATAGGTTCTGTCGCTGTCCACCATGGTTCCCAGCCAGAGTCTTGCTTTTTTCCCTTCCAGCCGTTCAGGAAGTACGATCTTTTTCTTAAACCAGATCACACCGTTAAAATCAGGAAGACCAAAATCCTCTAAGAAGGCGGGAAGCGTCACTTCCTTCCAGTTGCCATCGTTTAAGTCCATGCCTTTTTCTAAGTTTCTGATTCTGCTATACCAGTCCTCATGCGCCTTAATCTGATCATCCATTTTTTTGCGGAATTGTATTTCATTGCGGCATCGTTCCAGCTCTTCCTTCATATCCGGATACATGCCAATCTCTTCTTCGCCCATCCAGGCTTCCACACAGGATCCGCCAAGGCTTACATTAATAAGACCAATGGGAACCTTACGGTCCTTGCGCATAAATGTTCCAAAGAAATAAGAAAGGGCTGAAAATTCACCGATCGTCTCAGGTGCACATTCCTTCCAGCAGGCTTCCCTGTGGTCCTTTAGCGGAGTTTGAAATTCATAGTTTTCCTTTACTTTATACAGCCTGAGCTGAGGATCTTTGTGCTTTTCGAATTCTTTGGGATACCGGTCCTTAACACGGTTCATGGGCAGTTCCATATTGGACTGCCCACTGCAGAGGAATACCTCCCCCAGATAAACATCTGACAGCTGAATCCTCTCACCGGATTCACTGGATATCTCCATCTGATAGGGTCCCCCAGGTAAAAGCCTGGAAAAATAAGCCTCCCAGTTACCCTCATCATCTGCTCTGCAGGTAATCTCCTGGTTTAAAAGCCGTAAAGTTACCGTTTCCTGAGGAACAGCTGACCCCCAGACTCTTGTTTTCTCTCCTGTCTGCAGGACACAGCCAGAGCTGATCAGTTTCGGCAGTACTAGCTGTTTTACCTTGTTTTGCATATCTACCTACCCTTTCGCACCTGTGGACGTAACTCCCTCCACAAAGTATTTCTGAGCTGCAAAAAACAGGATCAGAGCAGGAAGCAGGGCAAGAAATGACATGGCAAGGATCTGGTTCCATTCAACAATACCGCTGCTTTGATCAATGGACATCTTAAGTGCCAGTGCAACCGGGTACTTGGATAAGGTGGTAACGTAAATAAGCGGTCCAAGAAAGTCGTTAAAGCTCCAGATAAACTGAAAAATGGTGCAGCTGACAATTGCCGGCTTTAAAGCAGGCAGAAGAATGCGGATCAGAATCTCAAAGGAATTACAGCCATCCACAGTTGCTGCCTCATCAAGGTAAGTGGGGATGGAACGGAGAAACTGAATGAGCATAAAAACAAAAAATGGCTCGTTGGCAAACACTGTAGGTGCAATCAACGGGATATAAGTATCTAACAGTCCCAGATTTTTCCAGAGAATATAAAGCGGGATTCTGGTTACAACTGCCGGCAGAAACATGGTTGCCATCAGTATAGAGAAGAAAAACTTCTTTAATGGAAACTGGAATCTGGCAAAGCCGTAAGCAACCAGAGTACTGGATATCAGGCAAAACAGGATCTTTGGAATTACATATTTAAAGGTATTTAGAAAAAATGTTGTAAATGTGAACTGGGTTCTTGTCTTCCAGCCTTCAATGTATGGTGTGAAATCAATTCTGTTGGGAATAAAACTAACAGTTGTAAAGATTTCATTATTCGTTTTAAAAGTCGCGCCTACCAGCCAGATAATCGGATAAATCATGATCAAAGCCACTGCGGTTAAAATCCCGTAGCGAATGACTGCACTGATTAAGTTCCGGCGGCGTCTGCGTTGTTCTAGCTTGCTTAACCGGTTCATATGTCCCCTCCTTAGTTGCCTTCATCGGAATAAAATACCCACCGGTTCTGTGTGGCAAAGAGAACCGCTGTTACGGCCATGATAATGATAAATAAAACCCAGCTGGCCGCACTGGCATATCCCATATTGAAATACTTAAATGCATTGTCATAGATATACATAGAAGTCAGATAAGTTGCATTTAGCGGACCTCTTCCAGTGACCAGATAGGGACCGTTGAATTCCTGAAAGGCATTTACCATCTGCATAACCAGGTTAAAGAAAATGGTTGGTGTGATCAGCGGAATGGTAATCCGGAAAAAGGAATAGAACCTGGTGGAACCGTCCACACTTGCCGCCTCATACAGTTCCTGGGGAACATCCTTTAAGGCAGCCAGAAAGATCAGCATGGAGGACCCGAACTGCCAGACCTTTAAAAAGACGATAACAGCCATTGCTCCGTTAACAGATGAGAACCAGGGGATTGGAGCAGCTCCGAACAACCCGATAAAACGGTTGATGAAACCCTCCTGCTGAAATAAAAAACGCCAGAGTACGGCTACTGCCACATTTCCTCCTAACAGGGACGGAATATAATAGGCGGTGCGGTAAAAATTAATACCTTTCAGCTTAAAATTTAAAATATAGGCAATAAATAAGGCAAAGGCCAACTGAAACGGTACGGTGAAAATTGTATACTTAACGGTAGCTGTCAGGGTTGATAAAAAATCAGCATCCTTAAACAGAGTTACGTAATTTTCAAATCCTATAAAATTGGGTTCCCTTACAAGGTTATAATCAGTAAAGCTGATAACAAGGGCATTCACAAAAGGATATAATGTTAAAACTAACATACCTGCCAGCCATGGAAGAATATATAACAATCCTATTTTACTGTGTTTCAAAAAGCTCCCTCCTTCGATTCAGTCACGCAGAAGAATCGTTCCTCTGCGTGACAATTAACCAGCAGTTTTTTCTGCTATTATTTGTATTGCTGTACCAGCTTGGCATTCTCTTCGCTGATGGCATCAAAAATTGCTTTTGCTGCTTCATCTGCTGTGCTCTGACCGAATTCAAACTTCTCGTAATTTTTTTCGTATGCATTGGTGAATGTGGCGTTTTCAAAAATCGGAGAATTGTTGATAACTTTCGCATTCTCAGTAAAGTCATAAGCGTCCTTTACAACACCGGTAATCTGGCCGTCTGCTTCTAAGGATGCTTTTGCTGCCTTTGATGCAACCATTCCTCTGGTGGATCCCATTAATTTGGTTCCCTCCGGATCATTTAAGATGTACTGTAAAAATTCTGCTGCTGCCTTTGGATTTTTGGAATCTTTTGAAATCGCGAAGGTCAGAGAAGGTTTTGCCATAGTTCCCTCAAATTTAGCACCTTCAATTACGGGAAGAGGAGCAATTGCCAGCTCATCGCCTTTATCGGATAAGGTTTTTGCATTGGAAGCAATTCCACCGGTCCATTCCAGGACACCTGCATAACCACCGTTAATAAATTTAGCATTCTGGGCAATACTTACAGGCTCATTGCCTACATTCTCAATATAATCCTTTCTGGAGCAGAATACATGGGCATCTGCCAGGTCCTTATACCACAACAGCGCTTCTTTATAATCTTCCTGTGTATAGTTCATACTTAAATCATCGGCAAACTCTCCCTTACCGGTCTTTTGCTGCAGATAGTAAATAGCTGCAAAGCGGAAGGTTGGGCTGACGATTAAATAAGAGTTGGGATCTGCTTTTGTAAAGGCCTCTGCTGCCTTCTTATACTCGTCAAAAGTTTTAGGAAGTTCCTTAATTCCAGCTCTTTCAAATGCCGACTTATTCAGATAAACTCCCAGCGTATTCTGTCCGTATGGGATTACCTGCATCTTGCCTTTTCTCTCGCCGAATTTTAAGAACTCCGGATCATACTGGCTGAAATCAAAGGTATCATTTACCTGATCCAGATCATAAAAGCCAGCTCCATCCGGGCTGTACTGAAGAAGCCATGGATAGTTAACCGTCATGATATCGGCTGCAGTTCCTCCTGCGTAACGGGTAGCAAACGTCTCTTCCAGATTACCAAATCCAGAGGGCTCTCCTGTTACTTTAATTTTCCCTTCATGAGCTGTGTTAAAAGCATCAATTGCTTTTTGTGTTGCCTGATGACGGTCATCATTTCCCCACCAGGAAAAAGTTAATTCTGCAACACCACCGGTATCTTTACCTGCTGTATCCCCTTTAACCGGCTCTGCGGTCTTGCTGCCGCTGCATCCTGCTGCAAGCAGACTGACTGCAAGCGCTGCTGCACACACCATACCTGTTTTTTTCCTTAAACCCATTTCTAAACTCCTCCTTCACTTGATTAAATTATTTATCATGAATAAACTATGATAACAGCTAATCGTAGATCGTTCTTCCTGCTTCATCCGGAATACCTGATTTACGATAAAAATACGTATTCACCTGATCCCGCCATTCGATGGCGTGCTTCAGCTGCAGATTAAGACGCTCCTTTACATTCTGGTAGCTGTCCTCATCCAGATCTTCCTTAATGCTCTCCCACAAAGCCTGGTATTCTTTCACCTTTTCCACTCCACTGAAATGAGTGTCATAAATATGCTGAATCACCGATTTGCCGGAATGCAGCTTATGGGTATATGGTACGTGGTGGAAGAACAGTAAAAGCTCATCCGGGCAGGAAGCAATATCTTCGTACTCTTCAAATCTCACGGGTGAATACTGCTTTGTATAACCCGTTCCGGTAGCAGCGGTCCGGTCTCTTCCAAGCCCGTCTCTGTCCGCATAGTGATAAGTACCCCAGCAGTCATATTCATATCCATCAATATCACACCCGTAATGCAGTCCAGGCTTGCACATAAATCCCACAGCAAGGGGGCAGGTGTAATCCTCATAAGTATCTCTGGAAGACAGGAGAATCGACAATGCTTTTTTCTTTGCATCTTTGGTCAGTTCGAAGCTTAAATCCAGCCATTCTTCTGCAATTTCCCCAGACGTTAAATTATTGTCCCATGCCAGACGTCCATATCCATACCAGTTGGCCTGTGCCATCTTATTTCCTGTCCAGTTCCTGTCCATTCCCACATTACCCACGGCACTGAGTCCCGAAAGTTTCTGATTAGGGGAATAATCCCTGATCGCCTTTTTTACCAGACCAGACGCTCCATGTCCGGTGTCAAAATCCATGGTTTCCTTCCACATGGGAACCAAATAACAGATATCGATCTGATGCCCGGTGTATTCCTGGGTGATCTGAAACTCAAGAATCTGATTTGTCTTCTTTAAAGATCCAAGCAGCGGAGAAACAGGTTCCCGGATCTGAAAATCAATGGGTCCGTTTTTAATCTGTAATATTACATTTTCATCAAATCCTCCATCCAGATCCTTAAACAGATCATAGGCAGCCCTGGCACGGTCAAGACTCCGGTCTCTCCAGTCCTGGGTACAGTCATAGACAAAGCATCTCCAGACAATGACTCCTCCATATGGCAGGACCGCTTTGGCCAGCATATTCGCCCCATCTCCATGACTTCTTCCATATGTAAATGGTCCGGGCTCATGCTCAGAATCGGCTTTTACAACAAAACCTCCGAAATCCGGAATAATTTTGTAGATCTCTTTAACAGTCTGTTTCCACCAGGAAGCCACTTCCGGACACAGAGGATCTGCAGTGGAAAGCTTCCCGACTGAAATTGGCGCTGCAAAATCAATTGCAAGGAAAATCTTAATGCCATATGCAGTGAAGATATCCCCTATTTTTTTAATTTCCTTCAGGGAATCTGCAGTGATGAAAAACCGTTCATACTCGTGGACATTGACGTTATTAATAGAAACCGCATTAATGCCCACTGACGCAAGCAGTCTTGCATATTGACGGATCAGATCCATATCGCCCCGAAACTCATTATGATCGAAAAATATGGAACTTCCGGCGTATCCCCGTTCAATCGTTCCGTCAAAGTTATCCCAATGGTTGATCATCCGGTAATTCTGATCCGGTATACTGACATAAGGGAAGTTTCCCTTCTTGCACATTAACAGACGATGCAGACCGAACATTCCGTATAGGAGACCTTTTTGCGTGCTGCCTTTGATCTCATATCCCGATTCTTTTTTGTCTATGGAATACCCTTCTTCTCCAAGGCTGCTTTCTTCTGTTAGTATTAATACAACAGAGGCATCCTTCTTTTGCGAACGTGAGATTCCAAGAAATAAAAGGGGCATCTCTTGTTCAATGGTCAGGGCTGTCACTGCGTCATTCTTATCTTCCATAAACCAGGTTACAATTTCATTACTATTTACCGGCTTGAGCAACCAGCATAAATCTCTTTTTTCAAACATTCCTATTCCTTCCCGTACTCAGTCCGACTTTATAATTTGATCTTACTCTGTAAAACAATACAAACAAAGCTTCGTCTGACAGAAGTATCATAGCAAATTGCACAAAGTAATAGAATGGATTGATTTAAGATTTTTGTAATTATTAAAGATTATTTTTTATGCATTCGATCTTGTACTGTTGGTATTCTTGCCATATAATAGAATTAAGCACTTTAAATCCCAATATCCCGAAAATTTCTTCTTGTATAAATTTAATAACCCCCAAAAAGGAGCGATCCAAATGACCGAAGAACTGGATTTTAACAATCTCATCCCTGAACTTCACTACTACATTCACAGGAAACCTACTCCCGGCTGGAAGATCGAGCCCTGTATTACAGCCTTTATTGATATCACCTATGTCATGCAGGGAAAAGCTGAATATACCATTAATGACCAGACCTATATTGTTAATAAAGGAGATTTAATCTGCATACCACAAAATAGCTACAGAGAAGCCACCAGTATTCCAGATGATCTGATTGAGTGCTACGCCACCAACTTTCTTCTCCGCAACAAAACCGGTCAGAATGTATCGCTGCCACTGCCTGTTATTAGCCATATCGGCACTAACCCCCAGCTCATTGCACTTTTTAATGATATGCACAGTGAATGGCTGCAGCAGAATTTTGGTTATATGCTGAAAGTAAGGGGGTTTCTGTGTTTAATCCTGCATCTGATTTTAGACCAGCTCTTAAACAAAACGAATAACGCGCAGGATGACCCCCGCATCAAAAACAGCATCCGCTATATGAGTGCCCATTACTGGGAGAATTTAACAACAGAAGAAATGGCCAGAAGGTTCCATCTCCATCCAGCTTATTACGGCAATTTATTTCAGAAATCCACTGGTATGACTTTTAAACAGTACCTCATTTCCATCCGGCTAAATTACGCGGAAAACCTCTTAAAAAGCGGGGAATACAGTGTGGGAGAAGTGGCGCTGCAATGCGGTTTTTCTGACATATTTTATTTCAGCAAGCTGTTTAAGGCAAAGAAAGGTATTCCTCCCTCTGCCTGTTTTCATGAATTGAAAAAATTATAAAAAATCAGCCGGAACTGCGGCACTACACTGCAGGCTGGCTGATTTTTCAATTCTATTCAGACACTCCTGTTTTCTTTCCAAAGCCATTGTTCTGTTCTTTAAACACTCTTCACGAACTCTTATAAATGTGTAAGCCCAAATTCTCCATTTAACTATTTGACAATTGCAAATCTACCATACTCTGTTTTACAGTATTATATAATTCAATTTTTCTCTTATTAAATAAAGTTTTATGTATTTTTCTTATTTGTTTCATGATTAATTTTATCTGTACTAAATTTTCTTTTTTTAGAATCATAGCATCATATTCTTCGATAGTTCCATACATCATATCATTTTTAGTGATTTCATTATCTAAATTCACTTTAATATCATTAAGCAAACTATAAACTATACCTAAATATGTAGCATTTGTTTTTTTATAATCTTTATTTGTAAAATCTATTCTATTCATAAAGTTATTTAACTGTTTGATAATATTTCCTTGTTTAAACTTTATTAATGTATTAATTTTATCTAATTCTCTGGTATATCTTCTAACTTCAGCATTTGGTTTAAATGAAAATATCATGCCAATTATTGGCATTGCTATTGCCAATCCAATTATTATCATATTCCAAACCAGAATACTATTTTTAATTGATTTTATTATCAATTCATCATATCTGGAATCTCTTTGAGGTATACTCGGGAGATCATATTTATCGCTTACCAGAACTACTTTATCAGTAATTAGAGCTTGTAAATTATCTTCCAATCCATATACTAAATTTGTATCCAAATTAGAATACAAATACATATTTCCATTTTCAATACAATATGTCAAATTATTCTTTACTGCTCTTGTAATAAAGCAATCTCCAATAAAAATGATAAATAAAACAAATAGAGTTATAATAACTGCTCCCTGTATTACAATCCTCTTTTCCTTCTGTTCTTTTTTTATCATTAATTTAATTGGCATTCTTTTATTGTTTTTACTATTAATGTCTATCTCATCTACATAATAATACTTTACATAAAAAAGGCAAAAACTATTTAAAACTAAAAATATAATAATTGGTGGTACTGCATTCAATTTTAAAATATAAAAATAATAGATCAAATAATAAACTGTATAAACAGCCATTACCCCTATACTCGCAGCTATATAGGAATAACCTCTAACTTCATTTTTTGATCTTTCCCAATCTTTTTTTAGCATAAGCTTCAGATATTCTAATAAAGTATTTTTATTATTTTCAAACTCGATTTCTGTTTTTGTCTCTCTTAATATATTTATTTTATCCCATATGTGCCCGTCTCTTACATAATCCATTCTGTTATATTTCCCATAAGGATTAATATTTACTTCTAATTGAATCAGATAATTATTTATACTTTTATTACCTTTTCCAGCATATTTAACGCTCTCAATTCCAATAATAATTTCTCTGATTTTATCTCTCCATTTTCTTCTTTCATCAGTTATATAATTCAAAGTATTGGATTTTCTATTTGTAATCCAAGTAAATAAAAAAGTGATAACTGCACCAAATGCAGAAGAGCCTATAACAGCAATAATTGTATTCATACTCTAATCCCCCAAAAATTTATTACAACTTTTATTTTACAACTCTATCTCCTATTACTCAACAGAATTTTCCATAGATTGATTTATTTCCATAAATAAATGTTTCGTTAAGTGATAATGCTTACTTTCTAAGATCTCTTCCATAATAAAAGACCTCATACAAAATTAAATTTGCACAAGGTCTTAAAATTAAGGACATCTGTTACATTTATTTAAAATAATCCACACCCGATTCAAATACCTTCATATCCTGTTCCCCATAAATATTCATGGCAACACCGTCTCCCCGCCGCTCGGAATGTGCCATCTTACCTAGTATTCTTCCGTCAGGGCTTGTAATACCTTCAATTGCCATATAAGAACCGTTTGGATTCCATTCCTCATCCATGGTGGGGCAGCCGGCAGCATCTACATACTGGGTTGCCACCTGTCCGTTTTGCATCAGTTTCCTCAGCCATTCCTCATTAGCAACAAACCGTCCCTCACCATGAGATGCAGGATTGCAGTATACGCCGCCTAATTGTGCGCCGGAAAGCCATGGCGATTTATTGGAAACCACTTTTGTATATACCATTTTGGATATATGGCGTCCAATGGTATTCATGGCAAGAGTTGGGGAATCCTCCTTCTGTTTTGTTACTGCACCTTCCGGTACCAGCCCCAGCTTAATCAGTGCCTGGAAACCGTTGCAGATGCCTAACATCAGACCGTCTCTTTCCTCCATAAGCTTTGTTATCTCTTCCTTTATGGCAGCATTTCTGAATACTGCTGCAAAGAACTTGGCAGAGCCATCCGGCTCATCACCAGCTGAGAATCCTCCCGGGAACATGACAATCTGGGATTTGCTTATGTCTGTCTTGAAGCACTCAATGGATTCCCGGATATCCTCTGCAGTTAAGTTCTTAAACACACGGGTAACCACGTTTGCACCAGCCTTTTCAAAGGCTCTGGTGCTGTCGTATTCACAGTTGGTTCCCGGAAATACCGGAATGAATACAGTTGGTTTTGCAACCTTGTTCTTGCAGACATAGAGCTTTGATGTCTCATATGTTTTCTCAGCTGCCGCTTCCCCTCTTGCACCTGAATTGGTGGGAAATACCTCCTCCAGAGTCTTTGTCCATGCGTGAATTGCCTCATCTACGGAGATTTTCACATTCGCATATTCAAACAATCCATTGTCTGTCACTGCACCGATTACGGTATGGGGAATCAAAAGCTCTGCTGCCATACCATCAGGAATCTCACACACAAGATTTCCCCAGCCTGCTTCAAAGAGCTGTTCCGGCTTCACCATCTCATCAAGTTTAACTCCCAGCTTATTACCAAAGGCCATCTTGCTCACTGCTTCACAAATACCATTTGCTTCTACTGCATAGGCTGAGATCACACGATGCGCCTTGATATCTTCAAATAATTTTCCGTAGATGTCCATCACCTGTTCATAAACCGGAAGATCATATTCATCCTTCTTAATTGTAACCAGAACAATCCGGCTTCCCGGCTGTTTTAACTCAGGAGTAATGATATGCTGATAGCTTGCTGTATCCACTGCGAAGGAAACAAGGGTAGGCGGAACATCCACATCCTGGAATGTTCCTGACATGCTGTCCTTTCCTCCAATGGAAGGCAGACCAAAGCCCATCTGGGCATGGTAAGCTCCTAACAGTGCTGCAAAAGGCTGGCTCCAGCGTGCAGGGTCCTCCGACATGCGGCGGAAATATTCCTGGAACGTAAAACGGATCTTTCTGTAATCGCCGCCTGCTGCAGCGATCTTTGCTACCGATGACAACACTGCATAGATTGCACCGTGATAAGGACTCCAGCTTGATAAATAAGGATCAAATCCGTAGCTCATCATGGTAACCGTATCCGTGGTGCCTTTCTCTAAAGGAAGTTTGGCGACCATGGACTGGGTCTCTGTCAGCTGATATTTTCCTCCATAGGGCATAAAGACACTTCCTGCACCGATGGAACCGTCAAACATCTCCACCAGCCCCTTCTGGGAGCATACATTTAAACCGGATAGCATATTCAGCCAGGTGTTCTTTACATCTGCAACTTCCTTCTTCTTAAAGGCACTGCCCTCCTTTGACGGAACCTCCACAATAACAGAGGCCTCCTGATGAGCTCCGTTGGTATCCAGGAATTCACGGCTGATATCAACAATGGTCTTTCCTCTCCAGCTCATAACAAGTCTTGGTTCTTCCGTTACCACTGCCACTGCAACCGCCTCTAAGTTCTCCTCTGCTGCATAGGAAAGGAACTGGTCCACCTCTTTCGGATCAATGACCACTGCCATACGCTCCTGGGACTCGGAAATTGCGATTTCTGTACCGTCAAGTCCTGCATATTTTTTCGGAACCTTGTCCAGGTCGATTTTAAGTCCCTCAGCCAGCTCTCCGATTGCTACGGAAACACCGCCTGCGCCGAAGTCATTGCACTTTTTAATGATACGGCTGACTTCTGCCCTGCGGAATAATCTCTGGATTTTTCGTTCTGTAGGGGCGTTTCCTTTCTGAACCTCTGCACCGCAGGTTTCTATGGAATCTTCCGTGTGGACCTTGGAAGACCCGGTAGCTCCACCGCAGCCGTCACGTCCGGTTCTTCCGCCCAGCAGGATAATAATATCTCCCGGATCAGAAGTTTCCCGGATTACATTCTTCCTGGGCGCTGCACCCATAACTGCTCCGATTTCCATTCTTTTCGCTACGTAGCTGGGGTGATAGATTTCTTTAACATAGCCGGTTGCAAGACCGATCTGATTTCCGTAAGAGCTGTACCCCCTGGCTGCTCCTGTCACGATCTTTCTCTGAGGCAGTTTTCCCTTTAAAGTCTCCTTTAAAGGTCTGGTGGGATCAGCAGCACCGGTCACACGCATGGCCTGATAAACGTAGGTACGTCCGGAAAGCGGGTCTCTGATAGCGCCGCCAAGACAGGTTGCTGCACCTCCGAAAGGCTCTATTTCTGTAGGATGGTTGTGGGTTTCATTTTTGAAATTTACAAGCCACTCTTCTTCTTTTCCGTCAATTACTACAGGAACTACAATACTGCAGGCATTGATTTCATCAGACACTTCCAGATCTTCAAGTTTTCCTTCCAGACGCAGCTTCTTCATGGCCATCAGAGCCAGATCCATGAGGCAGACAAACTTTCCGCTCTTTCCTTTCAATACTTCCTCCCTGTCAGAGAGATAGCGGCTGTATGTGTCCTCCATAGGCTTTTTATAGTCCCCGTCTGTAAATTCCACTTCCTTTAACTCGGTCTGGAAGGTGGTATGACGGCAATGATCCGACCAGTAAGTATCCAGCACACGAATCTCTGTCATGGTCGGATCTCTGTGTTCTTCAGCCCTGTAATAGTTCTGAATGTGAAGGAAATCCTGAAATGTCATGGCAAGATTTAATGAATCATAGAGTTCCTTCAGCTGATTCTTTTCCAGCTTCTGAAACCCGTCAAAAACAATCACATCCTCCGGTATATCAAATACGGTTACTAGCGTCTGGGGTTTCGTCTCTTCTGCCTGCCTGGAATCCACCGGATTAATACAAAAGGACTTCACTTCCTCTTCCTGAGCGTTAGTGAGCGTACCTGATATGACATAAGTAACTGCAGACTTAATCACCGGTTCTTCATCTTCCTTGAGAATCTTAACACACTGCTGGGCAGAATCTGCTCTCTGGTCAAACTGTCCCGGAAGATATTCCACGGTGAAGATGGTGTCCCCGTCTTTTACCGGAACTTCTTCCTCATAAACCAGATCAACGGGAGGTTCTGAAAAAACGGTAGTAAGTGCCAGCTGATAGGTCTCCTCTGATAAATTTTCCACATCATACCGGATCAGTACCCGTACATCAGTCACTGTATTGATACCCAGATAATTGGCGATCTCCTCTTTCAGTTCACCTGCTTTTACGGCATAGGCTGCTTTTTTCTCAACGTACACTCTTCTTACACTCATAATTTCCTCCTTGTAAAGAATCCTTATGATCCATCAGGTCAGACTTCCCTGTTATTATCGTACAAATATCATACCACAAAACATATCAATTAGATAAATTAATATATCTTATGTCATTAATCACTTTTATTAATAAAACGGTGCCGAACTTAAATCCGTTCCGGCACCGTTTCCTTATTCATTCCTATGATCCTGGCAATACAGATGTCTTGGCAGACCATCTGCCATGATAGGGGTAAGTTCCGCCTGAATCAGAGGGCGGATATAGCTTAAAAATGCTTCTGTTACATAATCTCCCTCTTCATTGATCCACTCTCTGGGAACCTTTTTCTCGATATTTGCGATCTTATGGACATCATAAATATCTGTTACGCAGATATAGGGGTCATCCGATATCCGTTTTAAAATCACCATCTTTCCGGTTTCTCCTTCAAACGCTGCCTTCACAGCTGCTCCGCCAACCTGATAAGCCTCTGTAATATCCACCCTGGAAACCATATGAGAAGCACATCTTTGGAGAGAACTGAATTCAATGGCTCTTGTCTTACAACCGGTATCCCTTGCGATACGGCCGGCAAGGAATCTGGCAGCTCCGGTAAGCTGACGGTGCCCGAATGCATCCACATAATCCACATTATCCGTCAATTCACAGACATACCTGCCGTCCTCTACCCGGATTCCTTCAGAAATAGCAACCACCACGGATTTCTTCCGTTCATGAAGCTTCGCCACCTTTTTCATAAAATCTTCTATATTGAACGGAATCTCCGGAAGGAAGATCATATCCGGTCCTTCACAGTCCTCACACTTTGCCAGTGCTGCCGCACCGGTAAGCCAGCCTGCGTTCCGTCCCATAATCTCAATCATAGTCACACTCTGCTGGTCGTAAACAAGACCATCCCGGATTACTTCCTTTGTGATGGAACCGATATATTTTGCAGCACTTCCATATCCAGGTGTATGATCAGTTGCAGCCAGATCATTGTCAATGGTTTTGGGAACTCCCATAAAGCGTATCCTGCTGCCATTTAATATAGAATAATCGGACAGCTTCTTTATAGTATCCATGGAATCATTCCCACCGATATAGAAGAAATATTCAATCTCCATGTCATCAAGGATTTTAAATATCTTCTTATAAATCTCCTGATCCTCCTGGATTTCCGGCAGTTTATACCTGCAGGAGCCAAGATACGAGGAAGGTGTCCGTTTTAACAGTTCAATGTCCAGATCACTTTTTATGTGACCGGATAAGTCCACCACCCGATTCTCCAGCAGCCCCTGAATTCCATGAAGCATTCCGTATACGATGTTCGCTCCTCTGTCCTTAGCCGTTTTGTATACGCCCACCAGGCTTGAGTTAATTACTGCGGTTGGTCCTCCCGACTGGCCTACGATTACATTTCCCCTGATTTCCTTCATATTGACAGCTTCCTCCCTGATGCCTTTTTGTAAGTACTTACAATTTTCTGTTAATGTTATCATAATATAGAGAGATCAGAAAATCAACCCTAGATAAATGATTCACAATTTTTCATTGTCTTACAATAGAAACAGTATCTGTCCGAATTACAAATCGACAAATTTCGACAATTCTAATCGTATTTTTTAATACTGCTTGAAAAAAAACGGATTTTACAATATAGTAGTAAAGGATTTTTTTATGAAGGAGCGTTAATTGAATGGAACTCGATCAGCAATTAAAAGATTTAACCCAGAAATACTTATTTGAAAGCACGGAGTATCAGACCGATAAGCAGTCTCCCAATCTGGAAGTCTGCCTGCAGCTTAAGGAAAACCACATTGATACTTTTATTCAAAAGGCCGGACAGCTGAATTCCATTGTGGAATCCTGCGCCAATATGGTAAGCATATTTGATAATTCCGCCTCAAAAGAGATTATGCTTAAAACAACCATCCGCTGCAGCGGACGCGACAGGCTGTTTATCCGTACTACCCCTTCCATGTTGAAAATTCTGGTGGAAACATTATTTGATTAAAGATCAGGGAAAGCTTAAATAAGCTTCCCCTTTTTTATATGTGACGTATCATTGCGTTCCAGCACCGTGAAAATCTCAGTCAGCGGGCTGTAATGTACCGTAGTAATGCTGGCATTCTCTACAATGATGCTTTCCTCCTGAACATCCGGTCCAAGCATGACAGATACCAGCCAGGCAAGTATGCCCCCATGGGAAACCACTGCGATATCTTCCCTTCCTCCGGTTTGTTCCACAATTATATGCAATACTTCCATACAGCGTTTTATGATCTGGTCCTGACTTTCTCCCCCCGGAGGTGCAGCCTCCGAAGGATTTAACACCCAGTGTCTGTATTCTTTCGGGTATTTTTCCTCAATCTCTTCCCAGGTCAGTCCTTCCCACTTACCAAATTCCATTTCAATCAGCTGTGGCATGGGAATGATTTCAGCCTGCTGCCTGCTGCTTAGTGCCTCCGCTGTAGCAAGGGCCCTTTTTAATGTGCTGGAAAATATCTTTTTCACAGGTTTGGATTCCATGCCTTCTGCCAGCATCTGCGCCTGCATAAGTCCTGTTTCATTCAACGGGATATCATGGCTTCCCTGTATCCTTCCCTGTATGTTCCAGTCAGTCTGTCCATGGCGTATCAGATATATATTCATCATTCTTCTCCCGGTATCTTACACTTCGTAATCGTAATCTTCCTCTTCCAGTTCATCCATATTTGCAAGCGCTTCCAATTCCGAATTATCTGCATTTAGACTCACCGCATCCATTGCCATCTTCATGATTCCCTGTATTTCTTCCACGCTCATCTTCATCTTTTCCGCCAGTTCCTCTACAGTGGCCTCCCGTCCAAGCTCTGCCGCAAGAGTCTGAGAGATCTGGGTCAGAACATTGACTCTGGCCGCCAGTTCCTCGCCGGTCCGGTCTGCAAACTGTTCCTCTTCCACAGCCAGCTCCAGCGCTTTCTTTATTTTCTGACCGACATAACTGTCGAAACCATTCTCTCCTCCTGCTGCAGCATATTCATCCACTGCCAGGAAAAGCGCCATGTTGGCTTCCTGTACCAGATCAGTCAAAAGCACACCCTTTCCCTCAAATTCTTTGGCATACTCCAGTGCAATTCTTAAATTGCCTTCCACAAGTCTTTTTTTCGCTTCCTGGTTTCCTTTTTTTATCTCTTCAACCAGCTTATCCTGTTCTTCTCCTGTACAGGGAGTGATTTCTCCCATTTCTTCCAAATACATCTGGTAAAAATTATCATGCATCTTTTTCTTCACTCCTTTATTGAATGGCCTGATTCCTGTGCCCGTTACTATACCGCAGTCCAACAAATTTGTCAAATTCCTTTACAACTCAATCAATATTGTGATAAAATACACTTATATTTATAAGGAGGGCTAATGATGGATATTAATTATGAACTGTATAAAGTTTTTTATCATGTTGCCGCTACACTTAGTTTCTCGGAGGCCTCCAAGCAGCTCTTTATTTCCCAGTCTGCAGTCAGCCAGTCCGTAAAGGTACTGGAAAAGAAATTAGACCAGACTCTCTTTATCCGAAGCACCAAAAAGGTACAGCTTACCCCCGAAGGCGAGATTCTTCTAAAGCACATAGAACCAGCAATCAACCTGATACAAAAAGGAGAGAACCAGCTTCTGGAAGCCAATACCTTAAACGGAGGACAGCTGCGTATCGGCGCCAGTGATACCATCTGCCGCTACTATCTGGTTCCCTATTTAAACAAATTCCATAAAGCCTACCCCAATGTGCACATCAAGGTAACCAACCAGACCTCCATTGAATGCGCTCATTTACTGGAGAACGGCCAGGTGGATTTCATTATCACCAACTATCCCAACTCCGGTCTTTTAAGCTCCCAGAAGGTTCGGGTAATCAATGAATTTGCAGACGTATTTGTGGCAAACCAGGAATACTTTCCATTAAAGGGGGAGACTGTCAACCTTCAGAAGCTTCAGACCTACCCCATACTCATGCTGGACCGGAAAAGCACCACAAGTGAATTTCTCCATCATATGTTTCAGAAGGAACAGCTGGATCTGGTTCCTGAGATTGAACTAAGCAGCAACGATCTTTTAATTGATCTGGCCCGGATCGGACTTGGGATCGCTTTTGTACCTGATTTCTGCATTCCGTCTAATGACAAAGATTTATTCCAGGTCAGACTTACACACAAGCTGCCGACACGCCAGATGGTCGTGGCTTATAATGAAAATATACCCGTTTCTCAAGCTTCCAGACAATTTATGGACATGCTTTAATCAGACGTTTCGCTGCCGGCTGTTTCCTTCGGCAGCGTTTTTATTCTGCCCGGTATACCATTAAGTAGTTTCCCCATTGTTCCTCATCAAAAACAAAATCATCTTCTTTAAACTGCTCTGCCTGAAATCCTGCTTTCTCATAGCATCGTTTAGCAACGGGATTGCAGTCAAACACATTTAACGTAATCCGGTCCATCTGCAGGAATTCTTTCCCATAACGGGCCGCTAAAGAAACCATCTGCTCCCCGATCCCCTGCCCTCTGAGACTGGGATCTACAACAATCAGTCCAAGGTGCACGCTTCTTTTCTCATAATCCGCTCTGGACATGCGAAAGCTTCCAACTGGTATTCCATGATCATTAAGGGCTGTAAAGCCAAAGCAATATGGATCATTCTCCATGTCCTGGTAATACCCATCCAGCTGGTCTTGTGTCAGCGGATACGAAAAATTCTCTCTGCACCACATTCCAAGCATACGCCGGTCTGTCAGCCAGCGGCATAAAAAGGTTCCATCCTCTCTTTTATATGGTCGTAATCTCATTGTGTATTCCATCGCTTTTTTCCTCCTCATGCCGGCTGTCCCAGAAATGTCTGGCAACCTCTTTCACATTCTTTAATTTCACTTCATAGAAGCTGTCCCATTCCCTGGGAAACAGCACCTGATAATCAGGCCGTAAAAAACGTTCATCCAGAAGAGCAATAATACCTTCATCTTTTGCTGTGCGGATTACTCTGCCGGCAGCCTGCATTACCTTATTCATTCCAGGATACTGATATGCATAATCAAAGCCCTTACATGACCGTTCCTCAAAATAATCCTTTAAAATCTCCTGTTCTGTGCAGACCATTGGAAGTCCGGTTCCCACAATGATAACACCGATCAACCGTTCTTCCTTTAAATCAATCCCTTCGGAAAACACACCTCCCATAACACAAAGACCTACAAAGGAATCCTCACGCTCCCTGGAAAATTCCATTAAGAACCCCTCCCTGTCCTGCTCATTCATATGGGAAGCCTGTGCAGCAAAAGTAATCGTACCGTCCTGGGACATCTGTTCCGGCAAAATCGCTTCCATTTCCCTTAAATATTGATAAGATGGAAGAAACACAAGGTAATTCCCTTTTCTGGCTGAAACGATCTTACTGATGTAGTCCGCAACTTTCCGGTATTCGTTGCTGTTTCTCCTGGTATAGCGGCTGCTCACATCAGTTCCTATCATCAAAAGGCGTTTTTTCTGATCAAACGGTGAATGGGCATAAACAGCATACTCTTCCTGGTCTCCGCTGAGCAGTTCTTTATAGTAGGAAACCGGGAGCAGCGTTGCAGAAAAGAATATGGTGCTGTTCCCTTTATTCAGACATTCCTGCAGATTCTTTGACGGGTTTACACAAAACAGACGCAGCATAAAGCGTCCGTCCCCCATAAGCTCTGTATAAATCCGGTAATTATCATCCAGACGGTCATAGATATTTAAAAACTGTCTTAAAGCAAAGAAGAAATCCAGTACCAGATCTCTGTCCCCGAATTCCGGGTTTTTCTCCATAAAAGGCTCCATCTCGCCAAATAAAGTCATAACGCTGGTAACAAAGAAACGGACATCTTCCAGAATGCGATAACTCTCACACTGCCGTTTCATTTCCAGCAGTTCCTTGTTGCACCGGTCAAGCAAACGGCTTATTTTTTCGTCCATAGGCTTTATTACCTTTTTAATAAGAAGAAAGTCCTCTTTCCAGATTGTGGCGCTATACATTTCCCTGGCTCGCGGAACCAGATTATGCGCCTCATCCACCAAAAATAAATAGTCCCCGCTGATACCTTCTGAAAAATACCGTTTTAGCCTGACATCCGGATCAAAGACATAGTTATAATCACAGATCACTCCATCCACCCAGTTGCTGATATCTAAACACAACTCAAAGGGACACACATGATACTCACCGGCGTACCGCAGTATCACCTCTCTGGTAATACTGAATTCCTTGTGAATAAGATCATAGATGCAATCCCCTACCCGGTCAAAATGACCTTTGGCATAAGGACAGGCATCGGGATTGCATTCCGGCTTCTCCAGAAAACACAGCTTCTCCTTTGCAGTAATAGTGACAGTGCTGAAGTAAAGCCCCTTTTCTCTAAGAATATCAAATGACTCCTCTGCAACTCCCCTTGTAATGGTTTTTGCAGTCAGATAAAAAAGCTTATCCCCTAATCCCTCCCCAATTGCTTTTACAGCCGGAAATGCGGTGGATAAGGTCTTTCCGATACCGGTGGGTGCCTGTATGAATAAATTCCGCTTTCTTTTTATGCTGCGAAATACTGACACCGCCAGTTCCCTCTGCCCCTGGCGGTAGGGGTACGGAAATTCCAGGTCCCGGATTGATTCATCTCTTCTGATTCCATGGGTATATAAGTACCTGGCCCATTTTACATATTCATGAATCAGTCCCTGAAACCAGTTTTCCAGTTCCTCAAAGGACTTCTCCGTCTGAAAACGGCGGATCTCCTCCGTCTCTATATTACAGTAAGTCATCTGCATGACCGCACCATTCTTCTGCTTATCAAAACAGTAGAAATAACCGTAGCACATAGCCTGGGCCAGATGTACGGGAATCGGCTCCTCCAGATAGGATAAGTCCATATAAATTCCCTTGATTTCATCAATGATCAGCTCGTCCGGCCTGTCAATAATCCCGTCCGCTCTTCCTTCCACCAGAATCTGAAACTGATCTTCCTCCACCACATGCTTTAATGTCACTTCTGCTTTATAATCTGCCCCCATGCGCCGCTGAATCTTTCTGTGTATCCGTCCGCCCTCCAGCATGGCATTCTTTTCTGCAGTGAAACTATGGCGGTTATCCAAATCACCGGAACGAAGCACAAATTCTACCAGATTCCTGACGGATATGCTTAAGATCTTTTTCTCTTCCTTTTTCATTCCGGTCCCCTTTCCTGCTCATGGCGTTTAAACTGAAAAAAAGGAAACTGCAGACCGTACGGCTACAATTTCCTCTTTTCGTTGCTTTATCATTTATGCTGCTGAGTAGTTCTTCGGAGCTAATTTTTTTAAGTATTCTTCAAATTCTTTATCTTCACCATTTAACTGGACAGTAAGAATCTTGGATAAATCCAAGCTTAAAACACCTAATATAGACTTTGCGTCAATAATCACCCGATTATAAAAAACGTCTATGTCGAATTCACATCTGGAAGCAGCAGCAACAAACTTTTTGGCCTCAGCAACTGTCGGTAACATAATCTTAAACTGTTTCATAAGCAGACTCCCTTTTTTATAAATGCTATGAAGTACTTATAACATGTTTGACATCATTTGTCAAATTCTGTTTCATATACGATTATATCGCCTTTTTTTGTGCATTATTCGTTATTTCAGCTAAAAAAAGCCGCAAGAATTAAGCATCTTTTTACTAAGACAAATTTAAAATAAGGAATAATCTTCCCATCGCTCTTTTTTAATAATTCATTTTCACGGTTTTTATGTTATATTTTTATCAAAAACGCCATAATGGTCGTTTGTTCCACAAACCGATAATACATTCATTTTACCACAAACTATTATTTATGAACAGCAGAATAAATTTTTTATTTTATTCAAAAAACTGTTGCAATTTAAAATGTTCTATGCTATACTTTCAAAGTGCTCGGGTGAGCACATTAATTAACCATTTAGGGGAATAGTTCAATGGTAGAGCAACGGTCTCCAAAACCGTAAATGGGGGTTCGAGCCCCTCTTCCCCTGCTAAATTTATAAACAGTAAAAAAGAGTCGGACAATCGTTGAAACTTAACGGTTTTCCGACTTTTTTATTTCTAATATGCAATACTTATTTTATTACTTTACTCCAAAAATATCTTTATAAGATTTAACATCATCGACCGTTTCTGCACTTTGAATCCCATTAATCGCTGCAGCGGCTAAAACCTCCCCCGCCAGTACACCTAATAGATTTATATCGCAGGTAAGATTACCATTTGATAAAACAAAAATTGTGTCGCCATCTAACGTTGTACCATATGGATAGATTGTATTTGACAAACCGTTCGATGCCATCTGTGCAACTTTAGTACATTCTGATTTTGTAAGTTTTGCGTTGGTAGCTATAACCGCTATTGTAGTATTATCCATATGAAAGGAATATGACATATCCTGCTGTTCTAACATAACCTTCAAAGTATCTTGTGGCTTATTATTCATAAGAGGACCTGCCAATATAGTTTTTGTTTTTGGATCCCGGATATCCCCAAAAGAATTTACTGCTACTATTGCACCTGCTGTAATACCGTTTTTTAATGAAATGCTGGCGCTTCCGATTCCTCCCTTCATACATTTATCAATTCCCAATGCCTTTCCTACTGTAGCACCTGTACCGGCACCTTTATTTCCTTCTTCTATTTTTCCCGTCTTCGCATTCGTACACGCAAGGTATCCCATATCCTTATCGGGTCTTACTGTACTATTACGTAAAGATAAATCAAATAAAACAGCTCCCGGAATGATTGGTACACGTCCGTAACTTGTGTCAAAACCGAAATTTCTTTCTTCAAGAAACTTCATCGCTCCATCTCCGACCGATAGTCCATACGCGCTTCCCCCAGATATAAATACTGCATGTACCTGATTATTTGACATCAATGGGTTTAGAAGACAGCATTCTCTGGAACCTGGTGCTCCTCCTCTAATATCTACTCCGCAGGTTGCCCCATCCGGGCACAATATAACGGTACACCCAGTCATATTTTTTAAATCAGACACCTGTCCAACAATTATTCCGTCTACATCTGTAATACAATTATAACTACTCATTTTTTCCTCTTTTCTCATCATTGTATCAGCTTAGGCTCCTCCCTTCTCTTTTATTAACTCTTCTGATCTATACTAGTTCACGAGAAAGAAATCATTCATATCATCTACTTCCTTCATGATACTACCAAATCATTAAATACAAAATATCTTTAAATCGCAATCTTCGACATTTCTTGTTTATAATTTTATAATTTGAAAATAACCTTATGCTCAAAACCTTTTTTTACGAAAACGTGGTCAAACTGTTCTTTCTGGATAAAAACTTTATAATATAATAATAATGGGCAGGTGTAAAAGGTGTTAATATATGAGTAAGAAACGGTTCCTGAATATTTTTACTAAGATCAGGGTGCAGAAGCAATTGTACCTTTTCTTTTTCATTGCTATTTTCATTCCCATAACAACTGTAGGCAGTTATCTCATCTATCATACCCGGACCCAGTTGTTCGACCACTATTCCAGACAGACTTATTCCGATAATCTCCGGGTAAAATCCCTGATTCTGGATTTGACAGGAAACATCTACAACAAATCCCAGATTCTTGTCTCTGACCAGAATTTAACCGCACTCTTAACCACCAGATACAATGCCCAAAACGAAAGCAAATCAGCCATAATCGCTTACAAGGGGATTGAAACACTTCTTTCCGGCGATGCCTCCTTACGTAACATTGCTGTGTATACCTTTAATCCCACCATAGCAGACAGCCCCCGCATCCACCCAATTACAAACAGCATCAGGAACCAGCCCTGGTTTAAACGCGCTGACTCGTCCGTCACCCCTTTCTGGACCGTGGAGCTGGAGAAAAGTGAGCGATACGGTACCGAACTGCATAATCTCTGCCTGTATACCCACATCTTTCTTCCACAGATTCACAGCTATGCCATCTTAAAGATTACCGTCAGCAATAACCACATCCGCAACCGTATTGAAAACAGTTCCATGCATACAGTCATATGGCTTAATGACGGCGGCATATTTTATACCAGTGACAGACAGGTGATAACGCCCGGACTGGAGAGATACGCGGATCATGAAGGGGACGGTGCAGGCACTTATACCGGAAAAATAACGTTAGAAAACGGAACCGTAATCGGCAGTGTTTCCTCACTTTCTGCCACCTGCTGCGAAGACAGCTTTTACATGGCCTCCCTAAGCTATGACGGATACCCTTATTTAAACCGGATTAACAGTATATATTTTGCAATCCTGGCAATGGTGCTGATTATCACCAGCATGTTTATCTGCATATTCTCCCATTACTTCAGCCACCGTATCATTACGCTGCGGGAAAGCATGCACAGGGCCAGTCAGGGCAATTATGAGATTGCGGACAGCTTTCACGGCGAAGATGAACTTTCTGAAGTATTTTCTGATTTAAAGCTGATGATCCATGAGATTCTTAAAAAAGAAACTTCCGTCTATCAGGCACAGCTTAAAACCCAGGACTTAATCAATAAACAACAGCAGATGGAATTCAAGATGCTTTCCAGCCAGATCAATCCTCACTTTCTCTACAATACACTGGAGACCATTCGCATGCGTTCATTAAAAGCGGGTAACTTAGAAGTGGCGAATGCAATAAAGCTCTTAGGCAAATCCATGCGTTATGTACTGGAAAACACTTCCACTGCAGTTACCTCCCTTTCCCAGGAGCTTAACTACATTGAAACTTACTTAAGCATTCAAAAACTGAGATTTCACGATCGCGTCAATTACTCCCTGAAAATATGCCCTCAGTTGAATCCTCAGGATTACCAGATTATGCCCCTGCTCTTACAGCCCATTGTTGAAAATGCACTCCTGCACGGACTGGAGGAAGTAGAATATAATGGAAAAATCATCCTGAAAATCAGCCTGATAAATAAAATACTCCGTATTCAAGTTTTTGATAACGGATGCGGCATGACGCATGAGGAGCTGGACCTGATAAACCAGTCAGTCAAACATCCCAAAAATGACTCCTCACACGGAATCGGACTTTATAATATTAACCAGAGAATCAGGCTATCCTATGGATTTGAATACGGTCTTATCATTCAAACAAAAAAATCCATGGGAACCCTTGTAACTGTGGTCATCCCGGCACAAAAATATACAGGAGGGTCTTAAAACATGAAGCTTTTAATCGCTGATGATGAAATTGATGTAAGAGAAGGCATCCGTTGTCTGTTAGACTGGGCTTCACTGGGCTTTACCATCTGCGGAGAAGGAAAAAACGGTCAGGATACCCTGGATCAGATCCGCAGACTGCAGCCCGATGTTGTCCTTATGGACATACGAATGCCGCATTTGAACGGACTGGAAGTAGTAAGACATGCCAAGGAAGAGGGCTTTTCCGGTATATTTATCATTATCAGTGGTTTTTCAGACTTTTCTTTCGCCCAGGAAGCCATGCGTTTTGGCGTTACCTGTTATCTCACAAAACCCATTGACGAAGAGGAACTTGAAAAGGCGGTGCAAAATGCCAGACGGCTTCTCACAGAAGAACAGGGAAAGCTAGAAAAACTGGTACACTACAGGGAGCGGGCGAGAGAATCTGTTTTATATGACATTCTTACTAATCAGATCGCTTTTCCATTTCCCGACTGCCATGATCTGCAGTTAGATGCCTCCGTTTACCAGGTTGTACTCTATACAAACTATAATCATGAATCGTTTCAGACCACCTGGGATTTTGCAGAAATCCTGCGGCTGGCGAACCACAACCACAATTCCCTGGATTATATCCGCATCGAAAATCAAAACGTCATTATTTTAAAAGGAGATTTTGCCTTAAGACGTTTTGAAGAACTTGCAGACCACTATATCAGCCAGCCCCAGAAAGGTTCGCCTCTGGATACATTATTTCTTACATATGGGCGCCCGGTCTGTTCCTTAAAGCAGATTTATATTTCTTACAACGATGCGCAGAAACTTATGAAACGGCGCTTCTTTTGCAGGTTTAATCAGCATGTATTATGTTATAAGGATATGCCGGATGAAACTCCGCCTTATGGAACCGGGTTTATCATGGAAAATACATATTCACAGCGGCTATCGGATTACATACAGTCCGGTAACCGCCAAATGGTACTGGATGTTCTGGAACAGCTGCGCCAGACTCTTTACTGCTCCGGTCTGGAGATTTCAAGCATCAGACATTACCTGGAAGATATCCTGATCCAGGTGAAATCAAGTGTTATATACGCTTATGGCAATCTTGAAACACAGTTTCCCAATCATGCGGCTATTATCCACACAATAGAGGAGAAATATTATCTCTATGAAATTCTGGAATTCTTCACTCTGCAGTTTGAGATGTATATGAATGCCATCGGCTCTCCCACCCGGGACAGTGTACTTGATAATATTCTACAATATATCCGCCACAATTATCAGGAGGATTTAAAGCTTAGTACCATTGCAGAACTGTTCGGCTACAACAGCTCCTATCTTGGAAAGATTTTTACCAGAACCACCGGAAAGAATTTCAATGCTTACTTAGATGAAGTACGGATTGAAAACTCCAGGCGTCTTCTTAAGAATGATAATTATAAAGTGTACGAAATAGCACAATTAGTGGGGTACTCAAACGTGGACTACTTCCATAAAAAGTTCAGAAAACATACAGGAATAAGCCCTGTAGAATACCGGAAAACGCACGCCAGAGCAGACATATAAATGTCCGCTCCGTAAGCCATACTGCACTTTGAATTTTTTTATTTGCTGCAGTTATTATACTCATCGATTGCCGTTTTTCTCGTTGCCGCCCGGTCCTTTGCATTTTTTAAATCCACTTCCAGTATCCGGTCATATCCCAGACCGAGAACGGTATCCTGCATGTGCTGTAAATATGATTGAAACTCAGCCTCATCCGCCGCAAAAACCATTTTCCAGGAATCATCCACGATTACTGCCTTGCACTGTCCCCGCAAAGTTGTAATATCTGAGCTTTCCTTAGGTTGAATATAGGAAGTACCTGGTGCTACCGAAAGGGCCCCCTTCTTTTCCAGTAATTCAATGGTTGTTTTTGCCCCCTGTGCATACTTCTGCCAGTCTGTATCCAACGGAGTATGGTTCATCTCCAGCACAGAACTCCACATTGTGGTCAAATATGGCTCATTGGTCTCCGGGTCAATATCCACAATTGCTAATGGCTTGTAATTCAAGGCACTAACCCCGTCCTTCCAGCTGCCTCCGCCCCACTCTTCTGGTACGGGTACATCGTTGTTGGGAAGTGCTTTCCATCCATAATCGGTATAAACCGCCCTTTTGTCTTTCATCTCCCAGGTCAGACCTTTTGGACCGGCAGCACCATTTGCCTGCCCCATCAGTTCCATTCCTTCCGGAGAATACATCCAGTTAATAAAATCTGCAAGACGCTCCGGTTCCTTTGCCTGACTGCCAATGGCGATCACGGCTTGCCCATTTCCCATAGAATAACAGCCATCTGTATAAGGTGCCATATCTTCAATAAAAGCAGGCATAATGCCCTTTCCTTCCTCTTTTCGTTCCCGTGTATTATAGTAGCTCTGCCCCTGCCAGAACCATAAGGATGTGAGTACCTGCCCATCACGGTATTTATCCGATAATATATCATAATTCTGAGTTGTGGATTCCGGATCTATCAGTCCTTCCTGATTGGCATCAAAGAGGAAATGCAGGGCTCTTACATAATAACTGTCAGAATCAATGATATTTTGGAAGTCACTGCCATCGTATTTTTCCATTACAAAACCAATTTCCTGATAACCATATAAGGAAGCAAAATTTTTTGCAATCATCATCATACTATCATCCCAGTCCTTAAACAGAGACAAAGCATAGGTCTTTTTACCGGAATCGCTCTTTGGTATCTGCTCCTGAAGCTGTTTCATCACAGGTATCATATCCTCCAGCGTTTTCATTTCAGGATAACCGATTGCCTTGTAGCCATCCCACCGGAGATAGGGCGCTACAAGAGGTTCGATTCCATCTGAAGATACCGTAGGGGACTGGCTGGAAATCTCGCTTGGAATGGCATAGACTCCCTCTTTCTCCAATCCTTTATTCATATTCAAAATAGCATCTTTATAAGCTTTATATACATTTTTATCCTTTAAAAGCGGAGCCATATCCATTAAAAGTCCAGCTTTTACCATGTTTTCAAAACGCCCGTTACCAGTTTTTGTAATAATTAAATCTCCTAAATTTCCGGCTGCAGAACGGGTCTGAAAAAGAGTATCCCCGCCCCCTGCTACATTAGGTGCTATGATATTTAACTCCATATTAAATTTATCTTTTACAATCTTTGCAAACCAGCCGCTCTGTATCCCCTGATAATTGGCAAGAGTATCAAATACATCCACAGTAATAAACTTATCATAGCTGCTGTTGCCTGTCATATTTCCTGCAGAAACCTCTTTTTTGCAACCGGATAAAATGACAGCGGCTGAAATTGCCACACACAGGATCACACGTATCTGTTTCATCTTCATTTTCCACTCCTCCTAACCTTTCACGGAACCAATCATGATACCTTTTACAAAAAATCTCTGGAATATGGGATAAATAAATAGAATCGGAAGCACTACAATCACCGAAACCGTCATTCGTATGGAGGAAGGCGTCTGCTGGCTGGCAAGGGCTGCCCCGCTTATTGCACCTGTCCCTCCGCTTCTCACCATTGCTGCCAGGGAACTGGCCTGATTAATATAGGTATACAGTAAATACTGCAGGGAATACAGTTTCTGGTCGGTCACATAAATTAACGTATCCTGAAAGGAGTTCCATTGGGAAACTGCTGCAAATATGGCAACAGTCGCCATAATCGGCTGCGCTGCAGGCAGAATAATCTTTGCAAAAACAGTAAAGATTCCAGCCCCGTCAATCTCTGCTGCTTCCTGAAGCGATTTTGGAATCGACTCAATATACGTTTTAACCAGTATGATATAAAATGGCTGTACGACGGTGGGGATTACATACACCCAGAAGGAATTAGTCAGATGCAGCGTCTTCATGGTAATGAACATAGGAATCAGTCCTGCGTTAAAATACATGGTAATCACAAAGAACCGGTACCAGAATTTCCTGTGCCACATTTTCTCCTGTGTAAACATAAAACCTAAATAAGCAGAGGTAAATACGGTACACGCAGTTCCTAAAACTGTCCTGGCAATGGAAACCACTGCTGCTGCAGAAAGTCCACGCAGCCCCAGCACTTGTCTGTAGTTTTCCAGATGTAATCCCTTTGGCAGAAAATTAATAAATCCGTTGGCGCTTAGATCATTTGCACTGACGGTATTAATAATCATGTAATAAAACGGGTATGCACAAATCAGAGTGATGATGCCAAACATCAGATAATTAACGATGTAAAAGATTCTATCACGCAATTTTGCCTTTTTTCGTTTCACAGATAAAACTTTCACCTAATTCCCTCCTAAATAATGGTCTCTCCTCTGGTTTTTTTTGAAACATAATTTACCATCAGCAGCAGGGTTACACTGACCAGACTTTTAAGCATACTGACAGCCGTTGCCAGTGACAAGCTGCTTCCTGTCATGCCGATATTATATACATAGAGATCCAGCACCTGGATATGGGTCTTATTAAAAGAATTCTGAAATACATAATACTGGTCCATGCCGTTGTTTAAAAAATTAGCGATGGACAGCATTAACAGTACGAAAAACGTGGGGAGCAGACAGGGAATTGTGATGCTTTTCATCAACTGGAACCGATTGGCGCCATCTACACGGGCTGCATCGTAAAGCTCAGGGTCAATCCCTGCTATGGCAGCCAGATACATAATGGCTCCCCAGCCAAGCCCTTTCCAGAGACTCCACAGCATCATCCAGAGATACGTATGTGTATCACTGTCAAGAAATTTAACAGGTGCCTGGATCAGCCCGTGATTGAGGAAAAAGGTATTGACCATACCGCTGTCAGTAAACAGGCAGAATGCCACTGAGTATACCAGCACCCAGCTGATGAAGTTGGGCAGTGTAGTCAGCGTCTGCACCAGATTTTTAAACCACCTGCATGGAATTTCATTTAGAAAAACAGCAAACCCAATCGGCAGAAATGAAGTGGCTATACTAAGAAGACTCATGGCAAAGGTATTCTTCATAACCTGCACCATCTGTCCCACCTGGGTTTTGTTGGCAAACAGCGTTGTAAACCATTTCCAGCCCACAAACTCACACTGGGACAGCTTTAACGGCGGCTTATAGTCAAAAAACGCATAAATCCATCCGTAAAGCGGAAAATAGGAAAACAGAAAACATAGAATGATGAATGGCACAATGCAATAGAATAATCTGCGGCTCCGGACCGTACTTTTTGGAGTTTTTCCTGATAGCGAAGATCTCATATTCCACATTCCCCCATGTGTTTCTCACTTTAATAATACTATTATAGTGAAGGAAGCACTTTCCGATAACCATCATATTTAGCGATAAATTACTGTACTTTTTAGAGGTTTGAGCGATGTCTTCTGCTAAGGCAGAAAGTTGACTGTTTATTAAACGAATTGATCTCTTTAATTTGTGAATGATTGTATTAATTTTTTCAAAAAATAAATAATCAAAAATAATATAAATATGGCTGAATATGAAAAATTCAACATAATACTATACAGTAAATTTATATTAGCGGTATAAAATGAATGGTTTAAATAATCACCTCCCCTTTAACTGCCTTCTCGGCATAATGCATGTTATCAGAGAAAACGATCTGTGTTATTATGGAAGTCTTATTACTCTGTACCCCATCAATGACATTCTTAAAAAGATAAAGATTGAAACTTCAAAGTAAAGGAAGGATTAATAGCATTAGTAAAACAATGATATCCGTTCTGGTTAAACCATTACTCTTGTTACCATTTTTATTTTTTGATATATAATACAACAAAAAAACCGCATATATGATTGAGAATACACGACTAATCATAATATCATGAAACAACACATTATTCAGAACTATATTATAATATTTGAATAATAACTCAAATTGATATACTCCTAAAAATAACAATAAAATAAAAATTCCGGTAAACAACCACATACTCTCCAGTGTATAACCTTTTTTTATTAATTGAAGAATGCCATAGAATGCAGCAATTATAATCATGCTGTAAAAAAGCCATTCAAGTCCGATTTCTGCTTTATTTAACAGTTCTGAATTTCTAATGCTATTTAAGGATACCAACTTTCCATATAATACAGATACTATAAAAAAAGAAATATATAGCAGCCACTCTTTTATACTTTTACTATTTTTATTATAATTCATTAATTTTTTCCCCTTCGCTTCCCCTTAAGTTCCTAACTATTAGTATATATATTATATTATTTTTTTCAATCCAAGTTCCAATATTATACACGTTGTACTCTAAAATTAACACAATTAATCAAATTTGAAATATTCATTATGAAACAAAAAAACAGAATAGAAATCCGAACAACAGATTTCTACCCTGTTTTTGTAAAATAAATATAGTCTCTATTCTTAGTCAGTTCTCATAGATGAATATCCGCATAATTCAAATAACAATTCCAGTCATATTCATCCATATCATGATTCCCTGTCTTATAATGATGTCCGATCCTTCCCTGATAAAGCGGCTGCTCCGGCAGAGGCTTTTCATCGGTCTCCACGCCTTCAATCCCAAACAGGCGGTACACCGGGTCTGCCTGTACCAGGGACTCAAACTGTCCCTGTGGATCTGCCCATTTATCATAGGTTTTGGAGGAGGTATATACCAGTCTGGGAGCAATCAATCCAACCAGCATATGCTGGTCAAACGGAAGTGTCTCTTCCTTATCTATGTACTTCTGATAATTCTTACAGAACCAGTAAGGAAAACGGGTTACAATATCTTTAATTCGCTCCCCTTTTGCTCCTCTGGACAATGCATCTCCGCTATTTCCTGCACAGCTGCTGACAGCCATAGCAAAACGCTCATCCTGGGCAGTTCCCCAAAGGGCCGTCTTACCTCCTCTGGAATGTCCCACCAGTGCCACTCTTTTTTCGTCAATCAGCGGCTCCGTCTCAAAATAATCCATGATCCGGCTTGCAGCCCAGGACCATGCGGTGATTGCACCCCATGCATCGTCCGGCCTGTCCGTTACAAACTCAGGAAACAGCCTTGAAAATCCGGTTGTAAAACCTTCCTCATAATCCGGGGAGATCTCCTGGGTGCGGAAAGCTGCGCAGGCATATCCCCTGGAAATAATCGTCTCAACCGGATAAAACGGGCTCAAAAAATGTCTGGCCGGATCACTGTCCTTGATTCCCCTGTTGCATACGGTCACAAAAGCCGGAACCGGTTTAATGGAACCGACAGGAATGAATACAACGAAACAGAAGCTGAAATGTACTCCCTTACGGACCGCCAGAACCTCTACGGTCTTTCTGACTGCACGACCTTCCAGGATCTCCTCCGACTGCCTGGAATCTGCCACACGAATATGAAGCTCAACATCACTCATATCCGGAAGACGGCCGTATTCCTCTCTGCGAAAAAGCTCCAAAAGCTCCGGCCTGCGTTTTGACATCCATATTTCCCAATCCGTTACCTCTGTTCCATCCATACAGGTCAGTACAGAGGGCAGGTTTCTTTTATTTTCCGGTAATTTCATCCGTTTGTCCTTCTTTCTACTTACTGTAAAGCTTAATATCACTGGGTGCATAGCCAAACTGTTTTTTAAATACCTGAAAAAAATAAGAGTAATCACGGTATCCCAGCATGTGCGCCACCTCGTTCACCCGGTTCTGGGGATTCTTTAGAAGAATTCTGGCATTTTCCATTTTTACCATGGTAACATAATTAACAAATCCAACCCCAGTCTCTTTCTTAAAGCACTTGCTGAAATAAGAAGTGGAAATTAAAAGCTCCCGGCAGATACTCCCCAGAGAAATATTATGGTGGATATGCTGGTCAACATATTCAAGCGCCTTTGAGACTGCGGTTGAATATTCCTGTTTTTTCTGCCTGATAAACCGAATCCTCTCTTCCAGGGTATCCGGCACCTTCTCTGTTTCCAGCCGTTCCTTTTTCCGTAACATTCCAGCCGCCTTTTCCAGTGACTGCTCTAACTCCTCCGTCATAACAGGCTTCAGCAGAAAATCACTGGCTCCATACCGGATGGCCCTCTGTGCATACTCAAACTGATTGTAGCCAGATATTATAATAAACTGAATGTCAGGCTTTTGCTGCTTGATCTTTTCTATAATATCAAGCCCATTGAATCCTGGCATCTGAATGTCAATAATTACAATATCCGGATTTTTTTTATGAATCAGTTCCAAACCCGAGATTCCATCATAAGCGACACCAGTTACTTCACAATGAAATGTTTCCCAGTTGGTGGATTTTACGATTGCTGTTACCGCTATCTTATTATCATCTATAACTAATACCGAGTACATAACATTCCCCCTCCCCTTAACTAACACAAAGGAAATTCCAGTCTGACTTCTGTAAAATGAAGATAAACTGATTCAATCCACACACCGTAATCAGTTCCGTACATCAGCTGTATCCGATCCTTTACATTTTTTATCCCTATCCGTTTATTGGCTTCATTTGTCTCAAATAATGTTCCCAGCTTTTCCGGAGGAATGCCAAGGCCATCATCCCATACTTTAATTATTAGCCTCTCATCTTCACTGTAAACAGAAATGCGGACAGTGCAAAGCCCGATCTTCGGTTCCATTCCATGGACAAGTGAATTCTCCACTATGGGCTGCAGGATACAGCTTGGAACCATTATGTCAAGAAGTGAATCATCCACATGCCATTCCACTTCCAGCCTGTCCGGATAAATGTTTTTATAAAGCTCCGTATAATTTTTAATATATTCAATTTCTGCATTTAAACTGCAGGTGCTCCTGCTTCGCTCTATGTTTCTTCTGAAAAAACGGGCCAGCAGACCGATCAGCCTGCTTACCTGGTGATCTCCGTTAATCTGTGCGATTCCATGAATGGACTGGAGAATATTAAACAGAAAATGCGGATTGATCTGAGCCTGCAGCTCATAGTATTGAAACTCCAGCAGCTTATATTCATTCTGCTGCTGAATCTCCTTCGCGCTTCTGATCTGGTCCATCAGAGTCTGAATATGCCCCGCCATCTGGCTGATATGTTCAGACAAAAGGTCCATCTGGTCCCCTTTGGCAAATGAAGTGGGCTCCAGCTCAAAGTTCCCTCTTGATACCCGCGTAATGTTGCGCAACAGGATACGGAGATTGCTGGCCATATTCCCAAACATCAGCCATAAGAAGATAATAATTAGTACGAAAAGAAACAGTCCGATAAAAGACACGAAATAAAGCAGGTCCGAAAACCGTCTGTTCTTAGCTTTTAAGTCTACCTCATGGGAAATCTTAAGCCTTCCCCTGTTGATCTGGTACTCGGCATATAAATACCCTTCCTTATCTTCTGACCGTAGTGTACGGGCATTTAAACCATTCCGCTCGCTTGTGGTAAACAAAAGATTGCCATTCATGTCATAAAGCGCAAAATTCCCCACTTTACTGCTGTCTATCTCGAGGAATATATCTTTCAGAACGGTATTTTTAAGCTCTGCAATCACACAGCCGCTGAATTTCATGGTATTCTCATCAAACAAATACCGCATTACAATGATTCCGTCTTCACTGGTACTGCCTGTCCATATGGTATTGCCAGGGCGCTGTGCTACATAAGATTGATTCTCATGAAACAGCTTCCGTACCGATTCTTCGTTTGGTCTGCCTTCTTTCGGTCTGCTGTCTCTGCATGCCAGATATACCGTATCAGCTATATCAACAACAGACACCCAGTTAATATCATAGTTGGTACTGAGTATTTCTTCCAGCTGTTTTCTCACCCTGGGTTTTAAAAACGGATCGGGTTCCCCGCCTGGTCCCGTCACTGTACGAAGCAGCGGAGTCAGTCGCTGGTTTGTGGCAGTTAATGGAATCGTTCCTTCCATCAGTTCCGTAAGGGAAATATCCACATTTTTGCAAATCTGTTCCGTTAATGTGTCCGACTGATACGTCAGCTCTGTCTTAAACCATTTACAGGTAACATGATAAATACATATTAAAGCTCCCAGAAATGTTAATCCCAATAATGCTGTCACCGCAATCATTTTAAAATAAAGCGTCTTTCTGAAATGAATGCGTTTCTCTGCTGATTCCATCATTCAACCCCCTGTCTTTTCCCACTATAGCAAGTTGGAAAAAGATTGTCAACGCCAGTTCAGAGCATTGATTATGGCCTTATCCTTTTACTGCACCCTGGGTAATTCCCCCGATAATATATTTTTGCAGCATAAGATATAACGCTAATATAGGGATGACAGAAAGTATAAACAGCGCAAACGCCAGCCCAAGCTCGATGCTGTTTTCCCCAAAGAAGAAATACTGCGTCAGGGGAATATTGCGTACCTGCTTTTGCTGAAGCAATGTCAGAGACATCTGAAAATCATTCCACACATTCAGTGCATTTAATACGATGGAAGTCAGAACAATAGGTTTCATCAGAGGAAATACAATCCGAAAGAAAACCGAATACATACCCGCTCCGTCTATGGAAGCAGCTTCCTCTAATTCCTTTGGTATACTTTTTACAAATCCCGAAACCAGCAGCACCGTAAATGCAATCTGAAAGCCGATTTTAGCAAAAACAAATCCATGCAGGGTATTTAACAGCTTCCACCTTGTCATGTCAATATAGAGCGGAGTCATGATGGACTGAAAAGGAATGATCATGGCACCCACAAAAAAATAGTAAATCAGATTATAAAAACGGTTATTTTTCCTTGCGATAATATAGGAAGCCATGGTGCAGGTCAATGTAATAAATAAAACTGCAAACACGGTGGTTAGAAGGCTGTTTTTCAGTGCCAGACCGAAATTGGAGGTCTCTATGGCTCTGGTAAAATTGTCCCAGTGTACGGTTTTGGGAAATGCCAGACGGTCTGTTACCATTTCCTGCTTTGATTTTACAGAATAAATCAGCGCGATATAAAAAGGACTGATCACAAGCAGCGTAATGGCCGCCTTCACAAACAAGGCCAAATAGTTCTGAACTTTCTTACTCATTAAATTTCCACCTCCCTGGCTCTTAATGTTTTTGAAACCAGCGTACTGACTGCAAAAATAGAAATGGTAAATACGACTGCGATCGCCTGGCCATAACCTGCCTTAAAATAAGTAAACAGATTGTTATAAATCAGCATTGCCACCGTTTCTGACGCTCTTCCCGGGCCTCCTCCTGTGGCTGCCATGGGATAATCAAATACCTTCATTCCCCATGCAAGCAGAAGAGTAAAATTAGCGGTAACCGCAGGAGCGATCATGGGAAATGTGATTGCCTTGAATTTCTGCCATGAAGTGGCACCTTCCAGTTCTGCTGCTTCATAATAATCCTTGGATACTCCCTGGATCGCAGCAATATAAACTACCATACAGTATCCTGCATCTCTCCATACGGATATGACTGCAAGTCCGATCATTACCCAGGTCGTACTCCCCAGCGGGCTGGCTATACTTAATTTGTCATAAAACACATCGCTGTAAACGTATCGCCAGATATAGGAAGATAGTACAAGACTTAAACAGTAAGGCATAAAGATACAGGTTCTTAAAACGTTATTTAATTTTGATTTTTTAGAAATCATCAGGGCAAACAACAAACCGAACAAATTGGAAAAAACCATTGTAACAGCCGTAAACAGCAACGTGTTCTTAACCGCATTCCTAACATTTGCATCCTGAAAGATTCTCAAATAGTTTCGCATTCCCACATATGCTTTGTTCGGACTCATGCCATCCCATTTCGTAAAAGAAATAGGAAATCCCTGCAGAAACGGATATGCTACAAAGATTGTAAACAAAACCAGTGCAGGTATAATAAAAGTAAACTCCTGAAGCTGTTTTTTTATTTTTCGGTTCATACTGCCTCCAACCTGGGAATAGAAAAGCCAGGGAGTCATATAGCTCCCGCTACACTGCCACCCTGACTTTCTGAATTTATATCATTACTTCAAAAACTACTGTCGAATGGATGCGATCTCATAATCAATGTCCTGAAGCAACTTGGTAACATCACGCTGGCTGTCATCTAATGTGACAAACTCCTGAAGCTTGGTACGGAATGCTGTGTTGTACTCAGATGTATAATCCGGAACCTGACTCTTGGATACAATCATATCATTATCAATATAAGATTTGATTTCCTTAATGAATTCATCGGAATCATCCGTTGACACATTCACATTGCTGGTCATAAGCTTAGCAGTTTCCATCCAGATCTTTGAGGACTGTTCATTGGCGAAAAAGCTGAGTAATGCCATAACCTCATCCTTATGCTCTGTCTGGGAAGATACAACAAATACATCGTCAATACCAACCCAAAGCTTATTGTCCTCTGGTTTATCTGACCATGGGGTAGGGAACATGCCGAACTCACCATCTGGGCTTGCAGCGATAACATCGCCCATCAGCCAGCCGCCGTTCATGTACATCGGTCTCTGACCTGCTGCAAAATTCTGAATTCCCTGAGTCTGGTCAACTGCAGTGTCTCCCGGATCTTTATAAGATGCAAATTTGGAAAACATCTCCAAAGCGTCTTTTACTGTTGCGTTATCGGATAACTCTTTTGTTCCCTTCTGGGAATCTTTCCAAACTGTCTGATTGCCTGTGCCGGCAGCCATAGATGTATAGAAGGAATCTAATTCATGGAATACTCCATGAATAAAGTTATATGGATGAATAAACGGTTTAATTCCTTTTTCTTCAAATGTATCCGCAACCTTAAATAACTCTTCTCTGGTCTTTGGAACCTCTACTCCCGCTTCTTCAAACATCTTTTTATTGTAGAAGCATGCCTTTACCTGTGCATCCAGTGGGAATCCGTAAACGCCTCCGTCCACTGTACACTCATCTTTCAGCATTGGCAGAACATTTTCCATGCACTCTTCTCCGGAAAGATCCATGAAGTATCCGCCGTCAACGAATTCTTTCATTGTCTGTGGCTTTCCGAACATGATATCAGGAGCTTCTCCTGCTGCAATGTAATTTTTATAAGTAGCAATATAGGAAGAGGATGCCACAACCTCTACTTCAACATTAATGCTTGGATATTCTGCTTTAAATGCTTCCAGCATGGCATCCAGTGCATCACGTTTGGACTGTTCTCCCATATAGTGTACCAGACGCAGCGTTACAGCATCCCCTCCTGCAGCCTGCTTCGTCTGTCCTTCTGTTTCTTTTTCCTCTGCTTTTGTGGTCTGCTCCGCTGCAGCCTCAGTAGTCTCCTCTTTCTTCCCTGCGGAACACCCAACCACAGACGCTGCCATGAGACCGGCCAGCACGAGAGCAGAAACACGCTTTAAATACATTTTTCTCATAGTACTTCCTCCTTGTAAAATATCATTTTTGATGTTGCATGATAATTATATTTTAGCAGACGAAAGCGTCAGGTTATATATGAATATTTAGCTGTATTATTATATTTTTTGTCATTTTTTATTAATGTACCGTAAAAAAGGACGGGTTTTTGTAACTTGTCTCAGTTTACAGGCAAAGCCTGCAACTATCTAGGAAAATGCACAACTGTGCTTTAAAACTGGTATGTTTGTTAGTTCATGAAACAATATACGTTTAAGAAGAAATAATGAACGAAAATTGCAAAAAAATTTAGAGTGGTAAGCACTGATATGTTTTACATTATTTCTTAGCTCATTTTTAAATAGTTTGTTAGTATGGAAAAGATATAAGAATTCTAACTGAAACAGTATATGCAGGTATGGTATTAACAGCTCAGAATGTAGACAAAGTCCCGGGCGGATGCCCGGGACTTATGCCTGCGCATGTGAGAATATCCGTTTATGTCAATTAGATATCCCCGCAATGGCTTCTCTCACATTCTCCACACCAAGCAGCTTAATTCCTTCCACAGGTCCCAGTTTATCCAGAGAAATCTTCGGAAGAATGCAGGTATGAAATCCCAGCTTCTTTGCCTCATTCACTCTCTGCTGTGCCATGGAAACAGCTCTCACTTCTCCTGATAATCCCACCTCTCCAAAAATGATGGTTTTGGAATCAATGGCCCGGTCCTTCATGCTTGAAACTATCGCCATGAGAATAGCCAGATCCAGTGCCGGCTCATTCATACGAAGACCGCCGGTGATATTAACATACGCATCAAAATGAGACAGATCATAATGTCCTCTTTTTTCCAGAACCGCCATCAGAAGATTCACACGGTTGTAATCCGTGCCCGCTGCTGTACGCCTTGGCATACCAAAGGCGGTGGGAGTAATAAGCGCCTGCACCTCAATCAGTATCGGCCTGGTTCCCTCCATCAGACAGGCTACCACTGCTCCTGACGCATCCTCAGGTCTTCCGCTGAGCATAAATTCAGAAGGATTCTTTACTTCTGCCAGTCCGCTTTCTATCATTTCGAATACACCGATCTCATTGGTGGAACCAAACCGGTTCTTTACTCCCCGTATAATCCGGTAGGACGCACTTCTCTCCCCTTCGAAATATAAAACCGTATCCACCATATGCTCCAGCACTCTGGGACCGGCAACTACACCTTCCTTCGTTACATGCCCTACGATAAAGATGGCGATTCCTTTCCCTTTTGCAATCTGCATAAGCAGATTTGTGGATTCCCGCACCTGGCTTACGCTGCCCGGGGCAGATGAAATCTCTTCCCGGAACATGGTCTGAATGGAATCTATAATCACAACATCCGGGTTTTCCTCCTGAATGGCCGCTTCGATAAGATCCAGACTGGTCTCACATAAAAAAAGCAGTTCTCCCCTTACTTCTCCGATGCGGTTTGCCCGAAGTTTTATCTGCTTTAAAGATTCTTCACCTGATATGTATAATACTTTTTTCTCTGATAACGCCAGATTCCTGCATACCTGCAAAAGTAGGGTGGATTTTCCGATACCCGGATCACCACCAACCAGGATTAAAGAGCCTCTCACCACACCTCCGCCTAAAACCCGGTCCAGCTCCTCGTACCCCGTTTTCATTCTGTCCTGCTCATCAAGCACAATCTCCGAAAGTCTGGCAGGCTTTACCGCCTCGCCTCTCCCGCCTTCAGCCTTCAGCCTTGATATCCCCCGTTTGCCGGATGCTTCTGTTTTTGCTGTCGGTTCCTCCACAAATGTATTCCATTCATGACAGCCCGGACACTGCCCCAGCCATTTTGCAGATTCATAACCACATTCTTTGCAAAAAAATGCGGTTGATTTTCCTTTTGCCATTGGTCCCTCCTCGCCATAGAAAAAAGTCCGGGTCCCAATCTCTTTTTGAAAAAGAGCCGGACCCGGACTGAAGTTTCATTACTTTCTGCAGATTTTTACCTTCACTGGTGTTCCTTCGTTCAGTTCCACACTGGCTGACAGCTTCCCGCTCATATTGGTTCTCATGCCGCCAGCTGCTGCGCCGTCCACAAAGACTTCATATTCCGTGTCTTCTGCCAGCTGAACTGTCAGCTGAGCGTCCTTATCGCCTTCTACTTCAAATTCCACTCCGTTATCTGAAACTGCAAACATCTCTACTGCAGTACCTGGTACGGATTCGTATACAAACATGCCGTTACGTTCCAGCTTGGTTATCTCATAAAATGTCTTAACTTTATATAAATCACCATCGTGCTCAAAATCCTGTAATTTTGACTTTGTTCCTAATTTGTAATTACCGAAGCTGATTGTACCGTTCTTTTCTGTGCGGATTAATTCTTCAATTACCGGCATTGGTTTGCCCTCCTAGTATTTTCTTTACTTATCCCTGTTGGCGATAAAAAGATCCTTTCGCTTGTAATTATTATACACGAACTGCAGGAAAATGGCTAGCTGTTTATCAGTTCTCTGACAGAAAATTTCAAACCGTCTTCTCCTGCTGTAATCTTAACTGTGTCGCCTGACTTTACCGCTCCGGAAAGGATTTCTTCTGCAAGCTTATCTTCTAAACTGCTCTGAATGGTACGCCGCAGGGGTCTTGCACCGTATTTTTCATCATAGCCCTTCTGAATCAGATAATCCTTCGCTGCCTCATCAATCTCAATTGTGATACTCATCTGATCCGATGTACGTTTCGTAATATCCTTCATCATGATGGTTACAATGTCCTTCATATGAGTCTTGTTGAGCGGATGGAACACAATAATCTCATCAATTCTGTTAATAAATTCTGGCTTAAAAAGCTTCTTGACTTCTTCCATAACCCGGTCCTTCATTAGCTTATAGTCGGCTTTTTCATCGGCTGCAGCTCCAAATCCCAGACGTTTTGGTGATATGATGTTTTCAGCTCCGGCATTGGAAGTCATGATAATTATAGTATTCTTAAAATCAATCTTTCTGCCCTGGGCATCTGTAATATGACCGTCATCAAGAACCTGAAGCAGTATATTAAATACATCCGGATGGGCCTTTTCAATCTCATCAAAAAGAATTACGGAGTAAGGATTTCTTCTGACCTTCTCACTCAACTGACCGCCTTCATCATACCCTACATATCCTGGAGGAGAACCAATTATTTTGGATACACTGTGCTTCTCCATATATTCAGACATATCAACACGGATCAGCGCACTGTCCATGCCAAACATTGCTTCTGCAAGGGCTTTGGACAGTTCCGTCTTACCAACTCCGGTAGGTCCCAGAAACAGGAAGGAACCGATGGGACGTCTGGGATCCTTTAATCCTACTCTTCCTCTTCGGATAGCTTTTGCAACGGCAGTGACTGCTTCTTCCTGACCGATCACCCGTTCATGAAGGATGGATTCTAAATTCCTGAGGCGCTCACTTTCACCCTCTTCCAGTTTCTTTACCGGGATCTTTGTCCAGGTCGATACAACATCTGCGATCTCCACTTCATCTACCACAGGCGTTCTGGAGGTTTTTTCTTTCTGCCATTTATCACGGATCTTTTCTATCTTTTCCCGTTTTTTCTCCTGCCGTTTTTTTATGGTTCCTGCCTTCTCATAGGCCTCTGCCTTAATGGCAGCTTCCTTCTGATCTTCCAGCACCTCGATCTCTGCTTCTAATGCCTTGATCTCCGGCGGTTCTGTAAACGTAGCAAGGCGGACCTTAGAGGAAGCCTCATCAATGACATCGATGGCTTTATCCGGAAGGAAACGGTCGTTGATATAACGGGCGGATAATTTCACCGCTGCCATAATCGCATCATCGGTAATCACTACCTTATGATGATCCTCGTATCTGCCTTTTAAGCCTCTTAATATACCAACCGCTGCCTCTTCCGAAGGTTCTTCCACTTTTACAGGCTGGAAACGCCGTTCCAGAGCAGAATCCTTTTCAATATATTTGCGGTATTCCTCTATGGTGGTTGCACCGATTAACTGAAGTTCCCCCCTGGCTAAGGATGGCTTTAAGATATTAGATGCATCAATCGCCCCTTCTGCTCCTCCAGCTCCGATTATGGTGTGAATCTCATCAATAAACAGAAGTACCTCACCATCTTCTATCACCTCTGCAATCACTTTTTTAATTCGTTCCTCAAATTCTCCGCGATATTTGGAACCTGCCACCATACCGGATAAATCCAGAGTCAGAAGCCGTTTCCCTGCAATTGTCTCCGGCACTTCACCCGATGCGATCATCTGGGCAAGTCCTTCCACAACTGCCGTCTTCCCAACACCAGGTTCCCCGATAAGACATGGGTTATTCTTTGTTCTTCGGCTTAAGATCTGAATAAGGCGTGTAATCTCCGCTTCTCTTCCGATTACCGGATCCAGCTTTCCATTTCCAGCCAGTTCTGTCAAATCACGGCTGTAGCTGTCCAGAGTCGGTGTACTGCTTTTCCCTTTGGAAGACTTCATCAGTTCCTCCTTATTGGCAGGTGCATCCTCTCCCATGGCAGCCAGAACGTCAATATAAAGCTTCTGAACGCTGATACCGATGGTATTTAAAAGTCTGGAGGCAACGCAGTCATTATCCCTGATAATAGAAATAAGCAGATGTTCCGTACCGATTAAATTGGCTTTAAAACGAACTGCCTCCCGGTAACTGTTTTCCAGCACTCTTCTGGCACCTGGCGTGTAGCCCCCATCTTCTCTTATTCTTACAGCCTGGTCCGGAGCGATCAGCTGGCTGATCAGCCCAAGCACCTTATCTTCCCTGACGCCATTCTCAATCAGCACTCTGGCTGCTACACCGCTGCCTTCCTCTAACAGTCCTAAAAGCAGATGCTCTGTTCCCACATAACTGTGCCCAAGCCGGCCTGCTGCCTGCTCTGCCAGATTAATGGCTGTTCTGGCCTTTGTCGTAAATCTGTCTATCATAAATGCATTCCTCCTGTCAATTTAATTCCGGCAGCTTCTCCCGGATGAACTCCGCCCTCGCCATGTCCAGTTCCTCTTTGTTCAGAGGGCGATCGGATATTCTCTGCAGATTTGCCGGCCAGATGCCTAACATCAGGCGGTAAACGTTACACTCTTCCTTTGTATGAATCAGACCATCTTCCAGTCCTGCCATCATCTGTGACAAGAATATCATGGCATCTCTGGAGGTCAGTCTTCTGGCATATTTGAGCACACCATAGGACTTATATATCTCATCCTCCCGCTCAATTTTCCGCCGCTGCAGGGATAACTTTCTTACCTGCATCTCCTGGTTGGCCAGCTGTATCGCCGCCTTTGTAACAGTATCAATAATTTCCCGCTCAGTCTGTCCCAGTGTCTTTTGGTTGGAGACCTCATAAAGAGCACCAAAATTATCTTCTCCTTCTCCATAAACACCACGTACAGCAGCTCCAAACCGTCCCATCTCTCCAATCAGGCTAGAAAACTTCCGTCCCTGGGATAACATGGGAAGATGTACCACAACCGATGCCCTGAGTCCGGTTCCTACGTTCGTAGGAAAAGCCGTTAAGTAGCCGTACCGGTCATCAAATGCATATGGAAAACGTTCATTCATATAATCATCAATCCGATTCGCCTGCTCCCAGAGTTCATCCAGATGCAGACCGGTTTTTAACAATTGTACCCGGATATGATCATCTCCGTTAAAGACAATCCCTGTATCCTCATTCTCTGACAGCAGAATTCCCACAGGTGACACCTTTGCAGCAATGGAACTATTTAGTACTCTTCGTTCCTTTAATGCCACCCGGTCCAGTTCGTTTAAGTCCTCCAGCATGGAAAAAGACAGCGGCTTTCCAATCTCTTCATTCAAATCCTTTAAACCGAATTCCAGGCGGTGAATCATCTCGCTGCTGTCCTTTTCATCCAGTTTAGAGGGAAATTTATATTCCTTCCAGTTTCTGACCAGACGGATCCGGCTGCTAACCACTCCGCACCGGCTGTTGTCAGTCTGTTCAAACCATTTAAGCATCGCCTTCATTCCCCTCCCTGAGTTCTTTGATCCGGTCTCTGCAAACAGCAGCAGTCTCATAATCCTCAAAACGGAGTGCTTCCTTTAGTTTCGCATCCCATTCAGAAATCTCATTGGATACGGTATTGGATTCATCCTCCGCAGCACGCTGGTTCATATGATCCATTTTTTGATACACAGGTGTTTTACCTGTATGGATAAGATTTCCCTGCAGCTGCTTAATGCTGTCCTCCATCAAAGGACCAAAAACGCTATAGCAGTCTGCACAGCCGAACCTGCTGTCCTTCACAAACTCGCTGTAGCTGGTGCCGCAGGATGGACAGGCAATCTGTGACAGCTTATCAGGTTCTTTTTCATTATCTTCTATGCCTAAAAGACCTGACAGCAGCTTACCAAGGGGAAATTCCCCATCAAAAATTGCTGCATATACACCAAAATCCATTTCCTTTGCACATTGGGCACAAAAATGGTGTTCTTTCTTTACACCATTCACCACTTCCGTATATTGAATATTTGCTTCGCGAATCTTACATCTCTCGCACAACATATAGAACCTCCAATCCTGGGAATCACTGTTATCTCTGGCTTTTCATAAAAGACTGAAAAATCTCGTCAACCAGCTGGTGAACCTCACCACACGAAATATTTTTGCAGATGCCTCTTGCTAATACAACACTTAAATCCCTGCGCATTTCATCAAGAACCTGCATTTTATCTACATCAAGGGAAACAACCGCTCCTTTCCGGCGGTCCAGTTTCACAAATCCCTCCTGTTTGAGTACAGAGTACGCCTTATTTACCGTATGCATATTAATGCCTATGTTATCGGCCATCTGGCGCACGGAAGGCAAGGGGTCTCCTTCTCTTATACTTTCCGTGGCGATTCCTATGATTATCTGGTTCCGAAGCTGAATGTAAATCGCTTCATCACTGTTAAAATCAATCTGCAATATCATCTTTTCACCATCTTTCGTTATATCTGTTATACACATAATAGCACACGATAATTCATTTTTCAATATATATTATATGCCAAATCTTAAAATGCAGTTTAAAAATGGCAATATTCTTTTTCTTTTAGAAAATCATTATAACAAACCACTTTACGCTTTTCAATAGCAGATGCCTGAGTCAAGATAAAACGAAAGCACCCGTAAGGGCGCTTTCGTTTTATCTTATATCATTAATCAGTCATCCAGATCCAGGAATTCAAAGTCATCATCCTCATTCTCATCCATCTTTGGATTCCTTCTGGAATTGACTTTCCTATCCTTCGGCTGCGTCTGATGTGTCCTTACTCCAGGCATTAAATTCTGCTCCATCTCCTCCAGGCTGGACTCTTCCATAAAATCGTCCTCTTCCTCGTAAGCAGTTGTCCTGGGTATGAACGTATCAGGCTCGTCCATAATATCATCTTCAAAACCGGAATTAAATCTGCCTGTCCGTTCTCTTTCTGTGAATTCCTCTCTGCTGTAGCGTTTCACCTTTACAGGCGGTGCAGCCTCCGTCCGGCTTTCTCTGCGGCTTCTGGGCTCGTCCTTCCTTTGATTATCATGCAGGGGTTCATCAGGTCTTAGATCAGGTCCGCTGCCTCGTTTAATCAGGAAAATGACAATAACCAGTAATGCTAATGCAAGTACGCTGACTGCAATCAATATATAGAACTGCAGGTGGTAATCCTTCAGCAGGTCACTGTAAGTCTGCGCCAGCTCCACATATTTGTCATTGGTAACACCGGAAGCAAAATATCTCTGAACCGTCTTTTCAGAAAGATCATAGCGGTAGAAATTCTTTTCTCCGTTCCAGTTCATACCATAGAACAGACAATACTCTGCCTTTGATTCTGTATTGGGCACCCATCCGGTAACTTTGATGCCATCAATTTCAATCTGCTGTTCTTTAAAGCCTTCCGGAACAGCGGCATCTCCATCCAGAGGGATAATTACAACCGCTTTTTCCGTAGTTTTTACTTCAACGAACTGTGACCAGCTGTCCGCGCCTTCATTATAGATAAAGAAACCGCCGTCGCCGCCTTCATCCTTTAAGTACAATAAAAGTATATCTTTTTCAAGCCCCTTACCAGCCATCACCTCAGTTCCCTTATACTGATAAGTTGTGGCTTCAAAGCCTTCCGGAAGTGTGGACTCATCAAAGGAAGATGCGATGCGGTATACAATATCATGAATTGTTACAGAGGCGGAACTAAACTCTGCTTCTCCAGTCTCTCCGCCAGGGTTGGCTGTCGGAGTTGTCTCCCCGCCTTCCGGTTTCGTGACTTTAATCGTATAATTCTTGATTGTCTGGCCATCTTCCGCAGTCACCTTGACTACAACCTGATTCTCTCCTGCTTTTAAGCCCTTCTCTCCCGTAAGAGTTACATGTGCTCCAGCATTGGAAGCCACTGCGTTGACAATCAGATCCGCTGTATTGGCATCAACCTCGGCAGTATAGCTGTCTACTTTTGCAGAGAACTCAGGGGATAAGGTTCCGGGCGAGATCTTTAAAGACTTCAGTGTTGCATCCTTTGAATACGTTGCAGGTGATGTTACCTTAACAGTGGAGCTGCCCTGTTTCGATACGGTAACAGCTCCGGAATTCACATCATAGATTTCCTGCGAAGTAACCGTAATCTTTCCATTTCCTGCTTTCAGTGTCTTAAATTTCAGCGTAAACTGAAACGATTTCTGATCTGCGGAATTCATGGTTCCAAGTATCTTAATCGCTCCGGCTCCGCCGTTTGCGCTGGTTCCGCTTACAAACTCCAGAATTCCGGGATCATAAGAAAGCATGATCTCCGCAGTTCCCAGCGCGGTATCGCTGGTCACTTTCATATTCACGGTCACATCATTGCCTACCATAACGGAAGGATCGGAAAATGAGATCTTAGCTTCCGATGCAAAGGATACAATGTGGCCCCAAGGGCTTATTACAGCCATCATGCAAACCAGTATAAGGCTGGTGATTATTTTTTTTAGTTTCCTGTTCATATTGTCTCCTATTTGATAAACTTACATTTTAAGTACTTTCTTCTGCAAAAGAAGAAGATCCTGAGAATTTACTTTTCCGTCTCCGTTTAAATCGGCTGCTGCTTTTCCTGCTTCCGGTAATTTCTCCAGCCCCAGCAGATATCGCTGCAGCTTCAGCACATCCAGACTGTTAACTTTCCCATCTCCGTTTATATCACCGCTTCCTTTTGAAGTTGTGGAAGAAGCTGGCTGCTGGGTCTGGGACTGTTCCTGAGTCTGCGCCTGTGTCTGAGCCTGGGTCTGTGCAGGGCTTTTAACACCGGGGCCCTTTTGTCCTTCACCGGCAGTTGACTGTGCTGCTGTTGTGGAACCAGTCTGCGTTGATGTTCCGGTAGAACCATCCGGAGCTATTGTGATATTGCTGCCGCCTGGGGTTCCTGCGTCATTACCTGAGCTGGAACCAGAAGCTCCTGGTCCCCAGCTGCCTCCTGAAGAACTGCTGCCACCCGAAGAACTGTTTCCGCCTGAAGAAACAGAACCTGGCTGGTTATTGTTTCCTGAACTATAGGTAGGTCCATTGGCCTGGCGGACCACATGAAGGATATACTCTCTTACATTACCATTTTGCGCAGTAACTGAAACTTTAATATCATTATTGCCGCTTTGAAGCGCTATTGTCCCCGTTCCTTTTATGGAAGAAGCAGAATTTAACGCAGAAGCATTTACTTTAATACTGGTCACACCAGAATCCACAATCAGATTGTATTCTCTGGTGTCCCGGTCAAAACTGGGCGTCATAACAAATCCATCCACGCTAAGCCCTGACAGCTTATTGTTGGGATTGCCGTCACCCGTTGGCTGGCTGCAGGGATTTTCGGGCATATTATTATAAACCGGTATTTTAAATTCAAGTCCGGTCTGTTTCATCTCATTGTTATATGCTTTTGAATATACAGCAGCCTCAGATGCCGCCCCCTGTACATTGGTCATATACTGATGCTTATACAGATTCGCCCCCTGTACATTATATTTCTTCAGATAAAAAGTATCCTGCCCAACTTTTACATAGTTATTACCATAATATAGTGCACCGCCTAAAATTGATTTTTCCGGCGTATTCCAGGGGCGTTCATAATTGCCTGTCTGGGATGCCCACCAAAGACCTCTCTGTACAGCAGTCATGCTGCCGGACTGGTATGCTTCTATATTAAAGAAATTATAGACTCCGGCATATCCTGGTTCTGTACCGGATATACTCTTGCCTGTACCTGCAGAACCCTGTTCCTGAATGATCATGGCTGCCAGTACATATGGATTCACTCCTGACTGGGTTGCCGCATTCATAATCATATTGGTATAGGCAGAGCTTCCTGTTGTGGTTCCTGTCGCAGGTGCATTGCCAGATGGTCCGGTAAGACTTGCTCCAGGACCATATTCCATAAGAATGGCTGCATGGTTGGGCGTAATAGATGCCTGAGGTGATTCCAGGCTTACATTACCGGAAGAGGAGCTTTCAGTCTCTGTTTTTCCTCCAGGACCAATATTGGCTCCGGGACCCGCAGCATTCCCTGGATCCGTGGATGATCCTCCATCCGGCGGAGTGAGTGAGCCTCCCTGGGAAGTGCCGGTATTGGCAGTGCTTCCAGACAGGAATGTCCCCCTGACCATGGCATTTAATCCTTCCAGTGTATGCTTATTGCTGTCATACGTATGCGTCAAAAATTGAAATACATTGGTTTCATCCAGAAAATTTCTGGGATCCATAAAATACTTGACAATATCCTCTGATGCCGTAACCCAGGTACTTCCGTCAAATCCTACCCAGGTACTGCTGTCCCAGTCATAAGCCCCGTTCTCCGTAGACTTCCACGATGACATACTGTTTGTATGCACAAGAGTTTTACCTACCAGACTTTCTTCCTTCACAGCAGTGTTCCAGTCCAGATTGGTCTTCTGGGCAGTAAACACCCAGTTGGGATATTGGGCGTGCAGCGCTCTTAAACGTACCTTATAACTTTCAGGAAACCCCTGAGCCGACAATTTTGATTCAAAATCTGCATCACTGGTATAAACCGCCGAAAATTTCAGATAGCTTTTTGTAACATAGCCTGTCACCGTCTGTCCATTGGAATTGTTAAACCGTATTTCATACCAAAGACCTCCGTCTGATCCGTTCTTTTCATTGACCACGGTAACGGATGCTCCATTGGCCAGTTTCGTAACAATGGAATAGGAAGTTCCAGGTCCGCTTCTCACATTCAGAGTTGTGGCATTCACCGTTGCCGTCTTATTCGTATAAGCATACGTATCTATGTATGGCGATACCGCTCCTGTAAACGATTCAATCACCAGAATACTGGCAAGTACTACTGCCCACTTACCAGCTTTTTTATACTTTTTCATCTGTTTCTCCCATAATACACTTCCGTATTTTTATTTCCAGTTATATGTAAAGCATACATTATTTTATTATAATGACAAATGATACCATGTGTCAATCTGAATCAGTCAATCTTCACCCATTTGGAAATATTTGTAAGAAAATCTTTCATTTTTTCCGGATGACAAAACAGCAGGACGATGAAACACCCTGCTGCCTGAAAATTATATATATTTATTTTAAAGAATTTTCTGTGCATGCCTCAATTGCAGATTCTAAAATTGCAAGCCCGCTTTCAAGCTGTGTATCTGTTACGACTAATGGGCATAAAAAGCGGATCACATTGGAATAGGCGCCTGCACTTTCCACAATTAAGCCATGGTGGACACAGTAGTCAACAATTTCACGTACCAGTCCTGCATTTGGCTGTTTACTCAGTTTATCCGTTACAAACTCAATCCCCATCATGCAGCCGATTCCTCTTACGTCACCTACTTCTTTGAATCTGTTTTTCCATAATTCAAATCTGCTTCTGCATAAATTTGAGATTTCAACAGAACGGGAACACAGATTCTCTCGTTCCATAAGCTCTATTACCTTTAATGCAGAGGCACACGCCAGCGCATTCCCTCCAAAGGTGCCGCCTATAATTCCGCCTTTTACACCATCAAAGATCTCTGCCGCAGCAGTGACTGCACTTAAGGGCAATCCTCCTGCAATTGATTTGGCTGATGCCAGAATATCAGGAGCACAGCCGGCATCCTTCCAGTAATCGGATACAAACATCCTGCCGGAACGTGCAAAACCAGTCTGGACCTCATCTGCAATCAGCAGAATCCCTTTCTCATCACAAATGGTCCTTAAAGCCTTAACCCATTCTATGGGAGCTGGAACAAAGCCGCCCTCGCCCTGCACCGGTTCTACCACAATCCCCGCCACATATTCTGCAGGAGAGGCTTCTTCAAATACCTTCTGTAGTTTTTCCATATAATATCCAACTGCTGCGGCATCGCTTAATCCCTCTGGTTTTCTATACAGATACGGAAATTCTGCGCGGTAAACTCCATCTGGAAAAGGTCCGGTCCCGAACGCATATGCTTTTTTTGCCGTCATCGTCGCAGCAAGAAGCGTTCTTCCATGAAATGCCCCTGAAAAAACAATAATATTGGGCCTTCCTGTGCAGGACTTTGCAATTTTTACTGCATTTTCTATCGCCTCAGCGCCGGAATTGGCAAACATAGTTTTCTTTTTTTCTGCTTTGAGCGGAACAATTTCATTCATTTTCTCCGCAAGCTTTATGTAGCCTTCGTGTGTGACAATATTCATCATACCATGAAAATATTGATCTGCCTGTTCTTTAACCGCTTCTATAATTTCCGGATGACTGTAACCAATGTTTAATACACCTACTCCGCCAACCCAGTCAAGAAACCGGTTACCATCCAAATCCTCCAGCATAGCACCCTCTCCTCTGCTGATTACGCAGGGATATACCGATTTAATGGCATCTGGCACCGCTTCCTTTCTACGTTTTAAAACGGCCTCAGCTTTCGGTCCCGGCAGAGGCATTTTTATTTCCGGTAATGCATCTCTCAGCATATGATCCTCCTTTTTGCCATGGTACGGCATCTAAATTGATTTTGTATAAATACAGCTGATCTCTTCCCGATTCAGGATGACGGGGTGATTGGCAATACTGGCGGCTGAGATCTTCATACAGTTTTCCGTCAGCCATGGTACGTCTGCTTCTCTGATTCCCATCTCTCCTAAGGTTTCTGTCAAATGAAGTTCTGCAATCAGTTTCCTGATCTGACTGACAAAATCAGATTCATCCTTTCCTCCAAGCAGCCTTGACATGGCTGCAAATTTATCCGGAGAACCTTTTATGGATGCTTCATAGACATAAGGAGCAAGCGCCGCCAGCCCTCTTCCATGAACCGCATTTCTAAGTCCGCTGACCGGGTGTTCCATCCCGTGGAGTGCGGTCACTCCCGCTGTATTGATCACCATTCCGCCCAGTGTACTTGCAAGGCACAGCTTCTCCCAGCTGTCTAAATCTTCCCTGTTATGACAGACCTTTATCAGGCTGTCCGCCGCCAGCCGGATTCCTTCCAAAGCCATCATATCGGTAAGCGGCTGAGCTATGGAAGACAGATATCCATCCATGTTATGGCAGAGAGCATCAAAGCCGACCGATGCCAGAACTGCCTGCGGCATGGTGGTCATCAGCAGCGGATCAATGATGGAGCATGACGGTACTATGGCACTGCACCGGAGTGATTTTTTATCAAGCGTATCCGGATTGGTCATTACCGCAAATCCATTGCCTTCACTTCCGGTTCCGCAGGTCGTTGGAACTGCCAGTACAGGCAATGCCCTATCGCTGACCTTCTTTCCAAAAATATACTCATTAATATCGCCGCCATTAACTGCCTGGAAGGCGATTCCCTTCGCTGCATCCAGACTGCTTCCTCCTCCCAGAGCAACAACAAGGTCACATGCTTCCTCCACTGCGATACCAGCCCCTTCACAGACCGTAGTGGTCAGGGGGTTGGGCTCAACTTTATCAAACAACACAGACGATACTCCCTGCCTTTTAAGCAATTCTTGTGTTCTGGCAAGAAGACCGGATGCCTTCGTACTCCTGCCACCCGTCACAATAAGGGCCCGCTTTCCAAGTCTGGCTGCCTTTTTTCCGATTAAATCTGCCGTTCCCCTTCCAAATACCAGATTAACCGGCAGGTAATATTGAAACTCCATATAAATGCCTCTCTTCTTTGTATTTGCACTATTTTACATTTTTAGTTTTCCCGTCCTTGGCGTTAACAAAATAATCATCCGTCAGCCCATAGGATTTTATTATTTTTAACAGCGTCCCGTCTTCTTTCATTTCATTCAGGCACAGATTTACTTCATTCAGGAAATCCTTATCCTGAAAACGGACCGCAGCTCCGATCTGTCCGCTGGCTTCTGCCTCATAGGGAGCCAGAAGCTTCAGCTTTAAAGAGCTGTCTGCCGAAAGCGTATAGCCGGCAACAATTCCATCTGTCACAACTGCGTCAACCTTTCCTGTGTTAACCGCTGTCATCAGCGTTGCCTGATTGTCATAAGCAAGCAGCTCGCCTATTTTTCCTTCATCCAGCCATTTTTGTGCTGTTTCATAAAATGCAGTGCCTGGCTGTGCACCGATTGTCTTGCCATTTAGATCCTCTTTGCTTTTCACAGCGGAATCAGCTGGTATTACCACTGCCTCTCCCTCCTGATACCATTTATCAGTAAATGCCGCTATTTCCAGTCTCTCATCCTTTACATACATTCCATCCACAACCATATCAATATTGCTGTTATTCAGTTCCACCAGCAGATTGGAAAAATCAATTTCCTTCATTTTAATATCTCCGATACCCAGGCGGCTGCACAGTTCTTTTAAGATTTCGATATCAATTCCTTTTAACTGTCCGCTTTCCACATCTTTATAGCAAAATGGAGCGTCGTTGGAAGATCCAATCAGAATATATCCCTTCTCTTTTATTTTCTTTAGCATGGCTGATTCTCCTGCTCCCTGTTCCGTGGAGGCCGCCTGCTTTTGACCCGGACCATCACCAGAAACACCGCAGCCTGCTAATAAAACTGCAGCCAGCACTCCCAGTACAGCCATTCTTAATCCTGATTTCTTTTTCATAATTCTCCTGCCTTTCTTTTTATATGATAATTTCTAAGGGTTACGGCATACGTTTCAGTCTCCGTTCCAGAATCCCGGTTATCTGGGAAAGTGGAATACTGAGCAGTAAATAAACAACTGCCAGCAGAGTATACGCTTCTACTGTAAGAAACGTCTGAGATGCATAGGTTTTTGTGCGCAATAGCAATTCCTGCACTGAAATCATTGCCAGCAGGGACGTATCCTTTATGAGCATAACCAGATAATTTCCAAATACCGGTACAGAATTTCTGAGAGCCGGAGGTATAATGAAATGAATCATTACCTTTCCTTCTGAAAACCCAAGTGCAAGCCCAGCCTCTCTCTGCCCAGGGTCCACCGCAAGTATTGCAGAACGGATAACTTCTGACATGTAACATCCATAATTAACTGCAAATCCTATGATTCCGCAGGTAGATGCCTTCAGCTGTATGTTGGTCTGGTATCCTGCCATGGCGAGTATCCCGTTTAACAACGTGGGAACAACATAATATATATAAAAAAGCTGTACAAGCAGCGGCGTTCCCCTGACCAGCTCTATGAAAACCGACAGGACCCGGCTGAGCACCCTGTTTTTGGAGAGACGCCCCATTGCGATGAGTAGTGCCGCCACTAATGCAAAGAAGAAACCCGAAAGGGTAATATAAAGAACAATCCCAACTCCTCCCCACAGGCTGGGTCCCAGTGTGTGAATTGCTTTTCCAAAATTTAATTCCATCCCTTCACCTCCCTATAACACTCTGGACAGAAATGTCCTGGTTCTTTCATTTTTTGGGTTGGTAAATATGTCCTGTGGCGAGCCTTCCTCTACAACATACCCGCCATCCATAAAGATCACACGGTCTGCCACATCTTTGGCAAATCCCATTTCATGGGTGACCACAATCATGGTCATTCCCTCTTTTGCCAGCTGTTTCATCACCTCCAGCACATCTCCTACCAATTCAGGATCCAAAGCAGAGGTGGGCTCATCAAAGAGAAGTATCTCTGGTTTCATTGCCAAAGCTCTGGCAATGGCGACACGCTGCTGCTGCCCTCCTGATAGTGCGGTCGGATATGCATGGGCTCTGTTTTCCAGACCCACCTTTTTCAAAAGGTCCAGAGCCTGCTCTTTTGCTTCTTTTACAGGAACCTTATTGAGTTTGACCGGCGCATACATTACGTTTTCCAGTGCATTTTTTAACGGAAACAAATTGAACCTCTGAAATACCATACCCACCTGCTTCCTGTAATCTGTGACCTTTTTCCCCAGATGTGTAATATCCTCTCCCTGATACAGGATCTCTCCCCCTGTCGGGCTCTCCAGTAAGTTTACACAGCGCAGAAGCGTACTTTTGCCAGATCCGGAAGGTCCTATAATCACCACTACTTCACCCTTTTTTACTAACAGGTTTACATCTTTTAAAACTTCCAGATCTTCAAAGCATTTTGACAGATTCTTAATTTGCAGCATGATTAACCTCCTTTTTGCTTTTTTTATACAACAAAAAGGCAATGTCTTTTTTTCAAAAGCTTCATTGCCTGGTATATTCTATATGAATGTGTTTTTACAGCATGTTCTTGAATTTTTTGCGGATAATTTCAGTTAAGATTTCACAGGTACCTTCCACTCCCAGCAGACTGGAATCAATCATGATATGCTTATGTTCCTTGTCAGACATCACATAACCGCAGTAATGCCTGTGATAGGACTCTCTCGCCTTATCGACCGAAGCGATCATCCTCCTGGCCTCATCTGGTCTCATGTTAAGACGTTCCACACAGTTTTTCAGCCTTGCCTCATAGGGCGCATAGATGAAAATGTGGATCGTATTCTTATAATCCTCCAAAATATGATCCGCGCATCTGCCTACGATGATGCACGATTCCTTCTCTGCCAGATCAATAATAATCTTTTTCTGGGCTGCAAAGACCGAATCCTGAATGTTTGTGGTCCCCATACCAAGAGGATAGTTCATGTTAAAGAATGCTGATTTTGCACTTTCTTCCACATCGCTGACAGCAGAAACCGGAAGATTTAAATCTTTGGATGTCATCTCAACGATATCCCGGTCATAATATTCGATTCCAAGGTTCTCGCTGACCATTCTGGCTATGGGTCTCCCCAGACTTCCAAACTGCCTCGTAATCGTAACAACAAACTTTTCTTTCATATGGTGCACCTCTCTTCTGAAGGATTTGTTATAACATTTATTATATCCCCTCCCGGTTACCCCTGCAATGTCTGCAGATTCCAATCTTTTTTTTAGTTATTGTACTTTAAGTACAATGTATGGTATACTTACCCTCAATCTGAGAGGAGGCAACGATTATGAGAACTAAAGTTTCTGATTTGTATCATTCTGGATCTGAAAAATACAGCCTTGTCCTTCACAGCGGTGAAAACGGACTTTCAAACTCTGTCTCCTGGATTTACCTGGCAGAGGATATTCAGAATATATCCTTTTTAAAGGGAGGAGAGCTGGTTATAACGACTGGACTGTTTACACAAAGCGGAACCTGTCTGTTTGAATTTATCTGCTCTCTGGTGACTTACAACTGCAGCGGGCTTCTCATCAATGTGGGGAAATACCTGGAAACAGCCGATTTATCCCCTGAGATTCTGGATTTTTGCAGAATCAATAAATTCCCTTTAATCACCATGCCATGGAAAATTCATCTGGTAGACATCATGCAGGACTATTGCAAAACACTCCTTCATGATACTCAGAATGCGGACCATTTAAACGCTGCATTTCAGTCGGCCCTTTATCAGGACCCGATTCACGATACCACTCTTATGACCTTAAACCAGAACGGTTTTCCAACTGCAGCCGGCTACCGGATCATTGTGATTCAAAATCTGCGCAATATTACCAGAATTACGTTTACCTTAAACCGTCTCTCGTTAAAATATCATCTTTTTGAACACGATAATCTGCAGATCCTTCTCTATCTTATCTGCCAGTCCACCCCTTCACTGAGCGAAATTATGGATATCCTTATGTATTATGACGGCATAACGCTGGGGATTGGCAATGAATTTCATACCCTCGATAAGATAGGAGTCTGTTATAAACGCGCCCGTTTTGCCCTGGCCGCGTCCCTGTTCTGGAGTATTCCTTCTGTTAATTTTGATGAGCTTGGGTTATTTCAGATTCTTTTTTCCTCCTCTGACCCGGAGCTGCTGCAGTCTGTGTGCAAAAACAGCCTGGGGGTGCTGGAAGACTTTGATTCAGCCCATGATACCGATTACATGGATACCCTGAAAGTCTTCCTCCTGTCTGACTGCAATCTGCTTAAAACTGCGGGCAAACTGCACACCCACCGGAACACGGTCATATACCGGATGAAAAAAATCAAAGAGTTGTTAGGAACAGAATTGGATGATTCTAAAATTAAATTCGATCTTCTAATGGCTTTTTATATCAGAGAATATTTTGACATATAATGAGGGCATACACAATGACTCACATTACGTTTGGCTTTCTGCAGCATTAAAACGTTCCAGATTGGTACACATGTGCTCCATAACACGGTAAAAAACTTCAATCTCCTCCGGAGCAATCCCCTCACTGACTATGTCTTCAAACTGCTCAAACACCTTTTTGATCTGCTTTGCCTCTGCATACCCCTTTTTTGTCAGGCAGATTAAAAAGGATCTCCTGCAGTCAGGGTTGCTCTCCCGGACAAGAAGTCCAAGCCCCTCCAGCTTATCAATATTTCTTGACATGGCTGCTGTATCAATTCTGCATTGGTCTGCCAGATCTTTTTGGGTAACACGGTCATTTAGCAAAAGACGATATAATATTTTTGCCTGCCCCTGTCCTGGTATCAGCCCCATTTCAGATAACAGCGGAAATAAAGCCTGCTTCCTGGCTTTTTCCCCCCGCACCAGCATTTCCCTGATCGTTAGTTTATTCACAATTTGCCTCCTTCTTGTTTATTCCAGTTCAAACTGCCCTGTATAGAGCTGGTAATACCTGCCCTGCTGTTCAAGCAGTTCCTCATGATTTCCACGTTCAATAATCTCTCCCCGTTCCAGAACCAGAATAGCCCGGGAATTGCGTACAGTTGAAAGTCTGTGGGCAATGACAAAGACGGTCCGCCCGTTCATCAGTCTGTCCATTCCCTTTTCAATCAGCTTTTCCGTCCGTGTATCGATGGAGCTGGTCGCCTCATCCATCACCAGTACCGGCGGACGGGAAATGGCAGCCCGTGCTATGGCGATCAGCTGTCTCTGGCCCTGGGATAAATTACTTCCGTCATTTTCAAGCATGGTATCGTAGCCTGCAGGAAGTCTTCTGATAAAGGAATCCGCATTTGCAATTTTTGCCGCCTCCAGTACGTCCTCCTCAGTAGCATTCAGCCTTCCATACCGGATATTATCGGCAATTGTTCCGGTAAATAAATGAGTATCCTGAACAATCAGTGAAATAGAGCGTCTTAATTCATCCTTTTTTATCTGACGGATATCAATTCCATCATAGGTGATCAGCCCATCATTTAATTCGTAGAACCGGTTGACCAGATTGATAATGGTGGTCTTTCCGGCTCCGGTAGAGCCTACAAATGCAATCTTCTGTCCTGGTTTTGCGTATAAACTGATTCCATTCAGGATGGAATGCTCCTGTTTATAGCCAAAAACCACCTCATGAAAACGCACATCTCCCTTTAGAGGAACCAGACGATATCCTTCCCTCTCATCGGGGATCTTCCAGGCAAATTTTCCTGTATAAACGTCAGATTCCTTAAAAGAACCGTTCTCCTCTTCCTCTGCCTTTACCAGAGTAACATTTCCTTCATCCACTTCCTGTTCCTGCTCCATCATCAAAAAGATCTTCTCCGCGCTGGCAAGTGCCACCATCAGGAAATTAATCTGCATGGTAAACTGATTCATCGGCATGGCACTTTGCCTTACATACACAAGATAAGATGCCAGTGTCCCCAGATTAATCAGACCGGAGATTGCAAATAATCCTCCCACGCAGGCGGAGACTGCATAGTTAAAATAGGACAGCGCAACAATTGTGGGAACCGTGATTCCCGTGTAAACTGACGCTTTTGTGGAAGAGATTCGAAGTGCTTCGTTTAATTCACAAAACTTTTCAAAATTCTGCTTCTCATGACGAAAAATTTTTTCTTCTTTCTGACCCTCCACCATCTCTTCCACAAATCCATTGACATGACCAAGGTTCCTCTGCTGTTTTGCAAAATATTTTTTACTCATACTTCCGTTATGACGGATATAAAGCAGCATAACTGCAAGAAAGAAAATAACGATCATGGAAAGACGCACATCCAGGACCAGCAGCATGATAATCGTTCCTGTTGAAGTAATAAAGCTTTGAATCAGCAGTGTAAAGCTGTTGTTTAACGCCTCTGATATGGTATCCACATCGTTGGTAAAATGGCTCATCAGCTCGCCGTGGGTGTGGGTATCAAAAAATACAAGGGGAAGCTTCTGGGTGTGGCAAAACAAATCCATCCTGATATCGCTCACGACCTGCTGGGATACATGAACCATCATTCTGCTGTATATCAGACTGGAAAGAGCACCTGCCAGATACAGGCATCCCATGATCAGAATCATTCGTATCAGCCCCGGAATATCTCCCGGAAGAATATAACGGTTAATCACCGGCTTTAGAAGATAGGTTCCTGCAATTCCTGAACTTGCACTGATGCATACCAGAACTGCAATCAGAAATAAGGAACGTCTGTAATGCCCAAGGTAATTCAAAAGATGGAGCAGGGTCTTTTTCGTATTCTTTGGTCTTGTATGTCCTGTGGGTTTCATGCCAAAAGTCCTCCTCCTTTCTGCTGGGATTCAAAGATATCCCGATAGATTTCATTGTTCTTAAGCAGTTCTTTATGTGTACCTGTTGCATTCACTCTGCCGTCATCCAAAACAATAATCTGGTCTCCATGGGAAACCGAAGAGATTCTCTGACTGATAATAATCTTTGTCATGTCGGGAAGTGAATCTTTTAAAGCTTCATTGATCTTCTGCTCCGTAGCTGTGTCAAGAGCGCTTGTGGAATCGTCCAGAATCAGGATTCTTGGCCTTTTTATCACTGCCCTTGCGATACAGAGTCTCTGCTTCTGGCCGCCGGAAAGATTAACCCCTCCCTGACCGAGAACGGTATCATAACCATTATCCAGCCTGTCAATGAATTCGTCCACACAGGCAATCCGGCATGCCTCTTTAATCTCCTCATCAGAAGCATTCTCCTTTCCCCAGCAGATATTTTCCTTCACTGTCCCTGAGAACAAAGTATTTTTCTGTAGTACCATGCCAATGGCTTCCCTTAAATGATCCTGCGTATAGTGCCGAATCGGCTGACCGTCTATCAGTATTTCTCCTGAGTTTATCTCATACAGACGCTGAATGAGCTGGACCAGTGTACTTTTCGCAGCACCTGTCTGCCCGATGATTCCAATCGTCTGTCCAGGCTGAATCTGAAAAGATATGTCTGAGAGCACATACTCTTTTGCAGTATCCTTGTATTTAAAGTATACATGATCAAAGCGTATTCCTCCCTGTGTAATCTCAATGTCAGATGCCAAATCATCACGAATGGCAGGTTCTTCCTCAAGAACTTCTGAGATTCTCCTCCAGGAAGTCAGGGATCTGGTAAATAAGAGGAATACATTGGAAAACATCATAAGAGAATTCAGAACCTGGAGCACATAGCTTAAAAAGCTGGTAAGAGCTCCCACCTTCATACCCTCTCCGATCACCAGGTTCCCCCCAAACCACAGAATACTTAAAATCGTACCGTACATCACAAACTGCATGGCAGGCATGTTAAGTGCTGCCAGTGAGAAGGAACGTTCCGAAGCATTTTTTAACGAGGCATTGACCTCTCCGAATTTTTCTGTCTCATAATCGCCCCTGACATACGCTTTTACCACTCTGACTGCTCTTAAGTTCTCCTGTATGGTACGGTTAACAAGATCCATCGCCCCCTGCATTCTACCATAAAGAGGTCTGACATTCTTAATAATAAGAATCAGAATTACTGCAAGCAGGGGCGCCGCAATAAAGAATACCATTGCAAGGCGGGCATTGAGCCGGAAGGAAACAACCAAAGCTGTCATCATCATCACCGGAGATCTGAATCCCGGACGCATTCCATTGGTAATGGAATTCTGAATGGTAGTAACATCACTGGTCAGCCTTGTTACCAGGGAGGAAGTGCTGAAATGGTCGGTATTGGCAAAGGAATAGGTCTGCATCTTCTGAAATTCTGCCTTACGGATCTCCGCTCCAATTCCATTGCCGCAGATTGCAGTAAATCGTGCGCATACATGCCCCAGCAAAAGAGCAGTTGCAGCAAATGCGATCATCTGTCCTCCCTTCATTAAGATATAGCTTCTGTTACCGTTTGCAACGCCCACATCAATGATATCTGCCATAATCATAGGTATAATCAGTTCAAATATGGTCTCGGCTTCGATGCATAGGATTGCGATAATGAATTCTTTTCTGTACTTCTTAGCATAATGCAGCAGACTGTTCATATTTCATTCTCCATATTGATATTACAACAGTTGTATTTGCAACTATTGACTATACAACAATTATATTCTCTCTGCCGGAAATGTCAATGAATATTTCCCAGTATATAAAAATCAGGCCTGTATCCCCTCAAAGGGAATTCCAGACCTGACTTCTTATATTGACTTCTTATATTAACTTCTTATATTCGTTTTTTATACCGGATAAGTTTTATTCTGCTTATCTGCCAGAGTGGAATCCACTCCTGTCTGCTGTGCTGCACGATATTCAAAGAAATCCTTTGCAACAGCCGGGAATAACGCATAGGATAGCACATCTTCTTCCTGCTGTTTCCACGGTGCACACTCTTTCTCGAACTGTGGAAGCTGAGGTGCAATTAAATCAGCAGGACGGCAGGTAATAGGAGTTTCATCACCGATAATCTTCTTCTGTACTTCCGCATTAAACGGTTTTACTGTCTGTCCGAACTCACCCATCAGAATCTTTTTGGATTCCTTGGTTACCATCTTATAACGCTCTCCGCTGATAACATTTAAAACAGCCTGTGTTCCGACAATCTGGGAAGAAGGAGTAACTAACGGCGGTTCTCCGAAATCCTTTCTTACTCTTGGAACCTCTTCCAGCACCTGTAAATATTTATCTTCCTGGCCTGCTTCTTTTAACTGGCTTACCAGATTGGAAAGCATACCGCCTGGTACCTGATACTGAAGTGTTTTAATATTCACACCCAGAACCTTAGGATTTAACCGTCCACTCTTTAATGCCTCTTCTCTGACGGGCTGGAAATGAGCTGCAATCTCTGCCAGCAGAGTCTGGTCATAACCGGTGTCATAAGGTGTACCCCTGAAGGTCTCAACCATAACCTCAGTCGCCGGCTGGCTGGTACCTAAAGCAAGAGGAGACATTGCGGTATCAATGATATCGCAGCCTGCTTCCACTGCCTTTAAATAGGTCATGGATGCAACACCAGATGTATAATGGGTATGAAGGTCAATCGGAAGCTTAGTTGATTCTTTTAATGCATGAACCAGCTCATCCGCTTTATATGGTGTCAGAAGTCCAGCCATATCCTTTATGCAGATAGAGTCTGCGCCCATATCCTCAATTCTCTTTGCAATATCTTTCCAGTATTCCAGAGTATAAGCGTCACCCAGGGTGTAGCACAAAGCTACCTGAGCATGCCCTTTTTCTTTGTTGCAGGCTGATACTGCAGTCTGTAAGTTACGGATATCATTGAGACAGTCAAAGATACGAATAATATCAATTCCGTTCGATAAGGACTTCTGTACAAAATATTCCACCACATCATCTGCGTAATGATTGTAACCCAGAATATTCTGACCGCGAAACAGCATCTGCAGTTTTGTATTTTTAAAACCATCTCTCAGCTTTCTCAGTCTTACCCAGGGATCTTCTTTTAAGAAGCGCAGGCATGCATCAAAGGTCGCACCGCCCCAGCACTCCACTGCATAATAACCAACCTGGTCCATCTTCTCCACGATCGGAAGCATCTGTTCAGTTGTCATTCTTGTAGCAAGCAAAGACTGATGAGCATCACGAAGAACTGTCTCAACGATCTTAACCGGCTTTTTTTCTATATCTGCCATTTTTTTACCTCCTGGTTATTGTTCATTTACTTTGCTCCCGGAACTATCAATGTCTCCGGTCAGACTATCTTACTCCGAAAATAGCCATGAATGTACCGGCTGCAACTGCAGTACCGATAACACCGGCTACGTTTGGTCCCATAGCATGCATCAGCAGGAAGTTTGTAGGATCTGCTTCTGATCCCACCTTCTGGGATACACGGGCTGACATGGGAACTGCGGATACACCGGCTGACCCAATGAGCGGATTCACCTTGCCGCCTGTAACCTTGCACATCAGCTTACCAAAGAGAACACCTGCTGCTGTTCCGATTGAGAATGCAATCAGACCTAACAGAACGATTTTAAGTGTATCCAGATTTAAAAATGCTTCTGCACTGGTTGATGCTCCAACAGATGTTCCAAGTAAAATTACCACAATATACATTAATGCATTCCCTGCAGTCTCAGCCAGCTGTTTAACAACACCGGATTCTTTGAATAAATTCCCCAGCATCAGCATACCCACTAAAGGTGCTGTAGTGGGAAGAATCAGACATACAACGGTAGTAACAATAATCGGAAACAGGATGCGTTCCAGTTTTGAAACCGGGCGGAGCTGCTCCATTTTGATTTTACGTTCTTTCTCCGTTGTAAGAAGCTTCATAATCGGCGGCTGTATAATGGGAACAAGTGCCATATAAGAGTAAGCAGCTACCGCAATGGGACCCATAAGGGAAGTCATACCCAGTTTTCCTGCAAGGAAAATGGAAGTCGGGCCGTCTGCTCCTCCGATAATGGAAATGGCCGCTGCCGCTTTGTCGTTGAATCCAAAAAGAATTGCCATAAAATAGGCAGAATAGATACCAAACTGCGCCGCAGCACCCAGAAGAAAGCTCTTGGGGTTTGCAATCAAAGGACCGAAATCGGTCATCGCACCTACGCCCATGAAGATAAGCGGAGGCAGAATCCCCCATTCATCCAGTTTAAAGAAATATTGCAGCAGTCCGCCGCCGGAACCATCCGCTCCAACCTCTTTCATAATATCCGGATAGATATTTACCAACAGCATACCAAAGGAAATCGGAACCAGAAGCAGGGGTTCAAAACCTTTCCGAATTGCCAGATACAGAAAAATAAAGGCAACCAGAATCATTAACATATTTCCTGCAGTCAGGTTAAAGAATGCGGTCTGCTGAAGAAGATTGGTGAATGTATTACTGATATAATTCATGTTAATCCCTCCATAAGGAATCCGCGCTATTTATCGTTTTAGCGGATCTTTCCGTACTAGTTTAATGTAGCTAATGTTGCGCCTGCTTCTACGGAATCACCCACTGCTGCATGAATGCTGGCAACTGTTCCATCGGAAGGTGCTACGATTTCATTTTCCATCTTCATCGCTTCCAGAACGATAAGGACTTCACCTTTTTTCACTGCCTGGCCTGCACTTACCTTTACGCCAAGGATCTTGCCAGGCATGGGAGCAGTTACTTTTACAGAGCCTTCCGCTCCTGTTACCGCTGCCTTCTTCGGTGCCGGAGCAGCCTCTTTTTTAACCGGTGACGGAGCTGACACTGCTGCCGGAGCCGCTGCACCTGTGCTTTCTTCTACGGTTACATCGTAAACATTACCATTCACTGTAATTGTATAATTTTTCATGATGAGAATCCTCCTGATTATTTATGCTTTTTTCCATTTTCCGGCTGATGCACGTTTAATGGAACGTACCACCAGACCGCTTGGGGAGCTTCCTGTAGATGCTGCGATTGCTGCCGTTATGACAGCCACCAGTTCTAAATCGTCTGAAAGTTCCTCTTCCACTTCCTCTTTCACATCTGCAGCAGGAGCCGCCGGCTCTGCAGCAGGAACTGCCGGTTTGTTCTTATTAACAGCCTTTGCTTCCAGAACGCTGATGTAGCGGAAACAGCTGATCAGCAGACTGATAAAGATCAATACCAAAAATACGGTACCCATTCCCATCAGTGTATTCAAAGCCGCTTTTTCCATCTTTTCACCAAACGTATACTGGGGAATAAACGCCACGCCGGTTATCTTGGAAAGCTTGTGGTCAAAGGTTACGGTAAAATCCATATTTCTTTTTTCAAATACAGTATTGACCGTAGCACTGTAACCTTCCTTGCCCTCTTCTAATTTTACAGAATCCGAAGCAGAGATAAAGCCGCCTAATTCATCCTTTACATTCTCCCAGGAATCGATTCCCTCTGCCAGAGCTGCAACCTCATCCTTTTTTACCAGGCTCTTTCTCATCTGCTCGGTATCCTTGTCCTCAAGACCGGTGTACAGCTCCAGATACGAGGCGACGGGAATCTGCTCAAGCTGCGCTCTCATATCTGCATCGATAGCTCCGGCCTCAGACCCGGCTTTGCTGCATGCAGATAATGAAAGGAGGCAGACTGCCATAGTAAGACCCACTACTACTCGTTTCAAATTTAATTTCATATGCCTGTCACCTCATTCTATATCGTGCCATGTTTTTTTGCCGGACGATCCTCTCTCTTTGTGAATAACATCTCAAATGCAGCGATAACTCTGGCTCTTGTTTCACTGGCATCGATGATATCATCAACATATCCCCTTTTTGCAGCAGAAAGTGCACTGGACTGAAGAGCACGGTAGCTTTCCGCCTTCTCATCAAGCACTGTCTTTCCATCTTCAACCTTTGCGATCTCATCCGCATACATAATCTTTGCGGCCTGTACCGGGTCCATCATTCCAATTACTGCCTCAGGCCATGCATAGACGATATCTGCACCGATGGATTTGCTGTTCATAGTCAGATAAGCACTGCCAAACGCCTGACCGGTCACAACCGTAACTTTCGGCACGGTTGCATTGGCAAATGCATAAGTGAGCTTAGCTGCTGCCTTTGCAATCATCTTTTCTGAACCGGCTGTGCTCTCATATCCGGTTACGTTCACCAGAGTAAGCAGCGGAATATCAAATGCATCACAGAATCCAACAAATTCTGCAGCTTTCTCACAGCCTTGTCCCGTCAATTTTGCTTCATAGGACTTAGTCTTTAAACCATTCTCATCATAGGATTCTGTTCGATTGGCAACGCAGCCTACGGTAATTCCATTTAAACGGATAAAGCCGGTAACCATAGAGGAGCCATATTCTTTTCCGGTCTCCATAAAGAAATGATTATCAGAAATCTGCGTGAGTGCGATCTTTGTATCTCCCACATAGTTGGCTAAATCAGAACAAACGCGGTTTAAATCATCAGTGCACTCATCGTAAGACATGTCGTCCTCACTATTAGCAGGTAAAATTGTGACCAGAGTTCTGATATTACTCAGAATCTCCTCTTCATCTCCAACAAAATCTACCAGGCCGGCTTCCCTGCTCTGGAAGTCAGCAGAAGCTGTATTTAATTTTTCCGCATAGTTATTCTCAATGGCGTTAGGAGAATTCACAAACAGCTTTGCAGACGTTCCTTCCATAAAAGTAAAATCTGCCATAGCTGATGAAACAGCCATGCCGCCGCCACAGGTGCCGAAGACCGCCATAATCTGTGGTACCACTCCTGATGCTAAAGTCTGGCTCATATAGATCTCACCAAAGCCATTCAAGGCATCTGTTGCCTCCTGAAGCCGTAATCCGGCGCAGTCTACCAGACCAATTACCGGCGCTCCCATCTTCATAGCCATGGTGTAAAGTCGTGTAATTTTCTTAGCATGCATCTCTCCTACAGCCCCTCCGAAAACAGAAGAGTCCTGGCTGTACACATACACAAGGCAGCCCCCGATGGTACCGTAACCGGTAACAACACCGTCAGAAGGAGTTTCCCTTGCTGTCATGTTAAAGTCTGTACTTCTCGCTGTTACGTAGCCGCCGACTTCAACAAAACTGTTTTCATCAAGCAAAGCATGAATCCGATTACCTGCTGATGTTTGTGTTGAATTACTCATTTTGCAATCCTCCATTTTGTAATATTTGCATAGCCCCGTTATAAAAATAACGATAAGACTATATAATAACACCAATTTCTGCCAATTATAATTGTATAATTAATCTCAACTTATTTCAAGCTCTATTTAGTAAAAAAAGAGCAAAAAACTATGGATTTCTTACAATCCATGGTCTATTGCTCCTAATTATCGTTGGCATAATATCGATTCGTGTAGATTTTTCCGGCACATTGTATATTTTTGTCGAAAAAATTTGTGAGTTGTATCCAATGTTATTCTTTAATTTCTGTAATACCCATGCTGCCCTCCGGTGATTCCTGAAACACAATCCTGGAATCTCCTTCGCCCATCACGACTCCTTTTGCTGTTTTCTTCAGCATGGCTGTATCAACTTTGGCCACTGCAACCATTAAATCGTCACCAAATACCATATCCGGATTCTGCTTTAACAGATCTTCCTGCGTTTTTAGAATAATCGTTTCCTGATCACCGGTAATAAACACACAGGGATAGGTAATAAGTTCTGCCAGCGTTTCCAGACTCCGGTCTGAAACTGCTTCCTGTATTTTTTCCGCAAAGGCTTCCGTCTGTTTTCCTGGTCCCTCATAGGTCTGATCAGCCGCCAGATCTGTACCTTCTGTATTGTCTTGTGATATGCCTTCTTCCGTTATATGTTCTTCTGATATGGCATTTTCCGTAATGCTGGCCGCAGTCTCCGATTCTGTCATCTGCGCAGTTTTTAAACCAGCGGTAGAATCTCCCTTTTTCCCGCATCCAACTGCAAAAAATACAGCCAGCACAATGACAAAACTTATGAAACCGAATCTTTTCCTGAACATTTTAACTTCCTCCCTGCGTCCTTTTACTGCTTCGGGCACAGTATAGCACCGGAAAAGATTGGAAGTCAATAGAGTTTCCAAAACCGTAAACCTTAGTCATTTTTCCGTAAGATATTTGTCCGCATTTTTAATTATTTGTATTCCTTATGAAGTGTAAAACCTCTTCCCCGCACTTCAGTAACCTGATTGATAATCATAAAAGCATGAGGATCCATTTGAAGAACCAGCTCATTGAGCTTTGACAGCTGCCTTCCGGAAATCACAGTAAGTACAGCAAAGGAAGATTCCCTTAAATAACCGCCCTCACTGGCAAGCAGCGTTGTCCCACGGTCCATCCGCTTTTGTATCTCCCTGCTGATCTCGTCATATTTGTTACTGATAATTTTTACCTGCATCTGATTTCGTCCCGTCATAAGCACTTTATCCAGAACAAGGGTGTACAAAAGAACAAGAAGGATTCCGTACAGGATCTGTTCGAGGTTGGAAAATATCATCTGGGACAGAAGTATGAGACAGTCAAATACCGATAATGTAAGAGAAATTGATAAGTTCCACTTTTTATTCAGAATCAGAGGAGGTATGTCCATGCCCCCGGTAGATGCCCCCGCCCGTATAACCATACCGATTCCTGCACCAATAAGAAGGCCGGAAAACACAGTAGCCAGCATACGGTCATGAGTGATAACCGTACTCCCCAAAAGTTTCTCAAAAATCCCCAGAATGAAAGGGAAATAAAATGTACTGATCATGGTTGTCAGTGCAAATGCTTTCCCCAGCACAAACGCGCCTGCAATAAACATTACAATATTAAAAATTCCGATAAAAAGAGCAACCGGTATTCCAAACTTCGCATGGGCAACCAAAGCAAGACCTGTGGTGCCTCCTGTAATCAGCCCGTCCGGGAGAATAAACAGGGAAACAGCAAGCGCATATACGGTGTTTCCTGCCAGCACAGCCGCTATTTTCTTCCAATTCATACTTTAGTAACTTCCTTTCATGTACTTACTCTGTTAAAAACTTTGCCCTAAGCTCATACCTTTTTCCTGGAGTCACGGACAGCCGGGTGCTTAAGTAATGGTCGATAGATCCAAAGGACTGTTCCATAGCAGTAAAGGCACGGAGAATATAAGTCTCTGAAACAGTGAATAATATCCTGACACAGTCCGCAAGACCTTTATCGCCTGTCTCCTTTTCGATCTGGGCGCAGACCTGATTGACCTGCTCCATAACGTAATCATTGGTTTTCACAAAATCCCTTATAATGGTTTCTCTGCGGACACCAAGTGCAAAAAGAAGCAGCGCAGTTCCCACACCAACCCGGTCCTTTCCTGCTGTGCAGTGCCATAATACTGCCCTGTCATCTGCTTCCAGCAATAGGTCGAAAAAACGGGAATAGGAAGCAGCGGCATGGTCATTTAAAACCAGGTCTTCATAAAGCCTGTCCACATACAATTGCGGTTTTCCGTCCAGGGAAGAGGCATGAAGAATAATTGATTTTAATGCATCTCTCTCCCCTTCCTCTGCCTCCTGTTCTTCCTCTTCAAAGGTAATCCCCACTGTTTTCTCGTCCAGAATGGGATTAAATATATTACATACACCGGGCATATCCGGATCTGGTTTCTGCATTCGTTCCGTGGCTGTTCTGAAATCAATGATGGTTCCAAGTCTGCACTTATCAGACAATATGCGGATATCGTCACCGGTTGCCTCATATAAGGTGCCGCTTCTGATCAGCCTGTTTTTCAGTATCATTCTCCCGTCCTGAGTTCTAAAACCGCCCAGATCTCTGGTATTGTGCAGCTTCTCAAGTTTAATTCTGCCACTGAAAACGGTATCTCTCTCATTCATTTTATCATATCCTCCCATTCCCTCCTGCCCGTTTTCTGTTAAAAGAGGGAATTCATTTTTGTCAAGTATATCATAAGTTCCCGTTAAGAGGAAGCGAGTATTTCCATAATCCCCGGCATTGACAGATAACGGGATAGAATATTTTTAAAACACCAGACAACCGTCAGACGTTTCGTTCCTTCTGTTAAATAAACAGGAAATTCTTTTACAGTCTCACCATTTAGCTGGTATGTAACAGCACCTACCGCCTGCCCTTTTTCCACAGGGGCTTTCAGCTCTTTCGCAATGCTGGTCTTAACAGTGACTTTCTCATCGTCAGCCAGCAGAAGCTTTATGCTTTTCTTCCGGTCCTCTGCCATGGAGCAGGAAATCATGACAGGCTGGTCAAGACCGCCTGATAAGGGAACTGCATCCGTGATCAGCACCTGGGGCAGCTGGACCTCTTTATAAACTTCCCTGTAATGGAACCGGTCCATGCCGTACTGAAACAGCTTTCTGGCATCAGACCATTTATAAGTTTTATGGGGAGGCCACCCGCAGCCAAGAAGAGCGATGGTAAAGATCCTTCCGTCGCTTTTGACTGCTCCCACATAAGAGTAGCCTGCTCCTCCGGTAAACCCCGTTTTTCCGGAAAAAGCGCCGCTCATGGACGTGAGAAGTGCATTGTGATTGGTGCAATGATAGGACCTCTTTCCATCTACATCTGTAAAAGTATAGTTCTGAGTGCCGGTAATTTCCAGAAATTCCCTGCTTTTTGGTGATGCTCCAATGCAGTAATTCATAATTCTGGCTAAATCAGATGCAGTGGTAGCATGTTCTTTGATTTCTCCGCCTATTTCTTCCTTTGCATCCAGGCCGTTAGGCGTAATAAAATATGTATTGGTGCAACCCAGCTCCTTCGCCTTTTGGTTCATGAGCTTAGCAAATCCTTCTCTGCTTCCTCCCACATGCTCTGCAATCATCATGGCCGCATCGTTGTGGGATTCAAGCATCAGACTGTAAAGTAAGTCTTTCAGATAAATCTTTTCTCCCTTATAGACTCCCAGATGAACCTTTGGCTGGTTTGCTGCATTCTGGGTGGCAGTTACCTGGTCGGACAGGTTACCGTTTTCCAGGGCAATAATACATGTCATAATCTTTGTGGTACTGGCCATCGGCCGTACCAGATCTTCATTTTTCCCGTATAAGACACGGTTGGCAGAGGCATCCATCAATACTGCTGACTGAGCATGAAGATTCAGCTCATCGGTTGTCTCAATTGGTGGCTTATGATCCGCTTTTTCTGAAGTCACTGATGTATGGTTTATAATGGTCTCTTTTTCTGCCAGCGTTCCCGCCGCTGCTGCAAAAAGGATGAATGCGGCGGTTCCTGCTGCTGCCAGGAGTTTTCCTTTGGCATGCCTCATAAAAGAGCCTCCCCCTTGACTTTATTTTATCCTATTCCGCGGTTTTTTTAATTATTCCCCTTTACTTTCCGAACATATTTTCGGTATAATAAAAAGAAAAAAGGAGAATCGGATATGTCAAGGGAGCCACTCATTTTCCATATTGATGTGAACTCAGCATTCTTAAGCTGGGAATCTGCAGACCGCTTAAGACAGGATCCAAATGCACTTGATTTACGGACCGTAGCCTCTGCAGTGGGAGGCGATGCCCAGTCAAGGCACGGAATCGTACTGGCAAAATCCACACCGGCAAAAGAATATGGAATAACAACCGGAGAACCCATCGCCCAGGCACTTCGCAAGTGTCCCGGACTCACTGTGGTCCCCGCACGCTTTGATATCTATCTGGAATATTCCAGAAGACTGATGGCTCTCCTGTCCGATTATACTCCGGATATCGAGCAGTTCAGCATCGATGAGGCCTTTCTCGATATGACGTCCACCATCCATTTGTTCGGATCTCCCCTTGCTGTAGCAAATCAGATACGGGAGAGAGTCTGGCAGGAGCTTCAATTTACAGTGAACATCGGGATCGCGCCCAATAAACTGTTAGCCAAGATGGCCTCCGATTTTAAAAAGCCCAATCTATGCCATACCCTGTTTACTCATGAGATTCAGACAAAGATGTGGCCGCTTCCTATCGGAGAGCTGTTTTTCGTGGGACATTCCGCCAGACAGAAGCTGGAGAGAATCGGCATTCATACCATCGGACAGCTGGCCGGATGCGATGTGATATATTTAAAGCGCCTCCTGGGGGAGAAGTATGCCGTTTTAATTCATGACTATGCCTGCGGTATCGATGCTTCCCCGGTGGCCTCACGGGAACCGGCAAATAAAGGATACGGCAACAGCACCACTTTAGCAAAGGATGTGGACGACATGGAAACAGCCCGCTACATTCTTTTGTCCTTAAGCGAGACAGTAGGGGCCAGGCTGCGGAGAGATCACGTGATGTGCGACTGCGTCTGTGTTGAGATCAAGGATTGGGACTTCCATACCCAGACTCATCAGACTACACTGAACAATCCTACAGATTCCACAACTGTTATATATGAACATGCATGCAGACTTCTGGAAGAGTTCTGGGACAGGACGCCGCTGCGACTGATCGGGGTCCGCACAACCAAGATTTCGGATGAGAGTTATCTGCAGATGAGCTTATTTGAATCAGAACAATCAAAAAAGATGAAAGAGATGGAAAAAGCAGTGGATCATATTCGAAACAAATTCGGTACTGACAGCGTAAAGAGAGCCAGCTTTTTACAAAAGGACCGAATGGTGGATCATGCTGCAGGAAAGGAAAAGCATATGAAAAACTAATGCTTTCCTTCCCTCCTGACCAGATGAGAGCTAAAACTGACCGTTGATCGGCTTAAAGCCCTCCCCATAAACTTCATTGGAATCGGTGATAATTAAGAATGCATCCTTGTCCGTCTCATGGATCGCCCTTCTGATTGAGACCACCTGAGCATTATTGCATGCACACATCACCACATTCTTTTCATCTTTGGAAAAAGAGCCCTGTCCCTTTAAAAAGGTACTGCCTCTGCCGGTTGCCTCTTCAATTTTTAAAGCCACTTCTGCTTCGTGGGAAGTGACAACAAACACCAGCTTACCTGCGCCTAATCCATACATGATTTTATCGATTACCATGGTTGTCACGATGGAAGATACCAGACCGAGAATAACAGCGTCAATATTTCGAAATACCAGTCCGCCGGTTAAAATTACAACTGAATCCACAATAAGGGAGATCTTTCCGATGGTGATATGGGGAAACAGCTTTCTGATTGCCATAACCAGGAAGTCAGTTCCTCCGGTGGAACAGTTTCTCAAATAAACAATGGTTAATCCCAATCCGGAAAAAATACCCGTACAGGCAGATGCATATAAGGGATTTCCCTGATAAGCCGGCAGCATGGGAACAATATAATCCAGAACCAGTGCAAAGATCAGCATACTTTTCATGGAGCGCAGAAGAAATCTTCGTCCAAGCAGCTTATAACTGACCAGTACAATGGGGATATTTAATACAATGCTGGTAATACCCATGGGAAGTCCGAACAGATAGCGCAGAATCAACGCAATACCCGATACTCCTACCGGTGCAAACTGTGCATTTACAGCAAAGTTATAGATTCCCACATTAAACAAAATTGCTCCCACCAGATCACACAACAGATCGATTCCAAGTTCCCTGGGGGGATATTTCTCACGGTCTCCCTTCATGTTTATACTGCCTCCGTTTCTTTCTTCCGATTATTTTATAAAAAATAATCGTTAATCTCAAATTCTTTTCTGCCAATCCTTATGCGCTTAATTAAGACACTGCTCTCACCATCTTCCTCTGTGCAGATACCGGCTGCAAAGATCTGTGTCTTACCATAGGATTCCGTCAAATTCACTTCTTTATCCAGAATTCCCTTATCTGCCAGCGCTTCTGCCAAATCAAGCAAAACCTCTTCTACCTCTTCCTCAATGTGATTCTTTTCAAACTCTGCTTCCAATTCCTCATACATCTCTTCATTAAACATCTTAATAACCCCCTTTCCGCTTTCAGAATTAATTATACTCACAAGTTCCTTCTTGTCAATCATGTCCCTCCATGATAGAATCGGCTTATGAAAATGATTATGAATTACCTGATTACCGAGACATCAAACGATACAACTATAGAGCGGTATCTCTTAGAGCAGGGATACTCCCAGAGCCTGATCCGGCACTTACGCAATACGGAGAATGCAATTACAGCCGGTGGCATGGCAGTATATACCACCCACAGACTGATACCGGGGGAAGTCCTTACCATTTCCTTTCCGGAAGAGAAGAACTCAGAGAATATTATACCAAGTAAACTGCCCATTGATATTCTGTTTGAGGATGAGCATCTTCTGGTTATCAACAAAGCAGCCGGCGTTCCCATTCATCCGTCACAGGGAAATTACGACAACACCCTGGCCAATGGTCTGGCTTACTATTTTAAGGAGAAGCAGATGCCATTTACCTTTCGTGCAATCAACCGGCTGGACCGGGATACCACCGGTCTTTTAATTATCGCAAAAAATCCTTTAAGCGCATGTATTCTGTCTGAAATGGTGAAAAAGCATGAGATCCGCAGACGGTATCTGGCCGTTGTTTCGGGAGAGCTTCCTATGGAAGGCACCATCGATTCCCCCATTGCCAGAGCACATGATTCTACAATAGAACGGTGTGTGGACCCGGTTCTTGGTGATCCGGCAAGAACATTTTTTCAGCGCCTTTTTTATGATCCTGTGACCGGACATTCCCTTGCAGGCATTCGGCTGGAGACAGGACGCACCCACCAGATCCGGGTTCATCTAAAATCCATCGGACACCCTTTGCCAGGTGATTTTTTATATAATCCGGATTACCGCTATATAAAGCGGCAGGCTCTCCATTCCTTCCGGCTGGACTTTATCCACCCTGTCACCAGAGTCCGGCTTCATTTTGAAGCACCCCTTCCGGAAGATATGCAGTTTCCTGGTATTACATCCACCGAAGGCCTTTGGGATAATGATTTTTAAGAATGCTGCCAGCCAGTTTTGCAAAACCAATGGAATATCCATCTGCTTCAACCAGCACCCAGCCCTTACCATTTAGCTTCGACGGCCAGGGTACAGGTTCCTGAAGCGTATGGCCTTTTAAATATTTCACCATATCTTCCTGATCTGCCGGTATGTTGACCCATTGAAGAACTGCTTCTTTTTTCAGGGAAAGTGCCAGTGCATGGGAAGGCTTAAACCGGTTCTTTTTTATGGTTCCCATGTGAAGTCCCGGACGAATCACTTTGATCCCTTTTAAATCAATCATTTCCGGCGGAAGAAGGTAAAGCTGTTCCCCAAAGAGGATATACTCGTTCCGGTTTAGAAAATCATCCGGTTTTACCAGGAAATCCTTTAAAAACGCCTCAACTTCTTTCCAGACAGATTTATCTTTTAAATAAGAAGGATAAATCTGCTTTTTCTCCAGACAATCACCCTCTTCTTTTGTCAGAACTGCCAGAAAATGCCCCTCCCCCTCTGACTTATGCGGCCAGATGCGGTATGTCTTATCAAGCGTCTTTGTTCCTGCTTTGCTCCATAAAGCACAACCTCGGGATAATCCCGGACGTTCCCCCCTGTCTGCAATGGAAAATTCAGGATGTGACAGCAAAAATTCCTCAATCACCTGCTCATTTTCCTCCGGCGAAAACGTGCAGGTAGAATAAACCATGGTTCCCCCAGGCTTTAACATCGAAGCTGCATGAAAAAGAATCTCATTCTGCCTTTTTGCACATGCCGTTACATGATCCGGACTCCATTCCAGTCTGGCAGCCTCATCTTTACGGAACATTCCTTCCCCCGAACAGGGCGCATCCACCACAATCCGGTCAAAGAACCCAGGGAATTTAAGAGCGAGCGAGCGGGAATCTTCGTTGGTAACGACGGCATTCACCACTCCCATCCGTTCTACATTCTGAGCCAGTATTTTTGCTCTGGCAGGGTGAATCTCATTGCTTAAAAGGAACCCTTCTCCTTTCAATCTTCCTGCAATGTGAGTCGTTTTTCCTCCTGGCGCCGCACATAAATCCAGAATCTTTTCTCCCGGCTTCGGATCGAGAAGCTCTGTCACAGCCATGGCACTGGGTTCCTGAATATAATAAACACCGGCTTCATGATAGGCATGCTTTCCCGGCCGCTGACCGGCCTGATAGTAAAAACCTTCTGATGCCCAGGGAACCGGCTCTAATAAAAAAGGAGAATTCCTGAAAAATTCCCGTGGGTCTGCCTTTATAGGATTGATCCTAAGCCCCAAAGCCCGGTCATCTTCATAGCTTTTAAAGAAAGCATCCGCTTCTTCCCCCAGCAGTCCTTTCATCTTTTCCATAAATGTTTCCGGTAACTGAATCATATTTATTCCTCATAATTTTCTGTTATTTTTTTAAGTTTGTGGCAAACTAATGGGAGAAACACCGGGAGGTGCCATATGACTTTTTTAACTATAACCGCTTATTTTATCATCCCTGTTTATACCATTCTGTTTGCCTGGGGAACCAACTGGTTCACGCTTAATTTTTCCATTCTCGGTAGTCTGGCGGACAGAAAAAACTTATTTCTTCTTTGGGGTATTATTGTTGGTACGTATTTCTATTATGTATTAAAAAGGATTATCCGCACACTTCCCAGAAATAAAAAGGAGAAGGCATTTACAACTTTAGCCCTCATGCTTCTGGCTCTGGCCGTCACAACTCCCTATCTGCCTGATACCCGGCCTTTTCATGCAGTGCTTCACGTAGTATTGTCGTTTGCAGCTTCCATCTCCCTGCTTCTAAGTCTGTTTCTGGTGATCTGGAAGCTATACTGTATGAACCGGACCGCCTATCGTCTTTATTTCGTAAGTCTGCTGTTAATCACTGCGGTCTGTGCAGTCCTTTTTTTTCTGACCGGTATTGTCAGCACCGCTCTTGAGATCTTCTTTATTCTGTCAAGCACCTTCTTACTCCGCAGGCTTTACGGGAAGGTATGCAGTCCGGGTATCCTGTGGAAATACCAAAAGTTTTGACAATAAAGGGAAATGTCCGTAAGACCACCAATCTCTTACGGGCATTTGCATCTTACGATTCCTCTGTTATCACGGCCTGAGAACGGAACGTGCCCCTGCCATTTTTTCTGTTATCTCATACATGTTTGTCACTGATCCAACCTTCAGTTTTTCTGATATACCATAAAAATTCAGACAGGTGCCACAGGTTAATATCTCTACCCCCTGCGCTTCCAGCGTCTTTAGATCCTCCAGAGACTGGGACCCCTCGGTTGAAAGCCAGGCCCCTCCATTATAAAGCAGTATGGTTTCAGGCAGTTCCTCCAGCTGTGTCAGGGCATATACAAACCCTTTCATCAGGATTCGGCCAAGTTCTTCACTCCCGGTTCCCATCTGATCAGAGGAAAGCACAACTACCAGACCTTTTTTGCGGCTGTCCGGAATGCATTCGTCCTGCGATACAGTATCATCTTCATGCAGTTCCCCGTTTTCCATATGAAACAGTATCTGATATTCATTTTCTGAAAGCTTCCTGGATTCAGACCTCAGACCGGAATAATTCCCCAGTTTCACTACATTCTGAACTGCAATTTCATTGTCAACAAGAATGGTCAAAGTCCCCTGAGACATCCCCTTCATGGCTTCCTTTGTCTTTATCACCGGCTGGGGACACGTAAGACCTCTGGCATCAACTGTCTTATCCATACTTCCATCTCCTATTCTTCTATACAATAAAATCAAAAGCCGGGACCGGCTCCATATCCCGGACCTTTCCCGACTTTTCACTCTTCATTTTCTTATTACTCTTCTTCGTCTTCGCCAACCAGTTCATCGTATTCTGCTTCATCTAACAACTGATCAAACGCATCTGCTACGATCTCATATTCATCGTCATCTTCGATATTTTCAAGATTTGGCTGTCCGTCTTCTTTTTCGGAATAGCGATACAGATAAACTTCTCCTTCTTCTGCTTCAGCGCCTTCCATAGGGAGCAGAGCAATATAATCTCTCTCAGCTGCTGTGAAAATTGTAAGTACGACGCACTCCAGTTCCGATCCATCATCCAGGGTCAGTGTCACTGTCATCTCCTCCTGGGGTTCCATATCATCGCGCTCTAAATTAGGATCCTGTGCCATCCTGTTACCTCTCTTTTTCTATCTTAATATTATGGTGTATGTTAACACCTTTCTCCACTCTATCAGACAATCCGGCAAAAATCAAGGTATTTTGTCGTTAATATTCAATTCCCCTTCTGGCATTTATTCCCCGGTCATACGGATGCTTTATCTTTTTAATCTCTGACACATAATCCGCCTGTAAAAGCAGCCTTTCAGAAGGATTTCTGCCAGTGAGTACTACCTCCAGTTTCTCTGGTCTGTCAGCGAGGAACCGAAGCACCTGATCCTCATTTACCAGTCCATAATTACACACAGCCATGATCTCATCCAACACCAGCAGATCAAAGGATTCATCTGCCGCTTTCTTTAGCGTGGTATCAAGAAGTCCGGAATAATAAATACCGGCAGCTGTTTTTTGCTCTTTAGTCATGTTGGTAAAAAAACCAAAGCTCTGTTCACAGGGAATGACTGTGATACCAGACAGTGTGCCAAGTGCAATTACCTCACCTGAATGATCGGTCTTGAGAAAACGGGCAATCAGCACCTTTTTATCACAGCCGCTGGCGCGGACTGCCAGGCCCACAGCAGCGGTGGTTTTTCCTTTTCCATCTCCGCAGTAAATGTGTACACAAGATTCCATAAAATCCGTATCCTCCTTAATTTTTTTCCAGATACTCTCTTATAAAGCGGGATACCTCCTGCTTCTTGCCATATCGTTCCCTGACGTAGTTGATATGAAGCCGCTCCTTTGCTCTCGTCATGGCTACATAAAACATCCTCCGTTCCTCTTCTAAATCAGCCGTAAGAACCGCTTTTTGATGAGGCGTCACCCCTTCATTGGCATCTGGAATATAAACTATTTTGTATTCCAGTCCCTTGGAGCTGTGCATCGTCATGAGCGCCACACCTTCTCCCTTAGTCTGCCCTGACTTTGCTCGGTTGTTAAGCTCTTCTCCATATTCCTTCATATGCAAAAGCCACTGTTCAAACGAAGCAAAACCTGCGGCACTTTCCTGAAGCTGGTCCGCCACCTCTAAAAGCTCCTCCGGCTTCATCCTGCGGTACTGGGCATATTCTTTCAGATAATCATCGTACCCCACCGCTTTCCTGATATAATTAACAGCTGCAACAGGTGCCATATTTTTAATCATTCGCAAATCATATTCCAGCTGTTCCACCCGCTCCACCATAAACCCCCGGTCCTGATAGAAGGATTTTACCGACTCCCAGTTTACAGGATTCCCTTCCAGAGAATCCCTGCTGATGTAGCGGTTAGGCCGGTTGATGATCTGGAGAACGTTGGCCCTCTGGCAGTCTCCCCGGGCGGTTTTCATGTAGGAAACCAGGTTCCCGGCAATCCAGTGATCATATAAATTGGGAACGGAATCTCTGGTAGTAAACGGTACATTGTATTCCATAAATTTCTCAATTAGCAATCTTGGTCCCAGATTTGTCCGGTATAACACAGCGATATCGTTCAGTCCATACCCCGCTTTTACATAATCCAGAATCTCCCTGACAATTTCCATGGTTTCTTCCTGAGGATCTGTCCACATTCTGGTAATCACCGGCTTTCCTGGTCCTTGTCTGGTGATGATATTTTTAGTAAAACGCATCTGGTTGTGGGCAATCAGCTTTCCTGCAGTTTCCACGATATCTCTGGTGCTTCTGTAATTGATATTTAACAGTACCTTCTTCGTATTTTTATAATCCTTTTCAAAACCCAGCATAATTTCCGGCTTTGCTCCCCGAAACCGGTAGATGGACTGGTCATCATCTCCCACAATAAAAAGGTTGTCCTCAGGAGCTGCAAGCATGCGGACAATTTCATATTGTACCCGGTTAATATCCTGAAACTCATCAATCAGGATATACCGGTATTTCCTCTGCCATGCCGAAAGGATATCCTTTCTCTGGGTAAATAACTCATGGCACATCACAAGCATATCATCAAAATCAATTAAATTGGCTTTTCTCAGCCTGTCTTCATAGCCCTGATAAAGCTGTTTAAACGTCTCCTCCGAACAGTTTTTGGAATAATAATGATCCAGCGGAATCATATCCCCTTTCACGGAACTGATTTCCGTCAGAATGGAGGCCACAAACTCACTCTCATCCTCTACCTCCACTTCCCGCCGGTCCATCTCTTCTTTAACAAACCGGACTTTCTGGTCTTCCCTTATGATATTCCTGGCATCATAGTGGTAAGCAAATTTAAGAATACGGAAAAATACGGAATGAAATGTTCCAAAACTGACAAAGGGCGCAGGATCTCCCATTAAGGCATCAAACCGCTCTTTCATCTCCGTGGCTGCTGCCTTGGTAAATGTAATCACCAGAATGCTGGATGGGTCCACTTTGTACTCCTCAATCAGATGGCAGACCCGGTGTGTGATGGTAAAGGTTTTTCCGGATCCCGGCCCTGCCAGCACCAGCATCGGCCCATTCCGGTGAAGAATTGCTTCTTTCTGGGCGCCTTCATAAGTCACTTGTTGTTTCATGTTATCCTCCGTCTGAAACAAAGAAACAGGAGTCCGGCCTCCGGCCTTACCCCTGCTTCTTTCTTCTTATCTATAAAGTCCCTTTGCTCAAAAGTTCGATTCCTCTTCTGATTCGTTGTAAGGATTCTTCTTTTCCAAGGACCTCCATAATTTCAGTTGCACCTGCGGGAGTCATCTGCTTACCTGAAACTGCAGTGCGGATGGGCCACATCACAAAACCGGTTTTGCAGCCCTTCTCTGCAACATATGCAGAAAGTGCAACATAAAGTGCATCGTTGCTGTAATCTTCCTGCTTCTCCAGAATAGGAAGTATCTCCGTCAGCAGGGTAAGAGACGTTTCGCTGTCCGTCTTCATCTTTTTGTTGGTATACATGGCACAATCATATTCCGGGAGTTGTTCAAAGAAATCAATATGATCCTCTATATCAGGGAATACTTCAATTCTTGTCTTAACCATGGCTGCGATCTTTCTTAAATCAAGATCTTTTTTTATAACTGCTTTCAGATAAGGCTCTGCCATCTGATAGAACCGCTCAGCGTCCATAGATTTTAAATACTCGCTGTTCATCCACTTCAATTTGGTCATATCGAACACAGCCGGTGACTTGCTTATATTTCTGTAGTCAAATTCCCGAACCAGTTCTTCCAGAGAAAATATCTCCTGGTTTCCAACCGGTGACCAGCCAAGTAAGGCCACATAATTAACCACTGCCTCAGAGACAAATCCCTGTTCGATCAGATCTTCATAGGAAGCATGTCCGCTTCTTTTGCTCAGCTTTTTATGCTCCTCATTGGTAATCAGCGGGCAATGCACATATACAGGAACTTCCCAGCCAAATGCGTCATACAGGCGGTTATATTTGGGAGAAGAGGATAAGTATTCGTTTCCTCTTACCACATGGGTGATTCCCATCAGATGATCATCCACTACATTGGCAAAATTATAGGTCGGATATCCATCGGACTTGATCAGAACCATATCGTCAAGCTCAGAATTATCAACGGTAATATCACCGTAAATCTCATCGTGGAATGTGGTGGTTCCATCTACCGGGTTGTTCTGGCGGATGACATAAGGCATTCCAGCCTCCAGATTCGCCTGAACCTCCTCCTTGGAAAGATGAAGGCAATGCTTGTCGTAAACCATGATCTCCTGTCCGTCGACCATTTTCTTTAAGCTGTCCAGACGTTCCTGGCTGCAGAAGCAGTAATATGCTTCCCCTTTTTCCACCAGCATTTTAGCATAATCAAGATACATCCCCAGAGCATGGCGCTCGCTCTGGACATAAGGGCCGACTCCGCCATCCTTATCCGGTCCTTCATCATGAACAAGTCCGGTCTCTTCCAACGTTCTATAAATAATCTCCACAGCACCTTCGACAAACCGTTCCTGATCAGTGTCCTCGATACGAAGAAGAAAATCTCCTCCTTCATGCTTTGCAATCAGGTACGCATACATGGCAGTTCTTAAATTCCCTACGTGCATACGGCCTGTGGGGCTTGGGGCATATCTGGTTCTAATTCGATTCATTATAAACACACTCCTATATCTTCATTCTCGTGATGTTTCAGACAAACTTCATTATATAACGAACAATTGGAAAAAACAATGACTTCCCTGTATTTTTATTCCATTCCAGGAGGAAGCATCTCCGCCTGGGGGCCATCTGTCCCGCCTGGCTGGGAAATATCATCGCCCGGAAAGGCAGGGGCTGTGGTCTCTCTCGGTCTTCCCATTCCCGGTCCGATTTCCTGAGGTTTCCCTGAATCATCCTGTTTGGGCAGAGACAGAGCATGGCTGACGGCATCATCCAGTGCCTGTCTGAGGCTGTCATAGTTTTCGGTTCCATTTAACTGCTCTAAAAACGTCTTGGCAGAAGTAATCTTATCATCAGTCGAGCTGTCACGATGATCCAGTCCGTTAAGTTCTGTGATAAGCTCCTGCAGAGAGGCCGCTGCCTGCTCTTTCGCCTGTCTGTCCGCTTCAGAAGCCGCCAGTTCCATCTGTGCCTGTGATTCCTGCAGCTTACGCGCTTCTTCCTCTTTCCATTTTACAGAATCTGCTCTCGCCGCGGCTTCTGCCACTGATGAGAACAAATCCTTATTCCCTGTTTCCTGATCTGTTTTTTCTCCTCTTGCGTCTACAGGATAAAGGGAGACAGTTGACGGCATATCCCAGTCCTGAGGCGGCAGATCCTTATTGATTTCTGCCATAAAATCATGCCACATTTTTCCGGAATACGTCTTACCATAGACACCGGGCATCGCTCTTGGTGTATCATACCCCACCCAGATCGCAGTGGTATAATATTTGGTATAGCCGCAGAACCAGGTATCCTTGCTGCTGTTTGTGGTTCCGGTTTTTCCTGCTGCCGGAATCTTAAGCCCCAGTCCGGAACCTGTTCCGTAAGGTTTATCCAGAGTTCCCTTTAATACATCAGTGACCATATAGGCAATGTCTTCCGTAAAGATTCTTTCATCTGCCGGGCTTCCCTGATATATCTCTCCGTCATACTGGCTTTTGATGCTTGTTATGCAGGTTTTATTGCTGTATCTTCCCTGATTGGCAAGAACGGAGTAGCCTTTCGCCATATCCACAACTCTGGCTCCCTCGGTAAAGCCGCCTATACTCATACTGCTGTTTCCATTGTCCATATAGCTTAAACCTGCAAAGTGCATTTTTCCTAAGTAGCTGATTCCCTTATCCACACCTATATCATTCAGTATCTGCCATGCCACGGTGTTTAAGCTTCGGTTTAAAGCTTCTCTTACAGAGATCTCCCCGAAATACTTGCCGCCGCTGTTTTTCGGACCGCCATCAAATAAATGGTCATTCACCAGCCTGGAGGGATAATAAAAACCGGTTTCAAAAGCCGGAGCATAATCAATCAGCGGCTTGATGGTGGAGCCCGGCTGCCGTCTGCTTAAAAATCCACGGTTATATTCATCATCCGTTCCTCTTCCCCCTACGATTGCCACCACATACCCTGTCCTGTTATCAACGCAGACTGCGGCACCCTGCAAAGCAAATTTTCCATTGTCCTGCACTTCGGTAAATCCCTTTAGATGGGAGTCAATATTTTCCTGAAGCATGGACTGCAGCTTTGAATCCAGACTGGTATGTATTTCAAATCCTCCCCTGCGCACCATATCACTCTTTGCCTGATACAGCTCCTGATATTCTTCCTTATAGGAATCATAGGACGCCTTACCTGGAAATACATACTGAAATACAAATCCGTCATTTTTCATCATCTCCAGCACTGCAGAATGGATGGCATAGCTGGTCTGATAATTTTCCCTGGTACCGCCTTCATAAACCTTTGCAACAGTCAGAGGCTGTGCCTTTGCATTTTCCTGTTCATCCTTTGTAATGAATTTACAAAATGCCATACTGTCGATAATCTGATCCCGCTTCCATTTTGAAGTGTCGGGGTGGGCCACAGGATCATACTTGGATGGATTGTTGCTGATTCCGGCAAGCGTCGCCGCCTCCCAGACCGTTAAATCCTTTGCCTCTTTGTCAAAATAATAACGGCTTGCCTCAGATACACCGTAACACCGGTTGGCATAGAAATTGGTATTGCAGTAAAATTCCAGAATATCCTGTTTGGAATACTTGTCCTCAATCCGGGGAGCAGCAAAAAATTCCGTGATCTTTCTCTGAATGGTCCGCTCCTGGGTTAAATAGGTGTTTTTTATCACCTGCTGGGTAATAGTACTGCCGCCCTGAGTCGCAACTCCTTTGTTTTTAATAAAAACCAGACCGGCTCTTAAAAGCCCTTTGTAATCAATTCCATGATGTTTATAGAACCTTCTGTCTTCCTGAGCCACATAGGCATTCTGGAGATTTTCACTTATGTCCTTAATGGACACATATTCGTAGTGACCGGAATTGATGGTTCCGATTAAATTCCCTTCTGAATCATAGACTTTTGTATCCGTTGGCTGAGAGAAATCGGTTCTGGAGGTCTGTCTGATAATTGTATCAGCCTTTTCCTTGCATGCCATGATCTCATCCTGATATTTAAAAAATATGGCGCCTCCGGCCAGACACCCTATCGCCATTACCAGCAGAAATACAAAGAGTATGATCTTTATGGGACGAAAAAATATATACCAGGCACTTTTTCGTTTTTTTCTTTTCTTCGCCATAACAAACCTGCCTCCTTTTTCTTTTTTGGATATAATAAAAACGGGAAGTCTCTTAAATTAAGACTTCCCGTTTGTTATAAGCTGATGACGGGACTCGGACCCGTGACCTCCTCACTACCAATGAGGTGCGCTACCACCTGTGCCACATCAGCATTCTGGTTCGTCGCTCGAACCTCGTATATCATAGCATGGGAAAATCTATTTGTCAACGTTTTTTATAAGTTTTTTATAATACACATAAAACTGCAAAAATTCTACAAATACTTAGTAAAAATGCCCTTATTCCGGCTGAAACAGACCAGGAAAGAATGGGAATCCCCATCCTTTCCTGAATTTTTATAAAATTCCTTCAAAGCTCTTTCGTAACGTATCACAGGATTTTCCAAACTGCTTCATCTCTTCTTCTGTAAGAGAAAGGGATAAAACCCTCTGGATTCCGTTCTTATTTATGATACAGGGAACGCCGGCATATACATCTGTCTGACCGTACTCCCCTCTCAGCATGGTTGATACGGTAAATACGCTGTTCTCGTCTCCAAGAATTGCTTTTGTGATTCTGGTCAGTGCCATTCCGATTCCGTAATAAGTCGCCTGCTTCGCATCTATAATCCGGTAAGCGGCTCCCCGTACTTCCTCCTCAATCCGCTTTAATTCTTCTCTGCAGACGATGTCGTCTTCCCCGCCGTTCCCACAGAGAGACAGAATTGGTTTGGTAGCAACCATAGCCTGACTCCACGGAACAAATTCACTGTCCCCATGTTCTCCCATTACGTAAGCATGGACATTCCTCGGATCCACCTTAATGGATTCTCCAAGCAGATACCGAAGTCTCGCCGTATCTAAGGCTGTCCCGCTTCCAAGAACACGCTTTGGATTGAAACCGGAAAGCGAATAAGTGATTCTGGTCATAATATCAACCGGGTTGGTCGCCACCAGAAAGATTCCGTTGAATCCCGACTCTGTCACGGGCTGTACAATAGACTCAAAAACGGAAGCATTTCGTTTTAACAAGTCAAGTCTGGTTTCTCCCTGTTTCTGCGCCACACCTGCACAGATCACCACAATATCCGCATCCGAACAATCCCTGTACTCTCCTGCATAGATCTTCATATGATATCCGGAAAAAGCCAGTCCATGATTTAAATCCATGGCTTCCCCCTCCGCCCTCTTGCGGTTAATATCAATTAAAACAAGCTCATCACAAACTCCCTGATTCAGCATGGAATAAGCATAACTCATTCCCACCATTCCTGTTCCTACAAGCGCAACTTTTCTGTTATCTGTTCTCATATTTTATGCCACTCTCCTGTTCTTATTATAGATAGTGTTACTGCATGAAATGGAAACTATGCGTTTGATATTCCCCGTTCTATTTTTTTTAACATTAATTCACCGTTACTGCTGTAAATGACTGCATTCTCTTTTGAAATCTTTCCCTCTTTAAAAAGATTTAAGAGACTGGAATCCATGGAGCGCATTCCTTCTGCCTGACCGGTGGCTATAACCGAATCAATCTGGTGAGTCTTGGATTCCCGAATCATATTGCGGATTGCATTGTTAAAAAACATAATTTCAAATGCCGGATACACACCCCCGTCAATGGTTGGAATCAGCTGCTGGGATATGACTGCCTGCATGACCATGGACAGCTGCATCCGGATCTGCTGCTGCTGATTGGGAGGAAAACTGTCAATAATGCGGTCAATGGTATTGGCTGCTCCTACCGTATGGAGTGTAGAAATTACCAGATGACCGGTCTCAGCCGCTGTCATGGCAATCCGGATCGTCTCATAATCCCTCATCTCACCCACCAGTATGACATCCGGCGCCTGGCGGAGAGCAGATCTCAGCCCGGTTACATAGCTGTCGGTATCTGTGGTCACTTCCCTCTGGGTTACCACACTCTGTTTATGACGGTGCAGGTATTCCAGGGGGTCCTCCAGTGTGATAACATGGGCATTGCGCGTATTATTAATTTTATCAATGATGCAGGCAAGTGTAGTGGTCTTACCGCTTCCGGCAGGACCAGTCACCAATACAAAACCTTTTGTCAGCCTGGCTGCCTCCATAACGGTTTCCGGAATATGAAGCTCTTTAAAATCGGGAAGATCGAAGTTTACCACGCGGATTACCGCTGCCAGAGAGCCTCTCTGCCGGAACACACTGGATCGAAACCGGGAGATTCCGGGAATTGCAAAGGAAAAATCATCGTCCCCATGCTCTTTTACTTTCCCCATGCTTCTTTCTCCTGCCAGCTGGTAAAGTTCTGTAATCAACTCCTCCATCTGGGCCGGATACAGCTTTTCCTCACTTTGATAAACAATTCTGCTTCCAATCTTATACGAAAAGGGCATGCCTGGCACAAGAAATATATCAGATGCCTTCTGTGCCACGGCAGAACTTAATAAATCTACTACCTTCATCTTCCTGTCTCCTGCTCTGTCAATTCCCGCCCTTCCATACGGGCATGGATTGATCTATTTCATAATCTTCTGTCTGAATCACTTTCCACTGGGATACTGCGATCATTCCAGCCTTTTGGGGCATCGGTGTCAGCTTTATGGAAAGGGCCTGGGACCGTTTCATGGGAATCCGGGTTGATATTGTCCCGGTTTTGGCGTCATAATAATCCCCAAGCTCCAGGGAAAGAGTATTATGATCCATCGCCTGTAAAACCATCTGGTAAAATGCTTCCCCCTCCCGATCCGCTCTGTAATATTCCGTAACAGAATCTGCGCTTCTCTGAGCCAGATTCCATTCGCTCTTAGCAGTACTGAGAGAAAGCATCCCAAATGTAACCAGGCAGAGTATCATGAATATTAAGATCAGAGTGGGCGTTCCGATATTGGCTTTGTAGCCAATTTCCTGCTTTGCCATATGCTCCTCCTTTCCTCATTCCGTCTCATGGCGGCTGACGTTCAGGGAATACAGTGTGTTTCCAGCCTTTGATACACTCACTTCTGCTTCCAGCCGGTTTATAATTCTGATCTCCCCATCATAAACAGCGTGGGACGGATCAGCGGTATTTCCATGTTTGTCATACAGCCGGGTATACGTCTGCACAGAAGCATCCCCTTTCAAACTGTACGAATGGCTTTTTAACCCCGCTTCCCCTTCCGCCTTCCAGATCTCGGCTGTACTTTGGGCAATCAGCACACTCTGATTTAAATCAGCCGCTCTTTTGCTCAGCAGATCCGCCTTTACAAAAGCCTGAATACAGACGGCTGCACACAAAAGAAAGAAAAATACGACTGCAATCATCTCCATCATCATTACATTGGATCTGTTTTTTCTATTCATCTTAAGCCCCTCCGCTTCGTAAGGAAAGGAAGAGTTCTCCGCCTGAATCGCTTTCTGATCTCAGATGCAGAAGGTGATCAGAAAGCTCCATAGTGATCTTGCCACATTCCAGTATCTGATTTCCATTCTGAACAGAAAGTCCGCTGTTCTGATCCGCAAATAGCTCCCACAAGCTACCGTCACGGTAATAAATCTGTGTCACATATACTGTTCCCTCAATGGACTGCTTTAATTCCAGGACCTGTACTCCCCCGCTTTCTGTCAGTGATACGGCACCGGTCTCATCTGCCTGCCTGACCTTATTGGCGATATAGCTGAATGCAATCTCTTTCTGATAGGCCAGCTCCGATCTATGATTGATGTTTTCGTAGACTTTGCCGCCGATTAATATGAGAAACAGGGCGCTCATCACAAACACCAGAAACAAAAGGAGAGGAAATACAACTGTTCCCAACCGGCTTTTTGATATTTCTTTTCCTGTCATGGTACACCTTCCTATGGATTTTGTAACTGAACCGTGATATCCGGCATGAAATTGGAGGCGAATCCGCTGTAAAATACATTGTAGCGGTCCCTGTCAATTTTAATTCCGTAATATTCTTCTAAATATTCAACACTGGGAGGATATCTTCCTTCTATTGCATAGCACTGAACCGATGCCCTGCGTATTGCATCCCGTAAAGTCTCTGCTCCCCGATCACCGGAACGTCTGGAAAATGTTAGAGCAGATGAGATAAAAAGTGCAACTGCCAGAAAAAACGCTCCCAGGGATACCAGCTGGCCTGCCAGATCCTTCCCCCACTGTCTTTGTTTTTTCATAGACACCTCCTAGCCGATGGCAGACAGTACACCCATTAACGGCAGCATGACGGATAACAGAATCATGCCCACAGAAACGGCAAGAACCGCTATCACCGTAGGTTCAAAGCGGCCAATCAACTGTTCCGTAGCAAGATCAGCTTCTTCCTCGTAGCTTTTTGATATTTCCGACATCACACTGTCCAGGCGGCCGCTTCTGGTCCCCACCTTAATCATCTGGATATAAAAACCGCTGAAAAGACCGGTATCTTTCATGGCAGTATAATAATCACTTCCTGCCTCTAACTGACTGGCGCACTGGCGGATCTTCTCTTCTACTGCCGGATTTTCAACCAGCTCTCCGGCAAGTTCCATTCCTTTTTCCAGATCCAGACCGCTTTTTAACGTCAGGGAAAGAACTGCGGTAAAACGGCGGTTTGCTATAGATCCTGCAATTTTGTTTCTTCGTTTCAGCCAGTTAATAACGCCTTCTGCCAGAGGAATATTTTTGCCGTATCTCCCCATAATCCAGACAAAAAAAGCCGCAATACCAAGCAGAAGAACGATTATCAGCGCAGCAGCGCAAAATATTCCTCCCAATCTTGTTGCAGCAATGGATACCGGCGGCATCTGGGCCCCCAGTTGTTTATATACCTTCTCAAATACAGGCATTACCCTGGTAAAGAGTACAAAGAGAACAATCAAAAGCATACCGGTCATCATAGCCGGATAAGTAACTGCATTTTTTAAGTTCTTCTTCATAATATGCTCTTTTTCGTAATATCCGGCAAGGGACTCCATGATCTGATCCAGAGTTCCGGTTTCTTCCCCAAGTTTTGTCATTCGGATCATATAAGTCGGATAAACGCCGGTTTCCTTCAGCACTTTCGAAAACGGATTTCCCATTTCCGCCTCCTCTGCCATGGTTAAAAGCAGCTCCTTTTCTTCCTTCTGTCCGGCATCCTCCGCCATAACAGACAATCCCTCATCAAGAGGGACCGCTGCATGAAGAAGAATGGAAATCTGAAGACAGAATACTGAAAGTTCCTGGGCAGAGTACTGTTTTTTCTCTGTTTTTGCCATCTGTCCTTTCTCCCTATCATTCAATTCTTTAGTATGTATATTTTGCTTTATAATTCGAACTGTTTGTAATGTAATCCTTTACAGAGGGATCATTCTTCCCCGAAGAAGCAAAGGTGGGATCCATCAGCTTCCACTGATAGCCGTCAAAATAAATCATATTATCCACCCAGCCCTGTCCGTCTATGTAAACACTTACCCATGCATGATAGAGGCTTCCTGTGTATCCAACGATCAGTTTCGTGGGAATATTCTGAGAACGAAGCATGGCTGTCATAACCGCTGCATAATCAAAGCAGATTCCCTTCTTCACCGACAAAACATGATCCACATCCGGCAGGTAACCGCTCTGAACCGTATTAGCCAGTGCCGTATCGTATGTAAAATTTTGGACTACGTAATTATATACATTGCTCACAACCCCAAGGGCATCTGCCGCCGAAGCCGCAACCTCCGCACCTTTTAAAACCACTGCACTGCCGGCACTGAAATTAACATACTGGTTGGGATAAAGAAACGGTTCAAATTCATTGGAAAGAGTTACGTTAAAGCTATTGTTTGATTTTACCGCATACTGGTTTCCGGTCACCTGTTCCAATACCCGGACAGTATAGGTTCCGTTTCCCTCCGTCAGCGGAAATACCTCATAAGAGGATCTGGCATTTAAATCATATGTATAAGTCTCTCCCCCGCTTTTTAAAACCTGTACCTTTATTTTAGCCGAATTGCCTGAATACTGTACCATCACATACCCATGACTGGTATTGGAGGCATCCACAAGAACCGAATTGCTGCTGTACGTGACCGTCCCTGATGCCTGAGGAACCTTGACGCTGCTTTTGGCAGGTTTTGAATAGAGCGGAACCGCCTCATCTTTAATCGTCACAACCGTTGTCCACTGTGTGGATTCTGCCGTCTGGTCAGCAGATGCGATCCGGTTTGCCGGGGCACAGCCGTTTAAGGAAACTGCCAGGGCTGTACAGACAGCCGCAGCAGCCATACCTTTTTTTCTCATGCTTATCATCTCCTAAATGGTTATCCCAAACGCTGCCTTACAATCTCATAAGCCAGCACTCCTGCAGCTACTGAGGCATTGAGAGAATCGATGTTTCCCTTCATGGGAATAGAGGCGACCATATCGCAGGTTTCTTTTACCAGTCTTCCCACGCCGCTGCCCTCACTGCCGATTACAAGACCAATCGGTCCTTTTAAATCCAGCCTGTACATGCTCTCTCCATCCATATCAGCACATACAAACCACATTCCCTTTTTCTTTAAATCTTCCATTACAGCAGTTAAATTCGTTACTTTCGCAACAGGTGTATAGTTAAGAGCGCCTGCAGAAGTCTTTGCCACTGTGGCGGTTAAACCTACTGCTCTTCTCTTCGGTATAATAACACCATGGGCGCCTGCCAAGTTAGCTGTACGGATAATCGCTCCCAGATTGTGGGGATCTTCGATTCCATCAAGCAGGAATAAAAACGGCGGTTCTCCCTTTTCCTCAGCTGCCTTTAACAAATCTTCCACTTCTGCATATTCATAGGCAGCCGCATGGGCGATCACACCCTGATGGCGTCCTTCCTCAGACATCTGGTCCAGACGTTCTCTTTCTACAAAGTTAACGATGGTATCTGACTTTTTGGCTTCTCTCAATATAGACTGAATGGGGCCATCGGATACTCCTTTTAACACAAACAGCTTGTCTATGGTCTTACCGGAACGGAATGCTTCAAGCACTGCATTCCTTCCTTCTATCGTAAATTCTTCTATCATTCCAGTTCTCCTATTCTGTTAAGCCCCCTGCTTACCACCAAAATCAAACGTTCCAGACTTCCCTTTAAATAAAGATAGCCGCATAATGCCTCAAAACCGGTTGCAGTTCTGTAATCTGCCACCGTCGCATGTTTTGCTGTTGTAGCAGATTTGGCATTGCGTCCCCGTTTGTACACGGCTATCTCCTCAGGAGTCAGCTCTTCCCCTTCAATCAGACTCCGGATGAGATCAGCCTGAGCTTTTGCATTCACCAGCCTGGCACTTTTTTTATGCATATTATTCACCTGTGTGCTGCCATAGTTCAAGACTTTTGTACGGATTATGAGTTCATAAACCGCATCTCCGATATAAGCCAGTGCAAGAGGGGAATAGCTGGTAATATCCACTTTCTTTAATTGTAGCGTATCTGCAAAAAAATCAGTAAATGCAGACAGTGAATTTATATTCTCTTCCATTTTACACCTTCCCTGGTGTCCTCCAGTACAATGCCCTGATTAAGGAGCTTACCCCTGATTTCATCAGCCAGTGCAAAGTCTTTGTCTTTTCTAGCCTGCTGTCTTGCTGCTATCATGGCTTCAATCTCTTCATCAAGAATTACTTCTTCTTTTTCTGTGATAATGCCTAAAATGCCGCAAAGCTTTTCTATGGTATCCAGTAATAAGGAAATATATTCCAGGGAACTTTCTTCATCTGTGGTAGTATTGCTTAATTTTACCAGTTCAAAAACAGCAGAAATGGCATCTGCAGTATTAAAATCGTCATCCATGGCAGCTTCATATTTTTCTACAAGCGCATCAGCCAGACTCCGGTCTTCCTTCTCAAGCAGACCTTCTGTTTTCCCTGCCTGTTTCAGTCCTTTTAACTTATCAACAGCAGTCAGAATACGCTCCAGTCCGTTTTTCGAGGATTCCATTAAATCCGCACTGAAATTTAACGGACTTCTGTAATGAGCACTTAGCATAAAGAAACGAAGCACCTGAAGATCATATTTTTCACTGATGTCACGGACAGTAAAAAAATTGCCCAGTGATTTCGACATCTTCCTATTATCAATATTAAGAAATGCGTTATGCATCCAGTATCTGGCAAATTCTTTTCCGTTAGCCGCCTCACTCTGGGCGATCTCATTCTCATGATGTGGGAAGATTAAATCCTCGCCGCCTGCATGGATATCAATCTGATCTCCTAAATATTTCTTAGACATAACCGAGCACTCGATATGCCAGCCAGGTCTTCCGTCACACCAGGGGGACTCCCAGTATGGCTCCCCTTCCTTTTTGGGTTTCCAGAGTACAAAATCAGAAGGATCTTCCTTTTCCTCTTCTCCGGTAACTTTCAGTTCACGAAATCCTGACTGTAAATCCTCCAGGTTTTTATGAGACAGCTTACCATACTGGGAAAAGGACTTAGTCCGGAAATAAACGGTCCCATCGGCTGCAGCATATGCATGGCCGGAATCAATTAAATCCTTTATCATGTCAAGCATGCCGCAGATTTCTTCTGTAGCAAGCGGATTCTTAGTCGCCGGCTTCACATTCATGGCTTCCATATCCTTTTTGCACTCCTCAATATAACGTCTGGATATGGTATCTGCATCAACGCCTTCTTCTATGGCTTTTTTAATGATCTTATCATCCACATCCGTAAAATTGGAAACAAAATTCACCTCATAGCCTTTGTATTCAAAATATCTCCGCACAGTATCAAATACGATCATGGGACGCGCATTACCAATGTGTATCAGATTATAGACCGTAGGACCGCAGACATACATCTTAACCTTTCCTGCCTCTAACGGTATGAATTCTTCTTTTTGTCTGGATAACGTATTAAAAATCTTCATGTTGTCTCCCTTCTATTCTCCTGTTATTCATGTTTGCAGCAGCCTTTGCAGCCCTGACAATCATTTTGCATCATTCTGTCATCATAACAGTAATCTCCAACAGAAGTTAAAAGAGCAACGGCCTGAGCGGAAATTCCTTCTCCTCTTCCTGTAAATCCAAGTCCTTCCTCTGTTGTTGCTTTCACACTCACCTTATCAGCAGGCAGACCAAGAGCAGCGGCAATCTTCTCCGCCATCAGGGGTCTGTATGATAAAAGCTTTGGTTTCTGGGCAATGACTGTGGAATCAATATTCTCCACTACATACCCTTTTTCTTCCAGCATACCAGCCACATGCTTTAACAATTCTATGCTGGAAACATCTTTAAATCTGGGATCCGTATCCGGGAAATGTTCCCCGATATCGCCAAGTGCAGCAGCTCCCAATAAAGCATCTATAATTGCATGGGCAAGCACATCTGCATCGGAATGGCCCAGAAGCCCCTTCTCATAAGGAATCGTTACTCCTCCCAGGATTAAATCCCTGCCTTCTGCAAATTTATGAACATCATATCCCTGTCCAACTCTCATTATTTTTCCTTTCCTATATAAATAGATCAGATCTTATACGATCATACGAAGTTTTTTACCAATACACCGAATCTCCACATCCCTCTGGCAAAAGCAGCTTTCTCCGTCTACATGAACTGCCATGGGGCGGTCCATATGAATACGAATCTCTTCGCAGTGATAAAACCGGATTCCTTTGTTTATAGATTTTCTTCCCATCAGGGAATTAAGCAGCACATGAACCAGCTTTCTCTTCTTCCGGTTATTCATCACGCAAACCGACAGTCTGCCGTCTTCATAATCTGCATCCGGTGCAAATTTAAATCCACCGCCTTCATATGGATGAATATGAGCGGAAATAAAATAAGCATGGTTAAACTCTATCTTCTGCACACCATTTAACAGTACATATCCCTTACATGGCTTAGCCGATATCAGCTGTCTGACACCTGCAAGCAGATAAGCCAGCTTCCCGATCCGAAGCCTGTGAAGCAGCCCTTTTGTCCTGGAATACAGCAGATTATGACATACTGCCGCATCCATACCGATTCCGGCACTGACCATGAAACGCCGGTGGGAGATTTCACTGTCTCCGTAAGATAATACACCGTAGTCCATCAGTTTATAATATTTGGGGTGCAGGATCTTGTTCAGACACCTGACCGGATTATGCGGAAGTTTTAAGCTTCTTGCCAGATCATTGCCCGATCCCGCCGGAATATACCCAAGTGTAACACAGCTGCACATGGAAAATCCGTCAAGGACCTCATTAACCGTCCCATCTCCTCCAACCGCAATAATCACATTGGATTCCTTACAGCCGTCCGTTATTTTTTTTGCAAATAACTTAGCATCTCCCGACCGTTCCGTTATATATGCCTGATATTCCACGCCGGAATCTTTTAAAGTTTGTTCCAGTTTTTCCCAGATAATTTTACCCCGCCCACAACAGGAGTTTGGGTTAACAATAAAATAGTACATGGAATCCCTCCGCTTTTTGCTATTAGTAAGTATAACATAAAACAACAGAAATGAATATATAAAAAAAGGAAAATGGTCCGGGCTTCCTGTCGAAACAGGCAGAATCCTGAATTTTATTGGTTCTTGCATTTATTCCTTAATTTTTATATAATGATTTTAGATTTGCCGGTCAGGTTTTGGACCTGTTGCAAGCGAATAAAATTACGGGGGTAATTTACATGAGAAAGATGCAATTATTTCTCGCTGCTGCGTTATTGACCGCAGCATTCAGCATGACGTCCTATGCAGCGGACTGGAAGAGCAATGATAATGGGTGGTGGTATGAGAACGACGACGGTACTTATCCCGCAGGCAAACTGGAAAAAGTCGGGGAAAACTGGTACTATTTCAACGCAGACGGATACGCTCAGCAGGGCTGGGTACAGCTTGATACCGGCTGGTATGAATTAAACGACTTTGGAATCTGCCAGAATCCCATTGATCCCGCTACCAATCAGCCTGCAGGCGCTCCTTACGGCGGCTGGATTAAATATGTTGAATGGTTCGGAAGCAAAGAAGATCTTGGTGCTGTTTTCCACAACAACTTCTACTGGATTAAATTTTATGATATAGAAAAAACAGATATTACCAATGTACTTCAGGACGATTTTAACCAGGTTTAATCGTACTGGCGGGCCAGTATCTCTGATACTGGCCATTTCTCCCTGCGGTCTATTCCCGCAAACAAAAAAACACATCAAATCCAACTGAAGTGTTAGATTTACATGTGTTTTCCACAAGTAGCGGAAGGGAGATTCGAACTCTCGACACCACGGGTATGAACCGTGTGCTCTGGCCAACTGAGCTATTCCGCCATATTAAATTGTCTGATAAGCGGCTGCTTATCAATGGGACCTACAGGGCTCGAACCTGTGACCCTCTGCTTGTAAGGCAGATGCTCTCCCAGCTGAGCTAAGATCCCAGTGCCTGTCAGGAGCTTTTATTTTCTCTCGTTCCCGACTGCTTCATTAGTATAATATGAATTGTATCAATTGTCAACACTTTTTTGTCAATTATTTTCTTTTTTTACCAGGTCCTGTAAAACCCTGATTCCTCCGTGGTTTTCGCCGCTTATCCCTCTGTTCGGAACAAGTCAAAAATATTTTTATAGTAATTTTTATAGATACTTCCCTTTCTCCAGATGAAAGAAAAATCATGAGACAAATCAAAATCTTCCAGATGTATCTTTCTTAAAATACCTTCCTCCAATTCCCGTTTTACAGCAGTCTCATACAAAAAGGTAATCCCCTGCCCTTTAGCAGTCATCTGCTTTATGGCGCCGATGTTGTTAACCTCCACCCGGCTGGTAAAATCCTGAAGAAGCAGGTTTTTTCCCTCCAGATACCGTTCTAATACATAACGGGTACCTGAACCGGACTCTCTGATAAATATACGCTCCCCCAAAAGATCCTCCATCTTCTTCACTTCCTTATGAAACTGGTAATCCGCCGCACACACAGCTGCAAAGGGCTGGGAATCATAAACCAGGAAATCATACTCCTTCTTTTGAAAGAAACCTTCCACAAGAGCAAATTCAATTTCACCTTCATTCAGCTTCTGCAATAGCTCCTTCGTATCCGCCACAATCATGTGAACCGCCGAATCGGGATATATCTCTAAAAATCTTATCAGTGCATCTGGCATCTTATATTCCCCGATGGTCATCGTGGCTCCGAATACCAGTTGTCTGCTTCTCTCCGACTGCTGTTTCATCACCTTTTTTAAATGAAGTTCATCATCTTTCATGGTAATGGCGGCTGACAGTAGTATTTTCCCGCTGTCTGTAAGGCTGATCTTCTTCCCGCTGTACTCAAACAGGCGGACTTTGTACTCCTCTTCCAGATGTCTGATGTGATGGGATACTGCAGGCTGGGTGATATTCAGTTCTCCTGCAGCTTTTGTAAAATTCATATGTTTGCAGACAGCAAGAAACGTATCCATACGAAAATCCAGCATCTTGTATCCTCCTCGGTAGTATTAGCTAAATCATAACATATATTTATCATTTAATAAATATTTATAATTTTATTTTATTGTACTTCTCCTTTATAATTGCTTCAGATTGAAAAGGAGGAATTCACTTATGAAAAAATATGTTCCAGGTCTGCTTGTGTGCCTGATGATTGCCATCCCCGCATGGTTTCTTGGAAAACTGGTTCCTGTTGTGGGAGGACCGGTTTTTGCCATACTTCTTGGTATGGGAACCGCGCCTTTTATCACCGGAAAGGAGAAGTTCCGGCCAGGTGTCACCTTTACTTCCAAAAAAATTCTTCAGTATGCCGTGATTTTACTGGGCTTTGGCATGAATTTATCCACGGTGCTGCAAAAAGGCAGACAATCCCTGCCCATTATCGCCTCCACCATTACAGTCTCCCTTGTGATCGCCTATGTTCTGTTTCACAAGTTAAAGGTTCCTGAAAAAAGCGCCATTTTAATCGGAATCGGATCATCCATCTGCGGGGGCTCCGCAATTGCCGCAGCAGCACCTGTCATTGATGCCGACGATCACGAAATTGCTCAGGCAATTTCCGTTATTTTCTTATTTAACATTGCTGCTGCCCTTTTATTTCCTGCTTTTGGCAGCGCACTTGGTCTTACCAATGAAGGCTTCGGACTGTTTGCAGGAACTGCCATTAATGATACTTCTTCCGTTACTGCGGCCGCATCTGCCTGGGATGGAATCTACAAAAGCAATACACTGGAGGCTGCAACCATCGTGAAACTGACACGTACACTTGCCATTATACCCATAACTCTGTTTCTGGCCTTTCACAGGACCAGAAAAGAACGAAATGGTTCCGGGCAGAAAACAGGGCTTGCTAAGATATTTCCTTTTTTCGTACTGTATTTTCTGCTGGCCTCCATTATTACCACTCTCTTTTCCCTTCCTCATTCCATTACCGGCCAGATCAGGGAATTAAGCAAATTTTTTATTATACTTGCCATGGCTGCCATCGGTACCAATACAAATCTGCCCCATCTTCTGAAAACGGGGAAAAAACCGATCATCCTGGGTTTTAGCTGTTGGGCAGGAATTACCGCCGTGAGCCTTACCCTGCAGAAGGTACTTGGAATCTGGTGATTTCGTACAGAATCATACAGGCTGTGACGGGAGCGCAAAGCCACCCTGTCACAGCCTGTTTATTATTTTATATAAACGGATTTACTGTTATTTTTATTCTCCCGGACCTCCAGCTGTGAAATGCTGTGTACAAATTTGGAAAATGTAGAATAGCCGTAATCCTTAACCTTAAAATCTGTAAATTTACGATGCATGCCATTGCCAAGAGCAGCCAGCTCCATGCCATTCTTTCCGCTTCCTTTTACCAGTTTCACTGCGTAATCGTCCAGTTCCTGTTTTCTGGTCCGGTTGTCCTTGATCCGTACAGTAACCACATTGCTGGTCTTTCTCAGTTCAAAGCTTTCCATCTCCTCCAGAAATTTGGATAAAGAGCTGTATCCATAATTTCTTACGTCAAAATCCGAATATTTCTTAACAAGCCGGTTCCCGATTTCACCCAGGCCGGTTGCTTTGTTCTTGTCCTCATTTTCCAGAATAATCGAAGCAATGTCCTGTTCAATCACCTCTTTTCCGATGGCTCCGCCTCCGGTTCCCTCTTCATCCTGGTCCAGCAAAATCTCCAGATTGGTAAAAACAGTACAGGCAGCGCGGAACGATTTGGGAGTCTTTTCCTCTCCCATTCCAATAACTTCCTTACCGGATTCCCGTAAACGGCTGGCAAGACGGGTAAAATCACTGTCACTGGATACAATACAGAATCCATCTACATTATCAGTATAAAGCAAATCCATGGCATCGATAATCAGAGCGGAATCGGTTGCATTCTTTCCTACTGTATTGGAAAACTGCTGAATCGGTGTAATGGAATTCTCAAGCAGCTCCATCTTCCATTTGCCCATCTGGGCGCTTGTCCAGTCACCGTAAATTCTTTTGTAGGTAATCACTCCATATCGGGTCATCTCATCCAGTATACACGTAATATACTTTGCGGATATATTATCCGAATCAATCAATACTGCAAATTTTTTATCACTCAATCCTCTGCTCTCCCGTCATTAATGTTTTACATTTTCTGTCAATTCATTGACTTTATCTCTATTATATTTCATTTTTCCATTTATTACAATAACATCGCATTGGGATAAATGGGATAATTTTTGCATCGTATTTTTTTTAATTTGAACCATAATAAAAAAGAGTTAATGAAACATCAACAGAAGGGAGTGTTAATATGAATTCAGTAGCTGTAAATGAATGTGAAACTGCAACACCCAGTCAAACTGTAGTATTAGCCATTGCAACCATTCCCATGCAGCCTTGGGAACAGCCATTTGATCCAAAAACTGCTTTAAAACACGGAACAATATTTCCCAGCCTGGATCTGCCATTTTATGTGACAGGAGGGGAACAGCCATGATTGATCAAAAAAGTTTATTTAACCAAATAACAGAAATCAGTTTTACCGTAAATGATTTAAATCTTTATCTGGACACCCATCCTCTGGATGAAAATGCGCTGAATGCATTCAAGGATGCAATGACTCAGAGAAAACAGCTATTGCAGACCTATGCAGATAATTTTGAACCACTCACCATGAACTGTATCTGCCCTGATTCCAACAACAAAACAAAAACCCAGACTAAATATCCGGACCAGAGGCATTTTACCTGGTGCGACGGTCCTCTTCCATGGGAAGGAGGTGCATTCTGATGTGGACTTATGAAAAAAGGCTTCAATTTCCTGTTAATATTAAAAATGTCTGTCCCAAAACTGCTTCTCTGATTATCAGCCAGTTTGGCGGTCCGGATGGAGAGCTGGCAGCTTCCATGCGTTATCTTTCCCAAAGGTATTCCATGCCATGCAAGGAAGTGGGAGGACTACTCACCGATATCGGAACGGAGGAGCTGGGGCATCTGGAAATGGTTTGCTCCATTATTTATCAGCTGACAAAAAACCTGACTGCGGAACAGGCCAAAACCGCCGGATTTGATGTTTATTATGTGGATCATACCACAGCACTCTGGCCAACAGCTGCTGCAGGAGTTCCTTTTAATGCCTGTGAATTCCAGTCGAAAGGCGATGCCATTACCGATCTGGTAGAAGATCTGGCTGCGGAACAGAAGGCAAGAACCACCTATGATAATTTAATCCGTATCATTCCAGACCCAGATATTCGGGAACCACTTAAATTTTTACGGGCAAGGGAAGTGGTTCATTTCCAAAGATTCGGCGAAGCACTGGAAAAAATAAAGACTACGCTGAATCCTAAGAACTTTTATTATTACAATCCCGAATTTGACAAGCAGTTTGTAAAAAAAGAGATGTAAGCTTATAAACCAAATAAAAATCACCTTTCAAACAAAAACGAAAGGTGATTTTTATTATCCGGCTTATTAAACACTTCCTTATTATATACTTCGCATTTAATTTATCAACTGTAGACTTTTCCGCTTTTACCGCTGTTCATCATAGCTGTATTTTAACAGCTCATAGATTTCATCTGTTACCCGGTCATCTTTATAATACTCATCAAGAAGGGTTATGATTTTAGCTGCATATTCCGACGGAACCGGAAGTCCGCCAACTGCGTCATGAAAATCCTTCTTCATGTCACTGACCATCTCTTTTTTTTCGGGAACAGGCAGACCATAGATCTTATAAAGCATTCCCATAGCCGCACACGCCTCATTGGGGGATGTTAAGGGCGCGTTTTCGAATCTGGTTTTAATTTCAACAGCCTGTTTATTAATATAAAACACCATAATATTGTAATTCCTTATACATTTTTAACTAAAGCAATGTCAATCAGGGTGAGTTCCTTTGCTCTGTTTTCCATACTGGTAACCAGGGCAGCTGCCGTATCCAAAGACGTAAGCACGGTCACGCCGGTTTCGATCGCATTTCTGCGGATTACAAAACCATCCTTGCTTCTGTCAGCGCCCTGAGGCGGAGTATCGATTACCAGATCTATCTCATGACCCAGAATCAGATCCAGGAGGTTGGGGGACTCCTGCTCCAGCTTGCGTACCTGGAAAGCTTTGATTCCGTTATCATTTAATACCTTTGCCGTACCGGCCGTAGAGAAGATCTTGTAACCCTGATCTTTAAATCTGCGTGCGATATTGATAATTTCTTCCTTATCAGAATCCTTTACCGTAATGATCATGTTCTTATGCTTTGGAAGCTTGATTCCTGAGCCTGCAAAAGCTTTGTAAAGTGCCTCATTAAAGGTCTTTGCAATACCCAGACACTCTCCTGTTGACTTCATCTCCGGTCCCAGGCTGATATCTGCGCCGCGTATCTTTTCAAAAGAGAACACCGGCATCTTTACAGCAATGTAATCTGCTTCCGGCTGAAGTCCCGGCTTATAACCAAGTTCTTTAATGGTATGTCCGCAGATAACTCTGGTTGCCAGGGGAACAATGGGGATTCCTGTAACCTTGCTGATATATGGCACTGTACGGGAAGACCTGGGATTTACCTCGATGACATAGACATCTTCTCCGCTGACGATAAACTGAATATTTATCATTCCCTTTACATGAAGTGCTCTTGCAAGTCTTCTGGTATATTCCACAAGCTTGTCTTTGATGGCTTCGTTCAGGCTCTGGGCAGGATAAACGGAGATACTGTCACCGGAGTGAACGCCTGCCCGTTCAATATGTTCCATGATTCCCGGTATGAGAATGTCTTCTCCGTCACAGACGGCATCTACCTCAATTTCCTTACCCACAATATATTTATCTACCAATATGGGGTGTTCCTGCGCGATCTGATTAATTATCGCAATAAATTCATCAATATCCTGGTCAGAGATGGCAATCTGCATTCCCTGTCCTCCCAGAACGTAGGAAGGTCTTACAAGAACGGGATACCCCAGCTCCGCTGCCGCTGCCTTGGCCTCTTTTGCTGTGTATACCGTCTTTCCTGCAGGCCGGGGAATCTGACACTCTTCCAGAATCTTATCAAAAAGTTCCCGGTCTTCTGCCGCATCCACATCCTCTGCTGCAGTGCCCAGAATGGGTACGCCCATCTTCATCAGTGCCTCTGTCAGTTTGATGGCTGTCTGGCCGCCGAACTGCACCACTGCTCCGTCCGGTTTTTCAATATCCACAATGCTTTCCACATCTTCTGGTGTCAAAGGTTCAAAGTACAGTTTATCCGCTATATCAAAATCTGTACTGACTGTCTCCGGATTGTTATTGACAATAATGGTCTCATAGCCTTCCTTACTGAAACTCCAGGTACTGTGAACCGAACAGAAGTCAAATTCAATTCCCTGACCGATCCGGATTGGTCCGGAGCCTAATACAAGAACCTTTTTTCTTCCTGTCGTCTCCTCCGCTTCATTCTCACTTCCAAAGCAGGAGTAGTAGTACGGCGTCTCTGCAGCAAACTCAGCTGCGCAGGTGTCTACCATCTTAAATGCTGCGGTTATCCCATTTTCTTTTCTTGTCTGATGGATTTCTTCTATAGATATACCGGTCAGCCTTGAAATCACTGTATCCGGGAATTCCAGTCTCTTCGCTTCTTTTAGCAGCTCCGTTGTGAGAGGACCTTTCTTTAAAGCTTCTTCCATCTCCACCAGAATCGCCAGCTTATCAATAAACCAGACATCTATCTTTGTAATGTCATGAATGAGTTCATAGGCAAAGCCTCTTCTTAACGCCTCCGCAATCACCCAGATTCTTCTGTCATCTACCAGATGAAGGGTTTCTGTCAGCTGGTCATCGGTAAGTCCTGTGAAATCATAGGACATTAAGCTGTCCACATGCTGTTCCAGAGAACGAATGGCTTTCATTAACCCGCCTTCGAAATTGGTGCAGATACTCATTACTTCACCGGTTGCCTTCATCTGTGTGCCGAGCGTTCTCTTCGCACTTAAAAACTTATCGAACGGAAGGCGGGGCATCTTAACCACGCAGTAATCCAGCATAGGCTCGAAGCTCGCATATGTTTTCTTGGTTACCGCATTCTTAATCTCATCAAGAGTATATCCCAGCGCAATCTTTGCTGCAACCTTGGCAATGGGATAACCGGTTGCCTTGGAAGCCAGGGCTGAGGAACGGCTGACTCGTGGATTTACTTCGATTACACAGTATTCAAAGCTCTCCGGGTGAAGCGCATACTGAACGTTGCAGCCGCCTGTGATGCCTAACTCACTGATGATCTTTAATGCAGAGGTACGAAGCATCTGGTATTCCTTATCTCCCAGCGTCTGGGAGGGAGCCACTACGATGCTGTCGCCTGTATGAACGCCTACAGGGTCGATGTTTTCCATGTTGCAGACAGTAATTACATTGCCTGCGCCGTCCCGCATCACTTCATACTCAATCTCTTTCCAGCCTGCAATACAGCGCTCCACCAGAACCTGCCCCACTCGGGATAAGCGGAGTCCGTTTTCCAGGATCTCACGGCACTGGGCCTGATTTTCCGCTATTCCGCCGCCTGAACCACCCATTGTATAAGCAGGACGCAGGACGATGGGGTAACCGATTTCTTCCGCGATCCTTAAACCGTCTTCCACATTCTCCACGATATCAGACGGAGCCACCGGCTCGCCGATCTTTTCCATGGTTTCCTTAAACATCTCCCGGTCTTCTGCCTTTTTTATGGTCAGGGCTGTAGTTCCGATGAGGCGGACATTGTTCTTCTGGAAAAATCCCTTATCCTCAAGCTCCATCGCCAGGTTTAAGCCCGCCTGGCCTCCGAGGGTGGGAAGCACGCTGTCCGGTCTTTCTTTTAAAATCAACTGCTCCACGACTTCTACGGTCAGTGGCTCAATATAAACCTTATCTGCAATATCTTTATCTGTCATGATGGTTGCAGGATTGGAATTTAATAAAACAACTTCAATTCCTTCTTCTTTTAAAGAACGGCATGCCTGTGTTCCTGCATAATCAAATTCTGCTGCCTGACCGATGATAATCGGACCGGATCCAAGAACAAGTACTTTTTTGATATCCTGATTCTTAGGCATTCTTTGCCACCTCCATCATATTTATAAAACGGTCAAATAAGTAGCTGGAATCCTGTGGTCCAGGACAGGCTTCCGGGTGGTACTGTACAGTAAATATGTTCTTTCCTGTATATTTCATACCTTCGTTGGTTCCGTCGTTGACATTTACAAATGCAGGAACTGCCACTGCCGGATTCACAGTCTCCTCGTCCACCACATATCCGTGGTTCTGGGAAGAGATATAAACCCTTCCGGTTTCTAAATCCTTTACCGGGTGATTGCCTCCCCTGTGCCCATATTTCAGTTTATGGGTATCTGCGCCTGTGGCCAGTGCCATCAGCTGATGTCCCAGGCAGATGGCAAAGATAGGGATATCGGATTCATAAAGCTTACGGATCTCCTCAATGACCTCTGTACATTCCTTTGGATCTCCAGGGCCATTTGACAGCATAATTCCATCCGGGTTGGAAGCAAGTATCACTTCTGCCTTCGTATCTGCCGGATACACCGTAACCTCACAGCCTCTCTCGTTTAAGGACCGTGCAATATTCTTCTTGGCACCTAAATCTAACAGTGCAACCCGCTTGCCTTCACCAGGAAGCACATAAGATTCCTTACAGGTGGTTGCCTTCACAACGCCTGTGACAGAATAAGTTTTCATTCGCGAAATGACTTCGTCAAGATCAAATCCTTCCTGGGTTGTGATCATGCCGTTCATTGTACCTTTTTCTCTTAAGATTTTTGTTAGGGCTCTCGTATCGATACCACTGATACCTGGAATGTCGTTTATTTCTAAGAAATGCTGAATGGTATCCTCGCTTCTAAAGTTGCTGGGGATTCTAGATAATTCTCTGACAATGTAGCCGTCCGGCCAAGGTTTGCATGACTCCATATCTTCCTGACAAACGCCGTAATTACCAATAAGAGGATAGGTCATCACAACTGCCTGTCCCGCATAGGAGGGGTCGGTGAGGACTTCTAAATAACCCGTCATGGAAGTATTAAAAACAATCTCGCTTATCACTTCCCGTGTTGAACCAATGCTCGTGCCTGTAAAAACAGTGCCGTCTTCCAGTATTAAAAAAGCTTTCATACGCAAAGTCCCAATCCTTTCTTAATTATTGTCCATGCTTTTTGGACATAGAGGGATACCCGAAGGGTGTTTCTTAATTATTGTCCATGCTTTTTGGACATAGAGGGATACCTGAAGGGTGTTTCTTAATTATTGTCCATGCTTTTTGGACATAGAGGGATACCCGAAGGGTATTTTCTGAGCTGACTGGTATCAGCCCAAATTGAATAGATTATACATTATCCTGCGACATTTTTCAACTGTTTTTTTATATTTTATTCATCTACTTTTTATGCATCATTTTTCTTTTTTCAGATATTTCAATGGCTTTTTTTGTATATTTATGCAAAGCGTTTAATATTATGCATTTTCGTATACTTTACGCATACTTTGAACAAACTATGTTTGAGGTGATAAAATCATGATTGATAACAGAGAACTTCCCATCGGATTTACCATGGAACTTGCCCAGCATTCGGACATTATGATTCAGTTTTCCGGACTCTCCAAGGAAGAGCAAAACCGAATTATTGACGGTGCAAAAGAGATTGACAGCCGCAATGAAATGAGAAGCTACGTAGAGTCCATGTTCGGAGAATCAAAAACATCTTTCTTTTAAAAAGTCCCCGCAAAAACTGATTTTTCGGTTTTATGCGGGGCTTTTGTAATCATTGCCCCAGACAGCTAATATATTAATAATAATCATTCCCAAAGGGGCTATTTATGAATCCATATATGACCACTGCCCAGGAAACAGCTGAAACCGGCTCACTTCAGGTAGATGTGGTTTCCTCAGAAAATAACTATCCCATTCAGGACGCAGAAATTTCCATCACCTACACAGGAGATCCAAACAGCATCATCGAAAAGGTAACCACCGACAGTTCCGGTCAGTCCGCAAACGTCAAACTTGCCGCTCCTCCTGTAGGCTTAAGCTTATCCCCTGGACTGGTGCAGCCATATTCAGAATATACTCTGTATATCACTGCCCAGGGCTTTGAACCCGTCGCCATAGACGGAACGCAGATCCTTGCTGAGACGGAAGCCATTCAGCCGGTCAAAATGACTCCCATTCAGGACGCGATAACACCCGTTACCCCAATTACCATTGGGGAGCACACTCTATATGGCGATTATCCTCCTAAAATTGCGGAAGCTGAGGTAAAACCAATTGCAGAAACCGGCGAGATTGTATTAAGCCGGGTAGTCGTTCCCCAGACAATTATTGTCCATGACGGTGTCCCAACAGATCCGACAGCCACCAATTATTATGTCCCCTATGGCGATTATATTAAAAATGTTGCTTCCAGTGAAATTTATGCTACCTGGCCCAGAGAAACTATCATTGCCAATGTTCTGGCTATCATGAGTTTTACCTTAAACCGGGTTTATACCGAATGGTACCGGAATCAGGGTTATGACTTCACCATTACTTCCTCTACCGCCTTTGACCATAAATGGATCTACGGCAGAAATATTTACGAAAGCATTTCCCAGGTTGTAGACGAAATCTTTAACAGTTACTTATCCAGACCCGGCATCAAACAGCCAATTCTGACCCAATACTGCGACGGCAACCGGGTGACTTGTCCAAGATGGATGTCACAATGGGGAAGCAATACTTTAGGCGAACAGGGCTATACTGCCATTGATATTCTCCGCTATTATTACGGAAGCAACATGTACATCAACACTGCTGAGCAGGTCTCGGGGGTTCCCTCTTCCTACCCTGGATATGAATTGTCTGTGGGAGCTTCGGGTGACAAGGTCCGCCAGGTACAGGAACAGCTTGATACCATTGCCGGCGTTTATACCAGAATTCCCAGAATAACAGCGGATGGGGTTTATGGGGAAAATACAGCAGAGGCTGTCCGCCAGTTCCAGTCAATCTTCAACCTCCCAGTCACAGGAGTTATTGATTTTGCAACCTGGTATAAGATCTCAAATATTTATGTGGGCATCACCAGAATTGCTGAATATTCTTAACGTTTAAAAGGGATATGCGGTCCGATACATAATTTGTATCAGACCGCATATCCCTCTGTTTTATCTCAGGCTGACACTCAGCCCTCACCTCCCAGCAGATCTGCGGCAACATAGCCTAAGAGTGCCAGTGCAATTCCTCCCAGCAGTTCATAAATCTCCACGTCTTTCCAGGGCACATCCCATAAAATTACAAATGGAGAGGAAATCACCAGCCCTATAATGACCCGGTACATCTGGTGCTCATAACGGTTCAATAGCCCTTCCACAACCCGGGCAAATAATAGTATACCTGTCAGCATTCCAAGAAAATACGGAAGCAGAACCATCCCATTTTGAATCAGACCGTTAAAATCAAGAGCACCTGCCGCCCTGATGCATGCATTATTGGTCTGCAGCACCGGTTCATAAAAGCCAAGCATCATCATAATCATTGACCCGCTTACTCCCGGCACAATCATGGTAGCAGCTGCCAGAAGGCCCACTGCGAACAGAGTTACCACCCAGTATCTGCCAGATGAAAGATATTGTGCTCCTGAAGCCATTATAAAGCCCTCTCCGTTGCCGCCAGAAGCAATCACCGACTCTGCCGCCCAGGTAATTACAATCACGATCCCGCAGGTAACACCGGCAGTCACAAGTCCTTTCCATAAATCATTGTACTTACCGGTAAAAGCTTTACGGCCCAGAGCCGGTAGACCTCCTCCGATCAGCCCCAGAAATGAAAGCTTCGTCTGAAGGGGATATGTATGAAACAGATATTCAAATACCAGTGACAAAAAAATAATTCCTGCAAATGCACCGATTCCGTAAGGAAGAAGGAGCCGTATACTTTTTACCGGCTCCTTAAACAGCCGGTTTACCGCATGGATGATCTGGTCATAGACTCCCATTGTAATGGCCAGTACTCCTCCGCTGATGCCCGGCAGTATATTTGCCACACCTATAATAACACCTTTTAGAAGCTCACCGATATACTTCAAGCAATTCCTCCTGCATTAATCCGTATATCCAATCCTATGCCAATTTCACCGCTTCTAACACATCTTTTACCTGATTCAGCTTATAATCTGCAAGACTCTGATCTAATCCAAATCTTGTATCTATAACTGCAGCAGTCACAACTCCCGCTCTGTGTGCAGCCGTGATTCCGATGGTGGAGTCTTCCACAGCCAGACATTCCCCGGGGCTTAAGTTTAACTGCTTAGCTGTATATAAATAGATTTCCGGATCCGGTTTGCTCCTTTTAAACTGCTCACCGCTGACCACTGCCTCAAAATAATCCCGGATTCCATTTTCCTTAAGAACCCGCTCCACCAGCTCCAGATGGGTGGAAGAAGCCAGGGCAAGACGGTAACCGGCCTGTTTCAGCTGCATTAATGTATCTGTTACCTCCGGGCGGTAAATACTGCGGTAATCGATCTCATCATAGATGTTTTTCTGCCGGAATTCCATTCTCAGTTCCTCCCAGGTTTGTCCGTTGGAAACCGCTCTCTCCAATACCTCCCAGCAGTCCTGGCTGGTAGCACCAACCATGGGAAACAGATCCTTAAGAACTACATTGGGATTTTTCGTTCTTGCAAATTCCAGCTGATATTCCAGATAGACTACTTCACTGTCAATAATAACACCATCCATGTCAAATATTACTGCCTTAATCATAATTCTCTCCTCTGTACTCATTCTGATTAAGACCATACGATATAATAAGACCTTTTGTCAAGTCAAAATAAGAAACGGCCGGAAGCTGCCTGCTTACCTGCACCCTCCGGCCGCTTATCAGACTCAATACACAGCGGGGCGTTTTACCATAAATGTGTTATGCCCCAGCTGTCTGAGAGCCTGCTCCATCTTTACAGCATTGTCCATATTTCGGAATGCGCCTACACGAACCTTGTATAAACCGTCTTCATAAACTACAAAAGCCGGAAATCCCTGGGATTTCAATATATTGGTCTGATTCTCTGCTAAAGAACGCACCCGGAACGCACCCGTCTGTATCTGATAATACTCGGTCTGACTTTCCTCCTGCTGCTTTATGGTATTTAAAATACCATCGGCAATTGCCTGTGCGATCTCCTGAAAATGATCGTCAAAAATATAATTGTCTTCCTCGTTATCTATAAATCCAGCCTCCACCAATACGGAAGGAACCTTCGTTCTTCTAAGCACTACCAGCCCCGGGCGTTCCACCGTTCCTAAATTGGTAAATCCCACAGAACCAAGACCATCTCCGATATTTTTTGCCAGCATTCCCTCTACGCCCTTATTTTCAAAAACAAGGGTCTCAACACCGGATCCGGTGCCAGGAACCGGCATGGCATTCCGATGAATGGAGACGAATAGATCTGCTTCTGCATCATTGGCCATCATAGCTTTTTCCAGGGGTGTATTATAGGTATCGTCAGTTCTTGTATACCTGACATCAACTCCGTTTTCTGCAAGGATTTTCCCAACAGCAAGCGCAAGTTTTAAGTTATCATTTTTTTCCTGCCGCCCAGTATATTCTGCACCCGGGTCCGCACCGCCGTGACCGGCATCTATTACCACGATCTTTCTCTCAGCCAAAAGAAAAACTCCTTTCACATACCTCTATTCTATAACGTATGTAAAAGAAGTGTTCTCCGTACCATGTTTCAGACCATGATTTATGCATTTTCTCCTAATTCCGCCATCACATCCACACCTCTTGGTCCAACAGGAGTAGAAAAAACGATCTGGGTGCTGGTCTTTCCGTACTTCTGAAGCTGTCCGATGAAAATATCCAGTTCCATGGTGCTCTGAAACGCCACCTTAATCAGCATGGAAAAATCTCCTGTAACACAATTGCATTCCAAAACATTAGGTATGGAATCCATATAGGAATAAAACTGAATTTTATCTACCGGTAAAACATCCAGATTCACAAACGCAATGATGTGATATCCCAGCTTCATTGGATCCACAGATGCGTGATATCCGGTAATGATTTTTTCCCGCTCCAGCTTTTCAATTCTGGAGGAAACAGCAGGCGAAGACAAAAAGGTATTTTCTGCTATGTTCTTTAAAGATGCCCGGGCGTTCTTCTGCAGTGTCTGCACTATTTTCTTATCAATATCGTCCATATCTTCCTCCTTGAATTAAAAAAAGCGCCAGTACCTCTAAAGTACTGAACGCTTTTGTTCTAACAAATTAAGCTTAAATCTTATTAATCTTTTCTTATCAATATCATAACCAATTATTAAATACTTGTCAACGTTTATTTTATTAAGGATGGCATATTTTTAATCCGTTCAATGGCTTCCACTGTATTTTCATAGGTTCCGAATGCAGTAAGCCGGAAGTACCCTTCCCCGCTGGGACCAAAACCACTTCCAGGAGTTCCCACAACGCTGGCTTCCTCTAACAGACGGTCAAAGAAATCCCAGGAAGTCATGCCTTCCGGCACCTTTAACCAGATATAGGGAGCATTTACACCGCCGTAGACTTCACAGCCTGCTCCTTTTAAGCCGTCATAAATCACCCTTGCATTTCTCATGTAGTAAGCGACCTGCTCTTTTAACTGAGCCTTCCCCTCTTTGGAATAAACCGCTGTTGCCGCTTTCTGAATGATATAGGGTGCTCCGTTAAACTTTGTTCCATGACGTCTTGCCCATAAGGAGTGAAGTTTGACTCCGCCCCGTTCCAGAGATTTGGGAATTACGGTAAAGCCAAGACGCACACCGGTAAAGCCGGCATTCTTTGAGAAGGAACGGAACTCGATGGCACAGGTTCTGGCACCCTCGATCTCAAATATGGTGTGAGGTACATCATCCTGAGCAATATAAGCTTCATAGGCCGCATCGTAAAGAATAACCGCTCCTGTTTTATTGGCATAATCCACCCATACCTTTAACTGGTCTCTGGTAAGAGTGGTTCCTGTTGGATTATTGGGAACACATAAGTAAATAAGATCCGGAGTCTCCTCAGGCAGCTGGGGAACAAACTGATTCTCAGCTGTGCATGGCATGTAAATGACATTGCTCCACTTTCCTGTCTCTTCATCATATTCGCCGGTTCTTCCTGCCATGACATTGGAATCCACATAAACCGGATATACCGGATCACAAACAGCAATTTTACAGTTTTGATCAAAGATCTCCTGAATATTTCCGCAGTCACTCTTTGCTCCGTCGGATACAAAAATCTCATCCGCCGATATCTGGCATCCTCTTGCAATGTAATCCTCGCCGGCTATGAGTTCTCTTAAAAAACCATAACCAAGATCCGGTGCATATCCATGAAATGTTTCAGCCTTTCCCATCTCGTCAACCGCTCCGTGAAGCTCTTCAATAATAGCCGGCGCAATGGGTTGTGTTACGTCACCGATTCCAAGACGAATCACCTTTTTATCTGGATTTGCCTCTGTATAAGCATTTACCTTTTTTGCAATCGTGGAAAAAAGATAACTTCCAGGTAATTTTAAGTAGTTTTCATTGATCTTAAGCATAAGTTCCTCCTGATTTTAAAAATTATTTATGTCAAACTCTCCCTCAAACACTTCCACAGCAGGACCTGTCATAAATACATGACCGCTACCCTCTCTGTCCCAGTGAATGGTTAAGTTTCCGCCTTTTAAAGATACTAAAACCGTATTGCCGGTACGTCCGCAAAGTGCCGAAGCGACTGCGCTGGCGCATGCTCCGGTTCCGCACGCCCACGTCTCCCCACTGCCTCTCTCCCACACTCGCATACGAATGTGCTCCGGACTGATGACCTCTATAAATTCAGAATTGGTACGCTCCGGAAAACGCTCATGATTCTCAAAACCAGGCCCAATGGATTCTAAATCCAGACTGTCAATATCATCCATATAGTAAACCGCATGAGGATTGCCCATAGAAATACCGATAAATTCATAATCCGTTCCATCAACACAGATCGGCTCCGGGATCTGGCTGGTTACTTCCGGGATTCCCATATCAACCGTTAAGAGAATTGCTTTACCATTCTCCTCTGTCACTTTTAAATGTTTGATTCCAGCTCCTGTTTCCACATCAAATTCCGTCTTGTCTACCAGATGATGATCAAACACATATTTTCCCACGCAGCGGATCCCGTTCCCGCACATGGAACTTTCTGACCCGTCTGCATTAAACATACGCATACGGCAGTCCGCCACCCTGGATGGGCAGATCAGGATCAGCCCGTCTGATCCGATTCCAAAATGACGGTCACTGACTTTTATAGAAAGCTGTGCAGGATCTTCCACTGCTTCTTCAAAGCAGTTAATATAAACATAATCGTTTCCGATTCCTTGCATTTTAGTAAATTTCATCTTACTCCCCCACTATTAAATATCAATAAGACTCATAATCATCTGGGCGGTTTCCACCATGTTGGTGCCGCTGTCCATGCTGCATTTTTGAATATACCGGTGTGCTTCCGATTCTGTCATATGATTCCGCTCCATCAACAATTCTTTCGCCTGTTTGATCAGTTCCAGTTCTTCGCTGCTTCTCTCCTTTGGCTGGCTCTTTAATTTTTTCCGCCTTTTTGCCATGGACTCCATCATCATCTCCAGAGTGCTTAAAAGATCCTGAACCTTTAACGGCAGCCCAAGACAGACTATATCATCCGGTGCTCTGCCGCTCCACTGACTGGGAGATGCGACTAAAAGCATCCTCATTCCATTCGGAAGACAATCATAAATCTCCTGATACACCATATCTGCAAATCTGCCGCCGCAGACTACAATTCCGCCGCCCAGTTCATCCGCGCTGTTTACTGCCTGGGCACCCGAGGTGCAGACTGCCGAGACCGTAAAACCGTTCTTCATCAATATATTCTTTATATTTTTCGCATCCTCAGCCTTTGAAAATGCTACAATCACATTGGTCAAACACTCTCACCTCCAGATAACAGTATCAGGGTACAGGAACTATTAATACTTGTATAAGTATTCTTCCACTTCCCAGTCTGTTACCTGTGCACGGAACATCCTCCATTCGGCATCCTTGGCTTCTAAATATTTGGTATGAATGTGTTCGCCCAGTACTTCCTTCATAAACGCATCCTTACGGAATGCCTCAATCGCCTCACCCAGTGTTTCCGGAAGCTGTTCAATTCCTTTTAAAGCCATCTCCTCCACAGACATGGAACCTCCGTTGAAGTCCACATTCTCAGGCGGAGTCATCTTCTTTTCAATTCCGTCAAGACCTGCTGCCAGACAGGCGGCAAGAGCCAGATAAGGGTTGACTGCCGAGTCAGGACTGCGCAGTTCAATACGCGTACTTTCCCCTCTTGCGCAGGGGATTTTAATAAGAGAGCTGCGGTTTGACTTGGCAGACCATGCGATATAAACCGGGGCATCATAACCGGGCATCAGACGTTTATAGGAATTAACCAGAGGATTGGTTAATATTGCCATACCCTTCATATGGTAAAGGATCCCTGCCATAAACTGATATGCGGTCTGGCTTAACCCCAGCTCATCATCCTTGTCTTCAAACATATTTCTGCCTGCCAGATCCGAAAGGGACATATTAATGTGCATTCCGGAACCATTGACTCCCGCTTTTGGTTTGGGCATAAAAGTAGCGTGAAGTCCATGGCGCTTGGCAATGGCCTTCACTGCCATCTTAAATGTCATTATATTGTCGGCTGTCACCATACCTTCCGCATACTGAAAATCAATCTCATGCTGGCCCGGCGCAATCTCGTGATGAGATGCTTCAATCATAAATCCCATCTCTTCCAGAGTGAGAATCATATCTCTGCGGACATTCTCCGCCTGGTCAATGGGAGCCACATCGAAATAACCGGCCATTTCATGGGTTTCAGTCGTAGGAAGTCCCTCTTCATCCATATGGAAAAGAAAGAATTCGCATTCCGGACCTGCATGAAAAACATAACCCATATCACTTGCTTTTTTCAACACCTTTTTAAGTACAAACCTGGGATCTCCTTCAAAAGGAGTCTGGTCGGGACAATGGACATCACACATCAGCCTTGCAACCTTGCCCTGCTGGGGACGCCATGGAAATATCTCAAAGGTATCCAGATCCGGATACAGATACATATCAGATTCTTCGCTTCTTACAAAGCCTTCAATGGAAGAACCGTCAAACATACAGCGGTTTTCCAGCGCCTTTCCCAACATATTCTTTGTGATTGCCACATTTTTCAGCATGCCGAATATATCCGTAAACTGAAGACGGATAAATTCCACATCTTCTTCTTCCACAATGCGGAAAATATCTTCTTTGCTATACTTGCTCATAAAACACTCTCCTTTTCTCATGATTGAATAAAGAGCCCCGGCTATATCGGGACTCTCCGCCACTTATGCGATCCTTGCGGAGCGTCTCTGCTCTATGGGGAACGGTCGTTCCTTCAGAAAATAATACCAGAAAAAAGGGTGGGCAAACACAGCCTCACTACAATGGACCATCTTCGCACCACCCCGTCATATGTGTAAAATATAACAGCTGGAAAAAAATTTGTCAATGTTTTTTAACTTTTGTTCTGATAACGGAGTGCCCGGACCGCATTTAAAATAGCAAGTACGGATACACCTACATCACCGAAAACAGCCGCCCACATTGTGGCCAGGCCTGCTGCCGACAGAATTAAGATCAGCACCTTCACGCCTATGGCAAAAATAATATTCTGTTTTACAATGGCAACGGTTTTTCTGGCAATCCGTATGGTATCAACCAGCCGGGTAAGCTCGTCAGTCATGATTACCACATCAGCGGCTTCAACAGCTGCATCGGATCCGATCTGACCCATGGCAATACCCACATCTGCACGGGCAAGAACCGGTGCATCGTTGATTCCGTCTCCCACAAATGCCAGCGCTGCATCTTTATGCTTCTTAGCCAGCAGCTCTTCCACTTTTCCTACCTTATCGCCAGGAAGAAGACCACCATGTACCTCATCAAGCCCAAGCTTCTCACCTACAAGCTTTCCTACTTCCGGTTTATCTCCGGTAAGCATCACAAGCTTTTTCACTCCTGCTGCCCTTAAGCCCTTCAGTGCGTCAGGCACGTCTTCCCTGATTGTATCTGAAATAGTCACAGAACCAAGATACGTGTTCCCGTCTGCTATATAAAGCGTTGTTCCTTCTGCCGGATCGCTTCCGCTTACCGTGATTTTCTGCTGCTCCATGAGTCTTGCATTCCCGATATAAAGTTCTCGTTCCATATTCTGTACAGAAACGGTTGTTTTTACTCCAAGTCCTGCAAGCTCTTTCGCTTCACCTACTTTTGACTGATCCAGTGGTTTCTTATAAGCTTCTTTTACAGATTGGGCAATTGGGTGGTTGGAATGAAACTCCCCATATGCAGCCAGTTCAAGAAGCTCCTCCTTCGTTCCTGTCAGAGGATCCACACTGGTAACCTGGAATTTTCCTGTAGTCAGTGTTCCTGTTTTATCAAATACCACTGTATCAAGATCAGCCATTGCTTCCAGATAGTTGCTGCCCTTTAAAAGTATACCCTGGCCGGAAGCAGCTCCCAATCCTCCAAAGAAGCTAAGTGGTACGGATATTACCAGAGCGCAGGGACAGGATACAACTAAAAAGCTGCATGCACGGTAAATCCAGGTTCCCCAGTCTCCGGTAAAAAGCGGCGGAATCACGGCAAGCAAAAGAGCAAGCACTACGACAACAGGAGTATAGATCCGAGCAAATCTGGTGATGAAATTCTCAGCCCTGGCTTTCCTGGAACTGGCATTTTCCACCAGCTCCAGAATTTTGGCTACGGTAGAATCATCAAACAGTCTGGTTACCCGAACCTCCAGAACACCATTTAAATTGATGGAACCACTGATAACCGGTTCCTGTTCCTTAATCTCCACAGGCATGGATTCACCGGTCAGAGCCTTGGTATCAAGGCTGCTGCTGCCTTTTACCACAATTCCGTCAAGCGGCACCTTCTCACCCGGCTTTACTATAATGATGTCATCAACGGCCACTTCATAGGGATCAACCTTTTCCTCCGTTCCATCGCGAAGCAGATTCGCGTATTCCGGATTTATATCCATAAGATCTGTTATGGATTTTCTCGATCTGTTCACTGCATAATCATTAAATAATTCACCCACCTGATAAAACAGCATAACGCCGACAGCTTCTTCCAGTGCACCGATTCCAATGGCTCCGAAGGTGGCCACAGACATCAGAAAATTTTCATCAAAAAACTGGCCGTTTCTTATATTTCTCAGTGCTCTTAAGGGAATATCATAGCCTGCAGCAAGATAAGAGATAATAAATAAGATCCAATACCCGTATACGCTTCCCTCCAATGCCATGGCAAGAGCAAAAAACAGCGCACTGATGAACAGCCGGATTCCCATAATTTTCTGTTTTTTTGTCATAACTGCTCCTTTTGCTTACCGAAGAACTTTGAAATCAGCTTCCGGCTCAATTTTATTTGCTGTTTTTCTGGCTGCTTCTATAATCTCATCCACTCTTTCCTCTTCCACTTCCATGGTTAATCTCTGAGTCATAAAGCTTAATGACGCATGTTCGACGCCACTTAATTTTTTCACCTCATCTTCAATTTTAGCCGCACAGTTTGCACAGCAAAGACCCTCTAATTTAATTATCTTTTTCATTTTCATCTTCTCCTTTTATTTTAAATGGCTGATTTATTACTCGCTGATGTGTTCCATACCCTGAGCCAGGATGGTCTCTATATGACCGTCTGCCAGAGAATAGAAAACCGTCTTTCCTTCTCTTTTAAACTTTACCAGGCGCATCTGCTTTAATATCCTGAGCTGGTGGGAAATCGCCGATTGCCCCATCTGCAGCAGATTTGCAATATCACAGACACACATCTGTGACTGGCTGAGAACATAGAGAATTCTGACTCTTGTGGGATCTCCGAATATTTTAAAAAAATCAGCAAGATCCATCAGCTGCTGCTCTTTGGGCATGGCTTTCAGGACCTGATTCACAACATTCTCATGAACGCAGATAAAATCACACTGGTCAAACTCACCATCCTGAATGACCCGTTTCTCTTCTTCTGCCATCTGGAACCTCCTTATATATTATTATATGAATATCTGTTCATATGTTTATATTATCATCTTTATATCATTTGTCAAGTACCTTTTGACAGGCTATTGACAGTTTTTTCCTGCAATGATAGAATATAAGTCCTTTTCCACATCTAAACACACATCTCAAATTCAGGAAAAGAGAATATTGATACCACGGTAGAGTCCCCGGAACATTATTCCGGAGAGCTGTGCTGGCATTTTTGCCTGCACTGACCGCTTGGAAAGATATTAGGACGTTCTGACCAGTTATGACAGACCACCTACCTTTAAGGCAGGAGCTGCCCGCTGCAGGAATGACACGTTCACAAATATTACTGCCAGGAGGAATTTATATGATTCAAGTGGAACACATGAACAAGACTTTTAAAGTCGCAAGAAGAAGTGCCGGATTTTCCAATGCGGTAAAGGCGCTTTTTCACAAGGAGACCGACACGGTCCATGCTCTTTCAGACATCTCCTTTCACATAGGAGACGGAGAGATGGTAGGTTATATCGGTCCCAATGGAGCCGGGAAAAGCTCCACTATAAAAATTCTTAGCGGAATTCTGACACCGGACAGCGGAACCTGCCAGATCAATGGCCGGATTCCATGGAAAGACCGGAAGGAACACGTAAAGGACATCGGCGTCGTGTTCGGGCAGCGTACCCAGCTATGGTGGGACGTTCCTGTTATTGATTCCTTTGAACTGCTCCGCGACATCTACGACATCCCCAGACACCAATACTTAATTACCCTGGAAGAACTCACCCAGCTTCTTGCTTTAGAAGAGATCATAAAGACTCCTGCAAGACAGCTTTCACTGGGGCAGCGCATGCGCTGTGAAATTGCAGCATCTCTTCTCCATACCCCGAAGATCCTCTTTCTTGATGAGCCCACCATTGGACTTGATGCAGTTTCCAAGCTTGCAGTCCGGGATTTTATCAGAAAATTAAACCGGATCCATAAAACCACGGTTCTTCTTACCACTCACGATATGCAGGACATCGACGCCCTTGCAGACAGGGTTTTGCTGATCGGAAAAGGACGGCTGCTTTTGGACGGAACTCTTTCAGATTTAAAATCCCGCTGTGAACCACCATGTGCCACCTTAGATGAGATTGTTGCATCCCTTTACCGGGAATTTCACATATAGGAGGGCAGGATGAAAAAATACTGGTCTTTTTTCCGCATTCGTTTTATCAGGGGACTTCAGTACCGCACTGCCGCTCTGTCCGGCATGGTGACACAGTTTGTATGGGGAGCTATGGAAATCCTTTTATTTAAAGCCTTCTATGAAGCGTCTCCGGAAAGCTTCCCCATGACCTTTGAAGCACTTTCCACGTATGTGTGGCTTCAGCAGGCATTTCTGGCATTATATATGGTCTGGTTCTGGGAATCGGAGCTTTTTAATTCCATTACAACCGGAGATGTGGCCTATGAGTTATGCAGGCCGGTCCGCCTTTATCATATGTGGTTTGTAAGGGGACTGGCAGTCCGCCTTTCAAAAGCAGTGCTGCGCTGTATGCCCATCCTCATTGTCTCCTCGTTTCTCCCAGCTCCCTACGGGCTTACGCTGCCAGGGGATATGACAACCTGGGGAATCACTCTTTTGTCCATGACACTGGGACTGCTGCTCATCGTGGCTTTCAACATGATTGTATATATGTCCGCGTTTTACACCGTATCCTCACAGGGTATGAAACTGGTCATCACCTCTTTAGCGGAATTTTTAGGCGGCGCTGTCATACCCATTCCCTTTCTTCCCGGACAGGTACGGATAATAGTGGAACTTCTGCCCTTCGCTTCTGCACAGAATGTGCCTTTCAGGATCTTTGGCGGTGATTTAGCAGGACCTGATCTGTACAGCAGCTTAATAAAACAGGTATTCTGGCTGCTTGCATTTGTGCTCATCGGAAGTTTTATGGAAAAACGGGCACTGAAACGAATTGTCATACAGGGAGGCTGAAAGGAGGATTTCATGAATTTAATCAGGCTTTACGTTAATTTTTTTCTCATGCACTTAAAAAGCATGATGCAGCACAAGGTTTCATTTTTCATGACTTTAACGGGACAGTTTTTAATCTCCTTTAATATCTTTTTAGGCGTTTACTTTATGATGACCCGCTTCCACCAGGTAAAGGGCTTTTCTTACAGTGAAGTGCTGCTTTGCTTTTCCATAACTTTAATGGCCTTCACACTGGCAGAAACCATATTCCGGAGTCTGGATACCTTTGAGACCATTATTGGAAACGGAGAGTTTGACCGTATTCTCCTCCGGCCAATAAACAGCCTCTTTCTGGTTCTGTGCAGCAAGATCGAATTAACCCGCTTCGGCCGCCTTCTTCAGGCTGTTGTCATGCTGGTTTATGGGGTTTCTTCCAGCTCCATAGTCTGGACTCCACTCCGCTGCCTCCTTGTAGTGCTCATGATTCTTGGAGGAATCTGTGTCTTTGCTGCCATCTACTTAATTTTTGCATGCTTATGCTTTTTTACCCTGGAAGGGCTGGAATTTATGAATGTATTTACAGACGGAGCAAGGGAATACGGGAAATATCCCATTGGTATTTATGGTAAAAATGTGCTTTTTATCTGCACTTATCTGGTACCCTTTGCCTTGTTCCAGTATTATCCCCTGCTATATCTCACAGGTAAATCAGATAATTCCTGGTATCTATTGCTGCCGCTGTGCTGTGCTCTGTTTCTGATCCCAGCATTCCTATTATGGAATTTAGGGTTGAGACACTACCAGTCCACCGGTTCCTGACAATATAAAATGCATCCGTTCAGACCTGTTACGGCTGATACGGATGCATTACCATCTCTGTCTTTTTTCAATTATAGAACTAGTGTCCGCAGGACTCTCCATGATTGCCGCATTCATGCTCTTCGCTTCCCTCATGATGATGATCGCAAAGAGTATCCGGATCAAACTTAAGATTTCCTGACAGCAGAGAATTCACTGCCTCATCTGCATTCCCTTCTACTCCAGGATATAGTTTAATACCTGCATCAGATAAAGCATTTCTTGCTCCTGCGCCAATGCCTCCGCAGATCAGAGTTTTTACACCCAGATTAGTCAAAAAGCCTGCCAGAGCACCATGTCCATCTCCGTTGGTATCTGTGATTTCCTGTGATACCACTTTTTTATCTTCCACCTCATAGATTTTAAACTGTGTGGTTTGTCCAAAATGCTGAAAAACATCTCCTCTGTCATAAGTAACCGCAATCTTCATAGCGTAACCTCCTGTTTATTATTCAATCGCTCTTAAGGATATCATAGAATCATTTTGGTCATATGTCAATAAATTCTGTCCTGTTATTAATAATTCGCCCGAATGATTTTGTAAATACCAGCATGGACACAGTTACGCTGATAAAATCTGATATGGGTTCCGTATAAAAAACATAACTGACACCCAGCCATGCGGGCAGGGCTGCTGCCCCAAGAAGGAAAATCGTTTTTCGGAACATAGACAGGGAAATTGCTGCTTTTGCAGCTCCCATACCTGTAAATCCATCTACAATTACATACTGAAGTGCCAGCGGGATAATTCCCATGGTATAAATCTTTATTCCACGGACAGTTTCAGCCACATAGGATTGGTCTTGTGTGAAAATATGTACAAAAAACTGGGGAACCGTATGGGCAAACAGGAACATGACAGACGTAAATCCAATCGCAAGAAGCGCAATACAACGCTCTGCCTGCCTGATCTTCTCCGGTCTGCCCGCACCCAGGTTATAGCCAAGGATTGTCTGGGTTCCTGTTGTAATGCCGCCCAGGGGCATGGTTACCATCAGCATGAAACTCTGTACAATGGTCATACAGGTTAAAAGTCTCTCTGCGCTGCCCTCCCCGCCATAATGCATGATTACCTTATTCAGTGATATAATCAGCACATTGTCAAATGCAATAATAAGAAAGGGAGAAAGGCCAAGCGTAAGAATTCTCTTTATAACTTCCAGGTCATAGCCCTCAAAGGCAATCGTTACCGGCAACACTTTTCCAAAAAGGAACCGGAGTACATAAATACAGGAAATGAGCTGGGATATTACAGTTGCAATGGCAGCTCCTTTTACCCCCAGTCCGAGCCCGAAGATAAACAGAGGATCCAGGATAATATTGCTTATGGCTCCCCACAGCACCGCCTTCATCCCTGTTTTAGAATATCCCTGACATACAATAAATGGATTCAGACCTGTACAAAGCAGCGTAAATACGGTTCCTGCAAGATATATGGACAGGTATTGGTCTGCATAAGGGAATATGGTTTCACCTGCACCGAACCACAGGAGAATACGGTCCTTAAGCAAGAATGATCCCGTCATAATGAAGAGTGAAAAGACCAGTAAAAACATAAAACAATTGGCAAGAATCTGACTGGCTGCCCTCTTATTTTTTTCTCCCAGCCGGATACTCATAAGGGGAGCGCCTCCTGCACCCACTAAAAAAGCTACAGAAGAAATCAGGGTTACAACCGGACCGCAGATTCCAACTCCTGCCAGAGCAGATTCCCCAATCTCAGGGATGTTCCCTATATACATGCGGTCTACAATGCTATATAAAACACTGACAAATTGAGCCAGCATGGAGGGAACCGCAAGCCTCCATACCAGCCCTTTTATATGATCTGAATTTAAATCGTTTTCTGTTTTCACTGATAACTCCGTTATTTTGTCTGATTTGTAATTTCTCCTTTGGAATCGAACGTATAGGAGACTCCGTCGATCACCATCGTCTGATCATGAATCACTTTACCGTCCGGATCAAGATAATACCATTTTCCATCTGCCTGAATCCAGCCGGTTTGTTTTTCAAAGTTTTTCATGTAATACCGCTCACCGTCAATGGTTTTAAAGCCATCCCCGGGAATAAGAGAATCGTAGTCTGCAAAAGACAATTCAATAGTAACATCACCTTCAATGCCTTCCACCCTTCCCTTGTCCGTGCACTGCCAGATGGTTCTGTTCTGGCAATCATTAACAGTTCCGTATCTGGCATACCAGACATCATAGGGAATCTGGCTCATATCTATATGAAAAGACAGCCATTTATTGTTTGCGTAAACCATTGGGCGGTAACCGGCATCTGCAATTGTCTTGCAGAATGCATTAATGTTATCCGTAATCTGCTGTCTGGTCAGCTTATTATCAAGAAGATACTGTGATTCTACGTCATAAGCAATGGGGTAAGAGATCCGGTAATCCCTGATCTGGCGCAGCACATACTTAGCTTCTTCCACTGCAGTCTGGGTATCAAGAGCCTGGGAATAGAAAAACACACCGGTTCTGATCCCGTTTTCCGATGCATGCTTCATATTTTCCTTAAAATAAGGGTCCATATCATTGAGGTAACCAATCCGCACCATGGCAAACGAAACTCCATCCTCCGCTACCCGCTTCCAGTCGATTCCTCCATTGGCCTCATTCTGTCTGTTCTGGTATTTCGTTACGGTTATTCCTTTTTTTAAAGCACCTGTTATAACATTCCCGGATGCATCGATGTATTGTCCGTTTTCCAATTTCCAGGCTTGTGCTGAAAAGCCATCTAAAGGGGTTGCAAATGCCTCAGAAGCCATAAGACAGGCAACCAGATACGCGGCAATCCGAAATCTTATGTTTTTTTTCATTGTTTCCTCCAATTACTTCTTTTTATCTGTTTCATCCTCTTTTCGGAATGCATCAAGATCGTGGATCAGGGTTTTTAAGCTATACAGAAACCGGTCAAATGCACCGAATTTATATAGATTAATCAGCAGCATACCGATAGGAACAGCCAGAATCATGCCTGCGATCCCACTTATTTTAAAGCCCAGATACAAGAATAATAATGTCATCAGCGGGTCCAGCCCCATGGTATCTCCAACGATCTTTGGCTGTATAATCTGCCTTAAAACCAGAGTCAGAACGTAAATCACAATCAGCCCCACTCCAAAGGCATATTCACCGGAAACAATCCGAAGAATGGCCCATGGAATCAGGATGGTTCCTGTTCCAAGTATCGGAAGGAAATCCAGCAGTGCAATAATCACTGCTATTAAAAGCGCATACTTCACTCCCAGAACCAGGAAACCGGCTGCCAAAACACCTGCGATGACAAACATGATTTTAAACTGAGCCAGGAAATAACCTCCCACCAGATGCTTTACGTCTTTTTTCAGATAATCGTAATATCTTGAAAATCCCCTTGGCAGATACCGTCTCAGAAAGGTAAGAATCTTATCCCGGTCCACAATAAAGATATAAGAAGAAAATATGGTTACTACGATGTAAACCAGTGCTGCCGGAATGCTTTTTACTACATTTCCTGCAGCCATAAATGTGGGCGATGCAATTTTCTGCACCATTACATTTAAATATTCTCCGATATGTGTGATAAACAAATTAACGGAACTCTGAATTCCGTCAGGAAGAAAGCGCAGCAGATCTTCCGCAGCCAAAAGGATCTTCTGAACCTCAACCCAGGCTGAATCATAGTAAAAAGGGATGTCCTTTACAAATCCTGCTGCTTCAGAAATCAGCTTGGTTATAAGAAAATAAAAAGCCGCAATAATCAAAGCCAGTACTGCTACCACAATCAGTACAGAACTGTGCTTTCTCACAATCCTCAGTCGTTTTTCCAGCAGACGTACCAGCGGGTTTGCGATTACTGAAATCACCCATCCGATTACGAATGGCAGAAAAAAATTCAGTAATCTGGGTCCCCACACACAGATGAAATAAAAGAAAACAATAGGGATTATAATATTTAATATGATCCTGCAATATTTTTTAACCGTATCCATGCTTATCTCCTGCCTTTACCATACCCCAAAAAGCCCATACCTTTATGTTAGAAATTTCTCCAGGAAATCATAAAGCTGTTTCATCTCTTCATCTGTCCCTATGGTAATCCTTAAATACGAATCCAGCCTGGGCTGTTTAAAATAACGGACAAAGATCTGCTTTTCCTTTAAAGCCAGGTAAATCTCCTCTGCACTCTTCTCCTTATGGCTGGCAAAAATAAAATTTGCCATGGAATCAGGAAATGTAAAACCAAGTTTACTGAGGCGTTCCTTCGCACTCTCCCTTGTTGAAATGATTTTATCCAGAGTCTCTTTAAAATAACGGTCATCCTTTACCGCTGCTGCTCCCAAAATCTGGGAAGGCATATTCATGGTATAGGAATTATAAGAATATTTCACATCATTTAACGCACGAATCAGTTCCCGGTTACCCATGGCATAGCCGATGCGCATTCCCGCCATAGAGCGGGATTTACTGAACGTCTGAACTACAAGAAGATTTTCATACTTTTTTATCAGCCCTGCCGCACTGACTCCACCAAAGTCGATATAAGCCTCATCTACAATCACAACCGATTCCTGATTATGGGCGATAATATCTTCTACTTCACTTAATGGCATCAATACGCCTGTGGGCGCATTGGGGTTTGGGAATATGATACCCCCATTTTCCCGGTAATAATCTTGTTTATTAATAAGGAAGTCCTTATCTAGTGCAGGTGTTGTATAGGGAATCTGAAAAAGCTCTGCCCATACCTCATAAAAAGAATAGGTCACATCGGGAAACAGGACCGGTTTTTGCGAATTAAAAAAAGTCAGAAACGCCATGGCTATCACATCATCGGAACCAACCCCCACAAAAATCTCATCTTCCCCAATCTGATAATATTCACAAAGAGCCTCTGTCAGAACAGAGGATGCCGGATCCGGATATTTTCGAAACAGCCCGTAATCCATCTCATCCATGGCCTTTTTAACGAAAGGGGAGGGAGGATATGGATTCTCGTTGGTATTCAGTTTAATCAGATGTTCTCCCTTGGGCTGCTCTCCCGGAACATAAGGTGTCACTCTGCGTATATTTGTCTGCCATGGTTTCATCTTAAGTCCTCCTCACCGGCTGTCAGCCCGTATTCCCGGGCAATCTGTTTAAAGGCCGGCAGAGAGCGCTCAATCTGCTCATAGGATACGCAATAAGCAATCCGCGCATAGCCGGGACAGGCAAAGGCACTTCCCTGAACCAAAAGAACACGATGCTTTTTACAACGTTCACAGAACTTCCGGTCATCCTCAGGAGTTTTTATGAACAGATAAAATGCACCTTCCGGTTTAATACACTGAAAACCATATTCTCTCAGGCTGTTGTATAATAGTTCCCGGTTTCTGTTGTAAGCAGACAAGTTTACCTTTTCATCCACGCAGCGCAGAATTACTCTCTGCATCAGCGACGGGGCATTGACACAGCCGAGTACACGGTTGGAGATGGATGCTGCTGCAATCACAGCCTTAGAATCCTCCACTTCATCCGGAATTACCAGGTATCCGATTCTCTCCCCTGGAAGAGACAATGATTTACTGTATGAATAGCAGACGACTGTATTCCGGTAAAACAGCGTCACATAGGGAACCTTAACACCGTCATAGGCCAGTTCCCGGTAAGGCTCATCTGAAATTAAAAGAATGGATATACCATATTCTTTCTCTTTTCGTTCCAGAATCTCTCCGATCTCCCTAAGGGTCTCTGAAGAATAAACCACCCCTGTGGGATTATTTGGAGTATTTATAATCACAGCCTTGGTTTTCTTCGTTATTGCGCATTCCAATTCCATAAGGTTTGGCTGAAATGTTTCTGTATTGGGCGGAATCACAGTAAGAACGCCGTCATAATTGCGTACGTAAGAACCATATTCCATAAAATAGGGAGCAAATACAATTACTTCGTCACCAGGATCCAGAATAGTTTTTAGAATCACATTCAAACCGCTGGCTGCACCTACAGTCATAAGGAGATTGTCTCCACGAAAATGAGTCCCGAAACGCCGGTTTATGGAGCTTGCAATGCCTTCTCTGACATCCTCAAAGCCTGCGTTGCTCATATATCCATGAACCATCGTTGATTCTTCTTCGTTAATAATATCAATGATTGCCTGTTTCACTGCTTCCGGAGCAGGTACATTGGGATTACCGAGGCTGAAATCATAAACATTTTCTGCACCAAATTGTGCAGCCATCTTTTTTCCTTCTTCAAACATGGCGCGGATGGCGGAATTGTTTTCTACAAGGGGTCTCATCTTGTCTGCTATCATATCATCAATCCTTCCTTTATCCTGAAATGGTTTACGTGGATTATAACACATATAAAAATGGAGGTCTATTCTTAATTTACAATTCCTGATCGGTACTTAAATCTGTTTTCCTCAGGGAAGCCCTGACTCTTTCGTAACATTCATCGAAGTCTTCATCCTGAACCCGGATCACCGTCAGCCCTGCCCTTACAGGCAGCAGCATCTTTGACACCCGGCTCATCATCTGATATCTTAATTCCTTTAATATTCGCCTGCATTTTACGATCATATCTTCTTCTCTGATATTACGGCACAAAATCAAAATCTCATACTCCCCGTCAAGGCATATGATGTCTTCTTCTCTGAAAAACCGCTTCATGAACAATGCCTGTTCAAGAAACGACGGTCTTACCGACTCCATCAAGGCAGAATCTATGTTATCATGATTGAACGAGAACAGCATAAGACCTGAAGTTAAAAATCTGTGGCGGGACAGATAATTCTGCATTCTTCCTACTGCAGCCTCACGGTTCTGGAAAAATCTTACACCTCCAGGCAGCATCGGAGTTCTGCACTCTTCCACCTGGCTGTACAGTTCACCCAGCTCCTCAATATCCATCATAACTCCATAAAAAAAGCTGTCCCCGGATTTTACCGATAATCTGGAATGGCAGAGAATCCATTTGTAACCATTGCGTGTCAGGATCCGGTACTCCACGCCTTTTAAGCTCTCAGCCGGACTTACAGTCTCCGTCATGAGTCTTATTTTTTCCCTATCACCCGGGTGTATCATGTTTAAAAGCCGGTTCTGGAACAGTTCACCCAGATCCTCACTGCTGTAGCCAAGTATTTCAAGGAAGCGCGGACTGGTATACAAAAACTCCATATCCTCTGATTTTCTGCAGCGGTAATACCCTCCAAGCATTCCGGAGCTTAAAAACTCCAGCTCATCATTCTTAAAACGAAGGGTTCTGTTGGCTTCCTGAAGCCTCTTCTGTGCCAGTACCGTATCGTTTATATCCATACAGGCACTTACAATTGCAAATCTTCCGTCTTCTGCCTGTACTACCCTGCCTTTTGCTGTCATCCACAGCCAGGTTCCATCTCTTTTCTTCATGCGGTGGCGGAAGTTATATTCCATCCCTGGTGTCATAAAACGCAGCATATGTCCCTGTATCATATTTAAATCTTCCGGATGCAGGAGATTTCGACCTAGCCCATTCGTATCCCTGGCAAATTCCTCATAGGAGTCATAATTGAGAATACGAAGCATCTCATTATTGGCAAAATATAAAGGAAGTTCCTTTTCACAGTAAACTCCGATCAGGCCTCCTGGTGCCATCTGGGCAAAAATTGCACTTGCAGCCCATTGATTCTCTTCTGCAATGTTATTAAATGAGATGTTCTTTCCTGCAATTTGCAATACATCTCTTAGCATGTTCTGGGAATCTTTCAGCTTCTGCCTCTGTTCCATCTGCTCTGTTGCGTCACTTACCGCCCCATAGTAAAGGCGGTGGTCATCCTGTTCCCGTAAGAAGAATACACGCAGATGCACCCACATCAGTTCTCCGCTGTTGCGGTAGCGCCGGAATGTACCTTCTGCTCCCTGCAGTGGGTTTTTGTAGGCTTCTTCAAAAATATTTAACACCCAGTCCATGTCGTCTCTGTAAACTTTGTTTAACACGTACCGTTTCCGCTCTTCCATATCAATGGGATTGTCTCCGGTTATCCGGTAATATTCCTCATTTACCCGAAGAATCTCGCAACGATCCTCAAAGATCTCATATAAGGCGATGGCACCAAGCATATTATTGAGCATGGCTTCACTGATGATATTCTCATTAAATAAATCTTCCAGTTTTAACTGCTTTAACTGCCGTGCCTGGATCCCACGGTAATCTAAATTGTTATCTTCCTCCAGAAGCTTTTCCATTACTTCCACAGGAAGTGGTTCGTGGTAATAAAAGCCTTGTCCGTAAATACATCCGATGTTGATGAGGAAATCCACCTGTTCCTTTTCTTCCACACCCTCTGCAATGACCTTTAACTGCATGACTCTGGCCATCCGGACAATGGTCTCCAAAATTCCCATTCCTCTGCCTTTGCTGTTTTCATTCATATCCAGGAATTTGGTATCAATCTTGATAACATCCACATTCACATCTTTTAACATGTTTAAAGAGGAATATCCGCTGCCAAAATCATCCATAAACACAGGGAAGCCGGCCCTGCGCAAATCCTCCACCACTTTCCGGATCAAATCGTAATCTTCTGCATATGCACTTTCCGTAATCTCAATTTCCAGATATTTCGGATCTATGTCATAACGGCTTACCAGCTGTCTGAACTTTTCCACCACGTCAATGGCATAGATATCCATGCGTGACATGTTGACAGATATGGGGATCGGCCTTCGGCCTGCTTTCTTCCAGGCACTTAGCTGTTTGCACACAAGCTCCCAGATATACACGTCCAGATATGTAATAAAACCGTTGTGTTCCAACAGCGGAATAAACTCCCCGGGGGCTATAAGACCTCTCTTTGGGTGCTTCCACCGGACTAAGGATTCCAGACCGATAATCTTGCCAGTCAGCATATTGCACTGTGGCTGGGCATAAAATATGAATTCCTTTTTCTCAAGAGCACGCTGAATCTCTGAAAGCAGAACCTGATCACTTTCCATCTTGCGCTTCATTCCCGGATCATACCAGCCCACCCGCTTTGTATAATTCCCTTTAACAGAATTAAGTGCTATGGCCGCCCGGTCATACATCATACTGACCGGAAGGCTTAAATCCTCCACGCGGTATACGCCAAAAGCGGGCATAAACCCTGCGTTGCCGCCATACTGCTTGGCATATATGTTTATTACATCCTCCAGTTCCTCCAGCACGGATAACTCATCAGGAATGAGAATAACAAAATCATCTCCGCCCATATAGCCGGCAACAGATGTATAAAATTTCTGAATCTCTTTTAAGTAATCACCGATTCGTATTAAGAAACGGTCCCCTTCTTCTTCCCCATACCATTCATTAAAAAGTTTAAAATGCTCAATATCAATGGCGACCATAAAAAACCCGGTGCAGTCAGTTTGCCTAAGCAGCTGGCCAGCCTTATCAAAAAACGGCCCATAGCGATAAAGACCGGTCATGGAATCCGTCTCTTCTCTTATCTCTCTGAGCCGCTTTTCCTCTTCTTCATCCTTTTTCTTTCTCTCATCAATGTCCTGGATATAACACATAATGATGGTATCCTGATCTTCACCGCAGCGGAAAAGAACCAGTATCAGGTTAATCCAGCAATAACCGTCCCCTGGAGTCTTTTTTCGAAACTCACCCTTTAATACCCTTCCGCTCTCATTTAGCCGGTCAGCCATTGAGGAAATATCCCAAAATTCCTCAAATCTCTGCCTTTCTTCCGGATGAACCATAATATTCAATGCTTCCTTGAGAATCTGATCCAGCCGGCCCGCTAAAGGAGACAGCTCCAGCTTTTCGTCATCATGAAACAGGACCTTATAAGTATTCGCAAACAAATTCAGTTCAATCAATCCGTCATATACCGTAGATTCGGTAAGATGATAGAATAAATTTTTACTCTTTTCATTCACAGGCCGGGACATGATAAGTCTGCAGCTTCCACTGCCCGGCCAGTCAATCAGACCGGATGTTACAGCCATCCAGACCTGAGAATCCATATTATAAAAAATTACAGGACTGCTGGTCTCCTCCAGCCAGGGACAGTCCGTACAGGGAGCCGATTTTACCCCTATTCCCTGATAGCAGTACATTCCTACCTGTAAATTCGGATAATATAATTTTGCCATATCATTGAGATATACAATCTTGTAATTCTGGTCAATTATGTAAATACCAGCTTCTCCGTTTTCACACGACATACGCTTCATAAGCTCCCGCCTCTCCTGCAATATATCTTTCATGCAGTAACTAAATTAAGGTATATTATAGTATGAAAATGCCGTTTTCGTCAACACGTTAACAATATACCGTAATAGAATTTTTATACATATACAAATCATAATTATTCATTTTTTACTGATAAACGAACTGGACCCAGCTTTAAATTCCGGAAAGTGTGATAATCACAGGGTTTAATATGCAAAGAAATTTACTTATATTATTAATAAAATATTTTTATCCGGACAAAACAAAAAAGCATGACTTACCACCGCATCAGCCGCGGGATTACTCCTTAAGCTTTCTGCGGATAGCTGTCATGCCAAAACAATCTTTTACTGCAGTGCCTTTACCTGTTCTGCAAATTCATGGGATAATGTAAATCTTCCCACATAACCGACTTCTCCTGTCATGAGAACACTGTAATCCTCTTTAATTTCCACTTCCAGGACTCCGCCTGGCATATGAACATACATCTTAGGATCTGTCAGTCCCATGCGGTATGCAGCTCCTGCAGCTGCACAACCGCTGGTCCCGGATGCAAGGGTATATCCGGCACCTCTTTCATAGATCTCTATCTCAATATTTGTACGGTCCAGCACTTTTAAAAGCTGGGTATTAATCCTTTCCGGGAAATATTCCGCATTTTCAGAATGCTTTCCAATCCGGCATACCAGATCTTTAGAGATATCATTTAACCAGATTACGCAATGAGGATTTCCAATATTTACACAGGTAACACGGTATGGAATGCTTCCAAACAGCATGGTTTCATTTAAAACCTCCCGTCTCGGACCTGTAACAGGAATCTCATCACTGTAAAAACTGAGTTTTCCCATGGAAACCTTAATTCTGGTTCCTTCTTCATTTAAGTACTGAATGGTTTGTTCTCCGCTTAATGTGGTGACTACGAATTTATTCTTCTGGACATAACCGGCATCCTTTAGATACTTTCCAAATATACGGACTCCGTTCCCGCTTATCTCTGCTTCACTTCCGTCAGGATTTAAGATCTTTACTTCCAGCTTATCCTGCCCCAGTATGGGGCCTACCAAAAGGCCGTCTGAGCCTACCCCAAAGTTCCGGTCACAGATGAGTCTGATATTCTCCTTTGTCAGCCGGCATTCATTCTTGTTGGGATCAAAAATCAGATAATCGTTTCCCAGACCATGATATTTTTCCAAAGTAATGTTCATTTTTATACCCCTTTCCCGTGCTTCACAATCGTGTCACACAGTTCATTATAAGATATTCCTGCAGCTGCTGCCTCCTGGGGAAGTAAGCTGTAAGGTGTCATTCCCGGTAATGTATTTGCTTCCAGACAATATAGGGTGCCATCCTCTGCCATCATAAAATCCACTCTGGAGTAATATCCAAGCCCAAGAGTTTTATGTACTCTTAAAGCCAGATCAGCCAGATAGCCAGCTTCCCCCTCCGACAGGGATGCAGGGCAGATTTCCTCTGTCTTCCCAGGCTGGTATTTATTCTCATAATCATAGAAACCACATTTGGGTCTGATCTCAATAGCAGGAAGAGCTGTCCCTCCCAGAATCCCTACAGAAAACTCTCTGCCTGAAATTTTTGCCTCTGCAAGTATGGCTGATTCACAGGTAAATGCAGCCTCAACTGCCTTTTTCCACTGGTCCTCTGATTCAACGATTGAAACGCCTACACTGGATCCACAGCCGCACGGTTTAACAACACAGGGGATTTTAAAAGGCTCCGCATATGATCCCTTTTCGTAAAGTCTCCAGTCCGGAGTGGGAATATTCGCATCCCTCATCAAAAGCTTTGCCAGGTGTTTATCCATCGCCTTTAAGCACCCTTCGTATCCGGTTCCGGTAAATGGGATCCCGTATCCGTCAAGAACTGCCTGAATCTGCCCGTTTTCACCTGCTCCTCCGTGAAGTGCCAGAAAAACCGTCTCCGCCTGCATACACGCTTCCATTACCCGGCTGCCCAGAATCCCGTTATGGCTGCCGTCCCGTTTCAACTTTTCTAAATCCGGAGCACTTTTTCCAATATGCCCGGTAAATGTTTCTCCGTCTTTCAGGCTTACAAACCGGATCTCTTCCCCATCAGGGATTCCCAGATAGGAATCCACAAGACATACTTCATGTCCCTGTTCCATCAGTGCGTTTGTAATCATGGCACCCGATGATAAAGAAACCTCCCGTTCCGGGCTGTATCCGCCCGCCAGTACCGCTATTTTCATCGTTCATTCCTTTTCATTATTATTTGATTGATACTTACTATTATAAGCAGCACAATCCATCATTTCTATTCATATAATGCTTTATATATTGCAAAAAGTGTTGTATTATAAAAATGAGAGGAGGTGTAATCAGCCATAATGAATAACTATGAAAAGCGGGGATATCTAAACAGCAATTTTAAGCTGTTTCATCTTCTCGATGAAGGAAACCAGAACTACGAATACCATTATCATGATTTTGATAAAATTATTATTTTTATTCAGGGATCTGTGACATACCGGATTGAAGGCTGTGCATATTCCCTTGAGCCGTATGACATCATCTTAGTAAACCAGAACGACATACATAAACCAGACATTGCTTCACATACTCCTTACGAGAGAATCATCGTCTATCTTTCTCCTGGATTCCTGCATGCATACCAGTCCGAGACATATGATTTAAGTGCATGTTTCCAAAAATCCAAAGAGCTCCATTCTCATGTTCTGAGGATCCATTCCATGGAGAAAAGCAGCCTGTACCAGACCCTGGCCAACTTAGAATATGCCTGCACCCACGACGGCTATGCAAAAGATTTATACTGTCAGGTCGTCTTTCTGGAATTTATGATCCAGTTAAACCGTGCCTCATTGACAAACCGGGTCCAGTATCTGCCCCCTTCCACCGGTGATGCCAGAATCTTAAGCATGATGGATTATATTAACAGCCATCTGACGGATGATATGACAGTGGACTCCATTGCAGAAGCATTTTTCATCAGCCGCTACCATCTGATGCATCTTTTTAAAGCTGAAACCGGGTATACACTCTTCGATTATATTACAGAAAAACGGCTTCTACTTGCAAGAGAACGCATTAGAACCGGTAATTCGGTTACGGAAGTATGCTTCTCCTGCGGATTTAAAAATTATTCCACCTTTTCAAGAGCTTACAAAAATAAGTTCCGCATCTCTCCCTCTGAAACCTTAAAAGAGGACACCATTCTGCTTTCCTATATAGCTGAATAAAAAAAGCGCATGAAAACGGCGTTAAACCGGATCCATGCGCAAAACTATTCATGCCTTCCATTATTCTTCCAGGAACAGAAAATATATAAGCCGCCAGTCAATACCAAATAAAACCAGGTTGCAGGATTGCTGAACCAGGTTGTAAAAAATGACAGAATCAAATACATGGCAAACTGGGCATAAAACAGATAACCAATGGGATTTCTTACCCGCTTTATCAACCGCATCAGGAAAAATGCAGCGGCTCCCAGGATACAGCTGAACAAAAGAACTCCAATGATGCCAAAATCATAAAACGAATCATAAAACAGAGTGACTGTTGTCAGCTCTTCCTTTGTTACATAAATAGGGAAATCCACCAAAGCAGGCACCAGGAACTTAAGTCCGGATAATGCCCACAAAGGAAACAGCATTCTAAGTCCGAACGTATGAGATGGAAGCCATTCCACCAGGCAGTTGAAATTATCGTAATTATTGGCAATATACATGTAAGGCTGCGTGATAAAAATCGGCATCTGACTATATTTCATCTGAAAAATACCATTTAAATACGTAACATCATGTCCCCTGGCTATGGTAAGAATTACATAGATGGGAATCATACCGGCTAAAAGTCCTGCCCCATATATAATCTTCAGCCTGTGCTCCATTGCAATATAGGTGAGAATAGCCAGACCTACGGCCAGAATCAGCTGAAAGCGGGATACACATAGAACCGGAATCACACAGGCAATGAGATCCATAAGCACTGCCAGGACCAGCCTGATCCCATTCCTTCCCTGTTCAATGGTGAAATACAGCACGGAAAGAGCGGGTACCAGAACACAGGATACAGTGAAATAATGGAGCCCTGTGATGTGAAACGTAGAATATGCATGAGGCATTCCCTTGATAAAAAACGGAATAAATCCAAGAATCGCCGCCTCTGTAAGGAATGCCGCCAAAGACAGTACCGTAGTGATAAGCATCGCCAGAAAAAGCGGTTTTTCATATCCCTTAAAGCTGAACCAGCTGGACCGCTGTCCTCCTGACGCTCCCTGCGTTCTGATCAGAAACTCATACGTCCCCCAGAAACCTAAGTATGCCAGCAGAAAGCAAAGCCAGGTAATGATACTCCAGTCGGATGACAGTTCTGACAGCTTTAAGCATGCAATTCCCTGTCCTCCTACCCAGAATAAGGAAAATAATCCCCGTAAATGAATGATATTCTCCGTTCTCCGGTAATCGCACCAGTAGAGAAAGAGTGCTGCAAGCACGAGAATCAATCCGGAAAGCCAGTAATAACCGGCTCTTGCAAATAGATAAGATGCTGCATAACTGATCAGATAAACGCTCATTGTAACATATCCCCTTTTGTAAATAATCACCTTTTACCCTTTTTTTGAAAAAATGCAGCCGCCTTCATGGCAACAGCTGCATTCTTTCTATCATCAGTCTATTATGAACGGCTGATAAAATCTTTCATATAATCTTCCACTTCTTTTACAGTTGCAAAGGACATGGCCGTATCGGCAACTTCCTTAAGCTCCTGTGTGCTGTAACCTGTAATCAGCTTTCTCGCATTTAAGATTGCAGATGCACTCATACTGAACTCATTTAAACCAAACGCAAGAAGAAGCGGTATTAACATTGGATCGCTTGCGGCTTCTCCGCACATACCTACCATTATTCCTTCTTTTCTTCCGCATTCAATCACATGGCGGATGCTTCTTAAGACAGCCGGATTAAGCGGTGAGTAAAGATAGGATACCTTGTCGTTGCCCCGGTCTACAGACATGGTGTACTGTGTCAGATCGTTGGTTCCGATACTGAAGAAATCAACCTCTTTGGCAAATACATCTGCCATCAGGGAGGCTGCTGCTGTTTCCACCATAATTCCAACCTGGATATCTTTTTTATAAGCAATGGATTTCTCATCCAGTTCTTTCTTAATCTCATCTACGAAAGCTTTCGCTTCCCGATACTCTTCCAGACAGGTTACCATAGGTACCATAATCCGGATATTGCCAAATGCACTGGCTCTTAAAAGTGCACGAATCTGAGGACGGTATACATCTTCCTTCCGGTCCAGGCAGAATCGGATGGCGCGATATCCAAGGAACGGATTCTCGTCCTTTTCAAGGCCCATATAAGGGATCTCTTTGTCTCCGCCGATATCCAGAGTACGGATAATAACCGGTTTCCCATTCATGGCAGCCGCTACCTTGCGGTAAGCCTCAAACTGTTCGTCTTCCGTCGGCATGCTTGAACGATCCATAAAAAGAAATTCCGTCCGGAACAGACCAATGCCTTCTCCGTCATATTGAAGAACCTTCTCCACATCTTCAGGCTTACCGATATTGGCAACCAGTTCGATGGTTACACCATCTTTGGTGACAGTTGGCTTTCCGATGTATTGCTCCAGTTCCTTCTTTTCTTTTAAGAACGCATCTCGTTTCGCTGTGTATTCTTCCCTTACTGCCTGATCCGGGTCTGCAAAAACCACTCCCTCGGATCCATCCAGTATCAGTTGTGTACCATCTGAGATCTGGCTCATGAAGCCATCCACTGCAACCACTGCAGGGATTTCTAAGGCTCTGGCAAGAATGGCGCTGTGTGATGTCTTACCGCCCAGCTCGGTTACGATACCGGTTACGTTTATAGGATTGATTCCTGCTGTCATAGACGGTGTTAAGTCCCTTGCAACCAGGATACTTCCTGCAGGAAGAGATCCGATGTCCACGGAACTGACTCCCAGAAGAATCTTCTGCATACGGGTTTTAATATCACGCATATCCGTAGCCCGCTGCTGCATCAGTTCATCTCCCATGGAGGCAAACATATCAGCATACGTATTGCATACGGTCTCTATAGCATATTCACTGTTAACCGCCTCACCGGAGATGGTATTTTCGATTTCACCGACCAGCATGGGGTCAGAAAGCAGCAGCAGATGTCCATTAAGAATCTCAGCTTCCTTTTCTCCGACTCTTGTGGCAAGATCTTTTGCCAGAGCATCGGTTTCCTCCATGGTCTGGTTTAAAGCCTTCTGAAAACGGGCTTTTTCCGCATCCACATCTGTGATTGTGTCTTTCTTAATCTTCAGTTCTGTCTCTTCTACGATGATGGCCTTCCCAATTCCAACTCCCGCAGATGCGCTTGTTCCTTTAAACATAAAGTCCTCCTTATTAATTAAAATGAAAAAATCTATTCACCAAGGCCCCCCTCAACAGCCTTGATCATGGTCGCCAGAGCTTCCTCTTCGTCTGCTCCCTCACAGACAAAGGTGATTTCATCGCCGCTTTTTACGCAGGCACCCAACACACTAAGTACACTTTTGGCATTGGCAGTGGTGTTCTTAAAACGAAAACTCACTGTTGAATTAAAGTTCATGGCTTCCCTACAAAGAATCCCCGCCGGCCTCAAGTGCAGACCGGTAGGATTCTTTATAACAACATTAGCACTGACCATACTGAATTTCCTCCAAACTTTTTACATGCTGATCATCTGAATGACCAGTCTTTTACTGTGCAGAACTTTCTGTTGTCTCAGACACAGTAGTGCTTTCCGCTTCTGACGAAACCGTGTCTTCTTTTGCTACCGTAACATTGAACGGTGTATACACGGTGACTTCAAATCCTTCTGCCACTTCAAAATGAAGCATTCCGGGATATGTGCCGGGATTCAGATCGGAAACATCAAGAACAGCATTAAGACTTTCTTCTTTTAATGCATCTAAATCTTCCTTCAGTCCTTTTACAGTAACATCACAGGTCTGCTTGTCAAAACTATAACTGTAATCCGCAGACATCCCCTTCTTATCGAGGTTGTTTAACTGAAGGGTAAATACCCGGGTGGTCAGCGGCTCCACTTTCAGCTTCACGGATACGTCTTTATATTCATCACCTGCAATGGTGGTATTCGGCGGCAGATACTGGCTTAAATCCAGCCGTACTATCTTATCTTTTGTGGCTCCGTCTATATTCAGCTTATCTGATGATACATCGATGGACGTCAACGAAGCAAGCACAGATTTAGTTCCCGCAACAGCAACCGATTTTACATCTGCCTCCAGACCGGTATAGCGGTAACCCTTTGCAACCTGACCCGTAACTTCAAAATTAAGGGGAAGGTTCTTTGCTTTCAGTATCTGTACATAATAATTAATTTGTGACTTATTCACTGTCACTTTATCAGGCAAGATCAGCTTATTACCGTTTGCATCATAAAACAGCGGCTCAGCTGTTGCACTGATATCGGAACTCGCATTCTCGGGAATCGTAATTACCACTCCCATATGATTGATCTGTCCCACTGACGATTCCGGTCCTTCCACTGTGACATGATCCGGATCCAGATTAATGGTTCCAGTCTGGTAGCCCTCCTTGGCTTTTCCCTTGGTATCAACCTGCAGATCAAATCGTTTTGTCTGGAGCTGCTCCGCAATGATCCGCATCACCATAGGTTTTGCCGTAACGGTATCGCTTTTTACCAGACCTTCCTTATCTTTATTTATCTCCACTGTAACAGGAACTGCACCTGTTACATTGTAATCTTTCAAATCCACATATGCATGAAAGTCTGATGCCTTTATTAAAGACCGGTCTCTGGTTCTCACCTGGTAGTAGACTGCCACCATGTCCTTGCCGTCGATTTCATAGGTTAAGTTTGCTGCCTTTAGAGCCTCCTCATTGCGAACCTCAACCGGAACAAGCTGGGAGTCGCCAATAACAGGATTGGATATATTAACAATCGCCATCCACACTCCAAAAGCAAGCACCAGAGACGCAATTTTCAGTCCAAGGTTATTTAAGAGCTTTTCCTTCATTCTTACGCCTTCCCTTCAAAATCCTGAATCTGCTTCCTTCCTCTCCGGCCTGCTTTACACCGGCCAGAACGGTTCTCAGCATGTCTGCATCTGCAATGCGCTTTAACCCTCCTTCCAGTGCAACCGTCACCCTTCCGGTTTCTTCAGAAACCACGATGGTTATGCTGTCACTGACCTCACTTACTCCGACTGCAGCCCTGTGTCTGGTTCCCAGGTCCTTACTAATGGTCATATTATCGGACAGGGGCAGATAACAGGTGGCTGCTGCTACCCGGTTTCCGCGAATTACCACTGCTCCGTCATGGAGAGGGGTATTATGCTCAAAAATATTGATCAGAAGCTGGCTGCTTACAATTCCGCCCACTTCTATCCCAGTCCTTTCAATCTCTTTTAAGGAATCACTCCGTTCTACCACAATGAGCGCTCCCGTCTTTACCTTTGCCATCTCAAAGGTGGCTTTTACCAGTTCATTAATCGTCTTATCGGTAAATCTTGAATTATCTCTCCCATCGTCAAAGGTAAGGATCCCTGTGAATGGATTCTTGCTGCCCAGCTGCTCCAGTGCTTTTCGCAGCTCCGGCTGGAAGATTACAATCACCATGGTCACTGCCGGAGCAGCGATCTTATTGAGAATCCAAAAAATATTATCCAAGCGGAAAACATAAGCAAAGAGATAGAAAACAAAGATTACAATAATACCTTTGAGCAGTGTCCAGGCTCTCGTATTCATAATCCATGCAAGAAGCTCATAGAGCAAAACTGCTATGATAACAATCTCAACCAGATTCGTTTTTGATATTCTGGGAAGGAACGATACCCAGGAATACATATTATCTAAAAAATTTGCCAAGTCATCCACCTCCCTATTTGTTCTTCTTACCTTTGCGGTCTCTGGAGTTTTCTGGCATTAATTTTCTGAACTTTTACATCAGGGGTGCTGACTGTCAGCTTGGGAACTGCCTTGACGTAATAATAATAGTCATCATCTTCAAACTGTACGTACTCCGTCCGCGAATAATCCACTGTAAACACAAAAAAAGTGTAGATTCCTGCAAGTACAACGGAAACAAGGACTCCTCCAAAAAGTTCCAGGACAGATACCGATACATCCGCTGTAATGTCACCAATGAAAATAACACTAAGCTGGGCAATGGTACCTGCAATGATGGCTATAATCCAGGAATAATCTATGGAAAGCCCACGTATAATCACCACAATTAAAAGCGCCAGAGTAAATGCCAGCACCATAATTAACATAAGTTTGTTTGCAAGCAGGCTCTTCATCAGCTGCATAAACTTCTGCATCTCATCTGCAGCCAAATCATTGGTCAACACTCCGGCATTCTGTTTCACATACAGGAGCGTATAATAGATAAATACGCCGCATCCCACCGGTATTACAGAAACAATTCCTCCGGAAAGGCCCACAATCAAAGGGATTGCATAGGGGATCTTCAAAAGGAAAAAGACCGGTGTCAATATCAGAAGATAGCTGTCACCTGGCTGAAAACCATAATACAGCAGGCCAACCACAAGGATAAACACTGCCATAACCAGGGTAACTTCCAGCGAAATTCCTGACAGATGAGCAAGCATAAAACTGGCTGCAAGAAAGGAAATTGCTCCATAAGGCAGAAAAGAGCAGACCAAAGCCAGAACCAGCGGAATAAGCGGTTCTGTCAGTTTCGTCATAAATCCAATATTCTTGTTCATCAGAGAAAAAGCCAGAAAACTGAATATAAATTTAATAACAGGAGTGATATAGATTCCATACCTTGCATAAAACTCTTTTAGTCGTTCTCTTAAGACAAGAAGGCCCATCATGATGTACGCCCTCCTTTTATTCTTTTTATTGATCTGGTGTTTCCGTCATATCGCTTGTCCAGCCTCTTTAATTTTGCCATATAAACCTTGATCCCACGGCTGGCGTACTCGTAACGCTTCATATATATAGAGATGCTGATAACCAGATAAACCGCAAGACCGGCTGCGTAGACAATGCCAACCTTTATTCCGGTATCAGTCAGACTCTTTAGATCCATGGTATTCAGCCAGCGCTCCATATAATACAGTCCCCATAACAGGAGGCATGCAAGAAAGCTAAACGTATAGCTGAAAAAGGAGCGGAACAGCTTGCTGCTGACGTAGTCACTTTTAAAGTACCGGTTGATCGGAAAAATCCGTTTTCCTTCCTTTTTCTCAAACATCGCGAGATTCGTCATGATTTTTATTTTTTCTTCACTCAGCATATGGTCTCCTCACTATACCATAAGATATCACCTTATTATAGCATAGAACATGTTACTTTGCGAGCCTATTAAGGAATTTTTTATTTTTGAGTAAAAAAAGCACAGCAATGCTGCTGCGCTTTTACTCATACCTCAAGGCATCAATTGGATCTTTTCCCGCTGCTTTTGAAGCCGGATATATGCCAAAAAACACACCAACCAGTGCAGAGAATCCAACAGCCACGATAATTACCAGCGGCTTAATTACAACCGGCATCCCAAGAAGTGTACCTCCAAGAAGGACCAGCCCGGCCCCGGTTAAAACACCTATAATTCCCCCCATTGCTGAAAGAATGGCTGATTCAGTCAGAAACTGAATCATTACATCCCGGGTTTTTGCTCCAAGAGCCTTGCGGATGCCGATTTCCCGCGTTCGTTCTGTTACGGATACCAACATGATATTCATGATTCCGATGCCTCCAACAAGAAGTGAAATCGCTGCAATTCCACCTACGGCAGCAGACAATCCGCCCATAACCCGATCAACGTTTCCCATTTCACTGGATACAGAATAAAACGTAACATCTTCCTTTTTCCGGTTCTTACTATTTGCGATATATTTTGTAAAACGTTCAGAAAATGAATCCATATTGGTTCCTTCTTTTGCGTATACTCTGATGTTGTAAATCGAGTCGTTGGGCCAGACTAACAGTGTCTCCGGCATATAACCCTCTTTTTTCTCTCCGGAGCCGCCAAACAGTGCCTGATACGGATTTTTCTCTTTCCGGTACACACCTACCACGTCGTAATAATCCGTATCACCGTATATCGTCATCCGCAGCGATTTTCCTACGGCATCTTCGGTGCCGAAAAGCTCTTTTGCTCCCTGTGCCTCTAAAACCACATGATTTTTTCTTCCTTTAATATCTGCCTCATTTAAATTCCTGCCATATATAATATTGATCTTATGAACGTCAGGATAATTGGCTCTGATTCCTTCCAGTTGAAACTGCACCTTATTTCTGCCAAAAACAGCTTCTACATTCTGCTGGGAACTACTGTCTATATAACTGATCTCATCTCCGAAAACTTCCTTAATCCGATCTATATCATCCACACTGAAATAATCACTGTCTCTCATCTCACCGCCGTCGGTGGGCCAGACATAGACATAAGCCAGAGTTGTTCCCACATCCTTATACAGATCAGATACCATAAACCTCATGGTATCACCAATGGATACAATGGCAATGACTGACCCGATACCAATAATAATTCCAAGCATGGTAAGAAGAGACCTCATTTTGTTCGCTTTTATGGCATGAACCGCCATAGTCATATTTTCAAACAGCATGCTTCCTCCTATTCATACCTCAAAGCTTCTATCGGGTCTGACTTTGCTGCTTTCGAAGCCGGATAAATCCCGAAAAATATTCCCACCATTCCGGAAAACCCAACTGCCAGAACAACCACTGAGGGTCTTACGATTACTGCCGTTTTTAAAACCGCCCCTCCAATCATTACAATTGTAACACCAAGGATGATACCAATGATACCGCCGCATGCGGACATCAGTGCTGATTCCGTTAAGAACTGAATCATAATATCCTTTGTCCTTGCGCCAAGTGCTTTTCTGATTCCAATCTCTCTGGTACGCTCTGTCACAGAAACCATCATGATGTTCATGATTCCGATTCCGCCTACAAGCAGAGAGATTGCAGCAATTCCTCCTACAGCTGCCGACATGGCAGAAAGAGTGGTATCCATGCTTCCCATCTCTTCTTTTACTGTATTAACCATAATTTCTGATTCTTTGCGGCCCTTTATTTTTGCAACATACCTGGTTATCTCCGGCTGAAACTCCTTCATATCCACTCCGTCACGGACATAAAGGTTCAATACCCGGAATCTGCTGCCTTTCTTACTGACAACGGTATCGGGGATGAATCCTGCCTGGGTCTGCCCATTCCCCAAAAGCATGGCGGCCATTGGTGACAGATCTTTGTGATATACGCCTACTACGGTGTAGTCCTGAGTATCCTTATTGACCGTCATTCGGAAGGTACGCCCTACACAGTCCGCAGTACCAAATAACTTTACCGCGCCCTTGTCTTCCAGCACTACGTGGTTCGCTGCTTTTTTCACATCAGATTCATTTATAAATCTGCCGTAAATAATATTCTGCGGCTGAACGTCCGTAAAATTATAATCCACTCCCTGAAACTCGAACTTCACCTTTTTTAAGCGGTTCACAGCTTCTGCTTCAGCACTTGAATTGGTGTCAATATACTGTATCTTATCATGAAAGACCTCTTTTATACGGTCAAGCTCATCTCTGTCAAAATAATCCGAATAACGGAAATCCTCTACTTCCCATGATACCATAACTGCGGCCCGGTTCACTCCCACATCTTTATAAGCATCCTTAAATACATTTCTCATGCTGTCACCCACCGATACAATGGCAATCACTGAACCTATACCGATAATGATGCCCAGCATCGTAAGAAATGAACGCATTTTATTGGCTTTTATGGCATGCATTGCCATACTCATATTTTCTATCAGCATAATGCTTCCCCGTTCTGAAACTCTGAATTTCCTTCTCCACCCGCAGATACCGGAATATTAGGAGTATCGCTGACCAGCTCTCCATCCTTAAAACGGATTATCCGGTTGGTAAACGCTGCGATGTCTTCTTCGTGAGTAACTAAAACAACGGTTGCCCCTTCGTTATGAAGTTTAGAAAATAATTCCATAATTTCCACGGAGGAGGCAGAGTCTAAATTACCGGTAGGCTCATCTGCAAGAATCAGAGGCGGCTCATTGGCAAGAGCTCTGGCAATTGCGACTCTCTGTCTCTGGCCTCCGGAAAGCTCATTGGGCATATGTTCATATCTGGTTCCCAGGCCTACACGCTCTAAAAGCTCCAACGCCCTTTTTTCTCTCGACTTTTTTGAAATATGGGCATAAGTCATGGGAAGCTCCACATTCTTTAACGCAGATGTTCTGGATATGAGATTAAACGACTGGAATACAAAGCCGATTTTCCGGTTTCGGATCGCAGACAAATCATCAGACGGCATATCCGCAGTATCAATGCCATCCAGATAATAATGCCCCATGGTCGGCCGGTCCAGACAGCCAAGAATATTCATCAGTGTGGATTTTCCAGATCCGGACTGCCCCATGATGGCAACAAACTCGCCCCGTTTAATTGTTAAGTTCACCCGTTTTAATCCCAGGACCTTAATGGAACCGGTATCATAGATCTTTACCATATCAACCAGTTTAATCAGATCCTCGCTGACATTTTGGGTGATATAGTCAGGGACCACTTCTTTCTTTTTCCACATACTAAATCCCCCTTACGACTGAGACGGAAGCACGTGTACCGCCATTCCATCTGAGATCATGGAGGAAGGAGCCTCAATCAGCTGGAGACCTTCTGATAATGCACTCTCATCTTCCGGTATAATCTCCACCTCGATGTCACTTTCTACCCCTGTTTTTACAGGAATATATTTCACTGTGTTATTGACAACAGACGCAACTGCCATGCTTCCATCCGGATTCTGGATCAGCGCGGAAATAGGAACCACCCATGCATCTTCTGCTTTTTGCAGTTCAATTTTGGCTTTTGCCGTAATCCCTGCAATCAGTTTTGAATTCTGGTCAATAATGCGGATGGTTGTAGGAATGACCCGTTCTGTGGAGCCGCCTCCCTTTTCCTCACCGGTAGGAGATATCGCAGTTACTTCTCCTGTTACTGTATCACCATTTAAGATGTCGGCACTTATCTCAACCGGCTGACCTACCTTTACCTTGCCAATGGAATACTCGCTGACATTAATTTTCATCTCCAGAACATCCAGATTATTGATAATGAACATGGGTTTGTCATCATCTGTTTTATCTGCAAAACGTCCCACCTTACAGTTCACCCGGACTACCGTTCCTGAGATCGGGCTTATGACTTTCGTATTTTCCAGCGCTTCTTTTTTCTGCTGCAGTTCAAATGCTTCCTTCTCAATCTGCAGGGAGTAAGATTCATTGGCAACCGGTTTTCCATCCTTCAGAGTATAGGTAGTTATCTCCCTTGCCGCATCATTCATGGTGTTGGTAACGCCTTCCAGCTCAACCGCTGTTGCGCTGCCTCCCTGGTATAAAGTGAGGGTTCTGTTGTAATTCGCCTTGGCCGTCTCATAGTCCTGTTTCGCCTTAGCATATCCGTTTTCTGCTTCTAACTGCTTATCGTTGTATGTACTGACTGCCAGATCGTAAGCATTCTGGGCGATATCAACTTCTTTTTTTGCATCTTTATCATCAAGAGTTGCCAGCAGCTGTCCCTTCTCTACCCTGTCACCTTCTTTTACCGGAAGATCCAGGATTTCAGCATGTAAATTAGACACAACCTCCACACTGTCTGTTCCCTGAACGGGTCCGCTTACAGAAAGACTTTCCGTAACCTCACCCTTTTTTAAGGGTGTCACCGTAACCGGCATCACTGCACTTTTCCCGCCTGCTGCACTGCGAAATGCAATAAAAAGGAATAGTATGGCAGCTACAGAACCAACTATGATCTTCTTTTTCCTGCTCCATTTTTTCTTAAATAACTTTTTCTTCTTCTTTTTTCCATGCTCTTCAGACATCAGATGCTCCAGTTCCTTTTCAAAGACATCATCATTCATAGGTCCGGCTTCTGCCGTCTGTACCTCTTCTTCTACTTTTTTCTTAAACCACTTCATTCCCAAACCCTCCATATCATTCTCTGTCTCTATCCTATTATAACGTTGTGTTATAATGAATTAAATATTAAAATTCTTATAATTTTCTAAATATTTCCAGTTAATTTAAAAAGACTGCAATAAGGAAGTTTCCTTCCTTACGCAGCCTTCTCGAATTATAATTGAATTTTTAATATCATTCCCATATTAATAAGGAATAGACCTGTGATGGCTAAAAACAAAATTCCGGCCCCCTGATACAGATAAGGAATGGAATAGGTCTTTAATCCCCACAGCAGAAGCAGCAGAACTGCATCTCCTCTTAAATAATGTCCGAACAGAGAGCTGATCCGCTTTTCCTTCTGTGACAGATCTGCTTCTCCGGCCAGCAGCCAGCGTACCCGCTGACAGCTGAAAACAATTGATAAAAAGATAAAGAACAGTGCGGCGAATAACATAAAACACCCCTTACTTACCTAACCATGTATTGACCTGATCTTCATTCTCATTCATCCATTTTTTAGCTGTCTCAATGGGGTCTTCCTTGCTGTCTTCAATCTTAGCCATCAGATCAGATAATACTTCATCCGATAATTTGAAATTTTTGATAAATGCAGCTGCATCCGGCATATCTTTATCAAATCCTTTACGGCTGTATACGTGAATATTCTCTGCATCACCATAGACCCCTTTTGGATCTTCCAGAACTTTTAAATCCCAGCGGGCGAACATCCAGTGAGGTGTCCATCCGGTAACAGCAATTGGTTCATTTTTGTCAATTGCCTTCTTTAAGGAGGCAGTCATGGCAGGACCGCTTCCGCTGACCAGTTCATAATCCAGGCCATACTGATCGATCGCTTCTTCTGTTTTCTTCATAATTCCAGCTCCGGAATCAATTCCTATAATTTTACCGCCAAACTTATCCTTGCTGTCGTTTAACTGGTCAATGCTGTTTATGTCAACATAAGACGGAACTACAAGGCCGATCTTTGCATTTTCATATTCAACACCCATATCTACAATATCTTTTCCGTATTTATCCAGATACTCTTTATGTGTAACCGGCAGCCAGGTATCCAGAAACAAATCTGTGTTTCCGCTTGCCAATGACGTAAATACAGGAGCTACATCGGCGAGTACCATATCAACATCGTACCCCATCTTATCTTCCAGTATGGCTGCTGCAAGGTTCGTCATTGCGATTCCTTCCGACCAGTTTACATACCCGATCTTTATCTTTTTTGCTTCCTCTTTCTTCGCGCCGCCAGAAGCACAACCAGTTACCATACTCACCGCTAAACCCAGTGTTAATACACATGCTATTATTTTCTTCATTCAATCTTCCTTTCTTTCTTCATAATTAAAAGCAATCTATTTATTAACTCTTTGCTTTTTTGATTTACCGATACTCTGGGTAATACGATCCAGGATCATGGCCAGAATTACAACAGCCAGACCGCCTTCAAACCCGTCACCAATCTTCATCTGGGATATACCCTTTAATACAACATCACCAAGACCGCCTGAACCAATCATGGCAGAGATAACAACCATGGACAGGGATAACATGATAGTCTGATTTAAACCTGCCAGAATCGTTGGCATAGCCAGCGGAATCTGCACCTTAAAAAGCATCTGCTTTGGAGTTGCTCCAAAGGATCTGGAGGCCTCCACCACATCGGCGGGCACCTGCCTGATTCCCAGGCTTGTTAAACGTACAATGGGCGGCATGGCAAAGATTATTGTTGCAACAGCCCCTGGTACCGGACCCAGATCAAAAAAGTAAACTGCAGGGATCAGATATACGAAGGCCGGCATGGTCTGCATAAAATCCAGCACAGGTCTCATGTATTTATTCAACCGGTCGCTTCTTGACATCCAAATTCCCATTGGTACTCCGATCAGCAATGCGATCAAAGTGGCTGTTGTAACAAGAGCAAATGTACTCATGGTCATTTCCCACAGCTCAATGCTTTTAATAAGTAAACAGCCTGCTACTGAAAAGATTGCAGTTCTCTTTCCGGCGGTTACATAAGCCAATGCTGCAATTAATGCCAGCATGATAACAAACGGAATTCCAATATATATAAATTCAAAACCATTGATAATTGACTCTATGCCGACTTTAATACCTACAAAAAATGACGACCAATGAATGGTCAGCCAGTCAACACCTTTTTCTACATAAACACCAATTGGCAGCCTAATCATTTACTACCTCCTCTCCCATTATTCCGGCCAGTACGGAGACTTTAAATATAATTCCCTTAATTGTCTGTTCTTCATCAGTAACAACTACCGGATATTTTGAGTTCATGAATAATGGTATTAAATCTTCAATTAAAGTATCAGGCGAAACTTCATTGATATCACGATCGATAATTTCGCTTAAATCATCCTTACCGGAATTAATCAGCTTAAGCGTATCTTCAATCGTAATAATACCCTTTATTTTCTTTTGCTTATCTACCATAAAAACACTGGATATATTGGCATCCTTCATCTTTCTTACTGCCACTCTTGCTCCATCCTTGGTATAAACCAGCGTGTCTGCAGGCTTCATAATGGAGCCGGCTGTTACTACCTTTACGCGGTTAACACCCTGAACAAACTCTTTTACATAATCGTTGGCAGGACTCTTTAATATCTCTTCCGGAGTACCGATCTGAACAATCTCTCCATCCTTCATAATCGCAATTCTGTCACCGATTTTTAATGCTTCATCCAGGTCATGGGTGATAAAAATAATTGTTTTCTGCATCTTAGACTGAAGAGAAAGCAATTCATCCTGCATTTCTTTTCTGATCAGGGGGTCCAGGGCACTGAATGCCTCATCCATCAGTAAGATATCAGGGTTGGTGGCCAAAGCTCTTGCAAGACCGACTCGCTGCTGCATACCGCCGCTGAGCTCTGACGGCATGGATTTTTCATAACCCTTTAAGCCAACCAGTTCCAGTGCTTCGTGAGCTTTTTTCATACGGTCATCTAGCTTTTGGTTTTGTATCTCCAGACCAAACGCCACATTTTCTTCAATACTGCGGTGAGGCAGCAGCGCAAAATTCTGGAAAACCATACCTATTTTTTTTCTTCTTACTTCTCTTAACTGTGCTTTGTCACATTGCATGATATTCTGATTGTCAATAAAGACTTCCCCGCTGGTGGGTTCAATGAGACGGTTGAGACATCTGATTAACGTTGACTTTCCACTTCCGGACAAACCCATAACAACAAAGATCTCTCCCTCTTCCACTGCAAAGCTTGCGTTGTTAACACCAATCCCGTGATCAGTTTCTTTTAATATCTCTTTTTTAGACTGGCCTTTTTTTAACCGTTCCATTACCCGGTTGGGTGTTGCACCAAATATCTTGTATAGATTTTTCACTTCTAATTTGGTCATATACTTACCTTCCTTTTTATTTTAACAAAAACAGGCATGCTGAATGATTAACATTCTTTTATCTTAGTGTGCTCATTTTTTTGTATAAAAAACAAAACAAATTTAGCACTGTTGTAATATCCCATAACTTTAGATTACATAATTCAAGGAAATTTTTGATTTGTAAAAGATAAAAAGAATGTGGATTTCAGCTGCGTTTCAACTATAATGTTAGTCTGTTGTGAACTAGACCGAACAAACAACTTGCCTACAATTGTAAGTTGTCACCTTTAAAAATATAACATAATTATTAAAATCTGTCAACATTCTTAACATTTTACTTCCAAAATATAGCAAGGCCGCAGGATCTCATCCGTATCCTGCGGCCTTATTGTTTTATTTATTAAATTGATTTTCAGGATATAAAAATTCCTTTACGCGGTCTGCTGTATCATCCTGCGCGATGAAATAAATGGTATCTCCTTCCGTCAGTGCAACATAGGGTCCGGGTGATTTCATCACCAGATCCTTCCTGCTGACAGCGATCACAGTCGCGCCGGTATGCTGCCAGAATTGTATCTCTGTCACCGTCTTATTTAAGTAAACACATTCATTCGTGATCCGGATCTCAAACGGCATAAACGGATTCATGGATCGGAAATGTACGGAAGCTTCAATCAGTTCATTCATACACTCGTTTAAATAATCCATCTCTTTCTTCTGGCGGGCCACACTTTTCATTAAATTCTCTTTAATGGTGTCTATGGTCTCCAGCTTACTGTTCTGCTGAATATAATCCTTCGCTTTCTTTTGGGATCTTATGATAATACCGCTGCCCTTTTCCGATGATACGATACCTAAGTCACTGAGTATGCAGATGGCCCTGCGGGCAGTTTCCGGAGAAACGCCATACTGGCTTGCAAGGGAGGAGCGGGCATATATCTTCACCCCTTCTCCATATTCTCCATTTGCAATACGTGCTGCTACCTCAATTGCAATCTGCTGGTATCGTGGAATCACGGTTCTGGTCTTTGGTTTTATGTCCATGTTGTTATCATTTCCTTTTCTGAATTATAATGTAAAACAATTTTAGTATAGCCTAAAACCAGACCAAAAACAACCCGCGTTAATACTATATCTCATCATCTGCATCCATGAGAATTCCCAGAATTTTCACGGCTTTCTGGTAACTGATATCTTCCACCTGATGGAGACGGTTCACTACCTGGCGTGTGAGAAGTCTTTTATCTTCTTCATCAGCGGAATATATGTGCATATCAGTCTCCCGCTCTGCTTTGTTCGTAAGTTTAATATAATCTTCTGTTATTTCTTCTACACTGTAACTTTTCTCATGATCTTCCTCGCAGACCGTAATCTTATCGCCAATACAAAGTTTCATAACAAAACCTCCCATAGAATATATATAGCACAATCCAAACGAAAAAAAAAGTAGGGAAAGACCAAAAATATGATCTTTCCCCCGGAAATTATTTTCTCCTGATTATGGTATAACTATTTGCGGTTTAAAAATCTGTCTTCTCATTTCGAATCTTTTTTATCAGCTCCGGTACAATTTTTTTCCAGTCTCCGACAATCCCATAATCCGCCACGTCAAAAATAGGAGCTGTTTCATCCTTATTGACAGCAATTATAATATCAGACTCTTCCATACCCGCCACATGCTGGATTGCTCCTGAAATACCAATAGCAAAATAAACATTTGGCCTTACAGTCTTGCCGGTCTGTCCTACCTGCATATCTTTGGGCTTCCAACCCGCATCTACAACCGCACGGGAACAACTGACCTGACCATTAAGCGCACAAGCCAGTTCTTCCAGTAAACAAAAATTTTCCGGTCCGCCTATGCCCCTTCCGCCTGACACCAGTATTTTAGCGTCCATGATGTCGGCACACTCCGCTGCCGATTTTACAATATTCAGTATCTCAACATATTTATAATCGGGTGTAAATACAGGATCAAATTCTTCCACGACTGCCTTTCTGCCCTTTATGGGTGTGATCGCCTGCATCACACCGGGGCGCACCGTAGCCATCTGGGGACGGTGGCCGGGGCACGCAATGGTGGCTATGGTGTTGCCTCCAAAGGCCGGGCGGGTCATCAAAAGCTGGTTGTGCTTCTGCTCTCTGCCCGCCACCGGATTCAGAGGGAAATCCCCGATTTCCAGCTTGGTACAGTCTGCAGTGAGCCCGGTAGCAACCCTGGCCGAAACTCTTGGTCCCAGATCGCGTCCAATTGCAGTCGCTCCCACCAATACAATCTCCGGTTTGTATTTCTCTATCACACCGGCCAGCGCATGGGTATATGGTTCTGTCATATACTCCTTTAAGACCGGATTGTCAACCACGATTACATGATCCGCCCCATATTCAGCCAGTTCCTCTGCCATCTGTCTTATACCGGAGCCTAACAGAACCGCTGTCACATCTGTCTCTAAACGGCTTGCCAGTTTCCTTGCTTCGCCTAACAGCTCAAGTGAAATTCTGCTAATCTGATTATCCACCTGCTGGGCAAATATGTATACACCCTTATATTCCTCTAAACCCATTTTATTCACCACTTTTCTTTCCATATTAGATGATATGTCTTTCTCTAAGTTTGTTCATAATATAATCAACAGACTCCGGCACCTCCAGATTCACAACCTCTCCGGCACCCTTTCTCACTTTGTCAGATGCCTTTGCGATCTGGGTAGGGGAACCTTTCAGACCAAGATTGCTGTCGTCAACCTCTTTTAAATCCTGCCTTCCCCACACGGTAATCTCTGCAGCATAGGCATCAAATATGCCTCCAGGCGTCATATACCGGGGAGTGTTCAGCTCCGAAAGGGCAGTAATCAGACATGGCATCTTCGCCCTGAGCAGATGATACCGGTCTTCAAACTGGCGCTCTGCAATTACATATTCTCCATCAATCCTTAAATTCTGTACATAGGATATGACCGGGATATCAAGATGCTCGGATATCTGCGGTCCCACCTGGGCAGTGTCACCGTCGATGGCCTGGCGCCCGGTGATAATCAGATCATAATCCAGTCTTCTAAGCGCTCCTGCCAATGTGGAGGATGTAGCCCATGTATCAGCTCCTCCCAGTACCCGGTCTGTGACAAGAATGCCGTTGTCTGCCCCCATCGCAAGGGCTTCTCTTAAGACCTCATCTGCTTTTGGAAGACCCATTGTAATTACGGTCACTTTTGCCCCGTACTGGTCTTTTAATTTGAGAGCTGCCTCAAGTCCGGCCTTGTCATCCGGATTCATAATTGCCAGCATGGCACTTCTGTCGAGGGTGCCATCCGGATTAAATTTTACACCGCCCTTTGTATCAGGCACCTGTTTTACGCAAACAACAATATTCACTGTGTATCCTCCTTATTTCAGCACATCGCTGGAAATCACCATAAGCTGTACCTCGCTTGTTCCCTCGTATATCTCCGTTATTTTCGCATCCCGCATCATTCTTTCCACATCATATTCGCGGATATATCCATAACCGCCGTGAAGCTGAACCGCTTTTTCCGTCACTTCCATGGCAGTCTTTGCTGCATACAATTTGGCCTTTGCAGCTTCCACACTGTATATCTTCTGGGTTTCCTTTGCCAGGGCCGCTTTGTATACAAGCATTTTCGCAGCCTCAATCCTGGTTGCCATGTCTGCCAGCTGAAACTGGGTATTCTGGAACTGTCCCAGCGTACGTCCGAACTGTTTCCTCTCTTTGACGTATTTCACTGCTGATTCAAAGGCCCCTTCTGCAAGACCAAGCGCCTGAGCGGCAATGCCGATCCTTCCTCCGTCCAGTGTATGCATGGCAATACCAAATCCCCTGCCCTTCATTCCCAAAAGGTTTTCCTTTGGTATCCTGCATTCATCAAATATCAGCTCATAAGTCGCAGAGCCGCGGATACCCATCTTTTTTTCTTTTGTTCCAAACGAGAAGCCAGGTGTTCCCTTTTCTACAATAAAAGCTGATATCTCCTTCGATTTTTTTCCTCTTTTTTCAACGGTTCCGGTTACCGCTATGACGATGTAGACATCCGCTTCCTTTCCATTGGTGATAAAGCACTTGGAGCCGTTAAGCACCCACTCTTCTCCGTCCAGAAACGCTTTTGTCTGTTGTCCCTGGGCATCCGTTCCAGCCCCCGGTTCTGTCAGTGCAAACGCTCCCAGCTTCCGGCCTGCCGCCAGGTCCGGTATATAGGTTTGCTTCTGTTGTTCTGTCCCATATGTAAGAATGGGATCAATACACAGGGAGGTATGGGCCGATAAGATTACTGCAGTGGTTCCGCATGCCTTTGCCAGTTCTTCCACGCACATGATATACGACAGCACATCACAGCCCTGCCCGCCATACTCCTTTGGAACCGGTATTCCCATCAAACCGTATCGGGCCATCTTTTCAACGGTTTCCCTGGGAAATATTTCCTTCTCATCCACCTCATGTGCCATTGGCTTCACCTCATTTTCAGTGAAGCTTCTGTACAGAGATTGTGCCAGAAGATGTTTTCTTGATAAACTAAAATCCATATCCTGCTTCTCCTTTTACACTCCGGCATAAATGCCGTTATTTACTTACTCCCTGTTATCTGCTGTTGTTTCCAATTTTTTATACAGGGTTTTTCCAGATTCATTTTTGGGAATCAGATCCACACGCTTTACGGCTGCTGCCCTGCTCCCGATTCCCGTTACGCGGTACAAGTATTCCAGAATATCCTCACCAGCTTCTGGTATAAGATGATCTGTGAAAATCACAAGCTTGTCATCGCTGCCTACACATGCAAAATCAATCCCTTCATACTGCTCCTTCAAAAGACGCTCCACTTCATCCAGATTCACCCTGCTGCCGGATACTTTAATAAAGCGTTTTTTTCTTCCTGTTATATAGTAATACCCGTCGCTGTCCCTGCTGGCAATATCCCCGGTATGCAGTACTCCCTTCCATTCATCCGGTTTTATCAGGTCGTCTTTGCTGCAGGCGTAGCCAAGCGCTACATTCTTCCCCTGATACACCAGTTCTCCCGATACGTCAGGCTTTGTGATTACACCGCCCTGTTCATCCTCCAGCCAGAATCTGCCGCCAGGTATGGCAATTCCCATGCTGCCGCACTTCTCCAGTGATTTTGCGGCTGGAAGATATCCCATTCTCGCCGTCGCTTCCGTCTGCCCGTACATAACAAACAATTTCCTGTTAGTCCGTTTTGCATATAGGGCAAATTCTTTGTGCAGACCGGGCGGCAGCCTGCCGCCTGCCTGTGTTATAGTTTTTAAATCCGGCAGATCCATATCCATAAACCCAATCCGTTTTAAAATCTGATAGGTATATGGTACACCGCCTAATGACGCAGCCTTATTCTTCCTTGCAAACTCCCAAAAGGACGGTTCCAGCACTCCATAGGTGGTAAGCAAAAGTGTGCAGCCCATTAAAACATGACTGTTAATAATGGACAGCCCGTATGTATAATTCATGGGCAGCGTGGTAACCGGCCGCTCATTTTCATTAATCTCCAGATAGGAGGCAATGGACTGTGCATTGGCATCAATATTATCGCCGCTCTGCCTGACCAGTTTGGGACTGCCCGTGCTTCCTGATGTAGTCAGGAGAAGGGACAGCTGGCTAAACAGGGATGGCGGCAGTTTTTCATTTCTCCTGCAAAGACAGTATCCGCCGGTATGCCATATCACTTCGCCGTCTTCTATCTTACCCATACAGGCTTCCGGCGCATAAAGGAATTCCGGGTGATATTCCCTTATGAGACCATTTAAAAGGCTGGGGTGGATATGACTGTCCAGCATCAGAGGTACAATACCTGTTTTCAGACAGCCAAGATAACCAAGCAGTGATTCTATGGTATTTTCACAGAGGATAAATATCAGCTTTTTCCCTCCGGTCTTTCTGTACAGTTCTCCGGAAAAAGCATTGAACTGACCATATGTGACACTTCTGCCTTTGTCATCCAATGCCAGAATTCTGTCCGCATATAACTTTTCCCTGTCAAATAAGATCATCTCATACCTCCCTTCCAATCTGCCTGGACAGCACAGCAATGAAATCCTGCCCATCCCATATGGGATCCATATCCGCCGCCCGTCCAACCGGTACGATTCGGTAAACTCCCAAAAGATGATTCTTTATTACAAAATCCACTAAATCCTGTTCTTCTATTCCATGGTATGTAATGGTCTGCAAGCGGCTTGAGACCAGTTTGCCGACGGCTTTCCTCCATTCTCCCTGGTATTCAAAAAACATGCCAAAGAGGCCGCTAAGCTTATCAAGGCCTGAGGAAATGTCAGGCAGCCTTATTGTGTAAAGGCAGTTTTTGTAACGCCTGATTCCGATTTCCCCTTCCAGTGTCATGGCATACCTGCACAGCAATTCATATTTGACCATTGCTTTATGAGCTGTCAGGTCGTAAGAAAGGGCCTCCTCTGCAACAGCATTCCACCAGCGCACTCTTGTTTTTTCTGTTTCTTCTGATTCCTGCGCCTGATCCCATATAATAAACCGGGGGCTGGAGCAGGCATTCTGGTCCAGGAGATAGGTGTCATTATAAAACCGGTGAGCCAGATTCTTTAACTCATCTTCCGTCATAGAGCCTATCCGCACGGGATTCAGTATGCATATGGAATACCGTTCCGGAAAATTCAGCTGCACTGCATCCGCTCTTATGGGCACAGACCTGATTTTAGCTATGGTAAGGTCACTTCCCCAGACCACACAGCCCGCACAGCCTGAAAGCATCTCTCTGACTGTCAGGGATTCCCTCTGACTGGAAAAGACACAGATCCGCCTCCTCATCCCCCTGTATTCAGGCCGTTTAAGAAGACGCTCCAAAATATGGCACAGGATTTTATCCTGTTCCTGGCTTTTGGATGAGATACGGACGGAGCAGCTGTTGCCTGCCAGCAATCCCATGACAAGGCTGTATCCAAACAATACCGGAACATTGGAGGCTGGTATATGAAAAATAATTCCCCGCCCCAGACGAGGCCGCCCATCCAAATACCGTTTCTTAAATTCTTCCAAATGAGATCTGCGGCACCAGAATCCAAAGGCAGCAAGCTGTTCATACTGTTTTCTCTCCCTGCGTATTTCACAGGACAGCTGGTCCAGAAACTCCAGTACCGGTCTGTTAAAAGGTTCTGATGGTTTTGTCTCCACGTTTCTTACCCCTGCCAGAATCACGGTATCATCCTTCATACGTATCACTGCACCCCCTGACCTGGGCCTGTTTGATTCTCCCCGTCACTTTAAAATATTTTCCCAGACGACCGCACAGACAATCATCCTCCCCTATGATAATCCCCTCATCCTCGGTAAGAATGGAGTGTCCCGGATAGGACCGGGGCAGGGGGGATAAAACCTGGATGATTCCTTTTTCCCCGAATTCACAAGGAGTAAAATCAACCGTTCTTCTTGTTATAATATCTGAATATACACTGGCATGAAGATTCCCGCATGGACATTCCATGTAAATGCAGCCTGTCTGTTCTGCCATTCCATAATAATTATGGATATGGCTTATTCCTGTCACCGAACAGATCCGCATTTTAAACTCTTCCTGGGAAACCGACTGGCTTATGAGTTTCTTCCAGCCTCCTCCATGGATAAGAATCCCATTCTTAAGTTCCAGCTTCTTCCCCTGTATGGCAAGAGCCTTGTAAAAGTACTTCCAGATTATGTATGTAAAACCAAACACCAGAATTTTTTTGTCTTTATACCGTTTAAGGAATGCTTCCACAGCCTCCATATCCAATTCCATGTCACTGGTAAGCGCATAGCATATCCTGGAAGAAAAAATAGAAAACCCCAGTATCCCGGCACCTCTTGCAGAGAACAGTTCCCTGCTTTTAAGCACATCCGGACTGTCGATTACAAGAAAAGGAAGCCGTTCCTCTCCAAAGAAATCCGCCCCTATGCTGGCCAGAGCATGCTGCTGGTATCCTGCCGTATCCGTATCCAGAAAAATCTTTGATACTTCCTGTCCGGTAGTTCCGGAAGAGGTCATTGTCTTAAATACATCAGTTGGAGGAACGCTCATCAGTTCCATGTTCTTAAACAGGCCGATTGGCAGCATGGGGATCTCCTCTTCCTCCATATTTTTGCCTGAAGGAACTTTCAGGGCTTTTAACAGCTTTTCATAGGGCAGGCAGTGCTGTCTGTGGTATTCGGTCAGTTCTGTCAGCCATTGACTGAACAATTCCCTTTTTTCCACCCTGCCAAGAGAATATGGTTTCCCTGCCAGAATCATTTCATAGTTCATGTCGATTTTCCCCGTTTCATGAAACACTCCGCCGGTCCTGGACATTAAATATTCACACCATATTTTTTCAGAACTTCTTTTCCTTTCTCATAAGAGGAAAAATTCATTACATCTGCTGTATTAAGGTGAATATCAAACGTCTCTTCTAAGTCTGTAACCAGATCCATATGTCCCATGGAGTCCCATGTACGGATTCCCCTGTACTTAAGCTCCTCTAAATCTTCCTTCTTAACCCTTAAATCTTTTATAAACAACTGGTCATATTTTTCTAAATTGGTCATTATCTGCTTCCTTTCCCCCGTCTGCTATGAATAAGTGTTTCTTCATCATCTGACTGCTGCGGGATGTCAGTACCCGTTCCCCCTTCTGGTTCCTTAAGGTTCCGCGGAATATTCCCACATAGCAATCCTCCCGTTCTTCATAAGAGATAAATTCAACCGTAATTTCTATGGTATCTCCCTGATAAACCGGACGGATGAATCTGGAGGTATGCTCCATATATAAAGTACCGCTGCCAGGAAGCTGTGATCCCATGACGGCTGATACAAGAGAATCCAGAAACATACCGTGTACCGGAGGGTATTTAAATCCGGCCATTTCTGCATAAACAGGATCCAGATGCAGCAGACTTTCATCGCCTGTAAGCTCTGCAAAGCACTGCACATCCGCCTTTGTCACCAGCCGCCGTCTCACCGCTTTCTCATGGAGATGGAGAACCTTCTTTTTCCCGAGGCCAGATGCTTCTCTCTTTATCTCCTGTTCCAGACGGCAAAAACCAGCCTCATCCCACAGAACCACTACCTTTGTGCAATTTACAAGACCGCTCACATCTGCACATCTGCGGCTGCAGCCGCAGACTACCATCCAGATGTCACATACAGCCGATGTATCTGATATGATATATTCATGTCCGGGATTGGCTTCCCTGAATTTGCTGACCCGGCTGCATCTGTCATAGAAAGGATTACAGCCTCCGCAGAATTTAATACCTATTCTCATAGAATCCTCCCGCCCTGTTCTAATTCTGGGATTCCAGCATACACTGCAGCTTTTTTGCAGCCGCACTCAACGGCCGTTTGCTGTCACTGACGATACATATATCCCGCTGGGGAATTTTCTCATACAGGTTGATCTCCACAATCTCCCCCTTTTCTACCAGCGGCCGTGCAAACTCCTCTGGTACAAACCCGATTCCAAGATTCTTAAGAATAATCGGGAGGATAAGATCAATAGACGCCACCTCAATGGAAGGGTGCATGGTCAGGCCGCAGGACCGGTAAAAATCCTGAAAGAACTGAAATGTGGTAGTATTTTCAGACATCGTTATAAGCGGAAGTTTTTCCACCTCTTCCAGATATACAACCCGGTCCTGATACTCTTTGTAGATAGTACCGCCCACCAGTACGCTGTTAAAATCCTTAACCTTCACCACCTTTAATGACTGTTCATGGTCAAAGGGCGAGGTGATAATGGCAAGATCAATCTTTCCGGCTTTCAGCTCATTGAGCGTCTGGGGCGTATTATAGTTGAAGATATTTAATTTTACTTTAAGATACTGCTCCTGGAACTGCTTTAAGCTGGCTACCAGGTAAGAAAGCATAGCCATCTGTGTCGCGCCCACGTTGATATACTCATGCTGTTCTCCAAGGTGTTCCCGCAGTTTTTCCTCTCCCTGTATCAGCTGCTGACAGGCTGGTGCAACATAGCTGTACAGCAGCTCTCCTTCCGCAGTCAGTGTAACCCCTTTTCTGGACCGGATAAACAGCTTGCACCCCAGTAAATTCTCCAGATTCTGCATGCAGTATGTCACTGATGGCTGGCTGGTCACCAGGGCATTGGCAGCCCTGGTTAGATTTTTATACTTTGCTACATAATAAAAAATTTTGTAATGTTCAAAATTTGCAGTCATACCACTACTTCTTTCTCATCATTTTTTTATGTTTATCCATCAAATTTTCATATCATGGCCTCAATTGACAAACTGCCTGCCCGCTGTTAAACTACAAAGCAAAGGAGGGTTTACAATGGAAGCCACGATTCAACAAATAGAAGCTATTCTGGATGCAAACGTGCGTCCGGCACTGGCTGAGCATCATGGTAATGTAATGATACAAAGCCTGGAGGATCATATTTTAAAAGTAAGGTTAACCGGAAAATGTTCCGGCTGCCCTGCTGCACATAGTACCAATGAGGAACTGATTACCGCCGAAATCCGGTCGGCCTTCCCTTCCATCCATGATGTCATTCTTGTAGAAGAAATCAATCCTGAATTAATCGATATGGCCCACAAGATTTTAAACCATCAGATCTAGCCCCATAGCAGCGCCGGCTTATGACAACAGCCATGTCAGGATAAGCCGGCAGCTTCTCCCTCTCTTGCCTTATCAAGTTTTATATTTCTTGCATAAAGCCACATATCAAAAGATATCTCAACAAAATTCAGCACATAGAAGAACCAGGACAGAAGAAAAAGCCAGTCATATGAAACTGCATAGTGGTATTGTAAAAATTTCCTTGCGATGCCAAAGATATAACCAAGCCATATAAAAAACTCAAACTGAAGGCTCTTGCCTTTGGCCGTTCTTGATTTATACGATTTGTAAACGGAAAACGGCCAGGATAAACCAAACCCGATGATCATAAGTGTTTCCAGCAAATCTGAGATCATTGTTACATTCATATAGTACCCCCTTGTACTTTGTTATAGTGCTTCCCCAAAACGCCTCTCGAATTCCTCTGACAGATCATCCCGAAACGCAGGCGCTGCGATATTGATTAAAGCCCTAGCCCTTGCCCTCAAGGATTTTCCTTTTAAATGTGCGATTCCGTACTCGGTTACAATATAATCCACATCATTCCTGCTTGTAGTCACAGCCGCTCCCTGGGTCAGAAAGGGAACAATCTTAGATATGGTCCCTCCCTTGGTGGTAGCTCCGAAGGCAATGATTGACCTTCCGCCTTTGGAGGCGGAGGCTCCCCTTACAAAATCCATCTGTCCGCCCACCGCTGAGTACTGCTTCAGTCCGATTGTCTCCGCACAGACCTGCCCCATCAGATCTGTCTGCAGAGCAGAGTTAATGGATACCACATTGTCATTCTGGCTGATGACGAACGGGTCATTGACATAACTTACCGGTTTCATGCAGATAGCCGGATTATCGTTGACAAATTCATACAGCTGCTTTGTCCCCATCATAAAGGTAATGACCATTCTTCCTTTATCAATATTTTTCCTTTTCCCGGTGATTGCTCCCGTCTCATACAGGTCCATCAACCCGTCGGAAATCATCTCAGAATGGATTCCCAAATCCTTCTTGTCACCCAGAAATTTAAGCACTGCATCGGGGATTGCACCGATTCCAAGCTGCAGGCAGTCCCCGTCATGTACCAGCCCCGCTATATTAGCGCCTATTTTCTCCTCCACTTCTCCGATTACCGGGCGTCCATGTTCGTGGATTGGTTCATTGCTCTCTACAATTGCTTCCAGATTGCTGACATGGATGAAATTATCCCCCATCACCCTCGGCATGTTGGGATTTACTGCACCGATAACCTTTGTTCCGGGGTGCTCCCCTGCTTCCTTAGCAAAATCACAGGACAATCCATAGCTGCAATAACCATGCTCATCCGGTTCTGACAATGTTACAAGGAATACCTGTGCCGGTTCCATATTTGTTACATAGTCTGGTATGCGGTTAAAGAATACAGGAACAAAATCTCCTTTTCCTTCTGCAACGTAATTCCTGCTGCGCGCCCCTATAAACAGGGAGGAGTATTTAAAATGCTTTTCCAGACCCGGCTGAAAAAATTTGCAGGCTCCCATGTCATGCTGCTGGACAATATGTATATCCCTTAAATCCTGTTCCACTGCATAATCCACCATTGCATTCACAAGCCCATCCGGTTCCGCAGCTGCATGGCCGATCAGAACCGTATCTCCTGAATGGATTACTTTTACAGCCTCCTGAGGAGTTTTCAATTTTGAAGCGTAAATTTCTCTCCAGTTCATACGCTAAACCTCCTTATATTTTTCGGCAAAACGTCTCTCGAATTCTTCTGCAAGTTCATCCCGAAACTGCGGCGCTGCAATGCGGATCAGCTGTCTTGCCCGCTCCCTGAGCGTATTGCCTTTCATCTTAGCAATTCCATGCTCCGTAACAATATAGTCAACATCATTTCTGGAGGTGGTTACTGTTCCTCCCTGGGTCAGATATGGCACAATCCTGGATACCGTTCCCTTTTTAGCAGTGGAAGGGAATGCAAGGATGGATCTGCCGCCTTTTGAGAAAGAAGCTCCCCTGATAAAATCCACCTGCCCGCCGATTCCGGAAAACTGTTTTAAGCCCATGGCCTCGGAGCACGCTTCTCCCATCAGGTTCACCTCAACCGAAGAGTTGATGGATACCATATTATCATTCTGGCCTATTATGATGGGATGATTAACATAGTCCACCGGTGCCATGAATACACTGGGATTATCATCCGCAAAATCATACAGTCTGCGGCTTCCCATAAGGAAGGACACAACAATCTTTCCTCTATTAAAATTCTTTGCAGCGCAGTTGATAACACCTTTTTCATATAAATCAATGACACCGTCTGATATCATTTCTGAATGAATACCCAGATCTTTCTTATTATCAAGGAATTTAAGCACTGCATCCGGAATTGCTCCGATTCCCAGCTGCAGACAGTCCCCATCATTTACCATGGAAGCTATATGTTCCCCGATTGCCATCTCCACATCCCCGATTTTCGGAAGAGCAAGCTCTGGTATGGGGGTATCATCCTCTACTATCACATCGATGTCTGATACATGGATAAAGCTGTCCCCCAGAGTTCTCGGCATATTGGGATTTACTGCGGCAACTACCTTAGCGCCCTCTACTTCTGCTGCCGGTTTTGTATAGTCACAGGACACACCAAAACTGCAGTATCCATGCTCATCCGGCAGGGATAAGGTTACGAAAACCACATCCGGCTTTTTTGTGCTGCGGTAAAACTCCGGTGTCTGGTAAAAATAGCATGGAGTGAAATCTCCCCTCCCGCTGTTGACACAGTCCCTGGTCTTTGCTCCGAGAAACAGACTGTTTTCCCTGAAATGTTTCTCCATACCGGGCTGTGCATAGAGGGAATGCCCCATATCCACCTGCTGGTAAATCTCGATATCTCTTAGATCAGCCTGCACCGCATACTGGGTCATTGCATCCACCAGCTTAATGGGTTCACCTACCGCATGGCCAATCACCACTTTGTCACCGGATTTTACTACCTTAACAGCCTCTTTTAACGGCTTTAATTTTGAAGTATATATCTCTCTCCAATTCATACCTGTGTTTAACCTCCCTCTTAGGTCTAAAATGGCCATATTTAATCCTTTATTTTTGCAATTGCCTTTGCAAGCTCTTTCTTTCTTCCAATATTGCCCTGACGGGAGATCATGATCCTCTGCGCCTGTGGCGAGCCGGCTCCATGAAGTGATTCTGTCCTGTAGCCCACTGCAGCAGTTCCAAGTGTCAGATTTTCGATTAAACGCAGAATCCTGAGACGGTTTTCCGTTGACACACCTTCAATTCCCTTTAAATATTTCTCCACATAGCCCCCTACAACCGGATCGTTTAAATCCTTCTCAGACGGCGCGGTCACCATAAGCCCACCTGCAATATCCTCTGCCAGGCGTGCAATCTCATATGGATATCTGGTCACATTCTGCTTACATACATTGGCCAGTAACAGGTCTATTATGTAATTACCGGAATCGGTGGGAGTCCCTTCTGCGGAACATGCGATACCACAGCAGTAAAGTGTCTCGTTTAAATGGGTCATTTCTATCAGTTTATCCTTAATATGGGAAGCTTTGGGTACGCCGTTATAATCCGCTGCCAGTGCTGCCGCACCAATTAAAACATCACCCACTCCCACCTTGCAGCCGCCGTAGGACTGTCTGTGATATCCCGCGAACCGCTCTACCAGCATACCGGCAAATTCAAATTCTCCATTGAGGAAAATGCGGTCATTGGGAACAAATACATCATCAAATACAACCAGTGCCTCTACGCCTCCAAATTCGCTGTTACCCACATCCATCTGTGATCCTTCCAGCTTTCTGGTATCGCAGGACTGCCTTCCGATAATCATTACGATTCCCTCTGCATCCACAGGAACTGCAAAGGATACTGCATAATCCTTATCATCTGGTCCCATGGCTACGGTAGGCATGACAATTACTTCCTGTGAGTTGATAATCCCTGTCTGATGTGCTTTTGCGCCTCTGACTACGATTCCGTCATCTCTGCGCTCCACCACTCTTAAATACATATCAGGATCTGGCTGCGCATGAGGTGCCAGCCCCCGGTCGCCCTTGGGATCCGTCATTGCTCCATCTACCGTTAAATCTTTATCCTGAACCATACGGAGATACTTTTTAAAATTCTCATGGTAGCTGGTGCCGTATTTTTCATCGATTTCATAGGTGGTTGACCATTCGGCGTTAAACGCATCCATTCCCACGCAGCGCTGGAAACAGGCAGCTGTCTTCTGTCCGCAGAGTCTTTGCATTTTAACCTTTTTAATCAAATCATCCGTACTTCTGTGAATATTGGCAAATCTGTTGATTTTACGTCCATCCTCCAGAGTTACGGTCATTAAATCCTCGTATTCCGGCATCTGCGCCAGATCATAGGTCGCCTTTACAGAATTAAGGGATGGTCTTAAAATCGGATGATCAATCGGGTTGTCAATCTTCTCCCCAAACATATAAATATTAAGTTTCAAATTCCGCATACTTTCCACATATTCTTCACCAGTCATTAATGCCATAATCTTCTTCTCCTTTTCAATACAGCTCCTGATAAATCTTAAGCACCCGTTCCTCATTAAGGGGCACAAAGTTATTTGCCATGAGACGTGCCTGCTGTTCCATAACACTCTTTGTAAATAGTGCAAGCTCCTCCTGTTTCACGCCATATTCACGCAGCGACTTCTTAGGAAGAATTGTGCCAAGCAGCTCATCTAGCTTTTCATAAACTTCTGATTCAGAGCACCCCAGCAGTTTTACAAGACACCGGTTCATCACTGCAATCTCTCCATCCTGCCTGATTTCCATGTAATTTTTAAGTACCCCTGTAAACATGGCATAGTTGCTCTCCCCATGAGCCACATGGTAGGTGCCTCCTAACGGATAACTGGTGGCATGGACTGCTGCACACCCGGCTGTTCCGAATGCGATACCTGCATAATTGCTTGCGATAAGGAAATCCTTCATAAGCGGAAGTCTTGCCTCCGGCCCTTTTGCTCCAATCTCCTGATATCCCCTGATAATCATCTCAATGGCCTTATAACCAAACAGCTTTGTAAACGGTGTAGCCTTTGGAGACAGGCTGGACTCCACAGCATGAACCAGAGCGTCTATGGAACTGGTGGCAAACACGGCAAATGGCAGTCCATTTAAAAGTTCCGGCACCAGAACCGCTTCATCTGCATACATATGAGGTGACACAAGTCCTACCTTTGTCCCCAGCCTGGTCCGGTTGATAATGGAAATATTCGTGACCTCACTTCCCGTTCCGCAGGTTGTAGGCAGGATGACAAGTTCACGTTTCTTCCGGATCTTATCAGGTGCAGCGTAAAGGGAGTCAAGGGGTTCCCCTTCGGACACCGCCATTACCTTGGCAATATCAATTACAGTACCGCCTCCAATTGCAATAATCCGTTTGCAGTCTGTTTTGGCTGCCGCTTCAAGGATCGCATCCACCATGACATCAGTGGGCTCTCCTGTCCCGTATGCTTCCTGAAATATGGTATGGACATTCAGCTCAAGATTTCCGAAATATGGTTTATATATGTATTCATTAGTCAATATGAGATCACCGCTGCCAAGGTTGAATTCTCTGGCAAATTCTGCGCAGGTATCATAGTATGAAATCTGGGATTTTAAAATAATCTCTTTCATTTCTATCCCTCCTATGCAAAAATTTCTTCATCTGACGGCTGTTTCCAATCCTTTTTTACAAAAGCAATGCGGCTCTTGTTCATCAGATGGGTATAGAACAGATTCTCGCTGATAGCATTGTTGCCCCAGCTTCCGCAGCCCAGTGTGGTGGTAGGATTCAATGAGTTTGCAAAAGCCCCGCCTGCCATGCTGGAACAGGTCTGATTGACTACAACACGGCTTACAGGAAGCTTCACACCTGCATATTCAATGTGTTTTTTATCGTTGGACTGGATATCTGCGGAATGCCCTTCCCCTTCATATACCAGATTTTCATATGCAATCTGTACAGCCTCTTCCCAGGTTTGATAGCTGTATGCAGCCATCATCGGACACATCTTCTCCTTGCTCCATACAACTCCTTCTCCGTGTTTCTCAGGTTTTACAATAATGACCTTTGTACCCTGGGGAACGGTAATACCAGCCAGGTCTGCTATTGTTTGAACCGACTGCCCAACCACTTTTTTGTTAATCACACCACTTGGGAATATCACTTCTGCCAGTTTATCAACAACCGCCTTATCCTCTATGTAGAACGCTCCCTGGGATACAAACTCCTTTATCACCGTATCGTAATCCTTCTCAGGAGCAATGATTGTCTGGGTTCCGGAACAGATAATACCATTGTCAAAGATGCGGCTGGCAATCATGCGTCCTGCAGCAGCCTTGTAATCAATTCCTTCATCAATCAGTCCCTGTACATTGCCAGGGCCCACGCCATAGCTCGGCTTTCCGCTGGAATAAGCGGATTTTACAACACCCGCACCACCGGTAGCCAGTACAACATCACAGGCGGCCATCAGTTCGTTGGTAAGTTCAATGGACGGTTCCTCGATTACCAGGAAAATATCTCTTGGCACACCCATGCGGTCCAGTTCTTTGTAATACAGATCAGCAACTGCCATCGCACATTTCTTACTGCGCGGGTGAGGTGCAATAATAATCGTATTCTGACATTTTACGGCGTACATGGCATTACACATGGGGGTCACGATGGGGTTGGTGCACGGTGTTGCGGCTGCAATAACCCCCATGGGCTTTGCCACCTCAATCAGTCCGGCTTCCTCATCCGTACCAATAATGCCAATGGACTTTTTTCCCTTCACTGCATTCCAGATAATTCTGGATTTTCCTTTATTCTTGGTGATCTTGTCTTCGTAAACACCCATCCTGCTTTCCTCAACAGCAAGCTTTGCCAGCGGCTCTGCATTATCAAAAATAACTTTTGCAAACATCTTTACAATTGCATCTGTCTTTTCCTGGTCATAGGTACGCAGGACCTGCTGTGCATTTCTGGAACGTTCTACTAATGATTCAATTAAATGGCTCATTTTTTTATCTCCTTAGATAGTGATTTTTTTAACATTGTTTCTATGTTTAATTCTAATTCGTTTTTTCTATATTTAAAAATACTAATAACTTATCATAAACAATAGGATTTTTTATGGTTCATTTTTGGCATAATGCCCAATTTAATAATTTACATCAGCCATAGCTCAATCCTCAAAAGCATTATTGGCAAAATCTTATTGTTAATTTATTAACTTATATACGCTAAAAAAACCGTATTTCATGAGACGACAAACGGATAAGGAAGGTTTTATTCTGGAGCGAAACAGATATGATCTGAAGTGAGTTAACTGAAAGACCGGAGACAGCTGGTCTTGTGGTAAAATAATGGTGCATCTCTTTACTTCTTATATCTAGAAGTATATAATAGCTGGTAATATATGTAAAATATATATATTGTATGTCAATTATATAATATTTATATAGGGGATAAATGGAGGGTGTATGGATATCACGTATGACTATTACAGAATTTTTTATTATGTTGCAACATGCAAAAGTTTTTCCAGGGCAGCTGGTCTTCTTTCAGCAAACCAGTCCAATATTTCACGGTTCATTAATAATTTAGAGCATCAGTTGGGTTGTAAACTTTTCGTAAGATCCAACCGTGGTATCTCATTGACGCCTGAAGGGGAGAAGCTCTATTCCCATGTGAAGATTGCCCAGGAACAGTTCAGGGCGGCTGAACTGGAACTGATCAACGACAAAAACCTAAGCGGAGGCACGATAACCATCAGTGTCAGTGATACGGCTCTGCACGGCCATCTTCTTCCCATACTTGCAGCATTCCACAGTACCCATCCCGGTATCCATCTGCGCATTCTTAACCATACCACACCACAGGCAATCCAGGTATTAAAGAACCGGCTGGTTCACTTTGCAGTAGTGACCACCCCTTACAACGTGAAACTTCCACTGAAAGAAACATGTCTGAAGTCTTTTCAGGAGATATTAATAGGAGGGAAACATTATTCCTTTTTAAAAGACAAGCCCCACCACCTGTCGGAACTGCTGCAGTATCCTTTTGTCTGCCTCGGAAAAGATACCGTGACTTATGAATTTTTCTCACGCCTTTTCTTAAAATATGATCTGGTTTTTAAGCCGGATATAGAAGTTGCTTCGACGAATCAGCTGATGCCTATGATTAAAAATGATCTGGGTATCGGTTTTATTCCGGAGCATTTTGCCCAGGAAGCCATTGAAAACGGGGAGGTTTTCTCCATTCCTCTGGCGGAGCAGATACCAAGACGCAGTATCTGTCTGGTAGAAAATACCAGCAAATGTCCGAGCATTGCTGCAAATGCACTAAAGCAGATGATTCTTTCCCAGGAGTCCTGCAGCAGTCAGTTATAACGACGGTAATAAAAAAAGACACTTCCAGAATATTTCTTAGAAATGTCTTCTAATTTTGTAAAATTGAGGGTGCTCACTCTTCTTCCCGCTATTTATTTGAATGATTTTTTACAATTATAATTAGTATTCCCAGAATGATAATGATTCCACTCACCAGCATGGCTGTGGAAGTAACGTGATCCGGTTTTCCTGCTATAAATATTGCCGTTGGTCCATCGGCTCCGCCAATCACTGTAACCGCCTTATTTCCTGCAAAATACGCACCTGCTATTATCAATGCGCCTCCTGCTATACTTAATAATCCGCAAATCCATTTCATCATTCACGCTCTCCCCTTAAATAGAATATCAACGTTTTCCAACATAATTATAACATAATCCCCACTCTATAGGAAGAGATATGACTGAATGCACCACTCTGCCCTCTCCTGTCAACTGGTATGTATAAATTTGATGAAATTGGCTATTTTAATAATTCCAGTTATTCTATATGATATAACCTATCATCAACAGAAAGGACAGGTAACTATGAATATCAAAAGAACAAAAAAATTAGTATTCAGCGCATTGATGGCAGCACTTACAACTGCAGCTACACTGGTAATACATATACCATCGTTTCATGGCTATATTCATCTGGGAGATGGTATGGTTTTATTAAGCGGTATACTTCTTGGTCCGGTAGCTGGAGCAGCCGCTGGGGGAATTGGTTCTATGATGGCAGATCTGATATCTGGCTACGCCTTCTATGCACCGGCTACATTTATCATTAAAGCGCTGGCAGCCTTCTTTGGCGGATACTTGTACCGCAGATTTTCAAATAACCGTCCCAATGCTCATTTTCAGATACTGCCATTTCTAACCGCAGGTATTGTATGCAGCAGTATCGTCACCGGAGGTTATTTTATATTCGAGCTTTTTGTATATAACCGGGCGGCTGCCATTATTAATGTACCATTCAATCTGGTTCAGAATCTGTTCAGTCTGATGGTGTCCGGCGCACTGCTTCCTTTTCTCCTGCGAAGTCATGAGATTCGAAATCTGAACCTGGAAACTGATTCGATTGCTGAATCGTTCTAAAAATAAAGCCGTGCTGCCCGCACGGCTTATCCCCTTTATCAGAAGGCATCGAGCCTTTTTATCCAGATATTCATGTCTTCATATGCACCACATATATTACAATTATTGATTAATCTGCCTCTGTATTTATATTGATGCTTACATAAAACCATATTTATCCCCGTATTAACTGCCCTGGATAAACTATATAAAGTAATAAAGTTCCTGTTTTTAAGTTCTTCTTCTAACTCATATATAATATTTGACAGCACCCCTTTTCCCCTGTGATCCGGATAGGTGGCGCAATCCGTCATTTCAGCATTCCTGTTATCCATGTCCATATCCGCTGAAGCCATTCCAATGATCTTTCCCTCTGATTCAGCAACTTTATAAAGTATTTTCCCATCCATTGTCTGTCTTATATATTCCTCGTCATATACTGGCGTAGGATAGGTGGAAAACACGGTGGAAAATAATGCAACAATTTCTCCTATATCACTTTGTGTTGCAGTTCTGATGCTGTATGGCAGATTGTTGCTGCCGCCTGCAGTATGTCTGTTGTTTGACATTAGGCACTGAGCGATTATCTTATCTTTTAGTTCCGGATTGTCAGAGATTTTTCTCTTGCTGTCCATAAAATATGACACACAATATGCATCTGTTCCTTTGAAAAACCCATCTATTTTTCCTTCAACGCAAAATCCTGCCTGAGTAAATAGTTTCACATGGGGCAAAATGGTATTACCTATCACTTTACCAGCGTGATTTTCTGATGCAAAGTCTTTTATCTTATCTACCGTCTGAATCGGTATGCTGCCGGAATCAAGGATTTTTACACGCTTATTCATACGATCCAGATATATTTTTATATTATCTATTGTAAAATAGCAATTATTTTCAATATCACATTGGAACCTTTTCATTGTATCCCGCTCTCCTGTCAATTCGAACATTACTTGTAGGTGTCAGGCAAGTACATTCATTTTTTAAGAGTTTTTCCAACCCTTTAGAGTCATCATTTTTGTATTTATCACAAATACCGCAATGTTTACAGGTATGGGTTTTATCGGTGGGTTCCGTATACGTACAGATTACGCCTTCATAATTTCTTAAAATCACTTTTTCCGGCGATTGGGAAATTACATATTGGGGATTTACTGGTATCTTGCCTCCGCCTCCAGGTGCATCTATTACAAAAGTAGGTACTGCAAACCCGGAAGTATGCCCGCGTAACAGCTCTATAATCTCAATTCCTCTCGCTACCGGGGTGCGGAAATGTTCAATGCCCTCAGACAGATCGCATTGATAGATATAATAAGGTCTTACCCGGTTCACTACTAATTGCTGTACAAGGGATTTCATAACAGATGGGCAGTCATTAATATTCTTTAATAAAACAGACTGGTTCCCCAGGGGAATTCCAGCATCTGCAAGCATTTTGCATGCAAGTTTTGATTCCGGTGTTATTTCATAGGGATGATTGAAATGGGTATTAATCCAGACCGGATGGTACTTTTTAATCATGTTACATAATTCTTCTGTAATACGCTGGGGCATAACAACTGGAACCCGGGTTCCAATTCTAATAATTTCAACATGAGGGATTGCCCGTAATTCTTTTAAAATAAATTCAAGTTTTTCATCAGAAACGCACAATGCATCACCGCCGGATAATAAAACATCTCTGACTTCTTTATGCGCTTTTATATATTGAATGGCTTTTAAAATGGATCTTCTTGATAAGGAACTATCTTCCTGGCCTGCAAAACGTCTTCTTGTACAATGCCTGCAATACATGGAGCACTGCTCGGTTATGAGTAAAAGCACCCGGTCCGGATATCTGTGTGTGAGTCCGCGAACCGGAGAGTCCAGTGTTTCATGTAAGGGATCACAACTGTCACAATCCGATATTTTTGATTCATGAACCGTTGGTACTGCCTGCCTTCTGATGGGACAATTATAATCTTTGGGATTAATGAGAGTCGCGTAGTAAGGAGTAACTGCCATTTTTAATTTCTTTAGGCTTGTGATGATTCCAAACTTTTCGTCTTCTGTCAGATTGATGATTTTCTCCAGTTCTTCAACTGTGGTGATCCGATTGGATATCTGCCATTGCCAGCTGTTCCACTGTTCTTCGGTAACATCTTTCCATAATTCTATATTTTTATAATTTCTCTGCATTCATACCTCCATGAAAACGGTTCATAGTTACGTTGATTACGATTCAGCCTGTGCACAAACGGTTGCCGCAAGGTTGAATCGTAACATGAATTCTGATATATTATAAAATCTGCGATATAAATTCTTTCGTTCTGTCATTTACCGGATTATTAAATATTTCTTCCGGTGTCCCTTCTTCCACTATCCTGCCTTCGTCCATGTATATAATTCTGTCAGCAACTTCCTTTGCAAATCCCATCTCATGGGTCACAACAACCATGGTCATGCCGTCATCTGCAAGATTCTTCATAACCTTCAAAACCTCACCAACCAGTTCAGGATCAAGGGCTGAAGTAGGTTCATCAAACAGCATGATCTTAGGATTCATCGCTAATGCTCGTGCGATAGCGACACGCTGTTTTTGTCCTCCTGATATCATGGCGGGATATGTATCCGCCTTATCCTGCATATTAACTTTATCCAGCAATATAAGGCCTTGCTCCTTTGCATCAGCAAGGGGGACCTTCTTAACCTGCGTCAAGCCTTCTATCACATTTTCCAACACCGTTCTGTGTGGAAAAAGATTAAAATGCTGAAATACCATGCCTACCTCTTGTCTGACTAAATGCAGATTTTTGGACTTTGCTGTAATTGTTTTCCCACCCAGACTTATGGTACCCTCCTGGTATTTTTCAAGGAAATTAATGCACCTTAGTAACGTACTCTTCCCTGAACCACTTGAGCCAATAATAACAACAACTTCATTTTCATCTACATGGAAGTTTATATCATGCAATACCTGATGTTTCCCAAACCATTTATTAAGTCCATTTATATCTATCATAGGCTGATCACTCCATTACTTTAAAATCACTGACATTTAACCGTCTCTCAACTGCATTTGCAAATATCGTTAAGATTGAGGTCATAATTAAATAGTAAATAGCTGCTATCGTCAACATCTCCATCAGCCGGAACGTGGAAGAACCAACCTGCCTGGCATATAGCAACAATTCCGGTATTGCAACAGCACTTGCTAAAGAAGAGTCTTTTAATGCTATAATTAACTGATTACTCAATGAGGGGACTGCACGCTTGAATGCCTGGGGTAATATGATGCGGCGCATAACTTTCCTTTCTGTCATTCCCAGAGAAAGACCTGCTTCCCGCTGCCCTCTGGCAATTCCCTGTATCGCCCCTCTGAATATCTCCGCAATATATGCGGCATTATGAAGTCCAAGTGCTAAAAAAGCAGATGGTAAATTCCCAAGACGAACAATATTAACTAATCCAAAATAAATAAATAGCAGCTGTAACAGCAACGGTGTTCCCCGGACAATCCATATATAAACTTTCGCCGGAAAACTTAAAATTCCATATTTGGATATACGCATCAGTGCAAGAACAAGCCCTAATATCAGACCAATCAGGATACCGAATACTGTCACCAGCACAGTCATCTTTGCTGCAGCTAAAAATGACAAAAAATATTTTGGAATGATTGAAAAATCCCAAATGCTCATACTTTTTCTCCTTTTCACTTAATCCTGAAATTACTTCACGGTGATATCTACACCATCAAGCCATTTTTCGCTGATCTTTGTCAATGTACCATCATCATGCATATCTTTTAAGATTTCATTTATTCGTTCCAGCAGTTCCTTATCATCCTTGTTGATTGCTATTCCCATACTTTCAAGCCGCAGCAACTCACCAACAGGCATAATCTTATCTCCGCCCGCAATATCCTTCATTGCAGACAAGCCTACCAGCCGGTCCGTAATTACACCGTCTACCCGGCCATTGATCAATTCCATAAGTGTGGCATTATCATCCTGATAGAAGCTTACTTCTGCTCCCAGCTTTTCCCCATCCTGAACGAAATTGGTTCCTGTGGCTACAGCAATCTTTTTTCCCTCCATTTGATTCACATCTGTAATTCCGGAATCTTTATTCACGAATAACTGTGCACCGGAATAATAATAGGGGCTGGTGAAATCCACAACTTTTAAACGTTCATCTGTGATCGCCATGCTGCCTAAGATCCCATCGTATCGCTTGTTTCTTAAGCCTTCCGTCAGTCCATCCCAGTCGGATGTGACATAATTAAGCTTTACTCCTAAACGCTTCGCTATCTCCTGCCCTGTATCTACATCAAATCCTACGACTTTACCATCTTCCATATAGTTAAATGGGGGATAACCTCCACTTCCTACAACAGTTAAGGTCTCTGCCTTTTCAACCCGTTTTAAACTGTCTGTTTCCTCCTTTTTACAACCTGTGACCAGAATTGAAAATGATATTAACATTAGTAAAAACATTAATCTTTTTTCAAGTTTCATATACCCTCCTTATTCTTTGAAGCAATAAGTAACAACTTCATTTTAACACAAAGTTGTTACTTTTCCAAGTAAAAGTTTACTTAATTAACAATATTTGGAAATAAATGCCAGAATTACACTTGGATTTTTACCTGGTATATGGTAAATAGCTGGTCCAGGAAATAAATAAGCCGCCCCATTGGGGCGGCGGAAATGGTATTACCAAAAGTCGGGGGGAAATGCTTAATTTCCATTATTTTATTGGTACAATCAATAGCTTTGAGCAATTTTTTATATCTCTTGGGGTAATGCCAGGTTCATTATATGAACCTTTAGTCTCAATATTAATCCCCTGATTATAATATGCAGCCCAAACTAATTCCGAACAATACCAATCTTTTTCACTAGCACTAGTATCTTTTGCGAAGTCAATAGAATATCCTTTTCCTAATTGACTCTTAGCGAAATCAACAGCATTATTTATATTTGACTCTGTTGCTTCTTTTACATGAAAAATATAAGTATCTTTATCTGCTAAACGTTCGTCGTCCAAAACACTTCTAACTACTCCTACATCAATAGCTTCAATAATTCTTATATAATATTGCTTTTGTATACTATCATAAAATTTACCTTCTACAATTGCTGCATGTCCGGTAATTCCAAAACCGCCATTAGCTTCGTATATAACATCACCTTTTCTGACATTATTTAATAATTTGTAAGATGAATAATCAGCTTGTTTAGGCAATGAAGTTCCTGTATTATAATACCACTTTGAGCCTCCTCCACTTCTACGGTCAAAATATTCAGGCGGAACCTCTAAAACATTGTAGTATGTCTTCACATAATCAGAAACTTTAGTATAGTTAGATGATTTGTATTCATCTAAAAAGGTTTCCAGACTCATATCGAGTGGAATATTGTTTGATTGAGCATATTCCATTAATTCTTCATAGCTGTTAATTAGTTGATTTTCAAAGTCCACATTGCTATTTTTCTCCTTAGCAAATGCAACATTACCTGAGGATAAAAGCACTACAATAGCAAGTAGCAAACATTTAAAATGACTTATTTTCTTTATTTTCATTTTTAATCTTCTCCTCCTTTTATACGCTATAATTTTGTTCTTTACCAGTACATTTTAACCACTTCCTTTTCACTCGAGATTATTCGTATTTATTTCTATTAAATTAACATTAAACTTTAATATACTCAACATTTTGCAACTGAATGGTATTTATATAACACCGAATGGTGAAATTATAAATAAAACATAAGCATTTATACCCTTTCTATATAGAAGTTGTTAATATAAATTTGCTATGCTATACTACATTAAGAATCTGGAATTGATACTATCAAAAAAGACAGGAAAGGAGCGTGCATAATATGTATCAAATAATGATTATTGAAGATGACCCTATTATTCGTGAAGAACTAGCTACCCTTTTACAAAGTAATGGCTATTCAATTGTAATCTTAAAAAACTTTTTCAATGTTATCGATGAAGTTAAAGCACGTAATCCACATTTAATATTATTAGATATAAATCTTCCTTCATATGACGGTTTTAAACTATGCTCGAAAATCCGTACATTTTCGAATGTACCCATTATTTTTGTAACTAGTCGTAATACAGATATGGATGAATTGAACAGTATTATGCTAGGTGGAGATGATTTTATTACAAAACCTTATAATACGCCTATCCTACTCGCCCGTATTGCTTCATTATTAAAGCGATCTTATATTTCAACTTACACAGAATCTATATGCTACTGTGAAATAACTCTTTACTTAGAAAGCAGTAAGGTAGCATTTAATAATAATTCCATTGAACTTACTAAAAATGAACTTAAGATTTTGGCATTTCTTTTTAAAAATGCAGGAAAAATTGTTTCACGTGCAGACTTGATGGATTATCTTTGGGATAACCAGTTATATATAGATGACAATGCATTAAGTGTGAATATTACAAGATTACGAAATAAATTAAAACAAATTGGAATAACAAATTTTATTCAAACCAAGCATCGGCAAGGGTATATGATATGAGATACAGGGACTTTCTAAAGGATCAGTTTATTTGTATAATTACACATATTATTTCAATGATCTGCTGCGTTGTTTTTTTATTTTCTGTGAACATTTATGAAGGTATTATTGGCATTCTTATTACTGCCTGGGTTCTGATTTTAATTTTTTATATAAATATACATTATTATTTTCGTAACCGTTATTTTAAAAAGCTCCTTTTTCAGCTTAATAATCTGGACAAGAAATATTTATTTGCAGAATTAATGGATGTACCAGAACAAGCTGAAGACAGAATCGTTTATGACATATTAAAGACAACCAGCAAATCCATGATCGAGCAAATATCTTTATCCAAACGTGAACGAAAAGAATATAAAGAATACATTGAACAATGGATTCATGATGTAAAAACACCTATTGCAGCTATACGGCTGCTATGTGAAAATAATAAAACTGATTTAACAAGAAAGCTCATGGTTGAATTAGAAAAAATCAGCCATTTCACAGACCAGGCTCTCTATTATGCAAGAAGTGAAAATGTTGAAAAGGATTATTTGATTAAAGAAGTTGCTTTATCAGATATAATTCATGCTGCAATAGCTGAAAATAAGCAGCTCTTAATTCAAAATCATATTTCAGTCCATATAAAAAATTGCCAATATTCTATATATACAGATGAAAAATGGATTGGCTTTATTATAAATCAGATTATTACCAATGCAGTAAAATATAGTGGCAAGGAGCCTTCCCTGACCTTTTATGCTTATGCAGAGCAAAGCAGTATTTCTTTATGTATCTCTGATAATGGTGTAGGTATTTCAGAAAATGATTTACCTCGAATTTTTGATAAAGGTTTTACAGGTGAAAATGGAAGAAACGTCAAATGTTCAACCGGTATTGGGTTATATTTATGTAAACGGTTATGTACTAAACTAGGAATAAGCATCACAGCGCAATCAAAACCTGGTAAAGGAACAACAATGAAAGTCAGTTTTCCAAAAGGTGATTTTGTTAAAGTGCAGGAATGACTGACATTCCTGCACTTCTTACATTATTGTAAGAGTTTTGTAAGAAAAGTAGATACACTTATATTTTTTATAAGCTAAAATGAATATGAGGTGAAAAATATGACACATATCTTAAAAATTGATCACATTGAAAAATACTATGGGAACAAATCGAATGTTACCAAGGCCATTGACGATATTAGCTTTGAAGTACAAAATGGAGAGTTTATTGCCATTATGGGAGCATCCGGCTCCGGTAAGACAACACTTCTGAATTGTATTTCAACAATTGATACAGTCAGTGCAGGACATATCTTTTTACATGACAAAGATGTTACCGAAATCAGAGAAAATGAGCTTGCTCGTTTTCGTAGAGAAAATCTTGGATTTGTGTTTCAGGATTTTAATTTACTGGATACTCTAACCATTAGAGAAAACATTGCTATGGCCCTGACTATTAATAAAGCACCGGTGCAGGAAATAGACTCCCGTGTTGAACAAATGGCTAAAAAATTGGATATCCTGCCTATCCTTGATAAGTTTCCATACCAGGTTTCTGGAGGGCAAAAACAGCGGTGTGCCTGCGCTAGAGCGATGATCAATAAACCTAAACTTATTTTAGCTGATGAACCAACTGGAGCTTTAGACAGCCGCTCTGCTCAATTGCTCCTTACCACAATGCAAACTATGAATCAGGAACTAGGTGCGACTATTCTCATGGTAACCCATGATGCTTTTACTGCCAGTTATGCAAAACGAATTCTGTTTCTGAAAGACGGACAGATCTTTACAGAAATACAAAGAGGCGAACAATCCCGCAAGCAATTGTTCGGGAAAATCCTTGATGTAATGGCTCTGCTGGGAGGTGATCTATCTGATGCACGTTAAGTTAGCTCTACGCAATGTAAGACGCTCTGCCAAAGATTATTTAATTTATGTACTAACAATGGTTCTCACTGTAGGGTTGTTTTATGGATTTCTTTCTATTACCAGTCCTTTTTACAACAGCAGGTTACCTATTCAAATGAATCTAGATTATTTCTCTAGCAAAATGAAAATAATAATACCTTTAATTGCACTTTTGCTCATTTTTTTGATTTCTTATGTAAATAGCTATATAATCAGGCGAAGGAAAAAAGAATTTGCTCTGCAAATTATTATGGGTATGGAACAACGTACTGTCGCATATATGTTTTTCATTGAAATGCTTATAATGGGATTAATTGCTGTAGGTATAGGAATAGTATTAGGAATTATGCTATCCCAACTGGTCAGCGCTATCATTATGAGTAGTTTTGGAGTAACGTACAAAATTTATTTTTCTGCCTATCCTGACACTATTGCATGGACGTTAACTTTTTTTACTGTATTATTTATTATTAACGGTATTAAAAATATTCGTATTATTCGTAAACAAAAGATTATTGATATGCTACACGATAATCAAAAAACTGAAAGTACCACTACTATAAAAGAAATGATTTTACCTAGTGTATTAGCCACCTCAGTAATTGCTATCTGTATCTTGCTTCTTTGCATCGTAAAAATTATTCCTTTTTGGAATCAATTCAATCAAAAAGCGCAGATAATTACTGGAGCCAGTATAATCAGTACAGCGATGTTTCTACTTTGTGTTCTTGTTTTCCTTTTTAATACTTATATGATGAAAAGGGAAGGGAGTTTAACTGCACTCTTATTAGCTGTGTTTGCCTTAATAACGGGAATTATTCAATTACAATCGCAAGGACTTATTGATGAGATGTTAAGAAATGGCCTGATAAACGGTGCATTTTATACCTTTATTCCTCCTATACTTTCCTTAGGAATGATTATATTTTTCTTTATTGCTTTTTTCTGCTGTCTCTCATGGATATTGGTACTAATTAAAAGAAAATCAAAGAATTTTGGATATCAGAATTTATTTTTACTAGGACAATTAAATTCAAAGCTAAAAACCAATTCAAAAACTATGGCTGTTTTGACCTGTGTTTTTCTGTGCTCACTTGTCCTTCTTGGATGGCTGCCTACCCTGACTGGTCAAATGGACGGATACCTCAAAGCACGTTCAATTTATGATGTTCAAATATTTTCAGCTTATACAATTGTAGAAAGTATAGATGATTTACCAAAAGCAGGACTTGATCATTCATATATTGATAATTATTTAACGGAAGGAGGTTATGATATTACCGGTACTGCAAATGTGGAAACCTATTTTTTAAAAGACAGCGATTTTAACATAAGGATTGAAAAATACATGCCAGCTCTAGGTGTTTCTTTAAGCGATTATAACTCTCTTCTTCATCTATCCGGACATAAAGAAATAACTCTGCCTGAAGGCAGCTTTGCTATTGCCTGGTCAGATAAAGCATTAGACGATGAAATAGATAAATACAATCGGCAGCATACACAAATACATGCTGGAGAATACACACTCACAAAAGCTGAGAGAGCAGATTATCAGATAAATGTGGGGATGGGAATTTTCACGAGCAGAATGAAAGCTGTTTATATTTTACCCGACTCTGTATGTAATACTCTTACGCTGGCAACCACCTATTATGCAGCTAATACGAAAGAAGCTCTTTCCTATGATTTTGCTGTTAAGCTGGATAATGATATAAATCTTTGGTTAAATAACACTAATATGATTCCAAAAGACAGTGGATACGTAAGACTTAAAACGTTACAGCTTAACGAGGGAATCTCTAACTCTCTTATGTTTCAGCTTGGAGGAACATATACAAGCCTGGTGCTCATTGTTATCTGCCTTACCATATTAGCCCTGCAGCAACTTACCGATTCGTCTGAACACAGGCAAAGATTTAAGATAATAGAAAAACTGGGAGTTGATAAAACTCAGATCAGTAAGTATATACGACAACAAATGTCTGTATGGTTTGGCATTCCAATAATAACGTCTTTCGCCGGAGCGGGGGCCACCTTAACATACCTTATATGTGCAAATTATCGCAGCTACATTCCCTATGTAACAAGGCAAGAAGTAATAACAAATATATTCATCGTATATGTGACTTTTATAATAGTCTTTATTTGTTATTTTTCTTTTACTTACTTCCTTTTTAAACGAAACATTAATGAATCCTTATAGACAATCATAATCAAAAAAGGTGCCGTAAAAACAGCTGATTTATAGCTATAAAAGCGGCACCTTGGATCGGCTCATACCATTATATTTTCAACCTTATAAATACCATTTTCACGTATTTCAAATATTGTATCAGTAATTTTGAATAATGCTTTTCGATGTGAAATGTTTATAATAGTTTTATACCTTTTTAGTTCCATAAATAAATCACAAATGCTTTCTTCACTTAAGCTATCTAGTGAAGAAGTTATTTCATCTAATAAAAAAATATCTGCATTTGATATTAAAGCTCTGGCAACATTTATTTTCTGTTTCTGTCCTTCTGATAAAACTATCTCGCCCAGGCAAGTATCTAATTTTTCAGGCAAGTTATTTATAAATTCCCATAAACGCACCTTTTTACAAGCTGTAATTATTTTTTCATCATCAATATAAGGATTTGCCAGGTAGAAATTTTCTTTTACGGTAAATGAAGATATTATATTGTCATGAAACACATAACATATTTTATTACTTACAATTTCTTGAGGGATATCTCTTAGATTCACATTACCAAATAATATACTACCTTCATAGTTTTCATATAATTTGCTTATCAAATTAAATAATGTTGTTTTTCCCGAACCATTCATACCAATAAAAGTCACAAACTGATTAGGCTGAATTCTCAAATTAACATCATTAAATATAGGTGAACTAGCATCAAAACTGAAATTAAGATTTTCAAGTTTTATTTCTTTTGAAAAGCAACTTTCAATTTTATCTGGTATATCAATATCCTTGCGCATATAATTCTCATTCATTAGATCTTCAATTCTATTAAGTGATATGAAGATTTCCTGAATATCTGAATTGATTTGCGACAGCCTTAGAAGATTTTTATTCAAAGTTATAGAGTACGAATTAAACGAAACCAGTCCTCCTACACTTAATAACCCTAATGTAATATGTTTTACTCCTAAAATCACAATTATAATATTTAATACAGTGTTTAAGACTTGAATTATAAAGGATGATTTTACACCTAATCTATTTCGATCATCTAATATGCCATAAGTGTTTTTTATATTATCATTAACCTTTGAATTAACATAATCTTTAGAATTATAAACTTTTAATGTTTTAAAATTCAATAAAAGTTCATTGACTAGTGTTAAAAAATTATCGATTGAGCTTTTACTATCTCTTGTTTTAATTCTTATCTTTTTACCAAAATAATTAAAAATAAAAATATTAATTGGAAAAGCCAATAAAAATATTAATGTCAATATGTAATCTATCTTGAACATTATAACGGATACTATTAATGCGGATGCTAAGTCGATTATGATTGTCATTAACATAACAAATATTTTGCTGAAAATTTCAGCATCTTTTTGTAAAGTATTAACAAATTTACCTTTTTCCATTTTAATATAATCTTCAAAACGGATATTCATTATATTGGCAAATATTTTTTTCTTAGCATTCGATTCTATATTTTTAATAATTTTAAATTGTAATCTTTGTATCATGTAATTAATTATATTGCTTAAAAAATTCAAAGAAAAAATAATTAAAATATATATAACTAATTTTTGATTATTATTAATCGAGTCAATAAGATAACCAAACATCAAAGGTTGTACTGAATTTAATATTGTAGCAAAAATTACTATAAAAAGATATATAATAATATTAATTCTTTTAATACCTAAAAATTTAGACATTAATTTAAATTTAATTATATGATTTTTTATATTCAAATTATTTCTCTCCATATAAATATTTCTACTATATTCAAGCCGCAAAGTTGCAATAAGGTCCTTTAGCTAAAACTAAAGGACCTTATTATTGCATATAGCTGATTAAGGTATAATTAATCATCAGTAAATGTACACGAATCTAAGAACCCGTCACAGGTATAGCAAAGGTCATCCGGATAATCGCAATTAACGCAAATATCAGCAGGGCCTATATTGCTTTGGCTATTAATCTCTTTAAACATTTTTTCACCTCCCCATCAGTTATTTACATATTGTTGCATAATGCACTTTTGTTCTAAAAACAGACTCACTTAATCAATCATCAAAGAATGTGTCACAGTTGCAATCATCCATAGGATAATCGCAGAAAGTGCAATAATCACAGAATGCTACTTTGATTTCCTTTACTTCAGCAATTCCATTTACTTTTGCGAACATACTATCACCACCTTCTATAATAATGTTGCTATGCAACAATATGTATTTAGCTTACAATATCAACAATTTGCTCACTTTTGCCTGGAACATATTGCGATTTAGAAAAAAGAATATTTTTTTCCTCTGGAGATAATCTTAAATATATATGAATTAGCTCTTCAAATTTACTTTTTGCCATAGCACATATTTTAGGTGAAGGTATTGTTGTATTACCTGTTAATGAAAAATTCTCATGTGGACAATGACCTAAACATAAATTTTGAACCCAACAATCTTGACACGAATTATGTTTAGAAAATTTTATTTCATTTATAAAATCTTCTCTTTTATTGACATCATCATTAACATTACCCATTACATATTCTTTTTCATTAACAAACCTATGACATGGGTATAAATCTCCATGAATATCAACTGCGTACATATTACGTCCAACCCCGCAAGCCAAATTTCTCATTCCACCCGAATGAATTTTCTTTAAATTCCCAATAACCATTTTCATCTTTTTGGCCTTTTTATATTCTTTAGCTTTAACAAGATGTTCAAAATATTTTTCAAATTTAATTTCTTCTTGAGCTAACTTTTCAAAATCATCTTCTGATAATAAATTGCTGGCAGGTGCAATAGCAATTGAATGAAACCCTAATGAATCAAGATGATCAAAAGTATAACACTCATTTAGCTGCTTTCCAGTTAAAGTAGCCCTTGCTGATAATAAATTCTTCTCTCTCATACTTTCTGTATGCTGGATAATTAAATCATAGGAACCAACCTTATTTGCAAAAAATCTATTAGAATTGTGTGTTTCTTTATCGCCATCAATACTAATTTGTACATGTATATGATTATCAATAAGATAGTTCTCGGTATCCTTAGTTATAAGAGTACCATTCGTGGTCATATTTATCTGAATTTTTTTGCCTGTTTTCTCTTCAGTTTCTCTAATATAGGGCACCAATTCTTTTATAAGAGGCAATGCTAATAACGGTTCTCCACCAAATAGCACAACAGAAAGGTTTTTATTATTTCCTGAATGTTCAATCAGAAAATCTATTGCCTTTCTAGCAGTTTGAATAGTCATTATTCCTTTGTCATCATATTCTCCATCTTCCGCATAACAATATGTACATCTCATATTGCATTCCTGAGCCAACAAAATAGTTAAGGAGAATATATTATTACCTAACTTTACTTCTCTACTATCAGCAATAATTTTATCATTTTTATCATTTTTGATAAAATAATTATCAGCCATATCTTTAATAAGAGCATTAAATTCATCAAAAGAAAATAAATTCTTTACTGATTCATATGCAGCCTTATAGGTTTTACCTTCTTGTTGTATTAATTTACTTGTCCTATCATCGATTTCAAATAGGCCAGTGTTGTTTGCACAATAAACAAATAGTTTACCGCTTTCCCGAAAAATCTTATGATTATAAAACTTTAGCACATTATAAAGCTCTTCCATAACTTTTTCTCCTTTATTTTTTAATTTATTATTATGTCTATGTTTTTACAAGATTTATTTAAATTCAGAGTATCATTTCAAAAAAATATTGTAAATAGTATCTCACTGAGTGGTATTTATTTACTACCGAATGGTTAATGCGCCAAATAAAAAACAATAAACAAAAAATTACCCCACCCTTTGCAAGGTGGAGTATTAATCATTAGCTTTTTTATTATTTTTGGAGGAATGAATTAAATAATTAAAAATATCATAAAGTGTTAGTCCTATAATTGGTCCTATTATCATTACTGGATATGAAAACCATTCCTGTTCTCCAAAAAAGACATTAAAACATTTCATTATAATTACTATATTTATATATTTTACGAAAAAAGCTAATCTTTTTATCATTATTATTTTTCCCTTTTTAAATAAAAACATAGATTCATGAAGTAGTGAAGTATAGACATTTACTGTAACGGATTTTTATTTCTTCTTTTAGCCCTTTCATAGACTTCAAGCAGTATGACCCCAACACCATAACAAACAATATCTTTTATATCAAACACCGAACCTAACACGATCCGTAAAAACCTGTTATGCTCCAGTCCAAGAACGTGTACTAACTTGAAATATTGCAGCACCTCTACTCCTGCTGCAAACAGGAATACATACAATGGGAGTAACCTGCATCTTTCCGGGATGAAGATTCTCGCAAAGCTGTACACTAGAATTACTACCAGCATATCTCCCACATACGGCCTCACAAAAGCATCGTGCACGTATAATGCAATCATTACCTCTACAAGCAGAAGAAGACCAAACGCGAATATATACTTAATTCTTAACTGATTTCTTTTTGTCATTTGTAAGTTCATAACTCTCCCCAATCATTCTGATAATATCATTGTCTGGAATTGTTCCATCCAGAATAATGGAACTCCAGTGCTCTTTATTCTGGTGATATGCCGGTATCACAGACACATATGTGCTCCTCCAGAAATCTCTCCACTCCGGATCGCATTTTACATTGATCCAGATATTTCCTTCCCTTTCATATATCCAGGCAAATGCTTTCTTATTCTTTTTATGACGCATTAAAGTCCAGTTTGTATCATGGAATGGATAATCCTCATAAACTTCCTTTAATTTCATGCATACAGCTATTACTTCTGATCGTTCTTTCAAAACTATCACCTGCTTTATAGTATTATTCGCTGCAATAACTATATTGACATGCGAATTTTATCAACGAGAGTTATATCCGCTGGCAACCAGCCCACGGAATTCATCTCACCCTTCGTCAGCCACTTTGCATCCTCGTGCTCCTTCAAGACCAAATCCCCGGCAATAATTTCCGCCCAAAAGCAATCCATAGAGAGATGAAATGCAGGATAATCGTATTCTATGGTATGTATCAACTCTCCAACTGAAATCTCTGTATCTAATTCTTCCTTTATCTCTCTAACGAGTGCTTCTTGAGGAGTCTCACCTTCTTCAATTTTTCCGCCGGGGAATTCCCAGCCGCCTTTTAAATCACCATAACCACGTTGGGTAGCAAAAATGATGGGTTCACCCTTTTCATTAAAATCTTTAATTACTGCAGCTACTACTCTTACTGTTTTCATCCTGCCTTCACATCCTCTTTTTTTATATTACTTTGCAAATAACGTAATAAATCTTCTCTAACTGCATGATGCATCTTCATTTGAAATTTAGTTATATCACGTTCTTTACCATAATTATCGTTTTTACGGGCTGGTTTAGCCTCTATTATATCAAACTGCCCTACATAATAAAAATCTGTTTCTGCATCACTAATCCTTCATCAGCGGCTTCTACATCAAACATTTTAAGAGTAATATTCTTAAGCCCATTTAATTTCTCTAATGCCTTAGGCTCACTGAAATTCAGATAATTGGTCGTAAGAATTTCTCCAGGAATGTTTTTCTTCTCAAGTTCTCGCAGCGTCTGGAGAAGAGGGGTAATTCCACCCATCGTAATAAATGCAACACTTATCTGAAACTGATCGCATACTAACAGCTCATTTTCAATGGCTGAGATTACTTTTTTTCCTTCTTTATAATTGTTAGAAACAAACTGCGGTTTGTAGGCCAAATTAGATGAAAATCTTTCATCTACGTATGCCGCTTCAAAACCATACCTTATTTCAGTTAACTTTTCTTTTGTCATGTACCCATTCCCCTTTTACCAAATTTGGTACCCTTGTCTTCTTGCCGAATCATAGACCGGCTGCATGTTTTTCTCCAGAATGATGTAGAATTCCTCTTTTGAATTTCCTTTTCTATAGAGTTCCTGATTGGCCCATATGGAATGTAAATTATCCCGATAGCAAGACTCATACATTTTTCTGATCTCTGGCTTCCTGTCATCATGAATCATGCTGTATAAAATGAACTGGTTACTTGCAAATCGTCTGAAAAACGGATCCCATTTGGGAAGTTTATTGCTTTTGGATGAATTTAACGAGGAGTCCATAGGCATTAGATTCCATAATTCATCGTTCATTACAAAGGACCATGGAATAAAATGATCTACATCATAATTATCATTTACAATAGGCGAATTTTTAAATACATCTACGATAGACTGATTATCCATAACTGCTTTCCATAGCTTCCTGACACTATTTAGTTTACGCATTTTTTCATTCATTGGCACAAGTTTATATATAAGACCGGGGACTTCGGGATTATTGTTCTGAAGCCACTTAACTTTTTCATATTGGATCCAGCCTAGAATAGGTACTGTATTATCCTGTATCATCTTTATCCAGGCTTCATGAAAAAAGACTTCCTTCTTAAGTGAACTTCCTGTTCCAAGCGTATATGGCAGTAACGATATCTGATTAACTCTTTCAATATAGGAAACCATTCTTTGAGTGCTGCCCCAGTACGCCCGTTCCTGACACTTATCGAAAAATCCTGAAAGCGCTCTATACGGGACCATGTGGGTTAACTGTTCTTTATAAAGTGTAAGTTCTTTATCATATTCTTTTATCCCATTTTTAATTTCTACCTTTGAAGCATTTGCCGGAAGTTTACTTAACTCCTGCAGCGTAAGTATGGCTCTTTCCAATCCGTCTTTTATCTGACCTTCAATCATACCGCTGAGATGAATATGAAATTCTAACACCGTATACCATGCATTTGCAATCATTTCATCAATTATTTCATTAAAGCTGGTCTCTTTCACATCTTCTGAAATCAGCTGAACAATTGCCTCAAGCCAGTAGAATTTATAACAATATGAGGGATTCTTCATCATAAGGGAGAATGCGTCTATATCAAGACTGTTATAATACTTGCCATCAATATTTAATTGATATTCCATTATTCTTTTCCCCGCCTTATCTTACGTCTTCTGTTATCCATTATTTATCTTAATCAACCCTTTTTCAGCTGATTGTATTTTTTCTTACTGCCCTTTGCTAATTCTACTGGATACTTCTCATTATTCTTTTTAATCTTCGCCTCAACTATCTCATCCAGATCAAGACCGCATGCATCAGCCATAAGTACACAGTAATTTACAACATCAGCAAGTTCTTCTCTAATCTTGTTAAGTTTTTCAGTGCAGTTTACATCTTCAGCGCTCCATTGAAAAACTTCCAGTAATTCAGCCGATTCCAGTGAAATAGATATTGCTAAATCTTTCGGATTGTGAAACTGATTCCAGTCTCTCTCATCACGGAATTGTAGTATCTTATTTATTGTGTCTTGTGTCATTCATATTCCTCCACCACATCTATATGTTACTGTAAGCCATCTTTTTAATGCTCTTTCAAATCATTCTTCTTTGTATAAATAACCACTTTTTTCAAACTCTGCTGTAATTAAATATTCCATAATTTTCCATTCACTATAGCATATACTATCTTATTATATTATTATACATGAATATTTTCAACGAATATTAAAGTTTACAGAGCTTTTCTTCTAAATGTATTCTAATCCTAAACAAAGGCAATACGCCAGATCTGCAATAGCACTTCCATTTTCCATGAAGTAAAAAACAAAAAGGGATATTCCACTTTCGTATCTCTACAAAAATGAAATATCCTAAATACCTATCTCTTATTTCTCATTTACAGATTTTCAACCCTTCTGTCATTGCAAATGGCCCCGGGGCCGTAAAAACTCCGTACCCACCACCTGATTATCAGCCATCATGAAGCCCATATCTTCCTTGACTTCCACCTCCACATCAGAATATTATTATCGATCAGAGTCGGTCCATGCCCTAATTCAATGAAGGATACCCTGTTGTGATTCGATTCTTTTGCATCCTTCTAGCGGGTAAGAATCTCTCTGATTTCTTTTTCTGAAGGCATCACACGAAGGGCTCCTCTTCTTGTTGTAATTACAGAAGCAGCAACATTTGCAAACCGAAGCATTTCTGAAAGTTTTTCCTTATTGAACTGGTCTAGTCCTACCTGTAAGACAAAATGAAGAACACATGCCATAAAGGTATCGCCAGCCCCTGTTGTCTCAATCGTACCCTCTTGAATAAAAGCTTTATTTTCCACAACAATTGACTCTGATTTCCCGTAATAATATGCTCTGCTTCCATCTCTTCCCATGGAAAGTAAAATTAGTGGAATAGAGTACTTTTCTCTAATTTTGGCAATTCCAACAGAATAATCTGATTCTCCTGTCAGCCATTCCATCTCATTATCAGAAATTTTCAAAATATCACACATGGAAAGTCCATAATTCACCTGTTCTCTTGCCAGTTCCATAGAGTCCCATAGAGGCTCTCTGATGTTTGGATCAAAGGAAATAAGTTCTCCACAATTTTTTGCTGTTTCCACAGCATATTTTGTAGCATTACGAACAAGATCATGGGTCATAGAAAGGGTTCCAAAATGAAAGATTTTTGTATTTTGAAGCACTTCTTCATCAATATCCTTTTTCTCTAGCATCATGTCTGCACCAGGATTTCTGTAAAAAGAAAAATCTCTGTCTCCACCTTCTTTGGTTTCCACAAAAGCAAGTGTGGTTCTACAATCTGGGTCAATACACAGATAATCACTGCAAATTCCCACCTCATCCAAAACACGTTTCAGTTTCCACCCAAAAATGTCACCCCCAACTTTGCCCACAAAGCTTACAGAATGATTTAATTTTGAAAGCATTGCAAGTACATTGCATGGAGCTCCACCAGGATTTGCTTCAAAAACTGTATTTCCCTGCTCAGATATTCCATTATCTGTCATGTCGATCAGTAGTTCACCAATTGCAACTACATCAAATTTTTTCATAATATAACTTCCCTTCTAAAATCGTTCCGAATTATTCAAAAAATTATATACTTGCAAAGCCTTACACCTTTTTATCGATATTATAGTTTTCAATATCAAGAGTAATAGAATTCTTCGCTGTGAAAAAAATTTTATCTGCATTTATTGGTGTGTAGATCAATGTTGTCATTGCTCTTTCCCCATGATTTACAAATAATTCCAGGCTGTAATAGTCAACAAGGATTCTCAAATGAATTTCATTTTCTGAATGCTCGATATCCATCATTCTTGTAGAAATAAAATCTTTTTTCATACCTGACAGATTTCTGTTTACGCAGATTTCGTCATTTTCCAAATCAACATTTACTACTGTTTCATGTCTCTCATCTGCTGCTACTGCTATAGAAAATTTTGTATCTTTACAATCTTTTACAGTAATATTTAAGTCCACACAGCGTCCTGATACTCCGGATATTTCAGTTCTGCCTTCAGATGCATTTATGATATAATCCTGATAGGAAACTTTATCTTTTCGATAATTTTTCAGTTCCCGTACAGGAGTCTGAATGATTCTTCCATTTCGAACGTTTAATTCTCTTGGAACTGTCATCATGCCTGACCATGCAAAAGAATCAGGTGTCATATAGTTGTCCCAGCTTTGCATCCAAGCAATCATAATTCTTCTTCCATCCATTGCTTCCACTGTCTGTGCAGCATAAAAGTCTAATCCATAATCCAGAATATGAGGCTTGGTTCTCTTCCACACCATTTCTTTCTGGTCATAAGAACCAATGAAATAGATGGTATTATTTCCGTTGTGGAACTCTTTTCCATCAGCCTGCATAAATTGAGGAGATACAATCAGAACCTGCTGATCATCAAGAGGAAAGAAATCCGGGCATTCCCACATTTCTCCGTATTTATTGTTGTTATAATCCAGCATTTTGATATAGGTCCAGTCCAAAGCATTTTGAGAGTAAAATAATGCAAGCTGACCACCTGCGTCTTTGTCTTTACTTCCGACGATAGACCAAAACCCCTTATCATCCTTCCAGATTTTCGGATCTCTGAAATCCACCAGTGAACTTCCTTTTGGAAGTACATCTGCTGTAATGACAGGATTAGCAGAATACTTCTCGTAGTTTAATCCATCACCAATCGCAATACACTGGATCTGTCTTAATTTCTTACTGCCATCTGGCATTTGATCTTCATGAACTCCAGTGTACATCAGAATGTGCTTGCCATCTGACTCAACTGCTGTACCAGAAAAACATCCATTTTTATCATAATTCATATCAGGAGCCAATGCACATGGCTTAAACTTCCATGTAACAAAATCATCAGTCGTATAATGTGCCCAGTGCATTGGTCCCCAGTGTGTATCATATGGGTGATACTGGAAAAACAGATGGTATTCATTTTTAAATACTGAAAAACCATTTGGATCATTCATCCAGCCAACTGGAGTTGATAAATGAAATATTGGTCTTTGGGCTTCAGCTATTTTCTTACTATATTCTGCTTCGTATTCTCTGGCTTTTCTTAATTTTTCTGTCAATTCTATCTGCTCTTTCATTCACTTTCCTTTACTTGTTTAAATTACTATTATATGTATCAAGATTTGTCTGCATAATCTCAATGTATTTGTCAAGACCGTAACCATTCAGAGTTGCAAGGTATTCATCCCAGCCTGCTTCAACATTTCCATTCATAATAAACTCTGATTTCATTCTGCCGACATAACTATCAAGATCTGTTGTATACTGTGTAATACTGTCTAAATCTTCCTGATTCATGAAAATATTTGGAAATACATAATCATTATGCATATCTGGTTCATAAATATCTTTGATCCAATCTAAACGATACTGCGCATCATCTGGGCATGTTACATACTCACCATAATAGCTATCCAATACAGCAAGAGGTCCACCAACCTTCTGAGAATTTCGTATCTCACTTGGGGATTCTCCAGCCAAATCAAGATGCTTAAGCATTCCAGCCTCTGTTTTTTCAAAAATATTTGCAGAATCTTCCTGTCCATAGGTTCCCCAGTTATTCTGTGCAGACTGTTGTGGCTCGTACATTAAGTCAATCCAGGCTGCTGCTAATGCAGTATTAGAACATTTGCTTGTAAGTACGCAACGACCTCTTTGAAGACCACTTGTATCACTTCTGCTTGTTCTTGGCGCATTTTTCTGTCCATCTGGTCCTGCTAATGCTGGAAGTGGCACATAATTATCCATATTATCTACAACATTTGCACAATCCCATGTAAATAATAAACCATAACGGCCAGCTTTTCCTTTTGCAACATAAGTACCCCAATCCTGTGTATACACCTCAGGATCAATCAATCCCTTTTCTTTAAGTTCATGCATCCAGGTCAATCCTTCTTTAAATCCTTCCTGAGTAGCTGTATATACAACTTTCTTATCATTGCTAACTGCAATATGATCTGGTACATCTCCATATCCTTCTCCAAAAGCACCAAGAAGGAATCCCATATCTTCATTTCCGCCATTCATGATAAATGACATTGGAATTGTTTGGTTTCCGCCAGCCATATCATTTTCTTTGAATGCAATCAATGCCTGTTCTAATTCGTCCGTTGTTGTAGGCACTTGCATATTTAATTCATTCAACCAACTCTTATTAATAAATGGCATTCCACCAATTGTCTGAATTGCCTCTTTGCCTGTACCTAACTGCTCTATCCAGGGAAATGAATAAATGTGTCCATCTGGCGCCGTAATCATCTCTTTATACTGTGGATTATTCTCCAGCACCTTTTTCAGATTTGGCATATATTCATCAATTAAACCTTCAACAGGAATAATTACCCCCTGTTTTGCATACCGAAGTAAATCATAATCCGACATATCTGCATTAAATAAACCGTCTGGTAAGTTTTTTGCATTTGCTAATGCAAGATTTTTCTTATCAGAAAACTGGTCAGATACAAAACATGTCCAATCGATTTTTACGTTGGTTTCTTCCTGAAGTCTCTGGAAAATCAGTCTTTCATTTGGATGCTGCGTTGATCCGGTTTCTGCGCTTGTTATGAATGACAGTGTTGCCGTTTCCTTTAAAGGAAAATTAAGATCTTTAATCTCACTATTCGCATTTTCCTGACTGGACTTATTACCACAACCACATAAACCCACTATCATTCCGGCTGTTAATAATCCCATCATAAATCTTATTCCATTTCTTTTCTTCATAATTATTCCTTCCTTTTCTTTCTTTTAATTCGTTTTATCCCTTGACTGAACCAACCATAACACCCTTTTCAAAGTATTTATGGAAGAATGGATACATAATTAATAAAGGTATACTTGACACGACAATTGTTGAATATTTCAACAATTCAGCCAGTTTTGACATTTCAGCCATACTTGCAATATCTGCAATCATTCCTGGTTCTGGTGTATTCTGAATTAATATGGAACGTAATACCAACTGTAACGGTTGCATATCTGCGTTATTTAAGTAAATCATCGGATCAAAATAAGAATTCCACATTCCAACAAACTGGTACAATGCCAGAACTGCAATAATTGGTTTACACACTGGCAGCAAAATCTTAAAGAAATGTGTAAATTCTGATGCACCATCTACTGCAGAAGCTTCTCTCAACTCATCAGGAATGGATTGATAATAGGTCCTTGCCAAAATTAAATTCCATACATTAAATGCATTCGGAAGAACAATTGCCCAAATGGTATCTAACATATTCAGGTTACTGATCAACAGGTAAGTAGGCACTAATCCACCACCAAAAAACATTGTTATAACAAAAAATACATTAATAAGTTTCTTCCCAACCAGATCTTTTTTTGACATTGGATACGCTGCCAGAATTGTCACTCCTACTGAAATAAACGTATATGATACAGAATAGAATAATGAATTTCGAAATCCTACCCATATCATTCTATTTTCAAATACTCTTATATAAGCTGTTATTGTCCATGAAGAAAGATCTAAACTAATTCCCTGATTCTGTAAAACAGTAGGATCCATAAAGGATGCAATCAGAACATACACAATTGGAACTAGTATTGCCAACGTGAAAAACCCTAAAAACGAAAAACCTATAATATAAAATAATTTGTTTGTCAAAGGACTTATCATAATTTTTTGTTTCATATTTTATATCCCCTGTCCATCATTTAATTTGCTCACAATCTTATTAACCATAAGCAACAACATTACATTAATTAATGAGTTAAATAATCCAACCGCAGTGGAGAATCCATAGTCACCGTTTAATAAACCGATCTTATATACATAAGTTGCCAGAATTTCAGATGCAGGAATATTCATGTCTGTCTGCAGTGCATATGCTTTTTCGAATCCGATACTCATAATATTTCCTGCCTGAAGAATAAACTGAATTACAATAATATTCTTAATAGAAGGTATATCAACATGAATAATCTGCTGTAATATATTTGCTCCATCCACAATTGCTGCTTCTGTTAACTCCTGACTTGAATTCGACAATGCTGCAGTAAATAGGATTGACCCCCATCCTGCACCTTGCCAAATGCCACTGGCAATATATATGGAACGATATGCCGATGGTATTGACATAAAATCCGCTGCTGTTCCCATGATATGATTTAACGGGCCTACAGGAGAAAGAAAAATCTTTACCATACCACACAATACAATGACAGAAATAAAATTTGGAAGATAAATCATCAACTGAATATTCTTCTTTATCCCCGCATTTCGAATACGATTCAATATCAATGCAAGAATAATTGGAACCGGGAATCCCCAGGCAAGTCCAAATAAACTTAACTTTAACGTATTTAATAAGTATGTCATAAAATCTGGTGATGACATAAATCTCTTAAAGTATTCTAGTCCTACCCACTCACTCCCTAAAATTCCCTGGAAAGCATTGTAATCTTTAAAAGCAATTAATATGCCGCCCATTGGTATGTACTTAAAAATAAAAGTTAAAACAACAGCTGGCAACAGAAAAATAATATAAAGTTGCCAATTATTCTTTATATATTTCCATTTGTTTACATTTGCACGCATTGTAAATTCCTCCTCGTTCTTTCATAGGTAAAATGTAACATTTAATAGTGCATTTGTCAATAATTCATTTATAATTTGCACATTATAACCAATATCAGAGGAGTATTCTTGTGTATTTTTACAACATTAAGTTACATTTGACACTTTTCATTTTTTTATGTATGATATACATGTAAACAAATGTCAAATATATCAATACTATAAAAGGAGTTTACAGAAGTTCTTATAAATTTCCGCTTCTGAATAGAGATTATTATGAATAAAAAACGCGTAACTTTACAAGATATTGCCAATGAATTGGGTATATCACGTAACACCGTATCAAAAGCTATGAATAATACAGGTTCCATTTCTGACGAAACAAAAAAGAAAATTTTCCAAGCTGCTACAGAAATGGGCTATAAGCAATTTGCTCTTTTTCCACAGCCCCCTGTAAATTCACAGAATCCTTCCTCATTAACTACAAATAGTTCAAATGAGATTGCATTGTTTACCCATTCTCTACTAGGCAGTTCCCACTTTGGTTCTAAGCTGCTTGATGCTTTCCAGCAACAAATTGGAGAACACGGTTATAAACTTTCTGTCTATATGATTCGTGACTTTGAACTAGAGCAATTAGTCTATCCTGCAAACTTCAATCAAAGTCATACTGCTGGTATCCTTTGCCTTGAATTGTTTTCTGAAGAATATAGTCGTTTCTTATGTAAACAATCTATTCCACTTCTATTTGTAGATACTGTTGTAAATCATATAGATTTAAATCTGGATGCCGATTTACTTTATATGGAAAACAAAACCAGCACATATACTATGCTGAAATCTATAATTGATCGCGGATATAAGAATATTTCATTTGTTGGGGATTGTTATCACTGTCAATCCTTCTATGAACGTTGGAGTGCATACTGCCAGATTATGGCTGATCATAATATTCCCGTACGCAATGAAAACTGTATCCTTGACAATGATTCTTATCCTTATCACGATATTACTTGGTTGAGCAATCGAATTCAGTCACTTCCCTCCTTACCAGATACTTTCTTCTGTGCCAACGACTTTCTTGCAATATCTACGCTAAAGGCATTAAGAACACTAAATATCTCTATACCAACCGATACCATGGTCTGTGGTTTTGACAACTCACCGGAATCAACAATTATTGATCCGCCTTTAACCACAGTTAAAATCCCAAGTTCTTCCATGGGATATACCGCTGCAGAAATATTACTGGCAAGAATTGCGCATCCAGAGATGCCATATCGTATTACTTATGTTCAAACCGATGTAATTTATCGCAGCTCTACTAAAAATATTTAAAAGTATTTTGTTATGTCTGGTGATACCGCATAGCGATAGCCCTTTTCAACATATTCTCTGACCTTTTTAATGGCATCGTCTGCTTTCGGGTTCTCTTTACGCCATACCGGGTGGGTGTATATTGTAAAGTTAATGACATTGCGTTGGAACGTGCGCCCACCTGGCATACGCAAAAAAGCAGGTATCTCACATCATTGTGAAACACCTGCTTTTTTATAAAATAGACCAAAAGTGATTAAACTCCTAGCATATTGCTTCTTAAAATTATGTCATTTCTTTTTTTGAACTTTTCAAGTCTATCGGATACTGCAACATCCTCCTACTCCTTATCCATCTCCAATTTGCTTCCCATATATTTGTGGAATTCTTGATCTTTCGGTATATTCAGATTAATACCTCTTGCACGCGAGGTTAGTACAAATAACATCTGCAGTGGCAGATTATATTCTAACATCGAAAAATCCGGATCATTTAAAAAGCCAAACAACAATTTTTTTGGCATATTCGGCATGTTAATAGCGTACTGAATAGTTTTTTTCTGTTCATAATACTTAAATAATTTCTCCATTCGCTCCAATTCGTTTCCTGAAGCTGGATATAAATACAATAGATTTGTTCTTTCAGTTACCGCATTATACATGCCATGCATAAACTCATCGACTTCATACCCTCGCACTGGTAATCTACATGTTTCTGAAAATTTCAAAACGCTTTCTAAAAGCAAGCTTTTAAGGTTACTGCTGGAAATAATAATTAAATCATCACATTCTTTTAATTTTTTTACAGTTTGATTGCACCATGTTTTGCTATCTTCTAATACTGTATTCATATTCTTAATGACAGCCTTTATCCTTTTTCGATAATCCTTTCCCTCTTGCAAAGATATTTTTCCATAATCTTCTGCTAACATAATTAGAAAAAGCATTAATGTAAGTACAGTTGATGTATATCCTTTTGTTGTTGCTCCAGCATCTTCATATCCACATTCTATATATATATTTGCATCACCGTGTTTTGTAATTTCAGTTTCGTATTCCCCAGTAACGGAAATTACAGGTATTCCCCTGCTTCGTATCGCATCCAACGTATGAATTACCGCCATACTTGTTCCCTGCTGTGAAATCCCTAACACCACTGCCTTATCTGAAATAAATTTACACTCCTCCAAAAGTGTTACAGGGTATACGGCAGTTGCACGTATACCCAATAATTTTTTTGCGGAAAAAGCTGCTGCAACGGCCGCATTATAAGACGATCCAGATCCTGTAATATAAACTTCTGTAATCTCCGTTTTACTAACCAATGCTTTTGCCTCTGCAAGTATGCTTTGCTCATTATCTAATATGTGTTGAAGAATTGCCGGAGTCTCATAAATATAATTCAGTGCATCGCCTTGATAAATCATACTTCTTTCTCCTCTTTAGTCTTCGTAAGGTTTTCCGTATCCAAATGCTCCATTTAAGGTACAAACATGTGCCGCGAATTTAGATGCTTCTGCAAGAGCAAGCGTTATCGCAGCCTGTTTTTTATTCCCCTTCTTCTGCTGATCAATGTAGCTGTTCATAAACGCTGTCAAAAATGAATCGCCAGCCCCCATCGTATCTACTACACTCTCTATCATCGTGGCCGGCTGAACATAGAACTGCTCTCCGTCATACAAAATGCAGCCCTTGGGTCCTCTGGTCAAATAAGCAATTTCAGGTCCTAGAGAATGAATGAATTTCAGGTGTTCTTTTGCTGCATCATCATCTCCGTCAAAGGAGCAGAATGCATATGTTATAAAAGGTGCATATTTTTCATAATATTCATTTGTAGACTCATCAGAAAAGTCGAAAGATACCTTGATACCTGCTTCTTTCATAACCTTTAATTGAGACTCTGTATAACAATAATTTCCAGTATGAACAAAATCAAACTGCTTCATGTACTCAAGATCAAATCGATCAAGAATATATGGATTCTTTCCTCTTACACCACCTTCATTATAATCACCAAAGGTACGTTCGCCATCAATCAATGTACATTTAGACCAACCGTTCTCTCCAACCAGCTGTTTGCATTTGACCGTTTCAATCTCCATTTCATTCAAGACAGAAATTACAAATTCCGCAATATCGTCGCTTCCAAAATACCCCATATATGCTACGCGTTCAGCGCCAAAAATCTTAGAATATGCACACAGATTCACACAATTCCCCCCTGGGTACATCATATGAGAATGTTCATACAGATCAACTACATTGTCACCAAACCCCAATACTTTTGTATTATATTTTGCCATTGCAATTCTCCTTATTATTAGTACTTAACTACTCCCATATATCTTCTCATATCCAGTGGATGTCTTCTCTTGTCCTGAAGCCCTGTACGATATGCAACAGACATTGCATAAAACAGTATTGGACAGAAATATTCATTTACACTTGCGTCAATTGCATTAATTCCCAATTCTTCCGCATCAATCACTTCATATTTTTTTCCATATTTCTGTAAGAATGTAAGTGCACGTTCATCCATAACTCTGGCAGCTCCAGTTCCCATCAGCAGAATGTAAAGATGGTCTTCATCTGTACACTCAAATGGTCCATGAAAATATTCTCCTGTGTGCAGATAGCAGCAATCCATCCACTGCATTTCCTGAAGGGAACAGATAGAGAATCCATATGCCTGAGAATAAGAAGCACCCGATCCCATGATATAGAGGAATGATTCTGCGAAATATTTTTCAGCAAATACCCAGGTACGGTTTTTCACCTTCTTTTTTGCTGCCAGAACAATGCCATCCACCTTATCCAGTCCATCAAGAATTGCCTCATATTTTTTATAACCAGGTTCCTGCAATTTCAACAGTTCATTTAAAATACGCATTACTATACCCTGAGGTCTTTCTTTTTCGTCTGTGTCATCTTCCCAGCTGTAAACAATCGGGTTCATATCATCCTTTGCACAGATGGAATCTGGATTGTGGGTCATTGTAATAATAGCTGCTCCACGTTCTTTCGCTAATTTTGCAGCTTCTACAGTCTCATTTGTATTTCCGCCATGTGAACATAAAATTACAAGTGCACCTTTTTTCAGAAATTTGGATGGCGTTACAATCAGTTCTTTTGCGGTCAGCCAATGTGAATGCATAGTTTCAGACTCAGCATTAACAAAATAGTAACCTGGGTATAGATCTACCAGTGAACCTCCACAAGCGGTAAAGAATACATCTTTAATTTCTCCTTGTTTCCCGTAAATTTTTTTGATTAATTCTTCTGGTCTGTTCATTGTTAATTACTCCTTCTTCTCTATATAAATTATTTGTTATTATTAAAGTGCTGCTGAAATTGTACAGAATATAATGGCAAGTACTGTCAAAATCAAGAATACTTTCCAAATGGTTTTCCACCACTGAGCAAAAGAAATTCTACAGATTGCAAGTCCTGCTACTGTTGTTCCAGCCACCGGACTCATAAGGTTTGTAAGCTGATTTCCATACTGGAGTGCTGTAACCGCAGCTTCTGGATTTACTCCATGAAGATCGCATAGTGGAGCAATAATTGGCATAGAAAGTGCAGCCAGGCCAGATGAGGATGGTACAAGCAGTGTTAACAGTGACTCTACAATATACAAAACTACAGCAAATACTGCATTGCTTGAATCTGCAACCAGGTTACTTAATGTGTTTAGAATCGTATCGATAATCATTCCGTCCTGTGCAATTACCATAATACCGCTGCAGAAACCAATAACCATAGCAGCAAATGAAATGTCTTTCACTCCGGTGATGAACTCATCTGAAATCTCTTTTTCATTTAATCCACCAAAAATACCCATTAGCAGTCCCATACCCATAAAGCACATGGAAAGTTCATTCATATACCAGCCGAATTTAACCAATCCGACAACAACAACAACCATTCCGATTACGAAAACAGCTAATACGGATTTCTGACGAATTGTCATATCCTGATTGAAATCTACTTTCGCAGTAATTTCCTTTTTCTTATGAATATCCTCCTGATAAGTAATGGATTTTTCAGGGCTCTTTTTAATTATCAAAGCACGCCATGTAACGAATGTGATGATAACTCCCATCATGATTACCCACTGAATCATTCTAAAAACTAACTGTGGATTTCCCTGAATACCCGCAATTCCCTGTGCAATCAGTACACAAAAAGGATTGACTGTTGATGCGGCATATCCAACGGTTGCGGCAAGGCATACCGTCATAAATGTTGTCATTGAATCATAACCCATAGTAAACATAATTGGCATAATCAGCAAATAGAACGGTACAAGCTCGTCAGACATACCAAAAGTACTTCCACCAAGTCCAAACAACAGCATTAAAATTGGAATAATCAGTATCTCTTTTGCGCCTAGCTTCTTCACGATTTTCTGGATTCCCATGTTTAAAGCATTTGTTTTTGCCATAATCTGGAATACACCACCGATAATAAACACAAATGCCAAAACTTCGATCATCTGCTGGATACCTTTTCCAGGTGCCATCAGAACCTGTCCAATTCCCTGACGCAGACTGGTTCCATCTTCAAGCACTTTATCTACTGAATGATAAGTTCCAGCTACTGCTACACTTCTTTCTCCCGCCGAAGTATCCATCAGTGTTCTTTCGAATTCGCCACTAGGTAAAATCCATGTCAGAATTGCTACAACCACTATCAATAAGAAAATCAATGTAAGCACATGTGGCATGTGTAATTTATTTTTTTTCTTTTCTCCCATTTCTATCTCCCCTCTTGTTATCCCCGATATACAATTTTACCATCCATTATCGTTAGTATTACTTGGGCTTTTTTTGCTTCTCTCGCATCAACTACTAATAGATTTTTATCAAACACTGTTATATCTGCCAATTTTCCTTCTTCTAAGGTTCCTAACTTATGGCTCATACCTAGATTCTTCTGTCCTCCGATTGTCCAGGCTTTCAAAAGTTCTGAAACTTCAAGTGTATTTTCACTTTGGAATGGCTCCTCGCTGCCATCCAAATATCCACCGACAGAATAATAAATAGATTCAGGAACACTGGTAATCATTAATGGTAAATCTGTAGCACCACTTAGTGTCATTCCACAGTCCAGCATCTTACGACGGTTCCAGTAGTACTTTCCTCGTTCCTTACCGATTGTACTTTCGATAGTTTCCAATAATACCTTTGAGGAATCCAGGGACATTATCTGGAAATATAATTCAGCAATTGCTCCAATTTCACCAAGCTTTTCCAGATCCTTAGGGTCTGTGAATTCCATATCCGTAATGGCATGATGATTTTTCAATTTTCCATTTACCCTTTTGCATTTTTCATAAATGCTTGTTATTTTTCCAACTGCACCATCCCCTTGCGCATGCAAGGTCCATCGAAAATCTTCTTTGTCTGCAGCAAGAACATCTGCTTCAATCTCTTCGTAAGGAATCTGGATACTACAGGTATACAGTTTACCCTCATATGGCTCCTTCAAATCCCCTTTGTGATCAGAAATCGTACCATCCGTCATGCGATTGAATCCACTAAAACGAATCTTATCTCCAGTAAACATATCTCTCATATTTCTGGCATATTCCAGATTCATTTTTGCACCTACAGGCTGTGACATGAAAAATATCCTCAGATGAAGATTTTCAGAGTTTTCCATTTCCTTAAGATAATCGGTAAATCCGTAAAAATCATCAAAGCCCATTTCTTTTACCGTTGTCACTCCTCTGGAATTCATCATTTCCATGTAATCTGAAAATTCCTTTTCAATAAAATTACGGTCATTCAGATATTCTCGCATAATTCGATAATAGCTTTCCGGATAGCAAGTATCAGATGTAAATTTGTAAATATCACTTGCTATCTGATTCATTATGCAAGTGGATCTGTCGGCCGCAAAAAGAATGACAGCTTTTTGTGGAAAATGCTCTTCCAGCATTTTCTCAGCCTCTTGCTGATTCCATTTTTTAGGATCCCATCCATGTCCAAACATTGCCCCAAGTGATGGATGTTCTTCCTCATAGGCTTTCAAAATGGTTAGCCCTTTTTCATTATCCTGAACTGTTGACACATCTGCCCCAAGATGAAATACTGCATATCCAGTAAAAAAGGTATGCGTGTCCGTAATACCAGGCATAACCAGTTCTTCCTCAAAGGTCAAAATATGATCTGCCCGACTCAAAATTTCTTCTGAAGGCTGCCCAATTCCTTTTTCAGCTATGCGATTTTCTTCTATACAAAGATAACCTTCATACGCATTTGAATTCACACTATCAAATAGATTTTTTGCAACAATAACCATTGAAAATTTCTTCTCCATTTTTTCTCTTCCTTTCTTGTATTAGATTATATCATCTTATAACGTTATAATTCAATATGACCTTTTTATGAATTAAATTATTTGGACATAATTAATATTTTTGTCTTTTATTTTTTGTTTATAATAAACAAAAAACAGACTTCAAAAAAGGACTTTTGATATCTTTAATATCAAAATCTCCTATTTCTGAAGTCTGCTGCTCCTGAGAATATAACCTTTTAAATTGAAATTCTATAACGTGAGCCAACTATGATTTCATAACTAATATACAATGGCTTCTCTTCCTCATCGTTCATATAGCTCTTCAAAATCATAACAGGTTCACCAACGTTCATTTTAAGATAATCTGCTATTGGTTTCGATGCCGTTCGCACTTCTATAGTACTTCTCCCCTTCGCGAACTCTGTTATCTGGTAATCTTCTGCTAACAGTTGAAATAGAGAACCATTCTCTAACTTTTCTACCTGAAGATCGGGTACACGTATTGCGGGTATATAAATCTGTTCATAAATGATTGGCAGATCATCTGCTGATAAAACCCGTTCAATATGATATAATCTTTTATCATCTGTCAGTTTCAGGAATTCATTCTGTCTCTCCTCTGCCTCTACAAAATGGCAGGCTATCACATGGGAAGCTGGCTTTCTTCCATTTGCACGACATGACTCTGAAAAACTCATATTATTATCTTTCTCTACTTTACGATATATCTTAGGTGCTTCTACAAATGTACCTTTTCCCTGACGTTTTACCAAGATACCTTGTGTGCATAATTCTTCAATTGTTCTTCGCACCGTTATACGACTCACTTGATATTTTTCAGATAATTCTATTTCCGTTGGAATCTGATCCCCTGCTTCATATTCACCTTTTTGTATTAAATCCTTTATTTCTTTCATCAGCTGTGCATATAATGGCTGCTGTGATTTTTTATCTATTTCCATAATTTACACCTTTCATATATAAGACCTTATAATACATCATAGCGTAAATTTCTTTTCAGTGCAATATTTTTATAATTAATGAAGAAGCTCCATCATGTATTGAATTATTGAAAAGATATTTATGGTAATGCCTTATTACAGGCAGGAGTCCGGTATGGCAGAGCTTGGTTTCAAACTGTCTGTTTAGTGTAAAATAAAACTGTAACGAAATGCAATCCAAAAGTGTAACACTCCCTGCATAAAAAAATCCATTGTAACACCCTTCCAAATCCATTATCCTTATGTTTGTCGAGAACTTA
>NZ_OAOF01000008.1 GCF_900205965.1 Lacrimispora amygdalina
TCCGCGACTATTGTTCAATTGGAAAGAATCACATTTAGAATCTGAGAAAAGCAGGTTTAGAAAACGAACCTGTTTTTCTCAGACCCTAAACATGATACTTTCCTTTAGAATTATAGCACAATAACCTGACAACATCATGTCAGGTTATTACCATTTACCGTATTATCATTAATTTACTGCTTATTAGTTTTTTCATTATTTTTCTGATGAATCGGGAATAAATTTTTTTGAATAGATTGATTTTTACGTTAGTATAATATATTTTTTCGAACCATCCACGCTCTTTCCAGTATTCAAATGATAAATCCTTTTTCTTTGCGGATCCGAAGGCTTTAGATTGCATTGCCCTGAACATTGCCAATTGATATAAGGTAGGGGGTGTTTCTTTGTTTTCAAATAATCCATCAACTAAATGATTGATATTATTTTGAACTTCTTCCTTATACGCCTCGTCTGTTTTTAGCGTAACTCCGCAGACTCCTATAGTTCCGGCAATTTGAAATCCCCATCCAATTGCGCACATTTTCATATAGCTCAATGTTCCTTTTAGTCCGGATCCTCCTGTAGAAGAAACCAAAATTGCCTTTTTATTAAAGAAGCGGGGCCTGTGGAACATGAAGGAAAAGTTATTATAAAAATTTTTCATTAATGCTGTCACATGCTGCTCATAAACGGGGCTGGCAAAAATTACAACATCGCTTTCCAGCATCTTATTTAAAAGCATGGTGGTCACTTCTTTATGGGGGCAGTACTGCTCTCCTTTTGTGTAGCACAATAAGCAGCTTTTACAGAATCCAAGATCGATATTTGGATCATTTCTATTACGTTAAAGCAGTCTCCTTTTTTTCTTGGACTGCCTGAAATAGCTGTAACTTTCATCTGATTTTTCTTCCTTTCCTGTCTCGCCAGATGGATTCTGATCTTATATGTTATGGCTCCAATTGTCTAAAAAGTCTGTTGTTTTCCTCCAGCTATCCAGACATGCCTGTTTCCATTCTTCAAGGCCTGCATTCCATTTCTTCAGGTTGGCAATTGACTGATTTGGTAAAGTAAGCATATGGCCTGCTTTTTCATAGGTACAATGCTTGTAAGAGTGTTGGAACTTTTTTTCGTTTAATCTATGTACTGCTGTTTTACAATGAAGGAGAGAGGGCCATATTGAATCAGCTTCTGAGGAAAGAAATAATATAGGGCCATTGATCTTTTCAACAGCAATGCTGGCTTTATCCGTTTCTCCCTTTGTAATTAACTGCTGATACATCCACCGTATCAGGTCTTTCTGCCCCAGCATTTTTTTAATTATCATCTGAAATAGAACAGAAATGGAAAACTTCAGATATGGAAGTTCCTTTCCGCCATAAGTCCACGATGAATGACGGGAAGAGATCTTATCTTTTAATCCTTCATAGACATAACAACTGGGTGTGTTGGCAATTACACAGGTAAGGTCAGGAAAGATTGAGGCAGCTGCAAGAACAAGTTCTCCGCCCTTGGAACGTCCATAAATTCCAATCCGTTTTTTATCGACACTGTCCTGTTTCTTTAACCATTCAATGGCGTTTTCGATGATTTCAAGTGGAATCTGGCTCAGATTTGGTGAAGTACCCTTCATTCCGAAATAACAGATTGCTAATGCGGAATATCCGCGCTGAGCCAGGACCTCTGCAATGGTTTGTGCAATCTCTATTCTACCGTCACTTCCACTTACAACAATAACCGCAGGTCTTTTCTTTATAATATCTGAGGTGAAATAACGTGCAATCAGACCTTTTTGAACAATGGATTCGCTTCTTATGGTTTCATCGCAGAACTGTCTGGTATGTTCTTTAGAAGTCAGAATCTTACCATCGGCCTCCACGGTAAAAAGAATATGAAAACTTCGATTTTCGCTTACTTCGGAAAGTTCTTTTGCAGGTTTTGCCGGACACAGTTCACGAATTTTCATTGAGTAGAAAAGTCCCATTGCATCACACATCTGATACGTCCCCTCAACCGGCGCAGTCTTTCCTAACGAAAGATTACCATTATCATCAGCTATAAAAGTGCCATAGGACTCCCATGTTGAATTTTGTCCCTGCTCAGACAATCCTGAGTTTATGCAATAATAATCTTTGCTTACAGCACGAATGATAACCTTTTGATTTTGTTGCAATCCGCTGAGAGTAATATCAACGGATTGGTCAATAAAGGATCTTTCGGGAATGATACTTAAAACACAATTTCTGTCCATCTATAACCTCCGGTTTTTTCAATCAAGAGAAACTTTTTCCTCGTAGCCAAGCCAATCGCTGCTTTCATAAGCCGCAACCTTCTTCAAAAGTTTCCATAAAGTATGTGCTTCTTCTTCGTCAAAATCTTTAAACAGGTCATTTAAGTATAAATTACCTCTTTTATAGTAATCGCGTAAAATGTCTCTGCAGCTTTCTGAGACCTGGATACAAACGGCACGACGATCAGAATCACTTTCTCTGATTGTGACAAAGCCCTTTCTTTCCAGGACAGTTACCAATTTTTTCGCATTTTGTTTTGTACATCCCATCATGTTCGCAATTTGATTATAATTGGCTTTACCTTCTGGTAAGTGCAGGATAGTCAGCAGTGTCATCCACTGCCGGACTGTAATATCTCTATCTAACTTGTCTCCTTCTGCTTGGATTTTATTGGATAAATAAAATATTGTAGAAAAGATTTGCTGAAAATAAAATTGTTTCATGTTACCTCCTTATAAATAAAGACAACTTGTTGTCTATTAGTATATCATGTAATTTTTTCTTGTCAAGTTATAGTGGATTCCTTAATTGCTTGTAATTTATTACGTTTAGTGATAAATTTATTACAGTAAACGTAATATTGATGGGAGTGATAATTATTCGGGATAATATAAAAGGCGGTGCACTGACTGAAACAACCTTTCTTGTCTTACTGGCCGTATATCAACCCAATCATGGGTATGGAATTATGCAGTTTATTGATAAAGAAACCAATGGACGGGTTGTTTTGGGCGCGGGCACTTTGTATGGAGCGATTAATACATTAGTAAAGAAGAAGTGGATAGATTCTTATGATGATGATGCCGGCAGCAAGAAAAAAGAATATGTCATAACTGATGTTGGAAGACAAAAAGCGGAGGAAGAGTTACAACGATTGAGAGAAGTTGTGAAATTGGCTTCTGTTATCATGTCAGGGGGTAATAGCGAATGAGCAAATTGGTATTTCGATACTTTTTTGATTTTATGAACGGTCAGGAAAGATGGTTAAATCGTATGGATGAGTATGGTTTGCGATTAAGGAGATGTGGTAAGATCACCTATATTTTTGATAAATGCCAACCAAATCAATATGAGTATAAAATAGAGTTTGTGGGGCATAAGACTTACTCACAGGCAAAAGAATATAGAAGATATCTTGAAAACATGGGATTTCGGACCTTTACTAAAAATATTAATCTTAACTTTTCCTTTGGTAAGGTCAAATGGCGGCCATATGCAGCAGGATGGGGGCGGATTGCTGCATCACCCGGAGGTTTTAATAAGGAACTTTTAATTTTGGAGAAAAAGAGGGATGGTAAGCCTTTTGAACTTCATACAGATCTGGCTGATAAAGTGGACATATACAAAAGAGTTATGCGAGTATATACCTGGGCTGCGTTAATGATACTTCTGTCAGGCGTTATGACATTCATGCCCAACATATCTTCATTATCAGACGGTGTGTTATTGGCGGTCAGGATAATACTGCTAACAGGCGGTGGGCTGATTCTTATTCCATTGGTAAAGTACTTCCGATTGGTTCAGTGTTTTAAAGAGGAAGGTAAAATCTATGAATAAGAGCCTGATTCCAGAGACAGATCGAAGCATTCTGAGACAGGATGAATGTGTTCCATTTTGTTATTATAAGTTTGTCAGGAGGTGTTTGAATGGAATGGGTCAGGAGCCTTAACAGAGCAATTGAATATATTGAAAGCCATTTACTTGAAGAGCTAACCTGCGAAGAGGTTGCAGCGCATGTCTATATTTCAAATTTTCACTTTCAGAGGTGTTTCAGTCTGTTGACAGAAATGACCGTGGGAGAGTATATCAGAAACAGACGTCTTTCTCTTGCTGGTCAGGAACTTACTTCGTCTGATAAAAAAATAATTGATATTGCCTTAAAATATGGGTATGAGACACCGGAAAGCTTTACAAAGGCGTTCGCGCGATTTCATGGGGTCACGCCGACACAGGCTAAGGTTGAGGGCTCCGGGCTAAAATCCTTTAATCGCCTTTTGATCAAAATAAAATTGGAAGGTGGAACGGTTATGGATTACAAAATTATAACGAGAGAAGCATTTAAGGTATTGGTAATGACGAGGCTGTTTAAAACGGAGAGTAGTTTTACCGATCTTCCGGATTACTGGACGGAATATTTCTCTAAGGGTTACGGTAAGCTGGTACCCGGCAGTATGGGGATTTGCGAGCCGGAGCGGCCGGATTCTGATGAATTCAGATATGGAATCGGTCAAGAGTATGCCGAAGGAGCGGAAATTCCAAAAGGATATGAACTATTGACTATTCCGGCAAATACCTGGGCTGTATTTAAATGTATTGGTCCCATGCCTTCAGCCATGCAGGAAGTCTGGAAGCGAATTTATGGTGAATGGCTGCCGCAGGCAGATTATGAACGTATTCAGGGATGCGACTTTGAGGTATATACAGAAGGCAATAATCAGAGTGAGGACTATGTCAGCGAAATCTGGATACCTGTCAGAAAAAAATAAACACAATGCTTTGAACTGAGACAATGGCAGATCAGGAAAATGGAGGATTCCTTTTTCTAATCTGCTATTGCTGTTCTATAAGGGCAGGTGTTTTGGGTGTGGCATACCAGACTGTAAGTAAATGGGAAACAAGTGAAACATTCCCGGACACATGAAAAGCTTAGTATTGATTATTAGTGGTTAATGGACTAAAATAATGGGTAACTATCAGTAAAATTGGAGGATATAATATGTCTACAGACAGATTTGAGAGGATTTATGTTCAGGGAAAGTTTGCGCCTGTGACGGAAATATGGGTAGATAAGCAAACGGGTGTAAACTACATATTTCACAGAGATGGCAATGCATCTGGATTTACTCCCTTGCTGGATGAAACTGGAAAACCGGTTATATCGGCTAAATAACATGGAAAGGAAATGGACATGAATGTTCTGCAGATAAAAGACAACCTTGTATGCGAAATTTCAAAATGTAACAATGTGTTGGGCATAGCGCAAACAGGTGATATAAATGCAAAACTGGTACCTGGGCAGAGTGATATTGATTTGTTCGTTCTTTGTGAGAATATCCCTGACCGGAAAGAGCGCGAGCAGATATATTCTGTTTTCGCGGGACAGTATTCAGAATGTACTATGAATGTATGCAATGGCGGTATGTGGGGGTATGGGGATATACTGGAGATCGACGGAATTGAAGTCATGCCCATGTATTTTACTGTGCAGGAAATGACTGCTTACCTGGAAGAGACACTACAAGGAAAACATCTGGAAAAGATGGGCGGTTTTTACCCAACGGGAAGGCTGTCCAGTGTTGAGACGATTAATATACTATATGAAGAAGGTTCTGTTTGGTCAGATTTGAAAGCGATGGTGAAGAGACCTCCGGCTGAATTGTTTCATAAGCTGTTTCAATATCATATTTCCAGGGTGCTTAATGAAGAGGATCTGGGCAGAGTGGTCTTGAGAAAAGAGGTTCTCTTTTATCATCAGGTACTGGAGGACTCCCTCGATCATCTTCTTCAGGCTCTATATGCATTGAACCATACGTACTTTCCCAGCCGCAAAAGGATTGAAGAGTATATCATGCGGTTTGAAATTAAACCGGATAATTGTTATGAAAGGCTGTCAAGGATTCTTAAATCTGCTGTCTCTGATGAAACCATAGAGGAATCGGTAAGAGATTTAAAAATCCTGGCAAGAGAACTTGAAATGGCAGGAAATATGAACAGGAGGGGATAACTTGAGTCTCCTCTTATTTTATTGGCTGTCTGGATAAGTTAACTAAAAAATCATAAGCTTTCTTCTTCTCTTCCTCAGTCAGTGTTAAATAAATTTCTGTTATGGCGGCAGCTCCGTTATCGCCTGTCCGATAGTTATCATCATATGATTCTTTGAGTAGTATCCCGTCTTCCGGTTTGAATGTTCCGCTCTGCCAATGGCTGTTATCAGTAAAGTAATTCTGACAGCCAATTAAGTAATCTGGAGTTGTTTTCAGAATCTCAGCTAATTTTTCCAGAACGTTTGCAGGGACTTTCTCGATATTGCCGTTTTCATATCGAAAGACGGTCGATCTTGAAACACCTAATAGACTTGCCACGTCATCTGCGCGCATACCTAATTGTTTTCTTCTTTTTTTTATTCTTTGTCCGGTTATTGACATGGTTTTACCTCCTGATTGTATTATAACATTAATGTTGCAATAATGCAACAAATATAGGAGCAGATATGCGAATTATCAGTTGACATTTCAACAACTGCATGAAAGCTGCAAAAGAAGGATTGTCCGGCTTACTCGGTTGCTGTATTGGAAGCAAATGCACGATCAAAAAAGACGGTGTATTTTGAGCGGGTTTTAGGGGGAGTGACCATAAAGCGGATATAAAGGGAAAGGAGAAAACTGCGGTTGTGTTGGAAAGGGGGAAAGGGAAGGGGATATTTTTGGAGATAAAAAAATGTCAAGATAATAATTATTAATAGCAAGCAGTCCCATTTTATTTTATATAAAGGGACTGCTTGCTATTTATTGTGATATTTCAGACTACCGAAGTTCATCTCTCCAGCATGCTACTCTTTTCTCATTGATTTCTTTTATTCTTCCAGGGTCAACCTTATAGTTTCTCCTGATATCCATCAGTCCATTGACCTCCTGCTGTACATCTGTAACCTGGGTGTAACAGTAGCCGCACACGTAAGGAATTTCTTTGATTGCCGTTGTGATGCTTTCGAATCGCTTTAAAAAGTCTTCTTCCGTGTTGACTTTATTCCCGTATCCCCAGCCATCCTTGTCTCTGTCAAATGCGATGCCTCCAAATTCACTAATGATTATTGGCTGTCCTTTGTAGGAGAATCCGTTTGCAAGAGCGGATTTGGAAGTGGAGTGATAAACTTCGGATGTCAGGATCTGGTCTTTGTATTGTGTATAACGCTTTTTAAGATTTTCTCCCGCTTCTTCATAGTCGTGCAGTGTGATAATATCGGATACCGTATGTTCCCAGCCGTCGTTTACAATTACCGGACGATGGGGGTCAATGCTTTTTGTCAGGTGATAGATCCCTTCGGTAAAATGCTGCTGTGTTCTGTTTGTTTCAACCTGAGGGACGCCCCAGGATTCATTGACAGGAGTCCAGGTGATAATGGAAGGGTGGTTATAATTCTGTTTTACGATATCGAGCCATTCCTTTGTAAACAGCTCCACTGCTCTGTCAGAATAAACATAGGCAGCAGGTGCCTCGCTCCATACCAGCATTCCCTTTACATCGCACCAGTAAAGGAATCGTTCATCCTCTGTTTTCTGATGCTTTCTTAAGCCGTTATAACCAAGTGCATGAATCTTGTCAATATCCTGGATTAACGCTTCCTCATCAGGAGGTGTCATATGAGTTTCTTCCCAATATCCCTGGTCGAGGATCAGCCTTTGATATAATGGGGCCCCGTTGAGCAGAATGTTGGGGCCTTCGATCCTTATCTCACGCATTCCAAAGTAAGACAATGCCTCGTCGAATAATTCCCCATGATACCATGTACAAAATCTGATATCATACAGGTTTGGTTCGGCAGGTGTCCACGTACGTATTCCCCAGGGGTAACCTGCCTCTGCAGCCTCCAGATCAATAGTAACTTTTGTTGGATTTTTTCCTATGGCTGTCAGTACTTTTGCCACAGGTCTGCCATCAAAGCTTACCTCTGCCGCCACCTCCAGTGCACTTACATCTAAGGCATCAGGATAATCCACTATATATTCCAGTTCCAGACTGCCTTCTGGTAAATTTGGTGTCATTTTAACCGAATGTAAGCTGATTTCCGGTACAGACTCCAGCCATACGGTTTTCCAGATTCCTGTTGTCTGTACGTACCAGCAGCCGAAATTTTCAGGTATCCAGCGCTGCTTTCCTCTGGGCTGCTGCGGGTCAGGATGATCCTCTGCCTTAACAACCACAAGGTTCTCTCCGTTGGTTACCAGGTTTGTGATATCAAAGGAAAAACGGGAATAACCGCCTTCGTGTACTCCGGCCAGCTGCCCATTAATCCACACTTTTGTAAAAAAATCACTTCCCTCAAAGTGGAGTAATAGCTTATTGCCGGTTAATTTCATGTTATCCGCCTGAAATCTGCGGGCGTACCAAATAAAATGATGAAACTCTTCGTCATGAATTTTGCTTTTTTTTGTTTCGTAGGTAAAGGGTACACATATTTCTTTTCCCCCCTGGAAGCCCTGATTCCATCCTTCGGCCTCTCCTTTCTTCTCATCGTCAAAACGGAAGTCCCAGATACCATTTAAACTGGTCCAGTTCTTGCGGACAAATTGCGGTCTTGGATAATCTTTTTGATAGCATAACATGAAGTTGATTCTCCTTTATCTATTTTATACTTATGTCAACCCTTGACGCCGGACATGGTAATTCCCTGCACAATCTGTTTTTCGAAAATAAGATAAATGATAATGGCAGGCATTGACGCGATCATGTTGGCAGTCATTGGTTTTACATAATCCACGGTGTAAGTTCCGGCAAAGATGGGGATTCCCACAGGTAATGTGAATTTGTTGCTGTCCATCGTGCAAAGCAGAGGCCAGAGATAGTTATTCCAGCTTCCTATAAATGAAAAGATGCTGATGGTGGAAAGGACTGCCTTTGATAATGGCATGATAATTCTGGCAAAAATCATAAGCTCTCCCGCCCCGTCAATCCTTGCTGCTTCAATCAGAGAGTCCGGGATGCCCTTAAAAAAAGTGACCATAATGACAAGATTCATGGATGCTGCCACAGATGGCAGAATCAGACCTGCATATGTATCAATAACGTGGATGCTGTTTGCTGTAATAAACAGAGGAACAATAGTGGCTTCTCCGGGGACCATTAGTCCCAGTAAAAAATAAAGAAACAAATTATTTCTTCCTGTAAATTTAATTTTTGAGAGGGCATAAGCGGCCATGGCGGAGAAAAGAAGGGTTAACATAGTAACCAAAATTGCGACAATTACGGAGTTAAGCAGCCATTTCGCAACATCAGAGCCAATAATCAGATCCAGATAATTGCCAAAGGTATAAGGAGGGGAGAACCAGCTGGCTACGCTTTTAATCTGCTTTCCTTCATATTGCAGGGATACAAAGAATGCCCAGATCACCGGTGCCAGAAAAATGATGGCCATCATCGCTGAAAGAAACGTCAAAACAACGCTTCCGGCATTTGTTTTCTTATGATTCATCTTTCTGTTCCCCCTTTTTTTGAATTGTCCTCTGAATGAGGGTACATACTACCAGGACGGCAAACAGTACATACGACATGGCAGCAGCATACCCCATATTGTTTTTCGTAAAACCTGTTTCGTAAATATACTGGATCAGGGGCTTTGTGCTTCCTGCCGGTCCCCCGGCTGTGATTAACTGAATCTGGCCAAATACTTTAAAGCTTGCAATGACCTGCAGCATAACAATTAAGTAAGTGGCGGGCTTTAGCAGTGGCAGGACAATGGACAGCAATTGCTGCCATTTTGCAGCACCATCGATTTCTGCTGCCTCATAAATTTCAGGCGGGATATCCTGTAAAGCTGATAAGTATAAAAGCATGGAAAAACCTACGGTCCACCATACCGTCATTACTGTGATGACTCCCCAGGCATGATTTGTGTCAATCAGCCACTGAATTTCTGTCCCTGATTCTAAAAAACCAATTGCATGAAGAATTCCGTTTACAAAGCCCATATAAGGTGCAAACATATATTTTGCTATAAAGGATGCAACTGAAACAGATATAATACTGGGGAGATAATACGCAATTCGTAACCCCCTTCTGATCTTTACCGGTCTGTTGGCAAACAGGGCAAGTATAAAAGCCATGACTACCAGAAATGGGACGGAAAGAGTGACAAAGATAACTGTATGTTTCAGTGCATCAACAAATTTTTGATCTGATAAAAATTTAATATAATTATCCAGTCCTACATATTTTACCTTACCCATTAAGGACCATTTATGAAGACTTACATAAAGCCCCTGTATGACCGGCCATATGGTAAAGACCGTATATAAGGTAAAAAAAGGAAAGCACAATCCGAGGCCTGTAGCCATATTTCTTAATTTTCTGCTTTTGATCAAATTTCTGTCCTCCCAACTATACAAACCTTCTTCCTTAGAGGGGGATATGATCCCCCTTGGCTGTCATTTTATTAAGGAAGATTTGATTCAAGCTCGTCGTAAAGGGCATCAACGCCGGATGCAGCATCACCCTTACCAGTCCAGATGGTATCAAGACTGTCAATCATGCCTTTCTTCATTCCATTAAAAGTTGATACTTTAGCGGGAAGCACCGCTTTTTCTACCTCGGACATATAGCTGCTTCTGTATGGAAGCGATTTATATTCCTCACTGGCAAGCACTTCCCTGCATGCTGGAATCTGACCAGATCCAGCCCAGGTTGTGCCCCCATTCATGGATGCAGACACCATAAATTCCACTGCTGCCTTGCTGTCTGCCTCACTTCTTGCTTTTTTTACAGGGAGTATGAAGGTATGGGAATCCGCCCAGCAATTATCTGTGTCAAAGAGTTTTGGAAATGGCATAGGCACAAAGCTTAAGTTATCTGTCTGTTCAAAGGCACCGACAGCCCAGGTTCCACCGATGCAGATTCCAGCCTTTCCGCTCTGGAAAAATTTCTGGTGGTCATCAATCCCTTCCCTGACATAACCTTTGTCGTAGAGTCCTTTTACAAATTCTGCGGCCTTAACTGCCTTATCTTTATCAAGAGTGACTTTTTTACCGTCATCGCTGACAATAGGAGTGCCTCCCATCTGAAAATAGACTGCCCACCATAAGCGGTATGGATCGTCTCCGTTGTTAGTGAGGGCAATGGTAGAACCGTCCTCAGGAATCACTGCCTTGATTTTATCGCAGACAGCATAAAAATCATCTGCACTTTGAATATCAACCCCGCCGGTTCCGTTTAATGCCACACCGGCCTTTTCTAATATACTTTTATTAAAATACATAATTTCTGCGTGTGTATCCAGGGGTATTGCATAGACTTCGCCGTCAAAAGTAACCGCATCTATGGAAGCCTGGGAATAATGCTGGCTTAGATCGACCCCCTGTTCTTTAAGGTAGGAAGTAATGGGCTGCACTACGCCATCTTCTACTAACTGAGGCAGTGAAGAGGCGTGTGATATGCCGATATCCGGCCCTTTTCCAGCAGCGACAGCTGTCTGAAGCTTGGTATAATAGTCTGCCCAGACCAGCATGATGGACTGCACCTGTTTTGTAGGGGCGGTACTGTTATAATCTTCAATCATCTTTGACATAAAGCCGCCGTCGCCCCCGCTGAATAAGGACCACATTACCAGCTTGTTGGCATCAACTGCGACCTGCTCAGGATTGTTGACTGTTCCGTCGTCATTGACATTCTTTGTTTCTTCCGCAGCAGCTGACGTATCTCCTGAAACTGTCTCCTTGCTCTCCTGTCCCCCTTTTGCTGACTGGGTTTCCTTGATGGTCTGGGTTGATGCGCTGCCAGTGCATCCTGCCAGTGCTGTCGTAACCAATACTGCTGCACCTAAGGCAGCCATCCAATACTTACTCCTTCTCATAATAACCTCCTTGTTTTAATTTGTTTTACCACAGATCAGCACACTGCTAATTAAGTAGAAAATGTAATTAGTAACAGAAATGCTGATGTAATAAGGTAACAATACGCCTTTTTATTGTGTAAGTCAATATAAAATATGATAAATATAAGCAATATTTGTTAATTATTTATATTTACAACAGTAATAATGTTACAATGGCGTTTTGTTTTCGCTTTATAAATGGTATTTCTGTGATAAAAATAATTGTTCATTCTTCTGGTATATGGCAATAAAAAAACAACCATCTGGAAAATGATGATTTCCAAACAGCTGTTTCGTTTTACCATATCTTAATATTCGATCTCCATTAAAATATCATGGGGATAGTCACCGAAGGTCTTACCAAAAAGATTAAAGCCGCCTTCATACTTTGTATTTCTTTTATTGCCCATAGTCATGGTGATGAAGGCATTTTCTGAAAGAGTGATATCACTGAGTCTGACCTTTGATGCATGCTCTCCATTGATATAGGTTCCGTCTCCCCTGATTTCCCATTTTACCCATATGCCGTACTGGGTAGAGCCGTTGGGCCAGAGGGAGGGGGTAAGTTTTCCTCTTCTTGATCCAAAATCACCCGGGCAGCACCATGTGGCACATTCGATGCCATTCACCCACAGGGTAATGTCGGATTTCCAGTCTTCTGCATATCCAGGTGCTTCTGAACATATTTCCATCGCAAAGGAAAGACGCAAGGGCATTCTTTTGGCAGGCAGCTGATTGGGAAACTTATAGGACACATATCCTTTGGATGTCCATAATAGTCCTGCTTCCAGTCGTTCCGGCAGATAAAAGCTGTACTCCTTATCTTCCATTCCAACAACTCCATGGGGAGTATATAATCCACAGGTAGGGGAAATGCTGCAGTCCACAAATGTGCCTACCGGCATTTCAATGCTTAATACTTCATTGATCTGGCTGTTTCTGGGAAGAAAACATAGATTTGCATAATCCTGCTTTCGGCTGCAGACCTTCATAGTTCCGTGGCTTCCGGGCTGTTCTTCCATACGGATTAAGTCGGCTGCCTCAAGGAGCTTTAAATGAAATGCGGCACTGGACTGAGGAAGACCAAGAGCTTCGGCAATCTGGCTGATGGAATAATTATCCTGATATAACAGTTTAATGATTTCTAATCGAATGGGAGATGAAATTGCTTTGCCAAATTCACAGATTTCCTTGATGTTTTCCAGTGTGAAATCCTTGATTTTTGCCATGCCATCAACGTTCCTTTCTTTTTCGGTACTTTGGAGATTGGTTCTTTCCGGATCTATGTATTTGGTATTTATAATACTCTATCTTCCGGCTTCCTGTCAATCTAAGAGTATCTGGGATATAGAATGTATAATTTCGAAAGCGCAATGGTTAAATGATTGCGCTTTTGCATTAAATATAAGAGATAAAACAATAAATAATTACTAAATAATTAGAGATATATATTTACAATTTATATATATTGCCATATAATAAGAGCGTAGCGCAAACATAGTGCGCAAAATATAATAATTGCGCAAAGCAAAGGGGGATAATAAATGAATAAAAAAAGATGGGGCTGTCTTGCGGCTGCTTTTACTCTGGCGGTGAGCATGACCGGAGTGATGCCCGAAACCAGTTATAATGCGAAAGCGGCTCAAAGGGACCTGGGGATAACGGAAGATTTTATCAGAGGAGTGGATATCTCAAGTGTTATGGCATTTGAACAATCCGGTAGGAAATTTTACTATTCCAATGGAACTGAGGGTGACATATTTGATATTTTAAAAGATGCAGGAGTTAATTATATACGGGTACGCGTATGGAATGATCCTTACGATACGCAGACACACAAAGGTTATGGTGGTGGAAATAATGATATATCAAAAGCAATTGCAATCGGACAGCGGGCCACTGCTCATGGAATGAAACTTCTGGTGGACTTTCATTATTCCGATTTCTGGGCAGATCCTGCAAAGCAATACGCACCAAAGGCCTGGAAGGATTATACTCCATCTCAAAAGGCCGATGCTGTTTATGATTTTACATATCATTCTCTATCTGAACTTTTGTCCTCCGGCGTGGATGTGGGAATGGTTCAGATTGGAAATGAGACAATGGGGACGATGGCGGGAATGGGCGGTCTTTATGATGGCGTATGGAATCTAACCACAGGTGTGGGTGCGGCAATGCAGAAAGGCTGTGAAGCGGTCAATGCAATTAATGCCAGATATGGTTTGAAGGGTGAGAGAGCTGTTCTGAAGGCACTTCATTTTACTGATCCCAATACAACTGCCGCCTGGTATGCGCAGCAGGCTGCTGAAAGAGGAATTGACTACGATGTGTTCGCGGTTTCTGCTTATCCATTTTGGCACGGAAGTGGGGATGATCTGGCGGTAACCCTGAAAAATATTGCAAGGACCTATCATAAGAAAGTATTGGTAGCTGAAACTGCATATCCTTATACGTTTGCAGACGCAGATTCCACAGGAAATAATATCAGATCAAAAAGCGATATGTCTTTCAGCGAATATGAGGTCAGCGTCACTGGACAAAAGAAAGCGGTTTATGATATGTTTCTTGCCGTTGCTTCTGTAAACACCCAGGCAGGTACAAGGGGATTCGGGCTTGGCGTATTTTACTGGGAGCCTGCATGGCTTGGTGCAGATACGTCAGACAGCGGATTATATGGTACGGGTTATGCCTCTTCCGTATCAGGAAATTATGAGCTGCTGTTTCACGACAGAATTGTGGAGTATGCATCAGAGGATAAAGGAAGCTCATGGGATAATATGGCAATGTTCGATTCAGGTGGCAGAGCTTTGGATTCTTTGCAGGTTTTTAAGCTCACCGGATATTAGAGAAGGGATAAGTTTATGAAAGAGATGCAAAAAAGACTAAAGAAAAATAAAACGCTGCTTCTCATGCTGCTCCCTGCAAGTATATTTGTTGTTGTTTTCAGTTATATTCCTATGTTAGGTATTGTTGTAGCCTTTAAAAATTATAATTATACCAGTGGTTTTTTAAAAAGCCCCTGGGTAGGGCTTGATAATTTTCATTACCTGTTTGCCACCGGTAAGATATGGGCGCTTACCAGAAATACACTGCTTTATAACATCGCTTTTATATTCTTTGGGATAATTTTTGAAGTGGGTTTTGCGGTTATGTTAAGCGAAATATCCGGAGCTATATTTAAAAAAGTATCACAGGGATTCATTTTTCTTCCATATTTTATTTCCTGGGTTGTGGTTTCCACCATCATGCTGAATATTTTTGGAGAGAATGGGGTGCTGAACTCGGTACTGGGGGCTTTTGGAATCCAGGGCTTCAGCGTATATAGACAGGTGTCCCGATGGCCGGTTGTAATGGTAATGGTCAAGCTGTGGAAACAAACCGGGTATGGGACCGTCGTTTACCTGGCGGCAATTGCAGGAATCAGCCAGGAGATGACGGAAGCGGCGGAGATTGACGGGGCATCTGTCTGGCAGAAGATACGATATATTACTGTTCCCAGTATAAAACCCACCATCATAATTATGACACTGCTGGCAATCGGAAATATATTCCGGGGAGATTTTGGAATGTTTTATCAGCTGGTAGGTTCCAATCAGCTGCTGCTGCAATCATCGGACGTCATTGATACCTATGTTTACCGCTCTTTGATTACAACACCTAATATAGGAATGTCGGCGGCGGCAGGTTTCTATCAGTCTGTGCTTTGCTTTGCAACCATCTGTACCGCAAACTACATAGTTAAAAAGGTTGATCCGGATTATACCTTGTTTTAGGAGGGGGAACATGAAAATAAGAAAGGGAAAGGATGCCATACTGTTTTATGCTTTGGCATATCTGTTAGTTGGTGTATTTGCGTTTGCCTGTGTGATACCTTTTTACTTAATCATTGTAGGATCCATGACAAAAGAAAATATTATTATTACCCGGGGGTATCAGCTTTTTATTACTGCAAAGGTATTTTCTCTGGAAGCATACCGGCTGGCGTTAAAAGATCCGGAAAGTATTTTAAAAGCCTATGGTGTAACGATTTTCGTTACGGCAGCAGGGACAGGCATATCTATATTTTTAACCACAATGACAGGCTATGTTTTAGCCAGACCGGACTTTCCGTGGAGAAATAAATTCTCATTTTTCTTTTTCTTCACCACCCTGTTTAATGGAGGTCTTGTGCCATGGTATCTGCTTTGCACGAAATATTTAAATTTCAGCAACCATATTTATTCCTTAATTATACCGGGTTTGCTTTCGGTCTGGAATATCATTATTGCCAAAAGCTTTATGAAAGGAATTCCTTTTGAAATGACGGAAGCAGCCAAGATGGATGGAGCAGGAGATTTCCTCATCTTTTATAAAGTGATTATGCCCATGGCAAAGCCGCTGGCTGCCACACTGACGTTATTTATAGCGTTGGCATACTGGAATGACTGGTATAACTGTATGCTGTTTATGAGCACAGGCAGTTATTGGAATCTGCAGTATACGCTTCAGAATATTTTAAATAGCACAGCCGCATTAAAGCGTGTTGCCGCGCAGACTGGAATGCAGGTTGGCCAGTTACCGTCAGAAGGCTTAAAGCTTGCTATGACTGTAATTGCCACCGGTCCCATAGTACTTTTGTATCCGCTGCTGCAGAAGTATTTCGTTAAGGGACTTACCATTGGAGCAGTGAAAGGATAACCAGGAGGGTAAGATGAAAATGAAGTTAAGACGAACAATTTCCGTATTGCTGCTTTGTACAGCTGTTTTATTCATGACAGCCTGTGCAAGTACTGCCTCAAATGAAAAAGATGCAACCATTGTTATGTATGTGCTGGGTGACGAGCCGGCAGACATGCAAAAGATTGTTGATCAGGCAAATGCAGATTATTTTGTACCTGACTTAAACACCACTGTTGAGATTAAATTTTTAAACTGGAGTGATTATGCCACAAAATATTCCCTTCTGCTGTCTGGAGGCGAACAGGTGGATTTAATCTATACCGCAGCCTGGTGCTATTTTAATGAAGAAGCGGCCAAGGGGGCATTTTTAGAGCTGACAAAGGAATTCTTAGAAGAAAACATGCCTGCTACATATAAAGAACAGCCAAAGGAAAGCTGGGAACAGATTTCCATTGATGGAAAAATCTACGCAGTACCAAAGGGGAAAGCTACATTTACCGGATATAATATTGCTGTGGTACGAAAGGACTTAATTGATAAATATAACCTCACTGTACCAGACAGCTGGGAGCATTATCTTAAATATTTAGAAGAACTGGCAGCGCTGAAACCGGAAACGGGTGTAACACCTTTAAATACCAATGCAAACCGTGAACAGCTGCTTACTGTTTTTCTCCAGACAAAAGGAATTCAGAATGTGGCAGAAGGTTATGACTGGATGTATTATCATAACGGAAAAGAACAGGCCCCTTCGGCAGATGATATTTTTTACTTTTATGGTTCAGAACTCAATCTGGAATATGTAAAGAAAATGGCAGAGCTGGCAGCAAAAGGAATATGGCCGGCAGATGCAATCAATGATACCACAGATGCACAGGCGTATTTTGAAAATGGAACCTCAGGCTCTTTCCTGTGGAATACCAGTGTATTTCAGGCTGGTAAGAATCTTGAAGCAGCCGGAAACGGAACCTATGCCGTATATGATTTAACACCAAAAGCAAAAAGATGCCGGGCAAGTTATGCTACAGATGCCATTGCCATAACAACAAAGTCTAAGGATCAGAAGAGAGCTGCACGGGTGCTGGATTATATGAAGAGTAATGTTAGCTTAAACAGACTTTTGCTGGGAGGAATTGAGGGGACACACTATCAGCTGACCGACAAAGGAACCCGTCTGGCATTGGAAGAATCTAAAAATTATACCTGGAATAATTGGGCATGGGCGATTAACCGCCAGGATGAACCGGACGAGGACGGGCTGGATGAGAGGCAGATTGTAATTGATAAAAATTTAAATAACAATGAATATCATCCTCAGGTATCCGGCTTTACATTTGATCCAAAAAAGGTTGAAACTCAATATACCGTGGTTAAATCTATCATTGACGAATATAAACAAAGTTTTGCACTGGGGATTTATGGAGATAATACAGAAGCAGAGTTTGCTTCCTTCCAAAAGAAATTAGATGCCGCTGGAATTGATAAAGTGACGGCAGAACTGAAAGCGCAGTATCAGAACTATTTACAGCGAAATATAAATCAAGTACAATAATAGACATTTAAGAGTGCAACAGACCAGGAGGTAATATGAGATTCCAATACGGGCAGGAGAATGGACGGGAGAGAATTACTATACAGGAGATAGCCAGGCTGCTTAAGATGTCGCCGACCACCGTGTCAAGGGCGATTTCAGGGAAAGGCAGGGTCAGCCAGGCGACAAAGAATAAGGTTTTTGACTTTCTGGAACAGAATCAGTATACGCCTAATGTAATCAATCATTCAGAGAAAAAGTTAAATAATATCTGCGTGCTTCTGCCGGGGGAAGAGGGGCATGCACAGCTGCCTTATTTTCAGGATATTCTTCTGAGTGTCTATGACTGCTTTTCGTCATGGAATTACGGTGTATTAATTGCAAAGACAACTTCCCTGGATATACAATCATTAAAGTCATTGGTGGAACAGCATAAGATAGATGGAGTGGTGCTGACCAGAACCATCGAAAATGACCTGGCTGTCAGCTATTTAAAAAAACAGAAGATTCCATTTGTGGTAATAGGTAGCTGGCCGGAGAAGGATGTACTTCAGGTTGATTTTGACCAGGAGGGGGGCTGCAGGGATTTAGCATCTGTGCTGCTTCGAATGAACATTAAGAGAATTGCCTGTATCTGCGGGGATGAAGAACATATTGTAACGCAAAGCCGCCTGAAAGGAATCCATGCTGCTTACCATGAGGCTGATGCAGTAATGGAAAAAGAGCTTATTTATACGGGAGCGGTTTATTCCTCGATTGTTGAGAAAGATGTGATTGAGCTTCTGGATAAAAAAGTGGAATGTATTCTATGTCTTGATGATAACATCTGTATGGGGGTATTGAATGCACTGCACAAAAACCAGATCAGCATTCCATCTGAGATAAAAGTTGCTTCCTGTTATGGCGGGCGGCTGCTGGCTGGCTGTTATCCTCCGGTTACCTGTCTGGAATTTAATGTGAAGGAAATTGGCAGTGTCGCGTCTAAGAAACTGCTGGATGCGATTCATAAAAATGCGGACTGCAAGAAACTGATTCTTGGCTATCATGTCTTGATTAAAGATTCTACCATGTAGGAAATTAGAGTGGGGATTATGGAGAAGAAACAATGAATAAAAAAATTATAATGAATCAGGATAGGCTGCTGCACGGAGGTGACTACAACCCGGAGCAATGGCTGGATTCCCCGGATATTCTGAAGCGGGATGTGGAGCTTTTTTTGAAGGCGGGTATTAATACGGTTACAATGGGGATGTTTTCCTGGGCATTGCTGGAGCCGGAGGAAGGAAGATACCAGATTGACTGGCTGGTTGAAATCGTAGAACGGCTGTATCAAAACGGAATTTATACAATTCTTGGGACACCTTCCGGGGCAAGGCCCCAGTGGCTGGCAAAACGATATCCGGAAGTACTGCGGGTTGATGAGCAGCGACAACGGAATTTATTTGGAGGACGGCAGAACCATTGCTATACCTCCCCTGTATACCGGCAAAAGGTCAGAGGAATTAATCTGCTTCTGGCGAAAGCGCTTGGAAATCATCCCGGTGTTCTGCTTATTCATCTTTCCAACGAATACGGAGGAGACTGCCATTGCCCGTTATGCCAGGAAAAATTCAGAGGCTGGCTGAAGGAGCGCTATGATACGATAGAGGAATTAAACCGCAGATGGAGTACCACATTCTGGGGGCACACATATCAGAGCTTTGAACAGATAGAGAGCCCCTCATCCAGGGGAGAGATGCTTCTTCATGCACTGAATCTGGACTGGAAAAGGTTTGTAACCGCCCAAACGGTGGATTTTGCGGCACAGGAAAAGAAAGCAATCAGGGACGGAGGGTGTCAAAAGCCTGTTACCACTAATTTTATGGGGGATTATGATGGGCTGAACTACAGAAAATTTAAAGGTGTTATTGATGTCGCATCCTGGGACAGTTATCCGGAATGGCATAGAAAGCCTGTACCCCAGACTGCCGCAGAGACTGGATTTCAGCATGATTTTATGCGCTCACTGCTGAAAAAACCATTTCTGCTGATGGAATCATCTCCTTCCGCTACAAACTGGCAGGAAGTGAGTAAACTTCGAAAACCCGGATTGCTTCACGCGGCATCTTTGCAGGCTGTGGCCCATGGCTCTGACAGTGTGCTGTATTTTCAGCTGCGCCAAAGCAGGGGGGCATCGGAAAAATTCCACGGTGCGGTGATTGACCACTATGGCGGTGAGGATACCAGGGTTTTTAAAGAGGTCTGCCAGGTCGGAGAGACACTTTCGAAGCTGTCAGAACTTGCTGGAACGGTTCAAAAACCAAAGGCTGCTTTAATCTGGGACACGGAAAACCGATGGGCATTGATGGATTCACAGGGACCCAGAAATGCCGGTATGCCCTATAAAGAAACAGCAGAAAAGATGTACGCAGGGGTACGCAGGCTGGGACTTGACATGGATATCATTGACATGGAGGATGATCTGGAGGATTACCGCATTGTCCTGATTCCCATGCTTTATCTGTTCCGTGCGGCAATAGAGGATAAAATCAGGGAATTTGTTAAAAACGGCGGAACTGCAGTAATGACCTTCTGGTCCGGAGTAGCAGATGATACGGACCGCTGTTTTCTGGGAGGTGTGCCTGGAAAATTAACTGAGGTATTTGGTCTCAGGAGAACGGAAATTGATGGATTATATGAAGGGGAAGAAAATGCTGCAATTCCCGTTAAAGATAATTTTCTATCTCTGGAAAGAAGCTATACCTGCCGGAATCTGTGTGAGCTGGTGAATGTCTCGGAGGCCAGGGTGCTTATGACCTATGAGAAAGATTTTTATAAAGATCTTCCAGTTTTAACCTGTAATCAATATGGAAAAGGGAAGGCATATTATATCTGTGCGGATATGGAACGGCAGTTTTATAACGACTTCCTGGAAGCAGTACAAAAAAATGATAAGATTGAAAAACCCCTTTCTGATATTCCTGATGGAGTAGAAGTGACTATAAGAGAGTCTGAGGAAGCCACTTATGTGTTCATTCAGAATTTTAGTACAGATCCGGTTAGTTTAAAATTGCCGGACCATGACTTTGAGGTTGTTTATGGAGAGACAGGGGGCAGTCTGAACGGGCTTTCGTCTGTTGTATTAAAAATATGAATTAGGGATTTATAAAATCAGGGCAGGATTCCTGTTTGGGGAATCCTGCCCTTGTATAGAATAACTCTAAATAGTAACAGCTGGATTTTTAAATAGTTTGAAATAAGTGATAGTCTCCTGATAATCTGCCTCGTCTTTATATATATTTGCAGCTTTTCCAATAGCCAGTGCAAAATCTACATATTCATTACCAGGGCTTAATACGATATTGCCGTCTAAGGTTTGGGTATGATGCGAATTAGCTTCAATGCATAGCGCCTCTGCCACAATATCCCTTCCAGCGCAAATACCACCGATCACTTTATCAATCTTTTTACATTCTCTGATTAAATGATTAAGTTCTGACAGCTTATTAATATTATCTGTATTCCCGCCGCAGATGACCAGAACGTCGATCTCTTCAGCACTTATCTCATTGATGCTTAAATCCACCACGATCCGGACTCCTTCGTTTGTCTCTATCATACTTTTATCATCAGCCAGAATATTAACATTACCTACGGTTTTCATAAAATAAGCCACCAGATCTACCTCGAAAAATGATGTCTCCTGATAAAGATAAATACAAGTATTCATAATACCCCCCCCTTTTTGTTATATTAAACTGCAGCCTTTGATTTTTTTAAAAACAAAGCGCTAATTACCATAACAACAAAACATACGATAAGAAAAGCGACTACAGCAGTACCATGTGCATACCATGCGGCAATGATCATAAAAATGCAGCCTGCAAGGGATATACAGGGCATTATGAACCGGTTAAAGATGTTTAAGCCTTTGCTTTTTACCATAAACAAAATAAATATAGGAATATACAAACCATACACGGTAACGATGGGAAGCTCGGATGAATCAAAGGTGAAAAATCCAAACCAGCTGGCGGTAAGATTCGCTCCGTAAAAATAAAACAGCCAGATACCGCATAAGAATAACCCTAAGATCGCAGAGTTAACTGGCATGTTGGTCGTAGGATCTACCTGATTGAATACCTTAGGTTTCGGTCCTAAACCTCTTGCTGCAAGAGAGTAAATTCCACGGGTGCAGCCAAGCATCAGTCCGTTTAGCGTCCCCAGACAGGATATAATTACAAACACAAACAAAAGGTTGCCGCCGATTGATGTGAATACAGTCTGGAAGGCCAGTTTGGCACCGGCTTCTCCGCCTGCCATAATTACTTCGTTCTTAACGGTGCCCGCCAGTCCGATGTAATACAGGATGTAAGCGGCCATGGTTATTAAGGTTCCGGTAATTAAAGCAAGGGGAAGATTTCTTTTTGCATTCTTAAGCTCTGCATTGATACAGGTTGCAATAATCCAGCCCTCATAGGCAAAGCTTGCAGCAACAATTGCTGTAAACAGTCCGTTGGAGGAGCTATCAGATACGGTATGAGTAAAGTTGTAAGCGGTCATACCATTGTGAAGACCGGTAATGGTTCCGATAATCGCCATTAAAAAGAGAGGAATCAGCTTAATGACAGTGGTGCTTACCTGGAATTTTCCTGCTAAAACAGGAGATAAAGCGTTAATGGTAAAACTGGAAATAAGGTAAAGGCAGGCAATCGTCATACATTCACCTCCGGTAATGGAAAAACCAAAGATAACACTGGTATACCGTGCGGAAACCCAGGCAAGGACGGAGGTGATTGTAGGATAGTAGATAATTGCCATAAAACTGCCTACGTAATAGGCAAATGTTTTTCCTGCCGTTGCCTCTGCGTAGTCTACGATGCCATTAACGTACTGATATCTGGTAGCCATAACGGAAAACGTGTATGCACAGGAAATCATAATGATGCCGCCGATGATCCATGCAAGAATGCCCTGCTTTAAATCACCCCCTGTTGCAGTCAGAATCTTTTCTGCCTTAAAAAACACACCGCTTCCAATCACGATGCCTACAACCATAGCGATGGCTGTAAATAAACCATACTTTTTTTCTAATTTCGCTTCCATAGTTCAACTGTTCCTGCTCTTCTATCGTATTTTTGTGAAAAATCCTTTATATTTTATCATAAAATGATTTACAATTCAGCAAGATTTTATTACCAGGAGCAAGTTTTTTAACTGCATAAACCTATGAGAAAAACAGCTGGTTCTGACTAGTCTTTCTCTTCTTCGCAGCCTAAGGATGAATCCTGAGATTGATTCCGGTACTTTGGCTGTTCGTATAGATCCATGATATATTCATTCGCTTTTCTTTTCCCGGAATCCGTAAGGGTTAAGTAAATCTTCGCCATAGCGCTGATTTTATCACGGTCTTCCTGCCGGGCACTTTTAAGCATTGCTTGTAAGCCATTGTCTGTGTGGTAGCCCAGGCCTTCATCTTCCCTGAATAAGTTATCGTATGCTGCATCTGCAGATCCACGCATCCAGACGGGTGCATCCCAGCTGGAATTTGGATGTTCGAAGCAGTCGTCCTGCCAGCCCATCAGATATGCAGGAGTGGTTTTAAGAATGCCCGCCAGCTTTTCCAGAACATTGGCTGGTACTTTTTCTATGTGTCCGTTCTCATATCTGAAAATGGTAGACCTTGAAACACCTAGTCGGGCGGCTACATCATCTGCACTCATCTCCAATTGATTTCTTCTTTCTTTGATTCTCTGACCAGTGATTGACATATTCATACCTCCTGAATGTATCATATCATCAATGTTGCAAAAATGCAACGAAAACAGGTGCATTTTTGCGATTTATATATTGACTTTTTAATTTCTTTGAGCTATTCTTATAATACGATAGTAGCATTAATGCAACTGGAAAGGGGTGTATTATTTGAACATACAAATGTTAAAGGAGAAGATGGCAGAATCAGCTTTGACTCAGGAAGCGGTTGCAGATGCCATTGGAGTAAGCAGATGTACATTTTATCGTAAGATGAAGAGAAAAGGGAACACGTTTACAGTGGAAGAGATGAACAAAATTATGAAGATGATCCCTCTGACGAAGGAAGAAGCAGCAAGAATTTTTTTTGCCCGGTAAGTTGCATTTATGCGACTGAAAAACTATGGAAGGCGGGAGGTTTTCATGATTATCTCACTTGATTCGGATATTATAGAAAAACTGACTAAGACAGAACTGGAAATCATTAATTTTATTAACAGTCATGAGAATACTCTTCATACAATGTCCATTGTTGACATTGCTTTTGATACTTACTCTTCCCCATCTACTGTATCAAGAGCCATCCGCAAGTGCGGTCTGAATGGATTTAACGAATTAAGATACCGATCCGGGAACCGCGCCAGGAGTGAAGAAATCCAGAGCATGAATGAGCTTTTTAATAAAACTCTTATAGAAGCTCAGGCGGTACATGAACGAATTTCACTGACAGATATTCTGGCAGTTATACAATGCTTAAAAGAAGCACGTCAGATATCTGTGTTTGCCAGAGGACTCACTACCTATGTCGGACAGGAATTTTCATTGAAGTTGCAGCTTCTGAATTATGATGTTTTCTTTACGGACGACCCGAATATCATGCAGGTAAAGGCAGCAAAGCTGAAAGAACGGGATGTTTTGTTTGTTTTGTCGTTGAATGGACAGACTCCGGAACTGGTTTCTTCGGCTGTGACAGCCCACCAGAGAGGTAACTGCGTAATCTCATGCTGCTGTAATCCCAAGTCCAGGCTGATCGCATGCAGTAAGATATCACTGGTAGGGTTTAAGCATTCTCATCAGGCGATTAAGGAATTTGAGGTCTCATCGAGGATTCCCCTGTATATGATCTGCAGAATTATTATAGATTATATGTCAACTTATTCCTGAGTGGTTACATAGGCGCTGGAGTACCTGATTATCTGGTATTCCAGCGTCTTTTAGCAGGAGTGCCCCCGGATATAGATTTTCAATAACTGAAAAGATTTTCATTACCATCTTCTCTATAATAGCAGGTAAGCAGAATTAACATGGAAAAGAGAGGTGGAATCAGTGATCTATACGTTGACAGCAAATCCGGCGATTGATATGAATCTCTCGTCTTGTGGAATTATGGGAAGGGTGGTAAACCGTACCTTTGATGCGGTATACACTCCCAACGGTAAGGGGTTAAATGTCAGCTACTGCTTAAAGCGGTTTCAGACCCAGTCCGCTGTTCTGGGGTTTTTCGGGGGCTTTTCCGGTCGTTTTATTGTTGATGAGACCAGGAAAAGGGGAATTAAGACTTATCCGGTCTGGGTGAATGACACAACCAGAATTAATATCTTTTTAAATGATGGAACGGAGGAGTATAAGTTTGTAAATGAAGGTTCCTATGTTTCGCCAGGGAAGCAGAAGAATCTGTGCAGGCTATTGGAGACACTGAACGATTTGGATACGTTAATCATCAGCGGCAGTCTTCCAAAAGGGGTTAAGGATTCCTTTTACGATGAGGTGATGGAGATTTGCCAGAGAAAACAGACGTCCGTTATTCTGGATATCAGCTCTCCTTATTTAAAAGATTTAATCGGCTGCCGGCCGTATCTGATTAAACCTAATGACGAGGAGATTAAAGAAATCTTCGGAATCGTGATGCGGGATGAAGCAGATGTTAAAGATGTGCTGAAAGATCTCCATGAAAGTGGTGCAGAGAATATTCTGCTCACCTTAGGAGATCGGGGATCTTATTTTTACAATGGCAGTGCTCTGTACCATGCAGGTACGAAGAAAGTCCGGCTGGTCAGTTCGGCCTGCGCCGGTGATGCAGCACTTGCCGGTTTTTTAAGCATATGGCTGAAGCAGCCATATGAGATAGAGGGAGCATTAAAACGTTCCGCAGCAGTAGGCGCCAATGTGGCAGAGAGCAGCGGACTGGGTTTAATGGATAGAGTGGAAGATTATACAAAAGAGATTATTGTGAGAAAGGTGGAGGGTGTATGAAATTACTTGGAGTAACCGGTTGTCCTACGGGAATTGCCCATACGTTTATGGCTGAAAAGGCATTAAAAGAGGCAGCTGGAAAACTGGGGTGTCAGATCAAAGTGGAAACTAACGGAGCCATAGGGGTTGAGAATGCATTAACAGAGGCTGACATTCGGGCGGCTGATGCCGTTATTGTTGCCAGTGACAAAAGTGTGGATCTGGAACGTTTTAACGGCAAGCCGGTTCTGGAGGTATCGGTGGGAGATGGAGTCAGCAGGGCGGAGGAACTGGTGAAAGCATGTCTGGCTGGCAGCGTTCCTGTCAGAAGAGGAACGGTCAGCCGTAATCTGAATCCCCAGCCGCAGCAGAATGCTGTCCGTCAGATTTATAAGCATCTCATGAACGGCGTTTCCCATATGCTGCCGCTGGTGGTGGCAGGAGGTGTTCTGACAGCGGTTTCTTTTCTGTGGGGGATCTATTCTTTTGATCCGTCATCGGAGCAGTATAATCCAATTGCAGCCCTGATTAAATCGGTAGGCGGCTATTCGATGGGATTAATGGTCACGGTTCTAAGCGGGTTTATTGCCCAGTCCATCGGCGGGCGCCCGGGGCTTCTTGCAGGACTGGTGGGAGGTGCCATAGCGGCAGGAACAGATGCTGGTTTTCTTGGAGGAATTGTCGCCGGATTTTTATCCGGATATCTTTCCCAGGGAGTTGTCAGCTCATTAAGAAGGCTTCCCAGGCAGTTAGAAGGATTAAAGTCCATTTTTATAGTTCCAATCATTACCATTGGAGGTGTTGGTATACTGATGATGCTGTTTGCCCAGCCTTGTGCGGCTCTCAACCAGTGGATGATGGCGGCACTGACAAAGATCCAGAATACCAGTCCGGTTCTATTGGGAATCGTTATTGGAACTATGTGCGCGTTTGATATGGGAGGACCGGTTAATAAGGCGGCTTATGTGACGGGAACCGTTCTTCTCGGTCAGGGGAATTATTATTTTATGGCGGGAGTTTCGGCGGCCTGCATTACTCCTCCGCTGGTTATGGCCATTGCTGCCACTCTTAAGAAAAACAGGTTTTCAGAAGAGGACCGGACTGCAGCATTGGTTAACTATGTTCTGGGTTTTACCCATATTACGGAGGGTGCCATTCCCTTTGCGGCAAAGAATCCGTTGAAGGTAATACCGATTCTTATGGTGAGTTCATCTATTTCTGCCGTTTCCACGTATCTGATGAAGATAGAGGTGCCTGCCCCTCATGGTGGATTCCTCATTCTTGGTCTGGTGAATAAACCGGCTGCATGGGTTCTCTGCATACTACTTGGTTCTTTTATCGGTGCCATACTGTATATATTAGTGACTCCGGTTGCAAAAAAGGAAACAGCCCCGTGGAAAGCGGCAGGTGCTTCTTTCCTGCCGGCCTCTCTATTAAAAGAAGAAACAATATGCCTTTCTCTTGAAAATACGGGGAAAGAGGAGGCAATTGATGAAATGGTGGCCATGCTTTATGCAGATGGGGTATTGCAGGATGCAGAGGCATTTAAGAAAGAGATTATGAAGCGGGAGGAAGTTTCTTCTACGGCATTTGGCGGTGGAATTGCGATTCCACACGGCAGATCAAAGGCGGTTCGTATGCCTAGAGTTGCAGTTGGTTTATCAAGGAAGGGAATATCATTTGACTCATCGGATGGAGAACCGGTATATGCGGTGTTCATGATTGCCGTGGGAGAGGAAGAAGATAATGTTCATTTAAAACTACTTTCTGCTCTTTCTCAAAAACTTATGGAACCAGGATTTTTATCAAGGCTCAGAGAATGCAGGCAAAAGGACCAGATTATACGACTGATTACGGAAGAATAGGAGAGAAAAAATGCCATTAGTTACTTCAAAAGATATGTTGCTGGATGCTCAGAAAGGGAATTATGCTGTCGGTGCCTTTAACGTGGAGAATATGGAGATGGTCATGGCAGTCGTGGAGGCTGCACAGGAGATGCAGTCACCTGTTATTTTACAGACAACGCCATCTACAGTCAGATATGCCGGTCTGAACCTCTATTATGCCAATGTAAAAGCAGTGGCTGAGAGAGCGACGGTTCCGGTTGCTCTGCATCTGGACCACGGCAGCAGCTTTCAACTGGCAGTTCAGGCACTGCGGGAAGGGTATACCTCTATTATGATAGATGGTTCTCATCTGCCCTGGGAGGAGAATAACCGGTTAGTCAGACGTGTTGTGGAAGCATGCCGCCCCTGCAGAGTTCCGGTTGAAGCGGAATTAGGCTGTGTGGGAGGGAAAGAGGATGATCTGGTAAGCGGCGGTACCGGTCTGACCTCACCGGAACAGGCTGTGGAATTTGTGGAGCAGACTGGTATTGATTTTCTTGCAGTAGCAATCGGAACCGCACATGGAGTATATAAAGGATGCCCCAACATTAGGCTGGATCTTTTAAAAGAGATAAAAAAGAGAGTTTTTATACCCCTGGTGCTTCATGGGACCTCCGGCGTAGAGGATGAGGTTGTGAGAAGCTGCATTCAGGAAGGAATCTGTAAGGTGAATTATGCCACGGATTTAAGAATTGCGTTTACCGATGGTATGAGACGGATTCTCAGTGAAGACCAGTCTGTTATAGATCCCAAGATTTATGGGAAGATGGGGAAAGAACTGGTAAAGCGCTATGTGCAGGATAAGATCTGGGTTTGTAAAAGCAGCGGGAGAGGGTTTTAAAAAAGAATATTTACCGGTGCTGACTATATAATGGTAGAAATAGAAGGAATCCAGACTGTTGCTGGTAAGGGGGCTGCATGATATTATCTGATGATCGGATCCGTGAGGGGTATATTATAGAAGCGGTTGGCGAAGAGGACTTAGATCAGTACGTAAAAATAAGAAAAGAATTCTTAAAACCATTTGTTGATCAGTATTATGGCGGCTGGGTTGATGAGATACAGAAGATTATTGCAGACGATTTATTTCAAAGGACGAGAAAAGATGCAAGTTTTTTAAGCATCCGGCTGAACGGATTAATCATAGGATTTCTTACATATAAGGAACAGCCGGACCAGATTACAGATGTTTCTGTTATCATGTCTGCGTCCGGCAGTGAAAGAGAATTGTTAAGTGATTTTCTTGATTTCATTACCTGCTTATCCGACAGGACTAAAAAACCTGTTCTGCTAACGGTTTATCAGGCATCTCCTTTTGCAGATATATACCGGGGACACGGATTTACTGTCTATGGCACATCCAGGACTCATTTCCTTATGTGCTATAACGTAGAAGACACCAGTGGTCTGGGGGATTATAAAAAACGGATCTTTTCCAGATAAATATAAAGAATTATTATATCGCAATTATTAAATAAGTTCATGCGTTTGTAGAAATACAAGTGTATGAACTTATTATTGTTTTATGAATAACAGTGCAAGAACTGGCAGGAAAAGTTACATAAATGATAGTAAAAGTTACATTAAAGTAAAGGAGTTAAGAACTTAATTATTCAATCTTTAAAATCAGATACATCCGATTCTCATAATGGTGGAGAGACTGTATTTATAGTTACACTTAAGAATAATATTAAACTAGTATATAAATCCAGAAGCTTAAAAGCAGAAGTATATTTGCAAAAAGCAATTGATTTTATAAAACCCGGACTTAAATATGATTTAGGAAAATTTAATATAATTAATTGTGAGAATTATGGTTGGGAAGAGTTTGTAAAATGTGACTGTTGCAGAAGTTATGAACAGCTAAAACGATATTATTATAGGTTCGGAGCACTGATATTTATCAGCTATATTCTTAATGCAAATGATTTTCATGAGGAAAACTTAATTGCAAATGGCGAATACCCCAAAATCATAGATGCAGAAACTATTCTAGAGAATTGGAGAACATCTGGCCAACTGTATGCAAGAGATAACATAAATATTATGTTAAGACAATCGGTTTTATCTTCTGGTCTTCTACCTAAGAATAGATTTGATAAGAAGGGGCAAGGAATTGATATGAGTGCAGTGGGGGGGAAGGGAGGAACGCTTTACCCATTTAAAATTCCTCATATTGTTGACGAATATACTTCCAATATGCATCTTGAGTATAAAAACCCTGTGAAAGAGGAACGGGAAAATCTGGCCAGGTTAAATGATCTATTTGTGCCCGTTGCAGAATTTTCAGATGATATTGTGGAGGGATTTAGTCATGCATATACATATACTTTTGCTAATAAAAATAGTATGTGTGAGTTATTAAATAGTTTTGGTGATTTAAAAGTGAGACACCTGATACAAGATACTCAAAAATATAGTATGATTCTGCATCTTTCTTATCATCCGGATTTCCTTCAGGATTGTAAAGATAGAGAGTTGTTTTTATGCTCCTTATATAAAGACAGTACAACTGATAAATCAAAAGATATAATTAAACATGAAGTGGATGATATGCTTCATATGGATATTCCGTATTTTACAGTTATGGCAAATGAGACTATTCTAAGGAATGGCAGAGGGGAGTGTATTGAAAATTACTTTTCTCATACAAGTATTGAACGTGCATGCCTTAAAGTAATGGAGTTAAGTGATGGCGATTTGGAAAAACAGGTAATGTTTATAAACATTTCTCTGGATGACGTAGATAAAACAAATGAAAGGAACGCAAAGATAAAACATATTACTCCAATGAATTCTGTTTTGACATATGAGTCTGTATGCGAAGAAGCAGTTAAAAAAATTGCTGACTCCATTATCCGTAAAGCCGTGTGGGGAAAGAATGAAAAAGATATTAGCTGGATCGATGTACTTCCGTTGGGTGATGATGATAACTTTTCGTGGGATATACGGCCTATTTCCGTTTATTTGTATGAAGGTTTGTCTGGTATTGCTATATTTTTTGCTGCCATTAATAAAGTTTTTCAATGTGCAAAATATGAAGAGGTATTAAATGCGGTTGCAGAATCATTATTTCAATATACAGATAGCTTGCTGGAAGATGAGCAGGATCTCAAAGAGGAAGATAGTGGAATTTTTAATGGAGAAGCTGGTCTTGTTTATACATATTGCCTGTTGTATAAAATCACAAACAGGAAAATTTATTTAGAATATGCAGTCCGCCACGTAGATATTTTGGCGGCAGCAATTCAGAGTGATAATAAATTTGATTTGGTATATGGAAATTCCGGAGCGGTTATTGCATTGGTTGAAATGTATGAAATAACAAAAGATAAGACTTACCTAATATTGGCGCAGCAGGCTGGTGATACTTTGGTAGTATCTCAAGATCACAATGGAGGCTGGATTGGAAACCCTAAAATGTCTGCGCTTGCGGGTATGTCTCACGGTACCAGTGGTATTATTTATGCTTTGACAAGATTATGGAAATATACACAAAATGAATATACGTTAAATGCCATAAAAAATGGATTGGAGTTCGAACGAACACTATTTGATCAAACGTATAAAAACTGGAAAGATGAGCGGCACTTTAAAGGCGAAAAAATTTCTGATAAAAATATCTATACAGTTGCATGGTGCCATGGTGCACCAGGAATTTTATTGGGAAGATTAGGCATGTTAAGTATTTATGATAATGAATGCAAAACAATTATCATTCAAGATATACGAAATGCTATCGAAACTGTTTATGGTAATGGAATCAGTAATAATAATTGCTTATGTCATGGTAGCATTGGTAACACAGAAATTATACGGGAGTATTGTAAAAAATTTGATAATAAAAAATTAGAGTTGGACGTTAAAAAAATCAGAAAAGAGATTGTAGCAGGAATTGCTCAAGACGAAAGCCTGGGCGTAACATCTCTATATGGTTATTACTCATTAGGTTTTATGAATGGAATGTCTGGGATCGGATACTCGTTACTAAGAGATTTGTCAGACGATTTACCCTGTGTATTAGCAGTTAATATGAGGTGATAATATGCCAAAAAAGAAAAAGGTTCCTTTGATCAGGCAATTAAGTACAACTGATTGTGGAATTTCATGTCTGACTATGATTTTTCAGTATTATGGCTGTAAATTTAATCAAAATTATATTAGAGCTAACTTTAATATTGGCCGTGATGGATTATCCTTATCTGATATGAAATATATTGCAGAGGATTATGGATTTCAATTTACGGCCTATGAGGATTTTTTTGTGGAAGAAAATATAAGCGTTAATTTACCGCTTATAATGTGCACAAAAAATAATCATTATTTTGTAGTAACTCAGAAGAAGGGAAATATATATCTTATAAATGATCCGGTTAATGGATTAAGGCATATGTCTTTTCAGGATTTAATGAGTGAGTGTGAAAGATATATTATCATAATTATACCAACAAAGGACATTAAAAAAAATAATAAACATGTTAAATATGTTAAACATTCACCTATAAAGATCAAATATTCTTCTATTGTTTTTGCATTTATATTAACGCTTTTAACACAGTGTATTGTTTTGTTACCATCGTTAACAATTCAAAGAATAGTAGATACAATGGGAGAACGTTCTGGTGGATACAAAACTCTTATATATTTCGGAATTGCAGCATTTATCCTGATCGCTTTTTTTTGTGCGAATCTGGTGAAACAAAACATAATACTTCTGGTACAAAATAGTCTATATAAAGAAACTATACACCACATGATTGACAAATTATTTCGTATTAATTTAAAGTTTTATGAAAGTCACACATCTGGTGATCTGCAATATAGATTTAACAGTGTAAATGACATCTATGATTTTGTGTCATCATTACTTATAACAACTCTTGTAGAAATAATAACTGGAATTATTTGTGCTGTTTTTATGATAGGACAATCATTTGTTCTATTTTTAATGACTTTAACTATAATAATTCTTCAGTTAATATATATTAGTTTAATTAAAAAAAAGTTAGATGAATTGGTTATGAATTATATGGCGGAGAGAAGTAAGTTAGAGGGGAAGATGGTTGATACTTTAGTAAATATTCAACAGATCAGATGTATGAGATTAAGTGAGATATTAAATACAGGTCTTAAGCATGATTACGATAAGGTGCTAAATTTATTACGAAGAAAGAGCATTGCGGGAAATTATCTTGAATCAGGCATTAATGCCATAGGTATCATAACCCCACTTTTAATTTATATCTGTGGATCATACTTTGTCTCTCAAACAGAAATAACAATGGGGGGGCTTATTGCATTTGTGACATTATCATCTTATTTTATGGCACCATTTAACACAGTATCAATTGTAATCCCCCAGTTAGGTAATTTAAAAGAGACATTATTAAGAATGGAAGAATTCCTTACATATAATGAGAATGCTGAGAATGGACAGATAGAAATTACGCATTTCGAGAATCTAAAACTGGAAGAACTCAGTTTTTCTTATGGGGACAGTAATAAAAAAGAATTATCTGATATTAACTTTGAATTAAAAGCTGGTGAGCGGATTGCTATTGTGGGGACATCAGGAAGTGGAAAGTCAACATTACTAAAAATAATAATGAATGTTTTATTTAATTATGCAGGTAAAATTACTTTAAATGGGATTGACATAGCAGAAATTAATAGAGATGGTATTGACAGGTTATTCACCATAGTTACGCAGACTCCGGTTGCATTTAGTGGTTCAATTAAGGATAATATAGATGTCTTTAACTGCCTGTCTGATGAAAAACTGAATAAAGCTGTCAGAGTCTCAGAAACCCAGGACTTTATTCAAAGTTGTCCAATGGGTATTAATACTTTTATAGGTGAAAATGGACAGAATATTTCAGGAGGACAAAAGCAGAGGATTGCAATAGCAAGGGCAGTAGCACTTGAACCAGAAGTTATAGTATTTGATGAGGCAACTAGTAATTTAGATCCAATTACAGAAAAGAAAATTTATGAAAATATAAAGAGTGAGGGCGTAAGCCAGATTGTAGTTACTCATCGCTTAAATACGATACAGGATTTTGACAGGATATATGTGATCCAATCAGGAAAAATAATTGAGTCAGGAAAACATGAGGATTTATTAGACAACAAATCATTGTATTATAGATTAACTCACTCAAAACTCTAGGTTAATGCCCTCGTATAGGCTACTATATAATCCTATATGAGGGCATTGATTTACTAATTCATAAGACGAGGAAATACTACAAAAGCAAGAATACATAAGAGATATAGACTGTTAACACCTAGTGAGATCTTTACATTAGTATTTCTCAATCGTATCCCAGCAAATAAAAAAAGGGTATAAAAGAAGCTGATTGTAGAAAAAATGCAATATCCAGTTAAGATAGCGGTGGCATTGGGATTATTAGCGTTCCAAAGTAAGATGACAGTAAAAGGAACAAAAATAGTAATTAAAGAAATAGTGCTTAATAATTTTTCTTTCATAATTAAAACTCTCCTTATTATTAATTTTGGGCTATATCAGCTCTCTTTTTTTTGCCCTTGTCTTAAAAAGATATTGTTCTTTTTAATTTTTATCGATTTTTCAGGCGGGTCAGTAAATAAAATAATTTGGCTGGTGAGCAAAAGTACGACAGCCAGAGTTAAAACTGAGATAAAAAGATTAGCAGGTTCAGCTGTATTCATGTATATTCTTGTATCAAACTGAATTACAGTAAGACCGGATAATATGGGGTACAAACTGCGAAGAGTGACATTTTTTATAAACATAGAGCTATATCCAAATAGAAATGATATAATAACGCCCCCCATAAAAGCATCGCGTTTCCGACTAGTGAAAGTGATAATGGGAAGAACTGAAATAAATGTACAGAGGGCTAAAGCAGGCATTTGAATAAGACCTTTCAACAAGATAGCTGCGCTTAAACCAGTAATACCAGTTACCAATCCTACAATTATAGTTACTAAGAAGCTATAAAAACCAAATAACACACTAATTATACCCATAGTAATCAGTTTTCCAATAATAAGATTTTGAAAACTGATAGGAATTGTGAATATACTTTTAAGTGTATCATCTGTATATTCACGATTAATTAAGTACCCACCGATCAATGTGAAGGTAACTGGCATAAAAATAGTTGCGTTGTTCCAGATAGTATTATCTATCATTGCAGAGATATTAAAATTTTGTATCTGGGCTTCGGGAGTAGAGACAGTTTGTGTAAAAACTGAGAGAATAGCTGGGAAAGTCATTCCAATCATACCAATAAGCAGAATATTAAATCGTTTTAATTTTATGAACTCTGTTTTTATAATACAGATCATGAAGAAGCTCCTTTCTTAATTTTCTCTGTTGTCGTAGATCCGGAACATTATATAAATGCATATAAATGCCTCGAGCAGAAGTACAAAAAAACAAATGGGTGTAGATGCAAAATATTGGCTAAAGCGCTTATAAAAAGCAGTTTGTATATCTCCGGCTGGTTTATAAAACTGATATAACCATCGAAATATCATTGGGACAGGCATTAAAGTACCGGCATTCAATCCAATAGGCTGCATCATTATTGCATCGCTGAAATGCATTACATAGTTTGTAAGGGTGTAAAAGAAAACTATGATAATAGAGAGCAAATAGCTTTTATTAAACCAGATAACCAAAACAATACATGGAAGGGCGGCAGCCCATATCAGTATACCTGTAGACACAGTCAGAAAAAATTGAAAAAAAGGGTCAACAATTGGAATGTTTTTAATGACGGCAATTACCGTACTGACAGCAAAACCAGTAATCTGAAATGTAATTGAAAAAAGCAATAAAACCAACAGCTTTACAATCACCAACTTTTTTGGTGGTATAGGAATACAAAGTAGATTTTTAAGAGTGTTATTATCCTGCTCCACAAAAAAAAGATTAGCGGCCAGAATGATGAGCATAGGCATTAAAAGTAAAAAAGCATTGTCTTCCCTCACACCGGATTGTATACTTGCAAAATTAAATTCTGATAACAGTGCAGAATTAAAAACAGGAAAAATTAATGCAGCCAGTATACCAAATAAAAAGATTTTTCTTCTTTTAAATTTGATAAACTCTGCATAAAGAAGATTAGGCAATTCCTTCACCTCCTGTTACACGTTTAAAATAATCTTCCAGTGTATCTTCGCATGTATGCGCTTCAGAGACCTCCAACCCATTCTCTATGAAAGTTCGGTTTAATAAGGAGACAGATAGATTATCATCATATAGACGAATGCTGTGGTTTCCTTCAACAATAAAGTTTACTGTTTTAAAATTTTTTTCCAATATTCTGGCGGCCTGGGCCGGATCAGATACCACAAAATTAATATATTTACTATTTTTATCTTCTAATTCAGAAAGACTTTGTTCTTCCAGCAGAATACCGTGATCAATAATTCCAATATCGTCTGCCAGCAAAGCAATTTCAGATAGAATATGGCTTGATATTAGAATTGTTTTCTTTTTTACTTCACATAGTTCACGTATAAAGGTGCGAACCTCAGCAATTCCTATGGGATCAAGTCCATTGATAGGTTCGTCTAGAATCAGCAGCTCAGGATCATGCATGATAGCGAGAGCAATGGCCAGGCGCTGTTTCATGCCAAGTGAATATTGTGAAAACAACTTCCTGTCATTATAAGGTAAACCAACCACTTCTAAAGCACTTTCAATTGCATTGCGTTTTGAGACTCCTCTGAGAAGCGCATAAATTTTTAGATTTTCAGTTCCTGTTAAATTCGGATAAAATCCGGGCGCTTCTATAAGACTTCCAATTCGTGGTAATATTTTTCCTTCGTTTCCATATATGTTTTCACCAAATATACTGATTTCTCCAGAAGTGGGATTTGATAAATTTAAGAGCATTTTCATAGTTGTTGTTTTCCCTGCTCCATTTCTGCCAAGCAAACCGTAGATTCGCCCTTGTTTTACGTGTAGATTCAGGTTATCAACACTTTTTTGCTCTCCATAATGTTTAGAAAGATTTTTTGTTTCAATAATTAATTCATTCAAACCGTAAACCTCCTTTTCTTATTGAGATTATACTAACATACCAACCTTGCATTAACCTTGCCTCAACCTTGCGGGAACCTTGTATTTGCCTTATATGTCTTTAATTTGCAGCGGGAAAGCGGACTATAAAAATAGTATAATGATTTGGTTCACTCTCCGCTTCAATCATACCATTCATTTTCTCCACAAGCTGCCTGACAATTGACAAACCTAACCCGCTTCCTTTGTCAGAGCGTCCTTTATCACATTTGTACAACCGTTCAAAGATGTGCTGTAGATCAGCTTCATTAATTCCGATTCCGTTGTCTTTTATCCGGACTACGATATTGGTTTCTTCTTTTTCCATCTGTATCGTTATTATGGAAGCCTGACTGTGGCTGATAACGTTTTGAACAAGATTGTTTATAATTCGTTCATAACAATCAGGATCTACATTTGTCAAAAAGGGCTTTTCAGGAATCTCTATTTCAAAATGAATTCGTTTTTCTTCAAATATGGGAACCCAGTTTTTCAAGATATTACGTGTCAGTTCAGCCAGTTCAATTTGCTGCGGATATAAAGTAAATTCGCTTGAATTTAATTTAAACCAGTCAAATAATACATCAATATAATTTTTTAGGTCATGAGCTTTTAGTCTTGCAGTTTCAATATAGTTTTCATAATCTTCCGGGGAGGCTACGCCCCTGTGTATCGCATCTAAATACCCGATAAGAGTAGTTAGTGGTGTTCTTACATCATGAGAAAGGCTGGTCATAAGCTGGCGATTCGCTTCGTCCGCTGTTCTGAACTTATAAATTTGTTCTTCGTAGCTATAAACAATTTCATTTAATTTATAGGAGAGCTCTGCAGTCAGTTCATTGCTGGCAGCCAGAATTTTTCGGTTGCCATTACCAGACCCAATATCTGATAAAGTCTCTGACATTTCCTGTATCTGTTTTCTGATACTGATTAATTTTGCAAAACTGATTCCACCAAGAAATAATGATACGCACAGAAGTAAACCTAGGATATATGTCAGTGTCACTTTATACCTCCCTGTTAAAACGGTAACCAATTCCTTTTACCGTCTGAATATACATTGGCGATCCTGAATCTGGTTCTATTTTTTTTCGGAGACGGCTGATAATGGCCATAATATTGCTGTCATCGTATACATAATCTTCACCCCAGACCTCTTCGTATATCTGCTGTTTGGTTAATATTTTCCCCTGGTTTTTTGCACAATAAAGTAAAATATCAAACTCTTTAGGCGGTAATTCCAATGTGCCATTTTTTGTAGTCACACTTCGGTTGTCAATATCAATAATTAATCCTTTATAGCTAAGCGGCTGTGATGTGTCGCCCGTGCTATTAAAACGGGTGTATCTGCGGATCAGTGAAATGATTCGGGCTATTAATTCCTCCATATTAAAAGGTTTTGTTAAATAGTCATCAGCACCGGAACGGAGACCGAAGATTTTTGATGCGTTGTCGTTTTTAGACGTCAGCATGAGAACCGGAATGCTGCTTATCTGTCTTATTTTCTCAAGAATCTGAAATCCATCCATTCCAGGTATCATTACATCCAGGATTATAAGCTGATACTCCATTTTTTCAAGAAAAGCCAGTCCCTCAAGGCCTGAGTAGCAGTAATCAGCAGTTATATTTTCTTTTGCAACACTCTGCCTGATTAAAGAACACAATTCTTTATCATCATCAATTACTAAAATATTATAGTTCATATTTAGTCCCCCTAATATTATAATTTTCATTTTTAGTGTAAACTCAGAAACGAATATTTTCAAGAGAATTAAATTAGATATGAATGTACTTATAAAAATATAAAAGGTTACTGATGATAAATATTCGCTATTTTTTATTAATTATGTTATTTTTATAAAAAAAATGTTAAAATGTAATTGCTATATCTAATCAGTTGTTTATTTTAGGGGGGCTAACATGATTAATATCGCAATTTGTGATGATGACAATTTATTCTCAGGTCAGTTGGATACTTTTTTGCATGTAATATCTAAAAATGAATGGAAGAATATTGAAACTGAGATATTCGAAGATGGACAAGAATTAGCTGATTATGTTACGAAGGGAGAAAAGTATGATTTAATTTTTATGGATATAGAAATGAAAGTAGAAGATGGATTATCAGCTGCTAAGAGAATTAGAAAAATTGATAAAAATGTTCTGATTGTATATGTTACCAGTCACGAGATCTATATGAAGCAGTCTTTTGATATGAGGCCTTTTCGCTTTCTCACAAAGCCTATTGATAATGAAATTCTTAAGAAATGTTTTTTTGAAGCATGTGAAGAAATTGAAACAAACAATTATTATTTCAAATTTCGATATCAAAGAATAAACTGGAAAATTCCTGTAAAAGATATTTTGTATTTCGAGAGTCAAAAGCGAAAAGTAAGAATAATAACCCAAAATGGTTATTATATAATGTATGAAAAAATGAATGAGATAGAAAAAATGATAACAAAGGAGAAAATAAATTTCCTAAGAGTGCATCAGTCTTTTCTGGTTAATTACAGGCATATTGAAGGTCTGGCATATGATCGAATAATCATGGATAATGGACAGATTATTTCTATAAGCGAAGATAGAAGGAAAATAGTCAGTGAAGAATATTGTATGATTGGAGATGATTTAGATGTTAATTAACCAATTATATCAATTGACTATAAATATAGCGCTTGCTGTATTTTCGGTATATTTGCTTAATGCATACCTGGAAATATTTCTGGTAATTAATACAAATAGAAATAAAGTCTTAATATCGAATTTAATATTTGGAGTATGGCAGTTGTCTATAAACAAATTAATTATTTTACCTCAAACTATTAACATTATAATCTCGATATTAATGACTATATTAGTTGCTTCACTTGCTTTTAAGGATAACTATTGGAAAAAAATAATTTTTAGCCTATTATTTAATGCAGTTGCTGCTGATGATTGCACCAGTTCCAACTATAAACAGACAAATAGATATTTTAGAAAGTAAGTACCTGACTAAAAAAATAAAATTTATTTTTTTACTGATTGTATTAGTAAATGTGATTTTAACTTTTCTCTCTTATGTAAATTATATTTCATTAATAGCAATGACTATGATAGTTGTTTTACTCTCGGCTATTGCAGGAAAGATAAAATATCACTATGAAGTGAGTAAAAATAAAATCTGATGATTACCCTAATAGTTTAACACAGAATCTTTTTCTGTGTCTTACTATTAGGGTATATTTTAGTTGTTTTTTAAATAATTACCGGCTGAATCTGTTTCCCCTCCAGCGCATATTCCAGTGTCTTACAGATCATATCTGTGCGGGCAATCATGGAATTTGGTTTTTTAACCGGATTATCCTGGCCAAAGGGAACAAAATAAATATTTTTCACATTGTAAAGAGTACCGATATTTTTAAAATTCATACCAAGTGCATCATTGGTGGAAAGGGAGATAACAAGAGGCTTTTCATTTCTTAAATGAGCTTTTGCAGCCATAAGGACCGGAGTGTCGGTAATTCCATTGGCCAGCTTTGCAAGTGTGTTGCCTGTGCAGGGAGCAATAAGAAGGATATCCAGATATCCTTTGGGACCAATGGGTTCTGCTTCTTCCAGCCGCAGTATGGGCTGGTTACCGGCGATCTTCGTAATCCGGTCAATAAATTCTTTTGTGCTGCCAAACCGGGAATCAGTGGTTTGGACGTTGGAAGAAAAAATAGGATAGATATCTGCACCTTCATCCGCAAGGACTTTTATTTCTTCTTCTATTTTGTCAAAAGTACAAAAGGACCCGGTAATCGCCAGGCCTACTTTCTTTCCTTCCAGTTTCATAAAATACTCCTTTGCCTAAACAGTTTCAGATAAACAGGTGAGAATCGCTTCATACAGAATTTTCGCCGAGGTTTCGGGAGCATAGATTCCAGGGAGACCGAGACAAAGTTTTGCACGGATTCCCTGCTGACTGCAGGCATCAAAGTCCACACCGCCAGGGGCGGAAGCAATATCAATAATGGTTGCTGTCCGCGCTGTTAAAGAAACCAGTTCTTCAGGGATAACCAGCGCGGGTATGGTATTGAAGATATAGTCATATTTTCCAATTTCCTTTTCTAAATCACGAAGCAAAACAGTCTGAAAACCCATGGCTGAAGCGAGAGCCAGCTGGTTTGCTTTTCTTCCCGCAATGGTAATTGTTAAATCAAGCCCCTTTAGTTTCAGCGCCAGTGTCCTGGCACATCTTCCAAAGCCTGTAATCAGGCATTTGCTTTGATGGAGACATCCTGGGCTTAACCGAATCGCCTCAGCAATTGCGCCTTCTGCAGTTGCAATGGTGTTTTTTATGGTGACATCTTCCATATCCATATAGTCAAAGCAGCCAATTTCATTTTTTCTGGCATATTCTTTTACGTAAGACGGAATGCCACCTCCAAACAGGATATGATTAGAGGTGAGATGGCTTAAGAGATCGCCAATTCCAAGGTCACTTATAACATGCTCAGAAGACAGGCTGATTTTATCCCTGGTAAATGGTATAGGGCAGAGAATAATATTGCAGTTTTCCATGGCTTCCTTCAGAGAGAAGTCCGGATCGTCTCCGCCGGAATGAAGAACATTAAAAAAGCCGTTTTCAGATAAAATGCGGCTTAAATAAAGCTGTCTTGAGTCGCCGCCTAATAGAAGAAATTTATACATACGGTCATCACTCCTTATACTGGTTTATATGATTGAAAAAAATGTTTTGTGTATGGTACCAACCCGGAATGTTTGTCATATTTGTGTTAGTATGAACCTATTTTTTAGGAATGAGTGTCTATGAATAATGGGATTTTTAAAGGCTCTGCTGCAGCCATTGTTACCCCCATGGATAAACAAGGCAGTCTGGACCTTACAGCAATGGAACGGCTGCTGAAATTTCAGCTGGAAAATGGTACAGATGCGATTTTAGTAAACGGAACAACAGGTGAATCCTCGACTCTGCAGGAAAAGGAAAAGCTGGAACTGCTGGAATTTGTGATACATTATGTAAATCACAGGGTTCCGGTTATTATGGGAACAGGAAGCAATTCAACGTCCTGTTCCATCCAGCTTTCCAGAAAGGCACAATCATTGGGTGCATCGGCGCTTTTGCTGGTTACACCGTACTATAATAAGACATCCCAGCACGGACTGGTGGAGCATTTTAATACCATAGCGGACCGCGTTGATATACCGGTGATCTTATACAACGTCCCCACGCGTACAGGAGTTAATATTGAACCGGAAACTTATTTAAAGCTTTCAGAACATCCCAACATCAGGGCCGTAAAGGAGGCTGGAGGAAATATCTCCCACATTGCAAAAACTGCAGCTCTCTGCGGGGACCGGCTGGACCTGTATTCCGGAAATGATGATCAGACGGTACCGGTTATGTCTCTTGGAGGAAAGGGTGTGATTTCCGTTCTGGCAAATATCATGCCTTATGAGATGCATACCATGTGTGAGCTGTTTTTTAAGGGAGAGATCAAGAAAAGCAGGGATATGCAGCTGGAACTGCTGCGGATTATGAATGCCATGTTTATGGATGTGAACCCTGTTCCGGTAAAAGCTGCCTTATCCATACTGGGATTGTGTGAGGAAAAGTACAGGCTGCCTCTGGTTCCGTTAAAAGAATCGGATAAAGAAAAACTGAAAAATATTATGGATTTATATTTTCCAATGCAGACATTATAAAAAAAAGCGGGGTGTTTAGTGGGTTTCAAACGACCCCGCTTTCATTTCTTTCGAATATTAAGTAAATTCTTTGTTTTATTAATTGATATTCTTTGCAGTTGCTATCCAGAAATCTCCATGCTATATTAAGGATAATTATGGGGAGAAAGGATGTCTATGATGAACAAGAGAAAAAAACGCATATTTACAAAGCTGCTCTTCGGGATTTCCATGCCAGTTATAATCATTTTAATCTTATCAGGATTTCTGATTACCACGCAGGTGGGTAACAGTATGGAACGCCAGTCTATGGAAAATCTTAATTCGGCATCCTTAGCGGCAGCAAATCAGGTGGACTCATTTCTGACTTTTTATCTGGCGGAGATGAAGAGTGCCGCAGCGAGTGAACAGGTGGAGACATATCTAAAGAATGCCACTGGGAAAGTTCGGCTTCCGGATAGTGAGGGGTATCCGGAAATCAAGAAAACCCTGGATAAGCTGCAGGCAACGGATAAGGATAATATTCTTGCTGCATGGATTGCAGATCTGGATCTCAGTCAGGTTACACAATCGGATAACTTCACATCCGAAGACGGCTGGGATATCTCAAGCAGGCCCTGGTACCGCGCCATGGAGCTGGATCACCCGATACTGACAGAACCGTATGCGGATGCAAGCACAGGACAGGTGATTGTCAGTGCTGTCTGCGGTGTTTTTGATGGCAGTACAGGAAAACCACTGGGTGTAATGGGACTGGACATTAAACTGTCCCAGCTTGTTACGATCATGGGCAATTACCGGATCGGAACAGACGGCTTTGTAGTTCTGGCTACAGAGGGCGGACAAATTGTATATCATCCGAATAATGACATGATTCAGAAGAATGTGGCGGAAGTGGATATGTCAGAAAATATTAAACAGGCCATAACCACACAGGCAGCAGGAAACTATAAGTACACCATGAATCAGGAATCGTATTTTGGAGCTGTAAACCGGGTGGGGGACTCCGGCTGGCTTGTACTTTCCAGTATTCCAAAATCGGAAGCGCTTGCTTCCCGTACGGCTGTGACCACTACAATTACAGCAGTCTTTTTTCTGGGTTCAGCGTTATTGGTATTATTAATTTTTCTGATTTCCAAGGGCATGACAAAACCGCTTAGAAAACTGTCTCATGTTGCAGAACAGATTGCTAAAGGCAAGCTGGATCTCGCCATGGAAAACTTTGACAATGATGAAATCGGTATGGTTGCTTCTTCTTTGGGAAATACCGTATTGCAGCTGAAAGATTACGTAAACTATATCGATGAGATTACTTCTGTTCTCAATCAGATTGCAGACAGAAATCTTGCCTTCCAGCTGGAATATGATTACAAAGGGAATTTTGAAAAGGTAAAGAGTGCCCTGCTTAAGATCCGTACAACTTTAACCGCGACGATGGAACGGATCGTATCTGCGTCAGAACAGGTGGCTTATGGATCGCAGAATATATCCGGCAGCGCACAGGCTCTTGCCCAGGGCGCGACGGAGCAGGCCAGCGCTGTTGAGGAACTGGCAGCTACCATCAATGATATCTCACATAACATTGAAAAGAATGCACAGGATTCCACCAGTGCAAATGAGCAGGCGGTTAATGCAGCCAATGAACTGGAAATCAGCAGCAGGCATATGGAGGCACTGGTTAATGCCATGGAGGAAATCAGTGAAAATTCCGCGGAGATCAGCAAGATTATAAAGACCATTGAGGATATCGCCTTCCAGACCAATATCCTGGCGCTGAATGCGGCTGTAGAAGCGGCCCGGGCAGGAGAAGCGGGAAAAGGCTTTGCTGTTGTAGCAGATGAAGTCCGCAACTTAGCTTCTAAAAGTTCAGAAGCAGCGCAGAATACCACACACCTGATTGAGGGTTCCATTCAGTCGGTCATGAATGGTTCCAGCCTGGTGAAGGAGGCGGCAGAGTCCTTATCAACAGCAGTAGCGGGAACCCGTTCCGTCTCCGGAATGATTGAGCGGATCTCACAAGCCTCCGTAAGACAATCGGAAGCGATCCGCCAGGTTACGGTAGGGATTGATCAGATTTCAGCAGTGGTACAGACGAATTCCGCAACTGCGGAGGAAAGTGCCGCAGCCAGCAAAGAGTTGTCTGATATGGCAAATGTGTTAAAAGAACTGGTAGAGGAATTTCAGTTAAATAATCAATAAAATAAATATGAGGCTGTTAAACCAATCAATTAAGATTCGGTTTCGCGGCCTCTTTTTATTAGTATGTATTAATCACGCAGTTTTTTGATCTACCAGAAATGCGGATATGGATTCCAGAACTTCGTCATGGTGGTTGTTGTAAATAATCAGTTCCAGATCGGTGTCGGAACAGATGGTCATGATACCCAGAAAGGATTTGGCATCTATGATAATACTGCCTCTGCAAATGTCCATATCACATTCAAATTTATTTACTGTTTTTACGAATGCAGTTGCTTCTTCAATGTTTGTTAAACGTATTGGATATCTTTTCATATGTCCCACCTCTTGCGTTTTGTGATAATTGTATAAATATGAATACATCACTAGATTATAAAATTCATTTTACAAATAAACTATGTCCAATTTTGTATAAAAACCGTCTTTTCTTGCAAACAATATGGAAAAGGTGATATAATAAATGGGGGAAGGTCATGTGAGTCTGCCGTTTGGAGGTAAATATGGATGAAAAACTTCTGAAATTTTTAAGGAATACATCGGAAGAAAAAAACGGTATTATCAAAGATGCATCTTCAATTGTGTCATACTATTTAAAAGAACCGGGAAGCAATGTGGTAGACAAGGATAAGCTCATTGAACCGGGAAGACTGATGAGCCTTTACTGTCAGCCGCCTCATATAGCAATTCCGGACCACAGTCATAATTATGTGGAGCTGGTTTATATGTACAACGGTACCACAACCCAGGTGATTAATAAAACCAGACGAATTAAGCTGGAGACCTATGATCTCCTTCTTTTAAGGCAGGGAACCAGCCATGCCATAGAACCAGCCGGCGAAGATGACATCGCAGTTCATTTTTTTCTCATGCCGGAGTTCTTTTCCCATCCTTCGTTAATCACAGAGGATGGAAGTATCTTAAGACATTTTATTGCAGGTGCTGTATTAGGAAATCATTCGGTAGCGGATTATCTGCATTTTAGGCTGCAGGATATTCTTCCGGCCAGGAATCTTCTGGAGAATATGATCTGGTCTTTGATGGTGGGAAAAAAGTGCAGGCAGGAGATTAATCAGGTGACGATGTCCATGCTGGTCATGGAGCTGCTTCATGACGCAGATCAGGTAAAATCCTACGATACGGTCCGGTATGAAGAGCAGATTGCATTAACTGCGCACCAGTATCTGGAGAATAACTATTCCACGGCGACACTGGAGGAATTCTGCTTAACGGTCATGCAGCCCACCTATTATGTAAGCCGACTGTTTAAGCGGTATTATCAGATGACGTTTACTGAATGCCTGCAGCTCATCCGGCTTTGCAGGGCAGCCAATTGTCTGACCGCATCCTGCAAACCTGTGGAAGAGATTATCCAGGAAATTGGATATGAAAACAGCAGTTATTTTCATCGGCTGTTTAAAGAACGCTATGGTTTGACGCCGAAGCAGTACCGGGATAAATCCAGGGATTAATTCTGAAAAGATTATGAAATATGTGCTCATAACATTGACTTTGGCTGGATAGGTTATTATAGTTAAGGCAAAGAAAAGGGGCGATAACAAAGCATGAATCAAATGAAAGATCAGTTTATAAGATTTATGACCGGAAGATATGGCGTCGATAAGCTGGGACGGTTTTTAACGGCAGCAGCATTTGTATTATTTATAGCTGGTCTGTTTATAAGGGGTCCATGGTTGGATTTCATAGCGGCAGCAGTCCTTGCGGTAAGCTATTACCGTATGTTTTCAAGAAATATCAGGAGACGTTTTGAAGAAAATCAAAAGTTTGAGCGGCTTTGCTATTCTGTTGCGGAAGCTTTCCGCAGATGGCGTTTCCGGCTGCAGCAGGCGGTAAAGTTTCATATATATAAGTGCCCCGGCTGCGGACAGAAAATCAGGATACCAAGAGGAAAAGGAAAGATAAAAATTCATTGTCCCAAGTGTAATGCTGATTTTATTAAGAAAAGCTAGTGATAAAATATAGAAGGGAACAATTATGAGTTTACAATTTAAGCCGATCGAGGCGATCGATGTTGAAAAGATAACTCCATTTTACGCCTTGCGGGCAAATAAGACCTGTGATAGTGTGTATCTGGATTGTTTTATCTGGAGAGAGTACTATCATGTGAAATACGCAATCAGCGATAACAAGGCGCTGCAGTTTTTAATGGAAAAGGATGGCCAGCCATTTACAGCCATGCCGATGTGCAGGGAAGAAGATCTTCCTTATTATTTTAACGAAATGGTGGAATATTTTAATAAAGAGTTAAACAAGCCCCTTCGCATCTCCCTGGCGGATGAAGCGGCTGTTCAGTATTTAAATCTGGATCCCGATCAGTTTGAGGTGAAAGAAGTAGAGGATTTAAAGGATTATCTTTATAGTGCCGAAGCATTAAGGACATTATCCGGGAAAAAGCTTCACAAAAAAAAGAATCATCTGAATTCCTTTTTAAAGGAATATGACGGAAGATACGAATACCGGACGCTGTGCTGCTCAGACAGGGACAGTGTAGTGGAGTTCTTAAATGAATGGTGGGAGAATAAGGTTGAGGCAGCGGAATTTGTCCGTCAGCTGGACTACGAGGTCATGGGAATTCACAGTATCTTAAAGAACTGCGCCTTTTTAAATGTAAGAATGGCAGGCGTATTTATAGACGGTGTATTAAAGGCCTTCACCATAGGAAGCTACAACCCATTTGAAAAAATGGCAGTCATTCATATCGAAAAGGCTGATCCCAATGTAAAAGGTCTTTACCAGTTTATTAACCAGCAGTTTATCACACATGCATATCCGGAAGAGTTACTACTGGTGAACCGGGAAGACGATGTAGGCATGGAAGGCTTAAGAAGAGCGAAGATGTCCTATTATCCAATTGATTTTGCAAGAAAATACGCGGTAGTACAGAAGGGTTTCTAACTATGGTACGGTATTTGAAGCAGGAAGAAAAAAGTGAAAGCCGGGCATTGTGGGAAAACGTTTTTTCTGAAGATTCCAAGAGCTTTCTGGATTATTATTATTCGGACAGAGTCCGGAAGAATAAGATATTAACCGCGTGGAGCGCAGATCATTTAGCTGCAATGCTCCATCGGAATCCTTATGATGTGGTGGTAAAAGACCGCATATGGAAGGTGGATTATATCGCTGGAGTTGCTACGGATCCGGCATTCAGGCACCAGGGCTATATGAGAAGGCTGTTAAACCGGTGCTTTTTGGATATGTATATGGAACGGATGGAATTTTCCTTTCTGGTTCCGGCTAATCCTGCTATCTACCATCCCTTTGATTTTACCTATATCTGCGATCTGCCGGAACGTGTGCTGAATGAAAAAGGCAGGACCCAGTTAAGCCGCCGTGCGTTTATGGAACGGTCGGATGACAGCAGAGAGGCCGCCAGATTTGTAGGCCGTCAGCTGGAAAAGAAGTATGAGGTATATGCTCACAGAGATGAGGAGTATTACCGGAATTTATGCAGAGAGGTAAGAAGTGACAGAGGAGATATGCTCTTTTTGTTTACCAGAGATGAGAGGGAGCGGCTTGCAGGCGTCTGGGCTTATTACGGAGAACTTGCACAAACGCAGAGAGAGCTCATTGTTCTTGATGATTATGTGAAGGAAGTGGGCAATTTAAGACCTGCTGTTATGGGCCGCATCATTCATCTGGAGCAGTTTGTAAAAGTGATCCGGCTGAAAGAAGACTGCCCTGTCAGCGAGATGGAGCTGTTTATCGAAGTAAAGGATGAGTTTATACGGCAGAATAGCGGTGTATTTCTCTGGAAGCTTAAGAAAGACGGTTCTGTTATGACGCCGGTATCCGAGAATAATAAAATAAAACCTCATCTGTTCATGGGAATCAGTGAACTGACTTCCTGGCTTTTCGGATATGGAATGCCGGAGGTGCCGGAAAACCGTCAATCGATGGTTGACCGGATCAGACCTTTAGAAGGTGTATATTTTGATGAAATAACCTGATTTTTCTTTGTCGGAAATCAGTTTGGGGCGGATTCAGCTGAATCCGCCCTGCATATTGGAGGGTTAAGAAGATGAATGAACAAAGTCTGTTAAAGGACTGGATCAGTGAGAGCCGGAATATAGTATTTTTCGGCGGAGCAGGCGTATCTACAGAAAGCAATATTCCTGATTTCAGGGGTGTGGACGGGCTCTATCATCAGGAGTATCAGTTTCCTCCGGAGACCATCATCAGCCACAGCTTTTACCGTTCCAATCCCGGAGAGTTTTTCCGCTTTTACAAAAATAAGATGCTGTATCCCGAAGCAAAGCCCAATGCGGCTCATTTAGCGCTGGCTAAGCTGGAGGAGATGGGAAAATTAAAGGCGGTTGTAACTCAGAATATTGACGGACTGCACCAGGCCGCCGGTAGTAAGAATGTACTGGAGCTTCATGGATCGGTCAGGAGAAATCATTGCACCAGATGTATGAAGTTTTTTACATTGGAGGAGATGCTTTCTTCCATGGGGGAAGATGGAGTCCCCAGATGCAGCTGCAAAGGGATTATCAAGCCTGATGTAGTGCTGTATGAAGAGGGCCTTGATGAAGATGTGATCAGTCGCTCGGTGGCTTCAATCTCCCAGGCGGATATGCTCATTGTAGGCGGAACTTCACTGACGGTCTATCCCGCCGCCGGACTGATTGATTATTACAGGGGCAAAAGAATGGTGCTTATTAATAAAACCGTTACTCCTATGGATGACAAAGCGGATCTGGTGATCAGCGGCAGCATCGGGGAAGTACTTTCCCGGGCAGTTGACATTTAAAGAGCGGTTCAGGAGAAGAAGGAGAGTAAAACGATGTATCAGGCAGCAGAAGACAGATATAGCACTATGAAATATAAGCGTTGCGGAAGAAGCGGAATCATGCTTCCCATGGTTTCTCTTGGGTTATGGCAGAATTTTGGGCTGGAGAAACCGTTATCAGAGCAAAGAGAGATTCTTCTGAAAGCATTTGACATGGGAATTACCCATTTTGACCTGGCCAACAATTATGGATCTCCGGCACCTGGAAAAGCAGAGGAGAACTTTGGGAAGATTTTAAAGAGTGATCTGTTTCCATATAGGGATGAACTGATTATTTCCACAAAAGCCGGATATGATATGTGGCCGGGACCCTACGGTAACTGGGGTTCCAGGAAATATCTCATGTCCAGTCTGGATCAGAGCTTAAACCGAATGGGACTGGAATACGTTGATATCTTCTACCATCACCGGCCAGATCCGGAGACTCCTCTTGAGGAGACCATGGGAGCGCTGGCTGACATTGTGAAGCAGGGAAAGGCTCTTTATGCAGGAATATCCAATTACGGTGAGCAGGAAGCCGTAAAAGCGATTTCCTTGTTACGGGACATGGGAGTACCATGCCTCATTGACCAGCCAAGATACAACATGCTGGAACGGGGCGCAGAGGAAGGCCTGTTTAATGCTTTACTGGAACAGGGAACGGGCTGCATCTGCTACAGTCCGCTTGCACAGGGCGCTTTGACGAACCGTTATCTAAATGGCATTCCGGCGGATTCCAGAGCAGCCAGAAAGGGAACTACCATAGGCGGCCGTTATCTGACGGAAGAAAGGCTTGAGCAGATCAGAAAGCTCCATGAACTGGCTGTAAACAGAGGTCAGACACTGGCGCAGATGGCTCTCTCCTGGGTTCTTCGGGAACCTGCAGTCACTTCAGTTTTAATAGGAGCCAGCAGCGTAAAGCAGCTGGAGGATAATACCGCCTGCTTAAAGAATCTGTCATTTACTGAACAGGAGCTGAAGGAAATCGATATTATATTAAAATAGCTGTTTATGAAATGGTAAAACTGAACGGATAGGACAGGTGTATGTATGATCTATGAAGTTGGAGATGTTGTAAAATTAAAAAAGCAGCATCCATGCGGAAGCCAGGAATGGGAAATTCTGCGTGTCGGAGCAGATTTTCGTTTAAAATGCATGGGCTGCGGTCATCAGATAATGGTTTCCAGGAAGCTGGTAGAGAAGAATACCAGGGGACTTAAGGGAAAAGATGGACAGCCAAAGTCATAAAACGTCCATATGATAAGAAAAAAGTAATGAAAGTGGGAAAAGGACTTGCTTTTATCAAAAGTTTCCGGTATAATATTGTACCGTGACATATATTAATCCTTGCTCCTGAAACTGAAAGCAGGGGCCAGAGACCACAAGGAGGTAAACAAGCATGAACAAATATGAATTAACCGTTGTTCTGAACGCAAAGCTCGAAGATGAAGAGAGAGCAGCTGCCATGGAAAAAATTAATGGTTACATTACTCGTTTCGGCGGCACTGTAACTGGCGTTGATGAATGGGGTAAGAAGAGATTAGCTTACGAAATTCAGAAAATGAAAGAAGGATTCTACTACTTCATCAAATTTGATGGCGCGTCCACAACACCGAACGAATTAGAAGAAAACGTTCGTATTATGGAGCCGGTTATCAGATACTTATGCGTGAAACAAGAAGCATAATAGATAAAGAAAGCGTGATCGTATGAACAGAGTAATCCTTATGGGCAGATTGACCCGTGATCCAGAAGTAAGATATTCCCAGGGCGAGCGTGCTATGGCCATCGCAAGGTATACCCTTGCAGTTGATCGCAGAAGCCGCAGAAGTCAGGACGGCAATGAACAGACGGCTGATTTCATCAACTGCGTCGCATTTGACAGAGCAGGTGAGTTTGCTGAGAAGTATTTCCGTCAGGGTATGAGAGTACTGATTTCCGGAAGGATCCAGACTGGAAGTTATACGAATAAAGACGGCGTTAAAGTATATACAACCGATATTGTTGTAGAAGATCAGGAATTCGCAGACAGCAAGGGCAGCGGATCAGGTGAAGGCGGCGGCTATCAGCCAACCTCCAGACCTGCTCCCTCCAGTGCAATCGGCGATGGGTTTATGAATATTCCGGATGGAGTCGAAGACGAAGGACTTCCATTCAACTAAATCTAACAGGAGGTATACCAATGGCATTTAACAGGAATGATAAAGCTGATGGCGCTAAGATGAGAAGAGGCGGCATGCGTAGAAGAAAAAAAGTCTGCGTATTCTGCGGCGAGAAGAACGGCGTTATCGATTATAAAGATGTAAATAAATTAAAAAGATACGTGTCTGAAAGAGGAAAAATTCTTCCCAGACGTATCACTGGCAACTGTGCAAAGCATCAGAGAGCACTGACTGTTGCTATCAAGAGAGCTAGACATATCGCTCTTATGCCTTACACTATGGAGTAAATCCTTATTTTATAAGGGTTTGCCAGCTGGGTAAGGGAGTTTTACTCAAAATTTACTCAAATCGGGATGATTTTTCCGGGCGGTTTACCGGCTGGGGAGAGAGCTTCGTGATATAGAAAGACTTCACATGAGAGTGTGGGGTCTTTTTTTAGTACGGAGAATCGAAAATTTGAGATTGATTGATGCCTTATATTACGAAGTAAATTCTTATTGAGTGTCAGTAATGGGGCGGGTTGAAACCGAACCACGTCCCAACTATTGACACAGGGCCTATTTACCCAAGATTATCCCGTATATCTTACCGGTTAACGAAAGGTTATTAAAACCATTCATGACCCTGGGCACACTTATGCTTTTGCTGAAAAGAATGAAGCAATTACAGAGTATAAAAAATCAGTATTTTTAAGGATTGGAGAAAATGAAAAAAATTTCAGCATTGAAATTTGGGGAAAATCACCCGCTCATTATTTTGTTGGCATAAGCTCTCCAACTGGTGATAGACTTGATATAATACCAGCAGGTATTGATAGAGTGGTGAAAAAATTTTATTTTGAAAATACAACTGTAATTATTGAATATTATAATGTAGAACCACATACAGGCGATCCTCTTATACTTATATGTTTTGATAATCCTGCACCTGGTCGATGGTCAATTGATGTTTCTGCTACTGGAGATTATATGTCTTCTGGTTTTCATGTCTGGATTCCAATGAGTGGTTTTTTAAAAGAATCCACCCAAATAAGCAGTTCAAGTGAATTTACCGAATTCGAGGAAAAAACTCCCGAAACTACTTTAACATCACCAAGTGATGCTCAACTTCCGATTACTGTCACTGCATATGATCATCGTAATAATAGTATTTATATCTTTGCTGGCAGAGGTTACACACGTAATAACATAGTAAAACCAGATTTAGCTGCTCCCGGGGTTTCTATATATTGTCCAACAACATTTGGAGAGACATTTTATTCAGGAACGAGCCTGGCTGCGGCAGAAACCACAGGTGTTGCTGCGATGATTTTAGAGTGGGGTATCATTCGAAAAGAATACCCTTTTATGACGGGTATCGACGTAAAACAGTTTCTAATAGATGGGGTTTATAGAAGTTATGAAATTCAATACCCCAATACGCAATGGGGTTATGGAATTTTGGATATTTATGATACTTTCCTTAAACTTAGGAAGAAATAACATTTAGTTTGATAATTGTTTATGATCTATCATAGATTATTAGTTCTGACCAAGTAGTGGTTTTTAGTACCATAAAAGTGTAATTGTTAAAGCATACCATTAGTGCTTAAACATTTACACTTATTTTTTATAATAAGGGAGTAATTGGTCCGGCAGCCTATTGTGGGGACTTTTTTGCTATTTTTTATGCTTGAATGAAAACCCAGAGTCCCTCTTAATAAGAGTTGAAAGATTTGAAGAAATAACTACTTTTCTTGAAGAAATAAGTGTTTTAAATTTAAGGAAAAGTGATTATAATAACGGAACAAACTATAATAAAGTGATATTTTTGCGCAAGATATCCAGACATCTGAAAAATACTTGCAAAAGTAAAATCCACATGCCGAAGTTTGTTTTTCATGGAATAATATTTATCGGATTCAATTACATGTAGCTGTAATAATTCAAGCAGCTTTGAATCAAGAAGCAACTGAGCCAGTTCAAATGGGATACGACCATTAAAACTGGCTCTTGCTGTACTGTTTATATGGTTAGTCATTAAAATGATGTCCTGTGGCGTATAAACGGTCAGAGAAATACCCTTAGGTATAATTTTGCGGATATATTCATGATTTTTCTCCAGTTTTCCTTTCTGCCAGGAAGCAAGAGGATCGCAGAAAAAAATCTTTGTCCGTAACGAACCATCCAGACTAGTCTCCAATGCCACAGGATTTTTAAACTCGGAGCCATTATCTGTGATGATGATTCCGAATAGGCGACGAAAGAGTTCAAGTCCTAATCCTTCTTCTAGCCTATCAAAAACTTCCTGAACGCATAACTGTGTGCATTCCTCCAATAAAAATATCAGCATGAAGTTACAGTCCTTGTTTGATCAGTGGAGTGATCAGACAGTCAAGTTCATACAATTCCTGTCTGGAAAATCCGATGCCTTCTCTGGATTTTTTTAAAGAGCCAAGATAAGCTGTATGTGCAGAATTAGCTCTGTAATAAAAGTGAGGCTTGGAACATTCATAAACCATACTGCAACCATTACAAACGAAAGGAGACTTTGTTGTATAACGACAAGAATCAGAGAAATAGTCAGGGTATAGAGAACGACAATCGGTTTTGCGACAGATAGAACATCACTTGTCAAGAGGACAATAAGCGCATAGATGTTGTTTGGGACATTGAACTTTGTGCGATCATTAGTAGGAGAATTACGTAGAGAGTTTCCGACTCTACGTTTGAAAACTTCTTTAGAAATAGTGGTTCTGTCCCTTCTAAGCATATCTGCAATGCGTGAAAAAGAATAGTTGCAGTTTAAGCCTTCTTTAATATCGTATCGATCCTGAAGGGTAAGATGTTTGTATTGGTTATTTTTATCATCCATAATAAAATACCTCCTGTGGCAGGCAGACATCATATAAGTATTATAAAATTTGTGAAAGAGTAACTTTCCAAAATTTGAACTACTAACATCCTAAAAAACAGAAAAAGTTGTACTTAAAAATACATTTAACCAAAAATTGAAGGTCGAGTTCAAAATGTGAAACTCGATTACAAAACGGGAAACTCGGAATTCTATTGACCTTACAAATTTGCTTAGCTGATTACCAAAGTGTCAATTATGGCACTTAACGTGTATAAAATTGGCGTGTTAGTTGAAAAATATATGTTTTGCGTTATACTAAAAGTAATAAAATATTAAACCAGTGGGCTTTTTTAATCCAATATTTTTCTATACTATATTTTTGAATTTTGTAAGGATGCCACTGTCATAAATAGAAATGGGGGGTAAAAAGTTAATTATTAATTGTATAACTTTATGTATGAGTATATTTTTAGTGTCGACCGCTTGTTTAACTGTATTTGCGGCAGAAATAGCAAAGGACGAAATATATCCACCTTTTAGTATTAATAAAGTTCAACAACAAATAAAAGAGATTAAGGTTGAGAATGACATAAAATTTTCTGATAGTAATGTAGAAAAAAGTATTATTCAAGATTCAAAATTACTTTCAGGTATTCAGTCCCAAGAAAATCAATCGCCTATTGCTGAATTAAAAATGGTTGTTCTAAACCCGGAATCCATGATTAATGGAAAACTCACGACCCAAACTCAAATTGCATGGTTATGGTCATATAACGGACAAAATTTTACTTATGATCCTGATGGAGATAGTATTGCAGATATGCAAGTTGGTGGTATCTCTAATACCGATATTATAGGTACTGTTACTGGAAACATTGGATTTGCGACTCAATTTAAAACAGCTGCACAATACCAACTTACATTTCAAGTGCAAGATTCCAAAGGGGCGTGGTCTAATATTGCAAAATATGTGTTTAGCATAGAACCCGCTGATGGAAATACTAGACCGATAGGTAAAATCAATTATTCTACTAATAAACTAATACCAAATCAGCTTCTAATGATTTCCTGGGATGGCTCAAGCGATAGTGACAGCGGTGATCAAATAGCCAGCATAGGAGGAATGGTGGTTAAGGATGGAGTTACTACTTCATTAGTTGATTATGTTAAACAACTTAATCAAACAAATTGTGTTCTATCGTTTAATGAAATTGGTAATTACGTAATATGGTTTAGAGTAAGTGATACCCATAATGCATGGTCAGACTGGACTATTTTTACGGTTGAAGTAGAGAGTTCATCAATGGCTAATATTCAGATCAAAGGTATTACAGAACCCAGCAGTCAATCGGCCTGGTGGGTCGACAATTTCCAAGCCCGTGGTGTATCTATAGATGCAAGCCAAACCGGGGCTGATTATTTATTTGAACATTTTGGTTCCCACAAATTTCCAGCCTCATTACCTGATAAGATAGTATCAGATGGAAATTTTGAAGTTACTGGTAGGCTACTTACAGCATCAGGCAAACCCATAGCTAATACAAGCGTAAAAATCACAATGCGATTAACGGCAGGTCGTGGAATAAATCAAACAGTCTTATCAGATAAAGATGGTTATTTCTCTTATAAGCCAACTTTACTTAAATTTTGGACTGATGCGGGATATGTGAGTGATGGAAATTTAAATTATGAGTATCTAGGAGATTATTCTGGTCAGGAAACGCAGTATATTCGTTTTTCATCGTCGGGAACTAACTATCTTTATTCAACAGTAATAAATGTGACAGCGGGAGGAAGCACCTATTCAGAAGAAGTGACATGCTTAGCAGGCTACACAAAAATTCCAATGGTAGGTAATTTAATGTATGTTGAGGGAGAATGGTATTACCGGTAAATAGAAGGGAGAGTTTAACAGAATGAATATCTCACAAAGTTCAAATTTTTTTCAATTAAATAAACAGAATCCATTTAGTAGAAAATTTGGGTTACCAATACCTTTAAAAGGTAATGTATTAAATGAAGTAGCTAATAAAGCTGCTGAAAGGAAGCAAATTAATTGCGATTTTGAATTTAAATCAAATATAAAGGAAATAGATTTAGACACTTACGCAAAAACACAATATACCGGGGCTTTAGAAGAATTTCCTCCAGAGGTTCTGGAATATTATTCTGCGAGTCTTAAATTTCTTTCTAATCTGTCCAGTGATCAGGAAGAAGCACTTAGTTCTTTTAAGGAACAGCTTATTACTTTTGATAAACAAATTCAGTCCTATCAGGATATGGCAGATGGGAAGGCGAGTCTGCCGGAGGGTGTCACCAGTAATGATATTAACAATCTATTAGCCAAAACACAAAAATCTCGCGAAAAATACTTAGAGGAAGGATTAAAGAAAATAAATAAGTGGGATTTATATAAGAGTGATTTTTTTAATCGGACAGTTAATACAGTATTTGGTGAAAATAAATTTACTGAAAGCAGCGGAAACTGGAAAATTGATATGAACGCTTCCGATATTTATGCTGAAATAGACAAAGTCATTAATTCAACAAGGGGTGTAACACAAACCCTTAATGAGGGGATTAGCCGAATTCATGATATTCTTGAAAGAAGAGGATATGGGGATACAAAGTATAATTTGCATCAAACCGTATCCCCTTCCTATAACACACAACTTTATGATACAGATACTGCTGACGATTTAGCATTATTACTGGCTTCAATTAAAAACAAAACTCAAGTTTAATTGTTGCCTAAATATAGGGATAAAAAATGGGATGGTCAGACAGATAAATTCAAATCTGTCTGACCGTTTTTAGTATAGCAGTCTTTTAATAAACCACTGCTATACAGGTGCAACCACATTTGGTTTCAGCTTCAAGTAGAAACCTCCAGTGATATAGTGTATTAGTGAGGCTTTAATAATGAATAAAAACGAAACTTTTATTGTGTCTCCAATTGAAAACACATGGCAAAAACAGCGGGAAAAGAACGATAAGATATGTTACTATCTTAAAGTCACACAATGACAGGAAAGATCAGATCAGGGGGCGGCTGATGAACCAGGATATAATAGATTATTACAAAGTATATGATGAAGAAGGCAGGTTGTTTCGGAATAACAGTCATAAGATTGAATGGCTGACCAGTATGCATTATCTAACGAAATGGATAAAAAAAGGTTCCTTTGTATTGGATGGCTGTGCCGGAACTGGGAATTATGCATTTCCATTAGCTGAGATGGGTTATAAGGTGACTGCCGGAGATATAGTGCATGAAAATGTCGATATTATCAGGGAGAAGCAAAAAAGTAATCCTGTATTAAATGATATCTATGTAGGAAGCATGCTGGATCTTTCGCGGTTTAAGAGTGAAAGCTTTTATGCTGTTTTGTGTATGGGGGCATTTTACCATGTTGATAATGAAATAAGACCCAGCATAATGAAAGAATGTCTCCGTGTATTAAAGCCGGGTGGATTGCTGGCGGTTTCTTATATCAATGCAATGGCCGGTGTAATTGCTGGCCTGGATGATAAGTTACAAAATATGGATGAGGCGGAGAAGTGGTTTAAAAACAAAACCTCAGATGGACTATTCTTGTATATGACTCCTTTGCAAATGGAGGAAATGGCTTTGGCTTTTCATGCCCGGATAGTTACCCACTTCGCAGCTGACGGGATAAACTACTTACTTTCCGGTAAGCTTAATACGGCTTGTGATGATGATTTCAATCGGTGGTACCAGTTTCATTTAAAAACGTGCGAAGATAAAAGTCTGTTAGGATATAGTTTACATGGAATGATAATTTTGAGAAAATAAATGTTTAAAAAGGGGCTGAATGAAGGTGATAAAAATAGTTACTGAATGATGTGTATAGGAGAATTTAAGGAACAAGTCAGGAAAAGCTGGCTGGAAACGGATTACAAATTATGAAAACCGAAATTATATATTTTTCTGCAACAGGTACAACAAAAGCAATTGTCACAGCAATTTCAAAAGGGTTAAGAGGTGAAGTGCATTTTACTGATATAACTCTGCCGGAGAAACGAAAAGACGCCATTGAAATAGATTGCGATTTAGTGATTGCAGCGATTCCTGTTTACGGGGAAAGAATTCCTCATTTTCTGTATGATTATTTAAAGAATATTCATGGCAATGGAACATACCTTGCAGCAATCTCAGTTTATGGGAACATAGGATTTGGTATCAGTTTGGAGCAATGGAAACGCCTTGCAGAGACGAACCATTTCAGATTAATTGCTGCAGGGGCATTCATTGGTCAGCATACCTATGCATCCAGAGAAGCTCCTGTCGCTTATGGAAGACCGGATGAATCAGATATACGGGAGGCCCGGACCTTCGCCGAAGATATTCAGAAAAAATTAGATACTGGTGACTCTAAGTGCCCTGAAATACCTAAATGTACATTGCCGGGATTTATAACAAAACTTCCGGATTCGGGTACACGGCTTCTGGTCAGGCAGCCACGGATAAATAACAGGACTGCCTGCAATAATTGCGGAGCCTGCGTCCGAAAATGTCCGGTGGGCGCTATTAACTCCGAAACTTTGGAAATCAGTGAAAATAAGTGTCTTCGCTGTTATGCCTGTGTGAGGGTCTGTCCCCAAAAGGCCAGAACAGCTGGTCTGCGGCTATCCGTTTTTCGGACTATATTCTTTCATGCAGGTATGAGCAAGAAGGAGAATCAGATATTCCTATAGAAGGATACATAGGTATTTGAATATCCAGGTGAGTAAAAAACGGGCCGCCGGATTCAGCCCTTGCAGATAGAACAGGACAAATCCGGCAGCCCGTGATTATTTGCGTTTAAACCGTTTTTCAATTTCCATAATCGGTACAATTAAAACGGAGATCAGTACGGCTGCTGTATATTCCATAAGGGAGATATGCTCGAAAGAGAATGCTCTCCTTAAAAATGGAATGTAAATAACAGAAGTTGTTAAAACAAAAGACAGTAACAGGGAAGTATTTAAAAATCCATTTTTCGTTTTCAAAGAAAAGATGGAATTATTTCTGGAACGCATGTTAAAGGAATGAAACATCTCAAGCAGTGACAGGGTAAGAAAAGCCATTGTCATGCCGTCTGCACTTTTCGCAATTTCCCACACTCCGCTTTCTAAGTAGTGTCCGATAAAATACGCTGCCATAGTCAGGAATGCGATCACAAATCCCTGGAAAGCGATTTCAACACCTACGCCGTCTGCAAAAATGCTGTCTTTCGGGTCTCGTGGCGCCCGTTTCATAATATCGTCCTCTTCTGCTTCCATGCCAAGTCCGATAGCGGGAAAGGAATCGGTAATCAGATTGATCCACAGTAAATGAACCGGCTTTAAGATGGTAAAGCCCATGAGGCTGGCGGCAAATACGGCGATTACTTCTGCCAGGTTGGAGGAAAGCAGAAACTGGATTGCTTTTCTTATATTATCATAGATTCTTCGGCCTTCGGCTACTGCGGCAACAATGGTGGCAAAATTATCGTCAGCCAGTACCATATCTGCAACGTCTTTTGTAACATCAGTTCCAGTGATACCCATTCCCACACCAATATCCGCTTCCTTGATGGCGGGAGCGTCGTTAACGCCGTCTCCGGTCATGGCGGTTACTTTTGAAAGCTTTTTCCATGTTTTCACAATGCGGACTTTATGCTCGGGCTGTACTCTGGCATAGACGGAAAGGCCCGTAATCCGTTTTTCCAGCTCCTCATCTGATAATTTTTCCAGTTCTCCGCCTGTGATAGCCATGCTTTCATTTTCGAGAATGCCCAGTTCCTTCGCGATGGCGACAGCAGTGGCCTTATGGTCCCCGGTGATCATAATCGGCCGGATACTGGCACTCTGGCATTCTTTAATGGCTGCTTTTACTTCCGGACGGACCGGATCGATCATACCGGATAGCCCCAGGTAGATCAGGTCATTTTCCAGAGCTTCAGGAGTGAAGGAAGGTATATCCTGCCATTCCCGCATAGAAGCGCATAATACGCGAAGTGCCCGGTCAGCCATGGCTTTGTTGGCCTGTATAATATCCTGACGGATGTCGTCGGTCATGTTTACAATGCTGCCTTTCATATATGCCTTGCTGCAGCGTTTCAGGACTTCGTCAGGTGCGCCCTTTGTGAACTGGATTATGGTGCCGTCTTTCTTTTTGTGAACGGTAGACATCATTTTCCGAACGGAATCAAACGGTGCTTCACCAATTCGCTCATAATCTTTGGCCAGATCAGTTTTTGACAGGTTATATTTATTTGCATCATTTACCAGTGCGCATTCTGTAGGTTCTCCTACTGCCTGATGGCTTTCCGGGTCAAGCACGGCATCAGAACAGAGTGCCATGGCAGTCATTAGAAGGTTATCATCAAAAGAAGAGTGTTCCACTACGGTCATCTTATTCTGGGTTAAGGTTCCGGTCTTGTCAGAACAGATAATCTGAGTGCAGCCTAACGTTTCTACGGCTGTCAGTTTTCTTACAATTGCGTGCTTGCGTGACATCTTTGTTACTCCGATGGACAGCAGTATGGTAACCACCGCTGCCAGTCCTTCCGGAATGGCGGCTACTGCCAGAGAAACAGCAATCATAAAGGTGTCAATCAGTTCCTCCATCCGGATGCTGTTTCCTGAAGCTGTGATTCTTATAATATTTACAGCGAACATTAAGGTACAAATCACAAGAACCATGATGGACAGCACCTTGGAGAGCTGGTTTAATTTGATCTGGAGAGGTGTTTCCTCGTCTTTCGCCGTGTTAAGGGCATCTGCAATATGGCCGATCTCAGTTTCCATTCCTGTGTGACAGACTACGGCTTTCCCACGGCCGTAAACGATTGTAGAGCCGGTATAAATCATGTTCTTTCTGTCTGCCAGCCCAACCTCTCCCTTTTCAGCATTTATCACATCACTGATTTTAGAGACAGAGACCGATTCACCTGTCAGTGCGGCTTCTTCTGCTTTTAAGCTGGCACTCTCTAAAACTCTGGAATCAGCGGGAACTGAATCGCCTGCCTCCAGGACGATGATGTCACCAGGTACCAGCAGTTCTGAGCGGATGATTTCAAGTTTATCATTTCGAATGACTTTTGATGTGGCAGCCGTCATTTCCTGTAAGGATGCTATGGCAGATTCGGCTTTTGACTCCTGATAAACACCCAGAATGGCGTTAATAATGACGACAAGCAGGATTATAATGGTATCAATCATGCTTTCTCCTGCGTAAAAAGAGGCAGCTCCGGAGATGACTGCGGCGGCAATCAGAACAATTGTCATAAAATTAGAAAGTTCTTTTAAGAATTTTTTGAAGAGACTTGTCTGCTTCCCTTCTTTTAATTTATTTAACCCGTATTTGCCCAGCCGTTCTTTGGCCTGGGCCTGGGTGAGCCCCTGAGGAGATGTCTCAAGCTGGTTTAGGACTTCATTGGATTCCAATAAGTATTCTTTTTGCATTGTTTTTCTCCTAAATTTATTTTTATGTTGCGGTTGACCAGTGATAGATAGTGTTTCCCTTTTTTGCATTAATTATCAGAATTAATCAGTCTCCATAATGTATTCCGGCTGAACAAGTTTATTCATGACCCGGCAAAACATTTCCCATGTTCAGCCGGTTGCTCATGCTCCTTTCCTTAGAAATGTCCGTATTTGAAAGATATGTACAAAATCGCCCTTGTTTTTTCGGAAATCGTAAAAACAAGGGCGATTTATAATGTGCAATGTACTAGAGGAGATCCATAAATTTTTGCAGCCCGTCTCTGGTGTCGTCGCTGTTTAATCTCGAATAAGATGCAGCTTTTTGAAAGAATTGAAATGATTTTACATCCTCCGTCAGAAAATTATGAAACAGCATATCGAAAAGTACCAGTATGAGGATTTCCCTGGTTATAATATTGCTGCTAAGAAGCAGGTCAGTTTTTGGTATCAGCAGGATAATGCTGGCATAGGGAGAACACAGGGACTTTTCATAATTGGTTATGAGCAGAATATCGCTGCCGTTTTTTTTGAAATCAGCCAGTATGGAAGCCAGCTGCTTATGATTACCGGAGAGAGAGAGCGTGATAAAGAGATCACTCTCCTGAGAGAGACTCTGATATAACTTGAGTGTATCATAGTTGGTAAGTGCCTGTACGGTAAGACCCAGAGTCATAAATTTGTGAGTAATAATCTCTGCAGTATTCTGATTAAAGTTGAGCCCAATAATAAAGATTCGCCTTGCTTTTAACATCAGCTCTCTGGTATGGTTAATGTCTGATGGGTTGGTTAGATGAAACAGGCTGTCTAAGAGCATCTTGTAGTCATTGAGCAGAGCCGAATAATCAGAGTGATTGACAGAAGAAGAACTTTTATCTATTTCCTTCTGCATGGTATATTTTAATTCATTTAATCCGGAGTATCCTACTTTCTGGGCAAAACGGATAATGCTGGCATCGGAAGTTCCGATCTCCTTTGCCAGCTCCTGGGCACTGAGTTCAATGAATTTCATTGTGAATTTTTTAATGTATTGTACGATTTTCCAATCCGTTTTGGTGAACTGGTTGGACATGCCGTCAATACGGGCCATTAAAGTAAACAGTTCATAGTTTTCTTCCATTTAAGGTATATTCTTCCTTTCAATCTTTCCAAATTGGAAAGCCGTATTGTAATTTTTGTAGCGTTTATGTAGTGAATTTCAAAGTAAGTATATCATATTTCTAATTTAAAATACAATATTCCTTGATTAAAAAAGTTATAATTACAGAAAAAGTAGTAAAATACATAAATTTATTGTGAAAATAATATAAGTACAATATTGACATAAAAAATGTAGTATGCTACAATTCGAATTACAAAGGGAATAAAAATGTTAAATAAGGAGGTACGATATGGAGAAACCGCAGATTTTGCTCTTAACTCACGGGGGCTGGGGAAAGGCGCTGACGGAAAGTCTGAAAATGATTATGGGAAGCGTTGATTTTGTTCATGAGATTCCTCTTCTTCCTGAGGTTACGTTTGCAGAATATTATGCAATGGTGGATGAATATGCAGCCGGTATGCCGGAAAAGTCCCTGATTTTTACCGATGTATTTGGCGGGACAACCACCAATGCAGGTGCTAAAATCGGACGGGAGCGGAATATTAAGGTGGTTTCAGGACTGAATGCACCACTCATGATTGAGGCCTGTACCCAGATCCAGTACACCGGGGATTGCAACTTTGATGTGGTTTTGCAGCAGGGGCAGTCATCAATTATTGATGTGATCAGTGAGGTCACAAAGTCAATGGGAAAGAAGGAGAGTTAAAATGGCAGAAATTGTATTATGCAGAATTGACAGCAGGCTGATTCACGGACAGGTTATGACCAAATGGGTGAATCAGTCAAAAGCCAACCGGATTGTTGTAGTTAGCGACAGTCTCGCTGCGGATGAATTTATGCTGGAGATCTACTTAATGTCTGCACCTGCAGGGGTTAAGGTAGAATGTTTAAGCAGGGCAGATGCAGTAAAGAATTGGAATGAAGACCAGTTTGGCACCGGCCGGGTACTTTTACTGCTTCCGGATTTAGAAAGCATGAAGGAAGTATACGATGGAGGAATTAAGGTCACTGATCTTCAGGTAGGAGGGCTTGGGGGAGCTCCTAACCGTAAAGTGGTATTTCAAAATATCACTTTAGATGATGCAGATGTGGAAAAGTTGATTTCGTTACAGGAGGCAGGAGTAAAGATTATCTTCCAGACAATTCCGGAAGATGTACCGCAGGATTTTCACACCATCTTAAAAAAATACAATAACTAAGGAGAGTATGCTATGAGTGTGTTGATGTTAGCTGTATGTATGGGGTTCTATTACTGGTTCTGTCGTTTAAGATTTGGTTATACCTTTTCTTCTATGCTTCTTCAGCCGGTTGTCATTGGTGTTTTTGTAGGACTTCTGACGGGAAATATGCCTTTGGCCATGAAGATTGGTGCAGGACTTCAGCTGGTTTACTTAGGGGTTACATCTACTCCCGGCGGCAATGTGCCAAGTGATCCTGCTCTTGCAGGATGCATTGCAATTCCTCTTGGAGTAATGTCCAATATGACTCCTGAGGTTGCCATTGCTCTGGCAATTCCATTTGGAGTAATTGGAGTATTTGTGGATCAATTAAGAAGAAGTACCAATGCAGTCTGGGTTCATATGGCAGACCGCTATGCGGAAAAAGCGGATACAAAAGGGATTTTACGGGCAGCGTTTCTTTACCCGGCTATCGCAGGACTGGTAATCCGTTTTCCAATCGTATTTGCAATTGACTTTTTTGGTGTAACAGCAGTGGAGAAGCTGATCGCGGTTCTTCCTCAGTGGCTGATGCATTCCTTTGAAATCATGGGAGGAATTCTTCCGGCTCTCGGTTTTGCAATTACCTTATCCGTTATTGGAAAGAAGTCACTGATACCGTTCTTTATAACAGGATTTTTCGCAGTTATGTACTTAAAACTTGATACAATGGCTGTAGCAATTTTTGCAACCTGCGTTGCATTGCTGTTAGGTTTATTCCAGATAAAGGAGGAGGCGATTTAAGATGGGAGAGCAGACACAGGTAAAAAAACTGAATAAAAAAGATATTACCAAATCCATGTGGATTTATTATGCCGGCGCAGAACTTTCCAATTCCTACGAGCGTCTGCAGAGTCTTGTATTCTGTGCGTCTATGACGCCGGTTTTAAAGAAGCTGTATGATACAGATGAGGAACTGAGTGCAGCCTTAAAACGCCATCTGGTTTTCTTTAACACGGAAGGAATCTTCGGCGCCATCATTCAGGGAATCGCCATTTCCATGGAAGAACAAAAGGCCAATGGAGAGAATGTAACTGATGAAGCAATCACCGGCATTAAAACCGGGCTCATGGGACCGATTGCAGGAATGGGAGATGCGATTGTGTGGGCAGCCATCATGCCGATCATTATTTCTATCTTTCTTCCTTTTGCAAGTAACGGTTCTGCACTGGGAGGCATTATGCCGCTGATCCTGTATCCGGCCATTACTATTGCGATTGCTTACTGGCTGATTCATAATGGCTACACATTAGGTAAAAAATCAGTGGTGTCACTGCTTCACGGCGGAAAGATGAAATCAATTATTTTCACTGCCAATGTGATCGGACTTACCATGATGGGGGCATTATCCGCCAGCTATGTTACTATATCCACGCCGCTGAAGTTTGGTTTTTCCAGCGGAACACAGATTGTGGTACAGGACATACTGAATACGGTAGCGCCAGGTCTTCTTCCCCTCGCAGCCGTGTTCATCATCTACTATTATCTTAGAAAAAAAGGACCGTATTATAACAGAATTCTGCTTACAGTCGTGGCAGTATCTGTCATCACTTCTCTGCTTGGAATTCTTTAAAGGTCTTAAGGAGTAATCATGGAAAATATATACAGTAAAAGCGGTCTGCAGGCCGTGATTAATGCCTCCGGAAGAATGACAAAGCTGGGTGTTTCCACCATATCGAAAGGTGTGGGGGAAACACTGGTGGAGGCAGCAGGCAACTATGTGGTAATTGACGATCTCTATGTTTATGCAGGCAGAAGGATTGGGGAGCTTATTGGAACCGCAGATGCCTGTGTTACATCCAGTGCCTCAGCAGGAATTGCACTGGCAGTTGCTTCTTTAATCTGCGGAGGAAACTTACAGAAAGTAAAACACCTTTATGACCTTCTTCCTTCTGTTTCTAAAAGGGAAATAATACTTTTAAAAGGGCAGAACGTTGATTTTGGCGCTCCGGTCGCAGAGATGGTACAGATTGCAGGAGGGAAAATCGTAGAGGCCGGATATGCTAACGGGGCGTCTGTTGAAGATATTGAACAGGCAGTAACAAAGGATACGCTGGCAATACTGTTTGTAAAATCCCATCACTGCGTTCAGAAGGAGATGCCAGATGCAGGGTCAGTCATTGAGCTGGCAGGACGTCTGGGAATTCCGTGTATCGTGGATGCGGCGGCAGAAGAAGATTTAAAAATCTATGCGGCCATGGGTGCAGATTTTGTATGCTACAGCGGAGCAAAGGCCATTGAAGGGCCAACCAGCGGTTTTGTTGCCTGCAAGACAAGAGAATTGGCAGACAACATGAGGCTGCAGTACAAAGGCATCGGCAGAGCCATGAAGGTAGGAAAAGAGTGCACCATGGGACTTGTAACGGCAGTGGAGGAATATATTGCCGGGGGAAAGACAAGTCCTGTCTCCAAAGAAGAGCTGGAACGGTTTGCGGCCTGTGTAGGGGAGATACCCGGCTGCAAAACATCAATTATTAAGGATGAGGCAGGAAGAGAAATATTCCGCTGTAAAATTGATTTTAATCCCGAACGATACGGGATGAATGCAAAAGATGTGGTAAGAGAGCTGCAGCGGGGAGATGTAGCCATCTTTACCAGAGATTATCAGGCAAATGTAGGTTCCATCGCAATTGATCCCAGGCCTTTAAACAGTGAGAAAGAACTGGAAATCATTGAACAGAGGCTTAAAGAGATTCACAAATCAGCAAATGGAGGGAAATAAAGGATGGAAGGATTGAATTTTTATAAAGGAAGAGTCTGCTTAAACTGCCTGACAAATTCCATTGACAATGCTAAGGCAATTTATGAGGCTGCAAAGGGTCATGTTGCAGTTGGTATTTTGTCGGCAAATTATCCCGATGCCGAACATGCAGCGGAGGATATGAAACGATATCAGGAAGCGGTGGATAATAATATTTCCGTTGGTCTGGGTGCAGGAAATCCCGGACAGTGGAAAGCGGTTGCAGATATATCCGGACAGATTAAGCCGAAGCACATCAACCAGACCTTTACGGCAGGCGGATATACCAGAGCCAAAACGGGAGAGGGACCATTTTTAAATTCTATGGTTGCTCCTTGTGGTAAAGTGGGTTATGTTAAAATCTCAACCGGTCCGCTCTGTAAGGACATGGAGCCTGCAATCGTTCCGGTTAAAACTGCAATTACCATGGCAAAGGAGCAGGGGGCTGATTCCTTAAAGTATTTTCCTATGGGCGGACTGAAGGTGAAAGAGGAGTATGAGGCGGTTGCCGCAGCCTGTGCAGAGAGCGGATTCGGACTGGAGCCAACCGGAGGGATAGATCTTGATAATTTTTCCGAAATCCTGAAGATTGCGGTTGATGCAGGCGTGGAACATATCATTCCTCACGTATATTCTTCAATTATTGATAAAGAAACGGGAGCTACAAGAATTGAGGACGTTAAGAAACTTTATGATATGATATGTGAAATTTTAGATTAAAATAGGGCTGTTTTCCTGTCTGTGGGGCAGGGAAACAGCCTTTTTTTATTATTCATTTCTATATTCACTGGGACTGATGCCATAAACATGCTTAAAGGTTTTGCTGAAATGGAATTGATCAAGATAACCTGTAAGCTGGCTTATATCAGCTATGGATAATTCGGGATTTCTCAAAAGCTGTCTTGCAATGTTAAGTCTGTAGTTTCTCAAATATTTGGATGGCGTAATATCCGTGTATTTGAAAAATATTTTGCTTAGATAGGGCACCGAAAATCCGAATTCAGAGGACAGTGTGGTAAAATCAATCTGAGTCTGATAGTTTTTGTGGATATATTCCTTTATTAGTTCGACAATTTCTTTTGCTCTGTTTGAGGAGTGAAGAAGAGTGGCCGAATCAAAACGGTCCTGGGTCGCCAGGAGTTTTGTTTCCAGTGCAGCCAGAGTCTTTTCCAATTCATCATAGTTTACAGGTTTCAGCAGATAATTGCTTACATCATACTGGAGAGCTTCCTTTGCGTATTCAAAATCCGTGTAACCGCTGATGATAACGCACAGTATAAAGGGGTACTTTTCATGAATATTCCTGACCAGCTCAAGTCCATCCATCTCCGGCATTCGAATATCAGTGAAAATCACATTGGGCAGATGCTCTTTAACCATATTCAGTCCCTTAAGTCCGTTAGCGGCAATGGCAGTCACCTCAAAGGCGGGATTTAGCTGCTCAATTCTTCTGGCTATATTCCTGGCGATTAAGGCTTCGTCTTCTACAATTAAAACAGAGTATTTCAAGAAATCATACCTCCTATTACAACGATAGCACCATGAGGCACATTGTTGCTCAGCTTAAATATATGGTTGCCCCGGTATAGAATTTTAAACCGGATATAGATATTCATCAGCCCCATACCGTCTATTTCCAGATTGGGCAGAACGCCGTTTTTCTCTATGAGATCTATCTGGATTTTCAGATTTTCCAGGTCTTCATTGGAAAAGCCAGGACCGTTATCCCGGATCTGCAGCTCCCAGTAGGTGCTTGTCATAATACCCAGTATTTTCACATTCCATGGCGGGCTCGACCTAGTGGAGTATTTGATGGCATTCTCCACGATCAGCTGAAGACAGAGCTTTGGAAGACGGACCTGATGCATTTTTTCCGGAATGTCAATCTCAAACTGAAGAGATTCACAGTATCTCACCTTCATGCATTCCAGGTAATCACGGGTATGGTTAAGCTCATCCGTTAACAGAACCATCTGCTCGCTGTCAGAGGAGATGTAACGCAGGATTCTGGAAATGGTCTGACACATGAGGATGATCTCGCTGTTCATGTTTTCATCGGCCATGGCCTGAATGGTTGCCAGAGAGTTATAAAGAAAATGGGGGTTCATCTGAGCCTGAAGTGCCAGCATTCTGGACTGCATGTCACTGTTTTGAAGCTGCAGCTCCCGTTCCATTGATTTTCTTGCCTGCCTTTGCATTTTAAGTAAAGCCTGGTATAGGGTATTCACCTCTGTAATTTCAATTTCTATATCTTCAAATTCTGCCGTATTTTTTCCTTCTCCAGTGAGCTGGAATGCCCGCACCTGATGATAGATCTTATAGAGGGGAGTGGCAATTCTTCGAGAGATCAGATAGGAGATCATAATGGTTATAAGCATAACGAAAAACAGAAGAATTAAGGCAGTAATCAGATATTGATGAACCGGCTGCATCAGCATACGGTTATCGATTACAAGTGCTGTGGTAAATCCGGTATAGTCAGATGAGGAAAAGATCAGGTATTTGTTTTCCTGCTTTAAAAAGACCGGGTCAGATCCGGAGCCTTTTGAGGGAGTACCCTTGTGTGCCTGGATCACTTTATAATAGTTTGCAGATGCATTGAGATCTCCGGTATGATAGATGATTTTACCTTCAGGGTTAAAGATGTAAACACGTTCTTTATACGGACTGCTGAAGGTATTTACTGTACCTGAGATACTTTTAAAGGATTTTTTAACCTCTACAATTCCCTGTGGTATATTAAGAGGGCTGTAATACATGCGGCAGAGGGAGACGAAAAAGTTATCACCGGAATAGGAGTAAAAGCGGCCCAGGGTATCGTCTTTATCGCAGTAAATAAATTTCTTTCCCTTTGCCTGTATCACCTGGCTGTACCAGTCTTTATCCGTCACCCGCTCCTTTGATGTGGTATTATCAAGTCCTACGCCGAATTTTCCGAAATCAAGGGAATAGAGATAGGTCTGGTCAGCCGGTGAATTGGGGCCGATCATAGCAATAATAAGGTCAAACAGGATCTTGGTATTATTGATGTTTTCATAGATTTCGTCGGAGCTTAGGGCATTGTCCTGGTAATTAATGTAGACCCCGAATTTTTCTTTAATGAGGTTGGAGTAAATAATATTCTGGGATACGGTATCCAGATCATGGATAACGGAATCAAAACTGCCCATGATCATGGCAGCGTTATTTTGAAGGGAGGAAAAGGCATTTACTTTTATTTTTCCGGTTTCATTGATAACGGTGTGGGCTGTAAATGACAGAATGACCGTTATGAACAGAGCTGTATAGGGAAGAAAAAGTGTTGTCATTATGCTCTTCTTTTTTGCTCTTTTTGTTGTAAATACCGCCATTTTACACCTTCTTCTTTGTGGATTCTGCCTTGTGGTTAAAAATATACATGAAAACCATTCAAAATGTTCATTCAAAAATGTATATAATACACTATATAATACAGATAACATGATAAAAGTCAACAATAAATTTTGGGGAGGTATTTTTATGAAGTTAAAAAAACTAGCTGCATTAAGTCTTGCTCTGGCCGCAGTCCTTGCATTTTCCGGCTGTACGAAAGAGGAGAATGTTCCGCAGAAAAGTACAGCGGCGGGGGAAAGCTCATCGGCAGAGGCCAAGACCTCAGAAGCATCGGAAAAAAGCAGTGTGACGCTATCCTTTATGGCAAGTCAGGACTGGATTCAGGATGCAGAAATTGAGCTGTCTAAAAAATTTACGGAAGAAACCGGAATTAAGGTTGATTATCAGATCATACCTTCCGACCAGTATGTAAATCTTCTGATGACAAAATTAAACACTGGGGAGTGTACGGACATTTTTGGGGCACAGAGCGGTAAATTTGATATTAAGGCTCAGATTAATGTGGAGAAAAATGCCGTTGATCTGACAAAAACCTCTTGGGGCAGTCAGGTGGAGCCATTGGTTGCGGATCAGCTTTCCGTAGATGGAAAACTGTATGGCCAGCCAATTCAGGACGTATCATCTGTCTGGGCAATTGGCTATAACAAACAGATTTTTAAAAAGCTCAATCTTGAAATACCAAAGGATTATGAAAGCTTTAAAAAGGTCTGCGATACAATTAAGACCGCAGGAATCACGCCCATCTATGAGTGTGTGTCAGATGGCTGGCATCATACACTCTGGCTTCCGGAAACCGGAGTTCAGGCAGAGACAAAGGACCCTGGCATTGTTGATAAATGGAACAACAATGAAGCTGCCTTTTTAGGGAATGAAACCTTAATGACGATTTTAAATCAGATGAATGACATGGTTGCAGAAGGCTACTGGGGAGAAGACTATATGTCTAATACCTACGCAGATTCTGCTAAAAACATAGCATCAGGCCAATATGCAATGACAATTGCAAATCAGGGTTTTGGAGTGGAAGTAAATAAGGTTAATCCTGAAATTGCAGTAGATGACATTGGTTATTTTATAATTCCGCTGGCTGACAACCAGACATTAAACGTAAATCCGGCAGGCCCTGCAAGATTCATATTCAGCGGGTCTAAGCACGCAGCAGAAGCACAGCAGTATTTAGAGTTCTTGGCCAGGGAAGAAAATCTTAAGTACCTCACTGAAAATGTAGGCAAGTTCAATAAACTGCCCTTTAACAATGCGCCCAGCATGTATACGGAAACGATACAGGATTTTTACAACCGGTATGACAAGAAAGGGACTGTAATTCAGACAGCTGTAAAATATGTAAATCCTCAATGGAGTGAAATGGGAGCCAACTTATCTGCCATGATCGTGGGGGAAATGACTCCGAAGGAAGTGCTGGCATCTATTGATGAAGTCAGAGCCCAGCAGGCAAAGGCAGCAGGAGATCAGGCCTGGAAATGACAGCTTGGAAGATCAGTTGAAAGAGAGTGTATATTATGAATAGAAAAAAGATATATCCTACATGGTTTGCGGCTGGAGCATTGCTCTTATATACAGTGTTATTCGTCCTTCCGGGAGTGATTGGAATCGGCTATTCCTTTACGGACTGGTCATCTTATTCAGACCAGCTGAAGTTTGTGGGGCTGGAGAATTTTAAGACTGTATTCTCAGCCGATGGAAATTATTTAAAAATCATGAAAAACACTCTGGTATTCACTCTTGGAACAACTGTAATAAAAAATTTACTGGGGCTTGCGCTTGCAGTTCTGCTTACAAAGTCCATCCGCTTACTGAATTTTCACCGGGGAGTCATGTTTATGCCTTCTGTGCTTTCTACCCTGATCCTTGGTATGATCTTCACCTCCATACTGAATCCGTCAACCGGGTTATTAAACACTTTTCTCCGTGGAATCGGGCTTGGTGTTCTTGCAAAGCCCTGGCTTACCAGTCCGGCGTTTGCTTTCAAATCTGTGATGGCTGTGGATATCTGGAGAGGGACCGGTTATATCATGACTATCCTGATTGCAGGAATCCTGTCAATATCATCGGATTATTATGAGGCCTGCAGCATTGACGGGGCTTCTGGCTGGCAGAAGTTCCGCTTTATCACGCTGCCGCTGCTTCTGCCCACCCTGGCGACAACCACTGTTTTAAATGTAATATACGGGCTGAAGGTCTTTGACATGATATATGCTTTAACAAACGGAGGTCCGGGAAGGGCGACAACGGAGGTACTTTATACGGCAGTATTTAAAAAATTCGGTACTGGTCAATATGCTATTGGTACGGCTCTTTCCTCCGTTATGTTTTTATTCATGGTGTTTATTGGATTTTTTATGATCCGCCTGATGACGAAAGACGAGGTGCAGGAATAATGAAAGCAAATAAGAAAGCCGCCGCTGCTGCAGTAAATGCAGCGGCGTGGCTCATAACAGCAATCTGTCTCGTTCCCATGCTGCTGATATTGTTAAATTCCTTGAAAGACAGTCTTGGGGCTTCGGAAATGAATTTAGGGTTTCCGGCACTTCCCATTCAGTGGAGCAATTTTCTTGTAGTAATTGAAAAGGGAAAGCTCCTTACATCGTTTATGAACAGCTGTATCTATTCTGTTTTAAGCGTTTTACTTTGTACCATACTTGCCTCCATGGCTTCTTATGTATTTTCAAGAAACAGATCAAAATGGAATCGTTTTCTGTATTTGTATATGGTGCTTGGAATTACCATGCCGGTTAATTATGTGGCATTGACAAAAGTGATGATGTTACTTAAACTAAATAATACAAGGCTGGGTATCGTCCTTTTGTATACGGCTATGCAGCTGCCGTTTTCGGTATTTCTGATACATGGTTTTGTGGCAAAGCTTCCGGCAGAGCTTGATGAAGCAGCAGTCATCGATGGCTGCTCTCCGGTCAGATTGTTTGTTTCCGTAATTCTTCCGCTGCTGAAGCCTGCCGTTGCCACGGTAATTGTGCTGACCTTTTTAAATACCTGGAATGAATTCGTTTCTCCGCTGTATTTTTTAAGCAGTTCTTCGAAATGGCCGATGACCTTATCCGTATATAATTTTTTTGGTATGTATTTTAAAGACTGGAATCTGGTATGTGCAGATATTTTGCTGACCAGCCTTCCGGTAATCCTGGTGTATCTGCTGGGACAGAAATATATTGTATCCGGCATGACCGCCGGAGCGGTGAAAGGATAGCGTTATGTCAGATAATAGTAGCAGACAGGTTGTCATAGAGTTGGGGGAACTAAACCTGGCTTACAGAGCAGTCACATCAAATATCATCCATTGCAGCTGCAGCAAAGACGGAAAGAAACCGTTAACATCCCCTCTGGGAATTGATCCGAAGGAGCAGGGGAATCTGGAGTGCAGGAATACGCAGGCAGCACATTATTTTGGAAATGAAAGGTTGAATGCAGAGGTTGACATAAGGTCTGGAGCAGTGCGCTGGACTCATGGAGAATCAGGAAGGCTGCTGTTTGAAGAAGGGGGAAGGGAACTGGAGGAGATACCGGTCTATCATTATAGTGCAAATACGGAGAACCTGGATGTACAGCGGGTGAAAACGGTAGACGGAGAACGGAATTTTATAAAGAATCTGGACCGCCAAAAGGTAAGGACTGCTTACCGGGGAAAACTGTATTTTAACTGGCAGGAGAGCGAACGGATTCATGGATTGGGGCAGGGCGAGGAAGGAATCTATAATTATAGAGGAACGACCCAGTATCTGTATCAGCATAACATGAGAACTCCGATGCCGGTTATAATTTCAGACCGTGGATATGGGATATTGTTCGACTGCGGTTCGCTGATGACGTTCAATGATGATTCCCGGGGTTCTTATGTGAATTTTGATACGGTGGATCAGCTTTCCTACTATATTATACAGGGAGATAATCTGGATGAAATAATTTCAGGCGTCAGAAGGCTGACTGGTCATGCTCCCATGCTGCCCAAATGGTCTTTTGGGTATATTCAGTCAAAGGAGGCTTATCATACCCAGGAAGAACTCCTCAGTGTGGTAAATGAATACAGGAAGAGGGAGATTCCAATTGACGGGATTGTGCAGGACTGGAATACCTGGGAGCAAGGAAAATGGGGGAATAAGATACTGGATAAGTCCCGTTATCCGGATTTTACCGCAGCAGTAAGGGAGCTGCACAGGAAACATACTCACATAATGGTATCCGTATGGCCCAATATGAGCTCTGAGGGAGAAAATTATGAGGAGTTTTTAAGTAAAAACCTGCTGTTAAATGATTGTTCCACTTATGATGCATTTAATCCGGAAGCTAGAGAGGTATATTGGAAACAGCTTGAACAGGAACTTTTTTCGGCGGGTGTGGATGCGTGGTGGTGCGATTCCACAGAGCCGTTTTCCGGGCCTGACTGGAAGGGAAGCTATAAAAGGGAGCCGTGGGAAAGGTATTTACTTGTGGGAGAAGAACATAAGAAATACTTAGATCCCGGAACAGCTAATTTATATGGTGCGGTTCATGCCAGAGGAATCTATGAGAATCAGAGAAAACGTTGCGGGAATAAGCGGGTCTTAAATTTAACCCGCTCCGGCTATGCAGGTTCTCAGGCATATGGTACGGTTCTCTGGTCAGGTGATATCTGCGCAACCTGGGAAACGTTACAAAGGCAGATCCGGGAAGGCTTGAATTTCTGCATGAGTGGGCACCCTTACTGGACTCTGGATGCAGGCGGTTTCTTTGTCGTTAAGGACAACTGGAAGAAACGTGGCTGCGGCTGCCAGAATGATCCGGAACCCAAATGGTTCTGGCAGGGGGGCTTTGAGCTGGGGACAGAAGATGCAGCTTACCGGGAGCTTTATGTAAGATGGCTTCAGTTTTGCGCTTTTCTTCCCATGTTCCGCTCCCATGGAACCGATACCCCAAGAGAAATCTGGAACTTCGGAGAGCCTGGTACCATGTTTTATGATGCAATTGAGCAATGCATTCGTATGAGATACCGGCTTTTACCATATACCTATTCGCTGGCAGGAAAGGTGATGCTGCATGATTATACCATGTTCCGCAGCCTGCTGTTTGATTTTCCGTATGACGAGACTGCCTGTGAATTGGGTTCCCAGTTCATGTATGGGGACTCCCTGCTGGTTTGCCCTGTAACAGAACCAATGTATTATGAGCCGGAAAACTGCAGCTTAGAAACAAAGAAGCAATGGAACTGCTATCTCCCCTCTGGTTTTTGCTGGTATGATTTTCATACAGGCGAAAAATACAAAGGCGGACAGTGGATAACAGTGAATGCAGCTATTGACCGGATACCTGTATTTGTGCGGGAAGGCGCAATTATTCCCATGGAGCAGGGACTTCAATATACCCAAGAAGCTGTTAATACCCCATTTGAATTCCACATATATGAAGGAAAAGATGGATTTTTTGAATTGTACGAGGATGCAGGAGATGGATACGAATATGAAAGCGGAAAGTATAACATGATTCCGGTTTCATGGAATAATACAGAAAAAGAGCTGAGTATCGGTGAAAGCAGTCATGTATTTTCCCAGTCTATAACCAGACGTACCTGTGTAATATATACTGCCTCCGGAAGAACTAAGACATTTTCTTATAATGGAAAAGCGTTGAAAATAAAACTTGAAGGTGCGGAACAGGAATAATGATAATCGGAGAAATGTACCAGTGGCAGAGGTGCATTCCTCCGGTTTTTAACAGTTTTATCGTTTGACTGAATACACCATCAGCTGAAGCTCTTTTGGGGTTTCTGGTTTTCCGTAATAGTTGGAATAAGTCTCTTTAATCACCATGTTTCTTTGCTTAAAAATCACATCCAGTTCCTTACGGGAATAAAGCCGGATGGGGTCACCAAAAATAATTTCAGGTTTGACTAAAGGATCACCGTAAGGGAGGGTTTTACCGCCGTAAAGCATGATCTTCTTTTTGCTGTTCCACTCAAACAGGGAGAGGGAAAGGGTAGTTTCTCCTGCTTCCCAGCCGGTTGCCGGAAAATGTGATTCTGCATATTCTGCATTGCATACATCCATAAAATGTTTTCCCCCAGGCTTTAATGCACTTGCTATTACATCAAATATCTTTAAGTTCTCTTTATCGTTTTCCAGATAACCAATCGCGCCGTCTGCCAGATTTAACACAGCATCAAATTCCTGATTAAATTTAAGATCACGGATATCTGAAAGAATAAACCGGGCGCTTAACCCCTCTGCCTTTGCCGTATTTTCAGCATCAGTAATATAGTCTCTGGTAATGTCGGCGCCCACAACTTCAAATCCTCTTCTGGCCAGCTCCAGACTATGTCTTCCGAATCCGCAGGCCAGATCCAGAATCCTCTGGTTTTTTCTTAAGTCCAGTGCTTTAATAATAAAGTCTGTCTGGTGTCTGGTATCCTCCACCCAGGATTGGTTCTTAATATCAAGGCTCCACATCGTTTTATACCAGTCTGATTCTTTTGCTATCATTTTCGTATCCTCCAATTATTGATTGCCGGCATCATTTATTTTAAACGAATTAAACAAAAAACAGTAGACTTGAATTGAAAAATATGGTATGATTGATAATAGAGTGCGACCATGTGCAAAGTACTTATTTTGTGCAAATTCGACAAAAACACAGTATATGTTTATAGGATTTGTATATAGATCTCCATAGATTTACATGGTATACTGTTCTTAGAAAATAGATGTGTAGTTTGTGACTGGTAAAGCAGGCAAGATCTACAGGGTTGATATCACATGTTAGCGGAATGTGATAAGTGGTCCTTGTAGCTTGTCTATTTTTTTTATCTGAAGGGGCTTATGAAGATAGAGAAGGTTCTGAATAATAATATGGTATTAACTTATAATACTGAAGGAAAAGAAATCATACTGAAAGGGAAATCCATCGGTTTTGGTAAGAAAAAAGGCGATGAGGTGGACCACAAACTGGTAGAGCGGGTCTTTATTCAGAATGATAAGCGTGATGCCCGTCATTTTGAAGAATATTTTGCCAAGCTTCCTCAGGAATACTGGGAGATCAGCGAGCAGACTGCTGATTTTGCCAAGAATGAGTTTGGAATGCAGCTGGATACCAGGATTATACTGACAATTTGTGATCATATTGCAGGTGCAGTTGAGCGTTACAAAGAAGGAGTTATTCTTCGTAATGCCATGCTCTGGGAAGGCAAACGGTTTTATCCCAATGAATTTAAGGTTGGTCAGTATGCAGTTGATTTAATCCGGAGAAGACTTAATATTTCCATGGAAGAGGATGAAGCCATGTTTCTCGCGTTCCACTTTGTCTATGGTCAGAACAACAGACAGGAATCTGACAATCTGGAATTAATTACGGGAATTATCCGGGATATTGTGGATATTGTTGAAGCTGCTTATCAGGTAAAACTAAATACGGAAACCTGGGATTACCGGCGTTTCGTAACTCACATTCGTTTTTTTGCACAGCGCATGCTGCAGAACAAGCAGTATGAATCCACAGATGATGAATGGTATCAGCTTCTAAAAAATAAATACCGCAAATCATACAACTGCATTGTTAAAATTGCGGATTATATTCATGACCGGTACTATTATGAGATGGACCGGGAAGAGATGATGTATCTGATGATTCACATAGAAAAAGTAACGAGAGAACTGATTTAAAACAGAGAGTTGGGATTGTTACCGGACCGGAAGGTCTGGGCAGGACCCTGCACATAAGCAACTGCTGGTATAGAAGAGCAGCCTGCTTTTGGCAGGGTCTTTTTTATATTTTTATAGAATGATAAGGTGCCTTTACTGTATACCTTTTCAGATAAATTGAAAAATAGCCTTATAAAAGGAGGAAAAATTTATGGCATTAAATTATGCAAAAACCGCTGAGACAATTTTAGAAAAAGTCGGCGGAGAAAAAAATGTATCAGGTCTGACACATTGCATGACACGTCTGCGATTTGTTTTGAAAGATTCAGCAGTTCCCAAGGATGCGGAAGTGGAGAAGATTCCGGGTGTCATCCGGGTAATACGCCAGGGCGGACAATATCAGGTGGTAATTGGAAATGAAGTCAGCAATGTTTACAAAGAACTGTTAAAGCTGGGTCGTTTTGAAGAGAGCACGGGTACATCTACCAGCAATTCAAAAGAAAACTTATTCTCACGGCTTTCCGGATTCATTGCGGGCTGTATGACACCACTTCTTCCTGCCATGCTTGGCTGTGGTATGATTAAGGTAGTTCTGACACTTCTTACTACGTTTAGTTTGATTGATAAAACAGGCAGCACTTATGTGATTTTAAATGCAGCAGGAGATGCATTCTTCTACTATATGCCTATACTGCTTGCCATGACAACGGCTAAGCGTCTGGGTTCCAATATTTACCTAGCCATGGTAGTAGCGGCGTTAATGATTCATCCAGACATTACAGGACTTTTGGGACAGGGAAATACCACCTATTTCGGACTGCCGGTAACAGCAGCCACTTATTCCTCATCTGTACTTCCGGTATTGCTGATTGTACCGCTTATGGGTTATGTGGAGCGATTTGCAGATAAAGTCTGCCCAAGCCTGGTCAAAGTATTTATGAAGCCTTTACTTGTCATTTTTATTACCATACCGATTGCTCTCATTGTAGTTGGACCAATCGGAAGTATTCTTGGAAATTACCTTGCTTCTGGTATTAATTTATTATACGGTAAGGCAGGCTGGCTTGCAATTATGCTGCTATCTGCAGGTATGCCGTTTATCGTAATGACAGGTATGCATTATGCATTAATTCCCATTGCATTAACCGGTCTTACAAATATGGGATTTGATGCAATTTTAATTATTACCATGTTCTGCTCCAACTTAGCACAGGGTGGTGCGTCGTTAGCAGTTGCAGTAAGAACAAAAGACAAAGATGCAAGATCTACAGCATCTGCTTCCGGTGTTTCTGCAATCATAGCCGGTGTAACAGAACCTGCTATGTATGGTGTTACATTAAAATATAAGACTCCGATGATTGCTGCTGTAATCGGCGCTGGTGCTTCCGGTTTTTACGCAGGTATCATGCATCTGGTAGCTTATTCCATGGGAGGATCTCCATCCGGATTATCTTTAATCCAGATGCTCGGCGGAACAGGATTTGGGAACTTATTAAACGGTGTTGTAGCTCTTGTTATATCACTGGTAGTGTCCTTTGTTATGACCTTAGTTCTTTATAAACCGGAAGTAAAGGAAGAATCACCAGAAGAAAGCGTCGAAGTGCCTGTTCAGGAAAAGAGAACACTGGTAGAAACCATTGAACTGGTAAGCCCTTTAAGCGGAGATATAATTCCGTTGAGTCAGGTAGAGGATGCGGTATTTGCCGGTGGAGTTTTAGGAGAAGGTCTGGCAATCATACCTTCTGAAGGAAAAGTATATGCTCCTGCTGATGGGATCATCAGTGCCGTTGTTGATTCAAAGCATGCAGTAGGAATTACCACAGATACAGGCGTTGAAATTCTGATTCATGTAGGCCTTGATACCGTTCAGCTGGGAGGGGAAGGGTTCATACTTCACTGCAAGGCTGGAGACAAAGTAAAAAAAGGCAGTCTGCTGCTGGAATTTGATATGAATAAAATTAAAGAAGCTGGTTTCCCGGTTACAACTCCGGTTCTGGTATCCAATATGACAAACTTTGTAAGCCTGAAGACCACCGATAAAAAACAGGTGAAAACAGGTGAAACTTTATTAACAATTGTCTAATAATGAAAGAGGTGTAAGATGTCTGTATTTTCTGATAACTTTTTGTGGGGAGGTGCAGTAGCAGCCAACCAGTGTGAGGGTGCCTGGGATGCAGATGGGAAGGGAATATCCGCTTCCGATGTATGTACCGGAGGTTCCCATATAAGATCCAAGCGGATTACAAGGACTCTGGAGCCTGACACCTTCTACCCTAGCCATGAAGCAATTGATTTTTATCATCATTATAAAGAAGATATTGCTCTGTTTGCAGAAATGGGATTTAAAGTATTTCGTTTTTCCATTGCCTGGACCAGGATTTTTCCTACAGGCATGGAGGAAACTCCAAACGAAGAGGGACTCGCTTTCTATGACCGTGTGATCGATGAATGCAGAAGCCATAATATTGAACCTCTCATTACCATTTCTCATTATGAGATGCCATTTGCACTTACAGAAAAATATAACGGCTGGTCATCCAGAGAATGTGTCGGTCTGTTTGTAAAATATGCGGTGACATTGTTTAAACGTTACAAAGGTAAGGTGAAGTACTGGCTGACATTCAATGAAATTAATGCCGGAACGATGCCTATGGGAGGTTTCCTTTCTCTTGGCATTTTAAATGAGGGGACCTCGGATTTCAACAATCAGGTTGATAATCCAAAGCTGCGCTATCAGGGTCTGCATCATCAGTTTGTTGCCAGCGCCCTGGCTGTGAAAGCTGGACATGAGATTGATCCTGATTGTAAAATCGGCTGTATGATCTGCCACATTACCACTTATCCAATGACCTGTAATCCCGATGATATTCTGGAGGCTCAAAAGAGAAATCAGATCTTAAACCAGTTTTGCGGCGATGTTCAGGTGCGTGGCGAGTATCCTAAATTCATGGATCGTTATTTCAAAGAAAATGAAATTGAAATCAAAATGGAATCAGGAGATTTAGAGATTATAAAGGAAGGCTGCGTGGATTATTATACCTTCAGTTACTATATGTCCAATTGCGCCTCTGCGGATCCGGACCTTGAAAAGACCTCCGGCAATTTAATGGGAGGAGCCAAAAACCCATACTTAGAATCAAGTGACTGGGGCTGGCAGATTGATCCAAAAGGTCTGCGTTATACATTAAATGAGCTTTATGGGCGATATCAGATTCCGCTCATGGTTGTAGAAAACGGTCTGGGTGCTTATGATAAGAAGGAAGAAGACGGAAGCATTCAGGATGATTACAGGATCAGTTATTTAAAGAAACACATTGAGCAGATGCGTGAGGCCGTTGCTGACGGGGTGGATTTAATGGGGTATACTCCATGGGGCTGCATTGATCTGGTCAGTGCTTCCACAGGAGAAATGGCGAAACGATACGGTTTCATCTATGTTGAAAAATACGATGACGGAACCGGAGATCTGTCAAGGAAGAAGAAAAAATCTTTTGAATGGTATAAGAAAGTAATTGAAACCAATGGAGAGGTATTAGAGTAATATAACAGGGGAGTTTTAAATATGAAAAAAAGAGGTTTGGCAGCAGGACTTATTTTAATGACAGCAGTTATGACAGCAGGCTGTGGAAATTCTGCAAAGACAGAAACAACAGCTGTTCAGACAATAGCTGATACGACTGCAGCGGATACAACCGCTGCTGCAGAGAGCACAAAAGCAGGGGGCGTAGTGGCTGCTACCACATACGGCCCGGTAAAAGGGGTTCAGAAAGGGGATATCCTGACCTGGTACGGAATTCCATACGGAAAGGCACCTGTGGGAGAATTAAGATGGAAGGCACCCATGGCTCCGGATACGTGGACAGAGGAATTAGACTGTACAGAAGAATCAGAACAGGCAATTCAGCTTTCGGGCACTGAAGTAAAAGGAAGTGAGGACTGTTTAAAGCTTAACGTCTATGCAAAAGAAGGAAGCAAAAATCTCCCTGTTCTGGTTTTTATCCATGGCGGAAACAACCAGACAGGGAAGGCAGGGGAAATCCCAGGGGCTGACCTGGTAAAAAATGATAACTGCGTTTATGTGTCAGTCGATTATCGTCTTGGTTTATTGGGATTTAACTGCCTTCCCGCTCTGACAGACGGGGATAAGGGAACTGGAAACTTTGCCATGCTTGACATTGCATATGCGCTTGACTGGGTGAAGGAAAACATAGAAGCATTTGGCGGTGATCCGGAGAATGTAACCATATCCGGTTTCTCAGCAGGCGGCCGTGATGTAATGGCCATGTTAATCAGCCCCCAGTTTAAAGGAAAATTCCAGAAAGCAATTGCATTCAGCGGAGGTATGACTACTGCACCGGAAGATTTAAGTGCAAAGAAGATTGCAAAAGCCATTGCTCCTCTTGCAGTTGAGGATAAGAAGGCAGCAGATGAAGAGGCCGCTTATCAGTGGCTGATGACAGACGCAGCTGATGTAAAGGAATATCTTACATCCATTTCGGCTAAGCGGCTGGCACCTCTTATGGGAAATGCGGCAATTCGTATGAGTGTATTCCCTCATCTCTATCAGGATGGGGTAGTAATTCCTGTAAATGGCTTTGATACGGCTGAATATAACAGCGTGCCTCTTATGATGCTGACCGGAAGCTCTGAATTCTCCCTGTTCTGTCTGGGAGACGGTTATTTTAAGAGCGATGATATGGCGGGATATTCTGAGGAAGAGATAAAAGCAGCTAAAGCATTTGCCAGTAAATACGGCAGTGATATATACCGGATCTTCAATGCACAGGAAAGCGCGGTGAAGATGTCTGAACACTATAGTTCTGATATTTATATCTGTCAGGTTAATTACGGAAGCGAACAGTCTTCTATCCGGGATTTAGGTGATTATGGTGCTTTCCATGGTATCTTTGTACCTATGCTTTCCACAAAGCATAATTATCTGGAATACTTCCCGGATGCATTTAATAAGGAAGGTTATCAGGCTATGGCAAAGCAGTATAACAGCTATCTTGCAAACTTTCTGAAATCGGGTAATCCCAATGGGGACGGACTGGCTGCATGGAGCAGCTGGACACCGGATAAAAAGGTCTCCATGGTATTTGATGCGACAGAAGATGAGGCAGTTGTAAAAGAAGCGGATGTTACAACTTCTTATCAGGACATCATGGCAGCTATGGATCAGGATACCAGCATTTCTCCTGAGTTAAAGGATAAAATGATAAAAAATGTTTTAAACGGACGTTGGTTCAGTAAGGCACTTGATGAGCATTACGGCAATCAGAGTCTTTGGAGTGACGTAGAATAAAAGTTTATAAAAGAGATTTATAATTCCTGTAAAACCGGGAGTTACGAATCTCTTTTTTTGTGGTAATATATGGAAAGAGGTACGTTTTTTTACGAATGAAAATAAAGCAGCGGAAATTATTCTCTTATAATTCCAGAGAGGATTTTATATAATCGAATCATAGAAATACGGCTGACAGGGGGGATCAGACATGGTTAAGATATTTCTTGCAGAGGATGAGAAGATCGTCCGTGAAGGAATTAAGAATGGCATTGCCTGGGAAAAATATGGGTTTGAATTTGCGGGGGAGGCACCGGATGGGGAACTGGCCTATCCGATGATATTAAAGTCAAAACCGGACATATTACTTACGGATATCCGTATGCCTTTTATGGATGGACTGGAACTGGCAGAGATGGCAAAACGGGCTTTGCCGGATATACATATCATGTTTTTCAGCGGATACGATGATTTTGAATACGCCAAGAGGGCCATTAAGATCGGAGCTGCGGATTATCTGTTAAAGCCGGTGAGCAGCAGCCAGCTTCTGGAAGCGCTGGAGCGCATGAGCGAAACCATTATGCAGGAGAAGAGCGAAAAGGGCTATAAGCAGGAATTTTTAAAGCAGCAGGAAGAAAGAAAGCAGATGGAGCGGGACCGGCTGTTTGATATTATTGTGTCGGGAAAACTGAATCTTCCTGAGCTGCTAAGAAAGGGACAGGAGCATAATCTGTCGTTATCTGCCCCTATGTACAATCTTATTTTGTTTCAGGCAAAGGGAGCGGAGAGCCAGGAGCTGTATTCGGATGAAAGTGTGCTTTTTGATAAAAGACTGAAGGAAGAACTGGAGGGAAGAGCGGATATCATCGGATTTAACCGTCTGTCAGAGGGGTATGGCTTTTTGATTATGGGGGAAGCATCTGACATGGAGCGGAAGATGACATATTATTCGAAGCTGCTGATACGGCTGGCAGAATCCTTTCCTGAGATGGAATATTTTGGAGGTACCGGAACGAGCGTCTGCAGACTCAGTGAGATTCGCACCTCATTTAAGGCGGCTAGCAGGGCGTATGCCTGCCGCTATATGCTGGACCGCAACCAGATTTTAACTGCAGAAGCGGCTGTACGGATTCATAATGATACGGAAAGCATCAGCTTAGAGGGAATAGATATTACAAAGCTTAGCCGTGATATTATACCTAACTTTTTAAAGAACGGATCGCTTCCTGAGGTGAAGTACTTTGTTGAGGAATATATGGAGGCCTGCGGTAATAATATCAACTCCCTGATATTCAGACAGTACATACTGATGGATGTGTATCTGGCTGTCATTGGGTTTGTATCTCAGCTGGGTTTTGAACCGGAGCAGGTTCTAAAGGAGTTTGGGGATGCCAAGACACTGCAGCCCTGTGTGAACTCCATGGAATCTGCAGTCAGGTATACCAGGGAGATTCTCGCGAAGGCGATCGGTTTTCGGACTACCTGTTCCCAGAAAAAGTACCGTCTGGTACTGGAAAAAGCGGTGGATTATATAGCGGCCCATTATCAGGATGAAGATATTTCCTTAAATGCGGTGGCATCGGCGGTGAATATCAGTCCAAATCATTTCAGCACCATATTCAGCCAGGAGATGGAAATCACATTTGTGGAGTATCTGACAAAGGTACGCATGGATTCCGCCAGGGAACTGCTTATGAATACGGATTTGAGGACTTCGGAGATCGGTTATCAGGTAGGGTATAAGGATCCCCATTATTTCAGCTATCTGTTTAAGAAGATTCATGGAATCACGCCGAAGGCATATCGTTCAGGGGGAGAAAATGAAGTACAAAAGTGATTCGATAAAAACAAAAATAAAAACCATGCAGGCAATCGTTTTCATCCCAGTCATTATTATGATTGGGATCTTGCTGTATACCATGGAATGGCAGAATAAGCAGTATCGCCAAAGCATACAGAACTTAACCATGGCAACGGAATTTAATTTTGATTTTAAATCCAATATTGATTATAAGATGTACCGGATCGTCATCGGAGCCGATACCTTTGAGTCCTTAAACCCCTATGAGGATCTGGAGAATTCCAGAAAGATTTTTCTTGAACTGAAAGATTCCACACCTCAGGAAACCAGTAAAAAAGGGCTGGATGGAATTGTTGTTCTGATTGGCATGCTGGAAAAGCGGATCAGGGATATTGAATCAAGCAATATTATCGGGGACTATGACAGGAATATGGAACGCCTTGACCAGGATATTTATGCGATTACCGATTTAATCCAGGAGTCCATGTCTGATTATATCTATAATGAGACAAAGACGCTGGAATCGGTGCGTCAGAAACTGGACTCCCAGACAAGGCAGGTGATTGCTCTTTGTATTGTGATTGCTTCGTATCTGATTGTATTTTTAATTGCCTCTTTCTCCTCTTTCGGGAAAAGAATAACGAAACCGATTGAGGCCTTGTGTGAATATACCATGAAGCTGGCGGACGGGAATTTAGAGGTCAGCGCACCAAAGAGCAACATACGTGAGATTAAGGTGCTGGGGGAACAGTATGACCAGATGGTAGTCCGGATCGGGGAACTGATCCGGCATATTAAAGAAGAGCAGGAGTTAAAGAGAAAGACGGAGCTGAAGCTGCTTCAGGCTCAGATCAATCCTCATTTTCTTTATAATACCTTAGATACCATTGTCTGGCTGGCTGAGGGAAAACAGCATCAGCAGGTTGTAGAGATGATTACCGCACTGTCTTCTTTCTTAAGAATTGGTTTGAACAATGGAAGGGATTTTATCACCATAAAAGAGGAAGCAGAACATATAAAAAGCTATCTTTTAATTCAGCATTTCCGTTATGAGGATATTATGGATTATGAAATTGATTTTGAGGAGCAGATCGGGGATTATTCCATATTAAAGCTTACTTTGCAGCCAATTGTGGAAAACGCACTCTATCATGGAATAAAAAATTGCAGAAAAAAGGGATTTTTACGAATCAGCGGAAGACAGAAAAATGGAGATATTCTTTTACGGGTGGAGGACAACGGCATCGGTATGAGACCGGAAGAGGTAAAGAAGATGGAGCATCAGATTGCCGGAGGAAGCAAAGAAGATGCTCATGAAGGGGAAGGCTTTGGAATTGCTAATGTGGCAGAGAGGATACGGTTGAATTTTGGTAATGCTTACGGGCTTACGGTTGAAAGCATGTACGGAGCAGGAACGGCTGTTACGGTGAGAATTCCGGCAGTGCAGCGGGAAAATAAATAAAAAAATCAACTTTTATCCGAAAAAAATCAACTAAATTTTGGAAAATACAAAAATGACGTAAAAAACTTAACCCTTTGCAAAAGATATTGCATTGAGAAATCGGAGGGCTGGGTCTATGATACATGTAGTTACTTTAAACGATTCTTATTGGAGGGAACGGATATGAAGAAAAGAGTTTTAAGCGTTCTGACAGCTGCGGTTATGACGACAGCTATGGTATTATCCGGTTGCAGCGGATCACAGACAGCTGCGACTACAGCAGCTCCGGCTGAAACAAAAGCGGAGACAGCAGCAGAGACAACAGCAGCAAAAACGGAAGAAGCCACAACGGCTGCAGCGCCTGCGGAGAAAAAAGAGATCGTAGTTGGATTCTCTCAGGTTGGTGCAGAATCTGACTGGAGAACGGCTAATACCGAGTCCATGAAATCAACGTTTACCGAAGCAAACGGTTATAAACTGATTTTTGACGATGCCCAGCAGAAACAGGAAAATCAGTTAAAGGCAGTCCGCAACTTTATACAGCAGGATGTTGACTATATCGTAATTGCACCGGTTACGGAGACCGGTTGGGATACCGTTTTACAGGAAGCGAAGGATGCAGGCATTCCGGTAATCATCGTTGACCGTATGATCAATGTATCGGATGATTCCTTATATACCGCATGGGTTGGTTCCAATTTCCTTCAGGAAGGTTATGATGCGGTTGCATGGCTGGATGAGTATTTAAAGAAGAATAACAGAGCAGATGATGACATCAATATTGTTACTCTTCAGGGTACCATCGGTTCTTCTGCACAGATCGGACGTACCAACGGTGTGGAAGAGAAGATGAAAGACCATCCGAAGTGGAAGATGTTAGAGCGTCAGACCGGAGAATTTACTCAGGCAAAAGGTCAGGAGGTTATGGAATCCTTCTTAAAGACTTATGACGATATTGATGTTGTAATAGCTGAGAACGACAATATGGCATTTGGTGCCATTGATGCCATTAAGGCTGCAGGAAAGACCTGCGGGCCAAAGGGCGATATCATCATCATTTCCTTTGATGCAGTTGCTGCAGCATTTGACTCCATGATTGCTGGAGATATGAACGTATCTGTAGAGTGTAATCCTCTTCACGGTCCTCGTGTCGCTGAGATCATTCAGAAACTGGAGAAGGGCGAAAAAGTTGATAAGATTGCATATGTAAAGGAAGGCGTATTTCCGGCAGATACAGCCGAGGCTGAAAAACCAAAGAGACAGTATTAATTGGTTGGGACTAAGGCGCTGAAAGCAGAATGATAGCCAGAGAAACAGGTGCAGGGAAAGGAGGACGGGGACAGTCCTCCTCCAGGCACCTTTTTTAATCTCCGAACGTGCAGTGAAAAGCAAAATAGTGGAGAAAAAAAGGAGGAGATCTTATGCCCAATGAGATAGTACTTAGCATGAAAAACATATCAAAAACATTTCCCGGGGTGCGTGCCTTAGACCATGTGGATTTTACCTTACGAAGCGGGGAGATCCATGCTCTCATGGGAGAAAACGGAGCAGGAAAATCTACCCTCATAAAGGTTTTGACAGGGGTGGAGGAATTTGAATCTGGTGAGATACGAATTGAGGGAGGAAGCAGGTCAATTATCAACCACTCCCCCCAGGAAGCCCAGGAGCATGGGATCAGCACAGTATATCAGGAGGTAAATCTCTGCCCCAATTTATCGGTTGCGGAAAATCTGTTCATCGGAAGGGAACCAAAGCGAGCCGGACTGATTGACTGGAAAACCATGAACCGGAAGGCGGCAGAGCTTTTATCCAGACTTGATATGAATATTGATGTGACAAAAGCGCTGGAGAATTACTCCATTGCCCTGCAGCAGATGATTGCCATAGCAAGAGCCGTGGATATGTCGGCAAAGGTTCTGATTCTTGATGAACCTACATCTTCGCTTGATGACAACGAGGTTGTGAAGTTATTCGGTCTGATGAGGCGTCTGAAAGCAGAAGGGGTCGGTATTATTTTTGTAACCCATTTTCTGGAGCAGGTTTATGAAGTGTGCGATAAGATTACAGTTCTCAGAAACGGAGGTCTGGTAGGAGAGTATGAAACGGAGACGCTTCCCAGAGTTCAACTGGTAGCAAAGATGATGGGGAAGGATTTTGATGATCTGGCAGCTATTAAAAAAGAAGGGAACCGAGTTCAGAAAAACAGTGAGGCAGTGATTGATGCCAGGGGAATCGGCAGGCATGGAACCATAAAACCATACGACCTGCAGATCCGTAAGGGAGAAGTGATCGGACTTACCGGCCTTTTGGGATCCGGCCGTTCCGAACTGGCAAGAAGTCTTTACGGAGCAGATAAACCGGACAGCGGTCAGCTGAAGGTGAACGGCAAAACGGTGGTCATCCGAACGCCCATCGACGCCATGATGGCAGGTATGGCATATCTTCCTGAGAACCGGAAAGAGGAAGGAATTGTCGCCGATTTATCGGTCAGGGAGAATTTAATTCTGGCTTTGCAGGCAAAGAGAGGCATGTTCCATCCCATTGGAAGCAAAGAACAGGAGGAACTTGCGAACAAGTATGTGGAATTGCTGCAAATCAAGACCGCAAGTCTGGACACTCCAATAAAAAGCTTAAGCGGAGGAAACCAGCAGAAGGTAATTCTGGGCAGATGGCTTCTGACTGATCCTGATTTTCTGATTCTTGATGAGCCTACAAGAGGAATTGACGTTGGAACCAAAACTGAGATTCAAAAACTGGTGGTCCAGCTGGCAAAAGAAGGCGTTACCGTTATGTTTATTTCTTCGGAAATTGAGGAGATGATCCGAACCTGCAGCCGGATGGCGGTTTTAAGAGACAGGGAGAAGGTTTCTGAACTAAAGGAGGATGAGCTTGACCAAAACCATATCATGAAGGCAATTGCAGGAGGAGGTGGTACCAATGAATAAGGGAAAGGCATTTATAAAAAGACTGACAGGATACCGCTTATTTCTTCCCATCTTCTGTCTGGTGCTTGTTCTGATATCCAATTTGATTAAAACTCCAGGTTTCTTTGAGGTCACAATTAAAAACGGCGTTCTTTATGGATATATCATTGATGTAATTAACAGAGCCAGTGATCTGGTGATTTTATCGGTTGGAATGACATTGGTGGTTGCTGCCTCCGCAGGTACAGATATCTCGGTAGGGGCCGTTATGTCTGTGGCAGGCGCAGTGTGCTGCTTTATTCTTTCGGGCGGACAGCAGACGGTGAATGAATTCGCCAATCCCTATATTCTGGGTGTCTTGGCGGCAATTCTTGCAGGAATCCTCTGCGGCTGTTTTAATGGCTTTCTTGTGGCAAGGCTTAAGATTCAGCCCATGGTGGCGACCCTGATATTATTTACGGCTGGCAGGGGAATTGCACAGCTGATTACCAAGGGACAGATCACCTATATCCGCGTGGAATCCTATAAGATGCTGGGAGCCAGCATTCCTGGAATCCCAATACCCACTCCGGTGTTTGTAGCTCTGATCGTTGTGCTTCTCACTTACGTTCTGCTTAGGAAAACTTCTCTGGGGCTCTACATTCAGACAGTGGGAATTAATCCCAAAGCTTCTAAGCTTATGGGAATTAAATCTTCCATGATTATTTTCCTGTCCTACGTTTTCTGCGGTCTTTGTGCCGGTATCTCCGGTCTGGTGGCTTCTTCCAGAATCTATTCTGCTGATGCCAACAACATCGGACTGAATCTGGAGCTGGATGCCATTTTAGCTGTCGCTTTGGGCGGCAACAGTCTGGCAGGAGGAAAATTTTCACTTTTAGGTAGTGTAATTGGAGCATATACCATTCAGGCACTGAGCACGACCCTTTATGCCATGGGCGTTTCTCCGGATCAGATTCCGGTTTATAAAGCCATTGTCGTTGTCGTGATTGTAGCGTTGCAGTCAACGGAATTAAAACGTATGATCAATAAACTTCAGATAAATGTTAAATCAGGAAAGAAGGTGGCATAAATGAAAAAAAGGGAAAAGCTTGATGGAAAAGTATTTTTACTGATCATCACCATCCTTCTCTTTTTGGTGATGTATGCAGCCGGTCTGATTATATTTAACAGCAAAGGGTTTGCCAAACCACAGGTATTTTTAAATCTGTTTATCTCCAATGCCGGTCTGATCGTCATTGCAGCCGGCATGACTATGGTCATGATAACCGGAGGAATTGATATTTCGGTGGGGTCCGTGGTTGCGATGACCTGCATGATGCTTGCGTGGATGATGGAAAATAAGGGAATAGGGGCGGTTACGGCGCTTTTGATTGTTCTTATTATGGGCATTGTATTTGGTCTGGTTCAGGGTTTCTTTATTGCTTATTTAAAGCTTCAGCCTTTTATTGTCACACTTGCCGGAATGTTCTTTGCAAGAGGTATGACAGCCATTATCAGCCAGGAAATGATCAGCATCAAAAATGAAATGTTTTTAAAATGGGCAAAGAGTAAAATCAACCTGACCTTTTTAGGGGGAGCGGTAAACAAGAAAGGCGTGATAAATTATCCGTTTATTTACCCCAGTGTAATCATCGCACTGGTGACTCTGATCGGTATATTTATTCTTTTAAAGTTCACCAAGTTTGGAAGAACGATTTATGCGGTAGGAGGAAATGAACAGTCAGCACTCATGATGGGACTGAATGTCAGACGGACCAAGCTGCTTGTTTACGTGATTAACGGTTTTTTATGCTCGCTGGGAGGCTTCTTATTCGCATTGAATACCTGCGCGGGATTTGTAGAACAGGCCAAAGGATTTGAGATGGAAGCAATTGCTTCTGCTGTAATCGGCGGAACCTTACTGACAGGAGGCGTCGGCAATGTGTTCGGCAGTCTGTTCGGTGTTCTGATTAAGGGAACCATTGAAACCTTTATTACATTTCAGGGAACACTGTCTTCCTGGTGGACCAAGATTACGATTGCAGCACTGCTTGCGTTCTTTATTATTCTACAGAGTTTGTTTGCAAAGGCGAAAGAAAAGCAATAAAACAGGAAGGAACCAGAAGCCGGGGGAAGGCATACTCCCCCCGGCTTCTGGTTTTTCTCATCTTTGGCCGTTTTTTCTCTGGTTATCCGGTCTGCGGTTAAGATTGCAGCAGTCCATCGTCTGATTTCCAAAGGTTTCCCTGTTTGTTTTAGCCATATCAGCCAGGTAATTCTGAAATGCTTTTTTTATTCGCTGTCCAAGTTTCATCGGATTATCCTCCTGTAATTGGTTCTCTGTTAATGGTAGTATTCTGGTTTGTAGAAACTATGGAGAAGTTTTGATTGCCTTTGCAGGTTATATTTATTATAATCGAGTAAACTTGCTTTTCTCAAGAGCAGGAATGAAATCTGGCAAAAACGGAGGTAAACAGAAAAAGTACGCTTTTACTGGAAAGAAGGATGAACAAATTAATAGGAAATAAGGCATTTTATAAAAAGGTGCTGATCATTGCAATTCCCATTATGATACAGAACGGAATTACTAACTTTGTAAGTCTGCTTGACAATATTATGGTGGGAATGGTGGGGACCGGTCAGATGTCAGGGGTTGCAATTGTAAATCAGCTGATATTTGTCTTTAATGTCAGTATCTTTGGTATCGTTTCCGGTGCGGGAATCTTTGGCGCTCAGTTTTATGGCAGTGGTAAGCATGACGGAGTAAGGCATACATTCCGGTTCAAATTTTTATTTTGCCTTCTTCTGTCAGCTGTGGCTGCACTTATATTTTATTTTTACGGAGAAAATTTGATTTACCTCTACCTCCATGGAGAAGATAAGGGCGGAGATCTTTCGGTTGCCATGAGCAATGGGCGCAGATATATGCTTGTTATGATGCTGGGGCTTTTGCCCTTTGCCCTAGAGCAGGCGTATACCAGCACTCTTCGTGAATGCGGGGAAACGGTGATTCCCATGAAGGCTGGAATTGCTGCAGTACTGGTTAATGTGGTCCTTAACTATATTCTTATCTTTGGTAAATTCGGAGTACCGGCTTTTGGCGTAATGGGGGCAGGCATTGCCACTGTTGCGGCAAGGTATATTGAGACTGTAGTTGTAATAGTCTGGACTCATAAGCATAAGAAACGTTTTCCATTTATCGAGGGTGCATATAAGAGCATGCATATACCAATGAGCCTGATCGGTAAAATCTTTGTGAAGGGTACGCCTTTGATTGTAAACGAAGCTTTGTGGGCCAGTGGAATGGCAGTGTTAATGCAATGTTATTCCGTCAGGGGACTGACTGCTGTGGCTGGATTAAATATTTCCAACACCATTGGCAATGTGTTTAATGTAGTCTATATAGCTCTTGGAGTTTCTGTTTCCATTATTGTAGGCCAGCTATTAGGTGCGGGGAAGATGGAGGAAGCCAGAGATACGGATACGAAACTGATCGCATTTTCCGTTGCCTCCTGTGCTGTTATGGGTACAATACTGGCAATTGTGGCACCTCTTTTCCCTATGATTTACAATACAACCGATGAGGTGAAGAACTTAGCGGTTCAGTTAATCCGGATTCTGGCTCTTCTCATGCCGATGAACGCATTTATGAATGTCTCTTATTTTACACTGCGTTCCGGAGGTAAGACGGTTGTAACGTTTTTCTTTGATAGTGTGTTCATGTGGGTGGCAAGTATTCCGGCCGCGTATCTGCTTAGCCGGTATACGCAGATTCCCATTGTCCCGCTGTATTTTATGTGCCAGATGGTTGAGATTATTAAATGCATTATCGGTTTTGTTCTGGTAAAAAAAGGGGTATGGATTCAAAATATTGTTTTAGATCAAGAAGCATAAGAAAGGAGTTGGTATCATGTCTGAGTCAGTTACTGTTGATACGACCATTGGAGAGCTTTGTACAAAGATTGAGCTTGAACCGTTTTCTAAATATTTTTTCACAAACATGACAGAGGATGTGTGGAATCGGAAAATTGGTGATTATGGAAACGAACGCTGTGGACTTTTGCCGGCAATTAAACGGATTTATGAAGTGATGGAAGTAAAAAGCCAGGTAATCTATGATGTTTATCCCAAAGAGGAATGGGAAGCTGAACCGGACAAGGAGCAGGTAAAACTGATTCATATGCCAGGGGATCCCGATAAGCCCTTTGTGCTCGTGTGTCCTGGAGGAGGGTATGCGAGAGAATGGGTCCTGGTTGAGGGGTATCCCATTGCGGAACAGTTAAACCGGATGGGATATCCGGCATTTATCTTAATATACAGAACCGGGCAGAAAAAGCTTCTTCCAAAACCCCTGAATGATATCGCAGCTGCCTTAAGGTTCCTGGCTGACCATAAGAATGAGCTTCAGATTCGTATGGAAGGATATGCGATGGCGGGATTTTCGGCAGGCGGCCATCTGTCGGCTGTCTGGGGTACGAAAGAGAAAGGATATGAAGCCTATGGCTTAAATAAGCCGGCCGCATTATTTCTGGGCTATCCAAGCATCTCAACGGTTCAGTTTTTAAAGGATATGGAGCGTGCTTCAGATTCTGAGCGGGCGGCTGCCGTGAAGTATTTAGAACGGATCGGAGGAGAGCATTTTACAAAAGAAGATCTGGCAGAGTACAGCGTGGAATACCATATGGATCAGGATTATCCCCCTTGCTATCTGGTTCACAGTAAGGATGATCCTGTGGTTAATATAGAAGCCAGCTGCGTCATGCAGGAACGGCTGAAGCAGTTTCAGGTTATGAACAGGGTAAGGTTTATGGAGCACGGCGGTCACAGCTTTGGTCTGGGAAACGGCACGGAGCTTGATGGCTGGCTGGCAGACGCCGTAAGATTCTGGGAAGAGGTGCGGTAATTTTAATTAAATGTATTATCCCTGTTCTTTCTGACCGGCGTGCTGTTTGCGGCTTTTGGAGGGTGACATGCCTATAATAGACTTAAATACGCGGTTAAAATGAGTTACATTAGAAAACCCCACCTCTTTGCTGATATCAGTGATCGTGCGGTTTGTTTCCATAAAAAGCCGCTGGGCATGAATAATGCGTATGTTATTGATATATTGGATAATCGTGCTGTTAGTATAGCGCTTAAACTCCCGGCATAGATAATAAGGGCTGATGTAAAAGCGGGAGGCCAGATCCTCAAGAGTAATATTTTCCGAATAGTGGTTATGAAGGTAGTGAAGGATTTCTGTAATGCGGCTCTGGTTTTCCGGGGCCGCTGTTTCATCCGCTCTTCTGGCAGTTTTAATTAAAATCTGATTCAGTAACATCTTCATGGCATCAAAATGATACCCTTCTGCTTCTTCCTGCTCTTTAAGGATCTCTTTCAGAAGGAAATGGACAGACTGGCTGGTTTTGGTATCAAACCGGTATACCCCGGCTGACTGGCTGAATATGTGCAGAACCTCCGGAACCATAACTGTTTCCGGTGTAAAATAAACGAGAAGCCGTTTAAATGGAACATCATTATCTCCGTAAGAATGGTGCATGGAATACGGTGGGAAGATGATGAATTCCCCTGAGTTTAAGGAATAGATATTGTCATCTACCATATGGTAGCGCTTCCCATATTCCAGATAATATAATTCGTAATATTCATGATAATGGGATTTGGCCATATTGTCGTTCACGCCCTGTATGCGTTCACTGGCTATCATACGCCCTCCTGCCATCATAAAACTTGCTATGTCGATCAAGTAATTACCCCCTCGTAAGGATTGCTCTTAAGTATGGTTACACCGGCTGGATTCATTATAACGTTTTCATGACACGATATCAATACGGGATTAAAAGGAATTACTACTACAAAAACCGCCCCTGTAACTGTATGACAGGGACGGTTTTTAATGCTGTGTTATTTAATTAATCCAAGAAGTTTTGGCAGCGCCAGAGACAGAGCCGGAATATAGGTAACTGCCAGTAACAGTGCGACCAGTGCAAATAAGTAAGGTAAAAGCTGCTTTACAACCTGTTCAATGGAAACCTTGCTGATTCCGCAGGAAATGAACAGTACAGATCCAACAGGAGGTGTCATGGTACCAAGACACATATTAAATACAAGCATAACACCAAAATGTACGGGATCCATTCCAAAGCTCGTGGCGATTGGAAGGAAAATAGGTGTAAAAATCAGACATGCCGGAGTAATATCCATAAATGTTCCGATTACTAGAAGTACTATGTTCATAAGCAGAAATACGACATATTTGTTGTCTGATACGGACATGATCGCATTGCTGATCGCTGCAGGTATTCCGGAATATGCCATGACCCATGACATTGCTGAGGAGGCGGAGATCAGAAACAGTATGATTCCGCTGGTACATGCGCTCTTTAAAAGGATGTCCAGAAAATCCTGGAATGTGATGCTGCGGTAAACTAAGGATAGGATAAGGCAGTATAAAACTGCAATTCCTGCACCTTCTGTTGCGGTAAATACGCCTCCTACGATACCTCCAATTACAATAACAATGAGAAGAAGGCTTGGAATTGCTTCCATCGTGGTTTTAACTGCCTGGTTAAAGCTTACTTTGGGAGATACAGGGTAATTATGTTTCTTTGCATAAAAATAAGCAATCAGCATGGTTGAAAGTCCCATAAGAAGTCCCGGTATATAACCTGCCATAAACAGAGCGGAGATGGAGACGCCTCCTGCAATGGTAGAGTAAACAATAAATGCGCTGGTAGGCGGAATCAGAAGTCCGGTAGGAGCGGAGGCGATATTCACGCAGGTAGAAAATGCCGGATCATAACCTTCCTCTTCCTCCATTGGATTCAGAGTGCCTCCAATTGCAGCTGCGGCAGCTACGGCAGAACCGGAGAGTGCGCCGAACAGCATATTTCCAAGAACATTGGTCTGGGCCAGAGATCCGGGAATCCGTCCGGAGATAATCTTAGCAAAATTAATCAGCCTTCTTGCAATTCCACCGTTGTTCATGATGTTGCCGGCCAGAATAAACAGGGGTACCGCAAGAAGTGAGAAGCTTTCCACACCGCTGTTCATCTTCTGCATTACAATGAAAACAACCTGATCCCAGGAGAGGTTTGCAAGTGCGGTAGCAACGGAGGATACCAGGATGCTGATGGAGATGGGGCAGCCTAAGAACAGAAGCACCCCGAAAACCGCAAATAGCACGATGGTTGAAATAATAATATTCATGGATTAAACTTCCCCCTTTGCTTTAATAGTAATACCGGTTGCGTCTTCCCAGATGTTGATAATCTGCACAATGATAATGAAAACGCCGGATATGGGAGCCATGCTGTAAACAAGACTTCTGGATATACCTAGAAGTGCAGAATACTCCATTCTCGCGCTGATTGCCAGTTTTGCTCCGCCAATGGTCATAACAAACAGGGCAAATGCCAGCACCAGTAAATCGGTGAAAATCATCAGGGATTTTCTGCTTACCGGATTTAATTTGTCCCTTATAAATAACAATGCCATATGCTGTCTGGTACTGAACGCATATGCTGCTCCCACAAACCCGGTCCAAATCAGCAGGTAGCGCACGATTTCTTCCGTGAAATCACTGGGGTTATTCAGTACATAACGTGTAAATACCTGATAGATTACCAGAAAGCTCATAACTGTTAAAAGGACAGCTGCGATTCTGGAGAGCAGGTAATTGATTACGCTTTTAATATTAGTCAGTAAGTGTTCCATTTTTGTCCTCCATGTTAGTCGACGGAATTGATGATGTTTAAAACATCCTGTACCTTTGGATATTTTTCAGAATAGCTTTGAATCATTTCCTTGGTTGCAGCGCGGAAGGCATCTTTATCCACATCTTCAACAAAGGTAACGCCCATTGTATCTTTGGCTTCGGCAACTGCTTTTTCAATGCCGGCCTCCCATGCAGCCTTATGTGATTCCGTTGATTTCTTCGCAGCATTGATTAAAATATTCTGATCCTCTGGTGTAAGCTGTTTCCAGATCACGGAACTGATTACCAAAACGTCGGGAATCATTGAGTGCTGGTCAACAGAGTAATATTTGCAGATTTCTCCGTGTTTTCCTGTAGTCAGGGCAGTTTCGTTATTCTCTGTTCCATCGATGATGCCAGTCTGTAAGGAGGTGAACACATCTCCCATAGCCATAGCAACCGGGGTTCCGCCCAGTGCTTTGATCATATCGGTCTGGGATTTCATATCCTGGACACGGATTTTTAAGCCTTTTAAGTCTTCGGGCTTCCGGATTGGTTTATTAATGGTGTAGAACGAACGGGATCCGGAGGTATAGTAAGTCAGAGTAACAAATCCGTCTTTCTCACTGGAGCGGAAGAAACCACCCATGGCATCTGAATCCATTACATCGTAATAGTTCTGGGTATCTTTAAAAATATAAGGAAGACCAAAGGTATGGTAGCCTTCATTGTAAGTGGCAAGTCCGGGAGCGGATACTCTGGTCATACCTACTACACCGGCCATGAGCTGCTCTAAAACTTCCGTTTCAGAACCTAACTGTCCGCCGGGATAAATCTGTATTTTAATTCTTCCGTTGCTTTCTTCTTCTACCAGATCGGCAAAATCCTGCAATGCGATTGAGGTAATATGTGTCTCGCTTAAGTTATGAGCCAAAGTCAGCACCATGGGATTTTCAGGGGTCGCTTCAGCGCTGTTTTTTACGCCGGATTTGCCGCATCCTGCCAGCATTGCGGCAGAGACAGCACAGGCTGTAAAGAGTAACAATAGTTTTTTCATTTTGTACGAACTCCTTTATATTTACATACCGATCATATCGAACTGCTGGAATGAGATTACGAGCTTGCAGTCTTTTTTCGGATTTTTATATTTAATCTGAACAGATTTTAACGTCTGGCTGTAATACCAACCGCATTCTGCTGCTTCAAATTTTTTGCGGTAAAGGAAATGCGGCAGTTCTGTTCCGTCTAAAGTGATCCAGAATGGTGCTTTTTCTCTGTGAATTACATCCAGGTAAATGGTTTCCACTGCAGTCTGATAGCTGCCTTCCTGCTTAAATTCTACCGTTGTCTGTTCTCCTGCGGTCATCTCAATGACTGTTTTTAAATAATCCCCATTTTGATAATTCAGGGTAGTACCGTCATCTTCATAGAGTGTAAAGGTATTGCTTTTACCAGCAGCTAAAAGCAGGTGAATACCGGTGACGGTTTCTGTGGATAAGTTATTCATCTGGTTAGCAGCCATAGGAATGATGGCGCCTTCCCTGATAAAAAGAGGTATGCTTGCCAGTGTGACCGGAAGCTTTACGGTCTGTCCGCCCTGGAATTGCTCTCTTGTATAGAAATCATAGAAGGTCTCTTTGGCAGGTAAATAGACTTCTCTTGTAACAGCACCTTTTTCCACCACATTTGCTACCAGAAGTGAGTCTCCGATCATAAAATCCACACCCTCTTCATAACAGCGGTTATCGTGCTGGAATGCGCTGCACATAGGTTCCATAATGGGGAGCCCTGTCTCATGGGCACGTTCCATAAGAGAATACAGATAAGGAATCAGTCTGTAACGGAATTTAATGGCATCCCGGATATAGCCGGTGCAGTTCCCGTACATCCAGGGTTCCGTAACCGTATTATCTGTATTAACGGAGTGAACGGAGAAGCGTGGCTGGAAAATTCCGTTCTGTATCCAGCGCACCATCAGCTCTGCTTCCGGAGAAGTTCCATAAAATCCGCCGATGTCACAGCCCTGGTTTGCCACACCGCTTAAGCTCATGCCAAGAATGGTTGCAATGTTATATTTCAGTGAATCCCAGCAGGTTAAATTATCCCCCGCCCAGGTCTGGGCATAGCGCTGAATGCCGCTGTGGCCGGACCGGCATACAATAAAAGGTCTGGTGTTGTCAAAGGTTTCATGAATGGCCTCGTCGGTGATGTGGCACATTATGTTGGACATGACAGATTTTAACTGTCCGATGGTGCCGCCTTTTCCTTCGAAATCACAGCGGCAGTCCTTGTCCACCATGCTGTCATATTCACAGTTGTCATTCCAGACAGAACAGGTTCCCATTTCCAGAACGTTTTTCTTTAACAGGTCCTTCCAGACAGTGCGGGTTACAGGTTTTGTAAAATCAGCAAAAACACCTTTTCCGCCCCACCAGGTTCCGATACCGGGCTCATCGCTCTGGCTGTCTTTTACAAAGATACCTTTGGCCTTCATCTTGTCAAGATCCGGATGAGATAAAAGAATCCCCGGTTTTACATTTGGAGATACGGTAATACCTCTTTTCCTCATTTGTTCAAAGAAATCTTTGGGATTTTTAAAGCGTTTTTCGTTCCAGGTAAACACACAGCGTTTTACGCCCTGATCGGTTTCCTGTGAGGTATAACCGGAGGAAAGCTGGAATCCGTCAACCGGAATATCTTCTTCTTTTGTTGTATCAATAAATTCTGCAATTGCATCGTCGCAGTCTGCTTCCAGTTCCGGGTAATACATGGAGGAACCCAGGTAGCCCAGTGCATAACGGGGAAGCATGGCAGACTTACCGGTGAGATCCGTATAACGGGAAACAACTTCCCGTATGGAAGGACCGGCAATTAAAAATAAGTCGATGTCACCGCCGTCTGTACGGTACCGGCTGTGGGGTTTCCAGTAATTGCTTTTTTCTCTTCCCATATCAAAATCACATTCATACGTGTTGTGATAGAAGTAACCCACGGCTTTTTTTGAGCTGCGGTTCAATTTCACATAAAACGGTATGTGCTTATAAAGAGAATCAGTTTCTTTGGGATTATAACCCATCGCATCTTTGGGGCTCATGGATAAGAATTTCTGTGCTTTATTCCATTGACCGCTCTTTTCTCCAAATCCATAGAAACAATCCTCTGGTGAGATTTCACTGGTATGGATTCTTCGGTGATTGCTGTCCTCCTGATAACCAAGGTCCACAATATCGGAATGGAGGCAGGTACCTTCCTTATCATAAACACAGATGCGGAAGGGGTCCTTTTCAATAACAACCTTTAAACTGCTTCCCTGAATCACAGCCTGGTGCTCTGACTGAATTAGTTCCGCTGACGCAGGAATAATCTTTTTGCGCTGATCTTTCATCAGCTCATCCATGCGGTCTTCCCATGCGGTCATAACGAGACTGTAAGATTCTTCGGCAAAGTCTCCGTCAAATCCGGCGCGGATCCGAAGAATGGAATCTGTAAGGAATAGTACCCGGATTTCAACTGAATTGGTGGCAATGCTAAAATATTGATCTATCTTCTTTACTTCAATTACGTTTGTGCATAGCTTCATAGGGTGTATTCTCCTTTACTTGAATGTTAAATCGGTTAGCGTTACTATCATAAAGAAAACGGCATAAAAAAACTAGACTAAAATTGCAGATTGTAAGCCAAAACTATACATATCTTGCACTGTTTTAATATAAAACATGCCCGAAATTGCTAAAAAATTGGATTTAAAATGGCAATATAGGTATAAGATATATAAAAACAGTGCAATTTTTGTCTAGTTCTAAAACGAGAAGATGCCTATAATGAAATAAAAGAGGAAGCAGACCGCTTCCGGCAAAGAAAGAGGAGGTTTTAACCATGGCCAGTATGAATTGTCATTATTATAGTTATACATTAGGACATACCGTGGATGTGAATGTATTTGTACCAACACCGGAGGGAAATGAGCAGATTACCAGTGATTCGGCAAAGAAAGCATTTCCTTATGAGAAGGGACTGCCAGTCTTATATCTGCTTCATGGAGCGTTTGGAGATTACAGCTCCTGGATGCGTTTTTCCAATATTGAGCGTTATGCTCAGAAACATTGCTGCGTGGTTGTCATGGCGTCTGCGGAAAACAGTTTTTATCAGGATATGTATCGTGGAAACCGTTACTACACCTTTTTTACAGAAGAACTGCCTGCATTTATTAAAAGCATTTTCCCTGTTTCAAAAAGACGGGAGGATACCTTTGTGGCAGGACTTTCCATGGGAGGCTACGGAGCCTGGTTTTTAGGACTTTCAAAACCGGAACAGTATGCAAAGGCAGCCAGTATGTCCGGTGCGCTGGACATTGTTAAGACCTTTGAAGGAATTAAAAACGGGACGATTGACGGACCATTTCCGTGGGATAATATTTTTGAAAATCCCGATAATCTGTCAGGAAGCAGCGCTGATCTGATGCAGCTGTATGACTGCTGTGTGAAAAATGGTGTCGTGCCACAGCTATATCAGGCATGCGGAACAGAAGATTTCCTTTATGAGATGAACAGAGAAGTAAAGAAGATTATGGAAGACAAGGGAGCCCATGTATTATATGAAGAAGGAACGGGCGGTCATAACTGGGATTTCTGGGATCATTATATTAAGAATGTTCTGCAATGGATGCTGCCTGTTTAATTGAGAATTCTTTTCAAACATAGGGCTTGTTTTTTTAGATATCTTATGTTATTATAATGACAGTTAGTTATTGCTAACTACGTGTGAATATTCTAACATCAGACTAACCCTCTGAATGTATCCTTCATTTGACCCGTGAGGGATCATGACTCCTACAAAAAAGCCGTACCTGTTACCGCATGACAGTACGGCTTTTTTGGTTAAAAAACGGCAGAATTATTAAACATTGGAGGAAACAATGGAGATAAAACAACTGGAATACTTTGTGGCGACTGCGGACCATGGCAGCTTAAACAAAGCGGCTGAGCAGCTTTATACGTCTCAGCCCAATGTCAGCAAGGTCATAGCAAATTTGGAAAAAGACTTAGGAGTAGTACTGTTTGAGCGTAACAGCAGAGGGATGCGCATGACGGAGCATGGAAAGATGCTCTACGGTCACGCCCTTACCATACTTAAAAATTCCAATATGATCCGGTCTCTTGTTCAGAAAAAAACAGGTAACTATTTTTCTGTTTCAGGGTATCAGAGCAGTATTCTTACAAAGCTGACCGCGGATATCTATGTGGCTCATAAGGATCAGAACATTACGTTCGGATTCAGGGAAGGGACAGTGGAAGAAATTACGGATGATGTGTCTGAGCACATATCGGAGATTGGCATTGTTTATCTCGCACATACCCAGCTGCAGTGTTTTAAGCATATTATCTGGCATAAAAAGCTGGAATTTTTCCCTCTGGCGGAGCTGCCCATCTGTGTTTATCTGGGGAGCCATCATCCGTGGTATGACAGGGAATCGGTAGTGCTCAAAGAGCTTTCCCACTTAAAATTTATTGAGGGAACCAAGGATTTTTTTGCAATGGAGCATCATATTGAACGGATCAGTGTTGGTGCAATCCAGATGGAGAACTTAAATAATGTAGTCTGCACCAACAGTGACTATATGATTACCAGTATGTTAAAGCATACGGATGTCTGCTGCCTGGGCATTGATTTTGTGTCCGGAGAATACGAAGGACAGGGAATAAGGGCATTGAAGGTAAGGGATTGTGAGAAATTTCTGACTCTGGGGTATGTAAAACAGAAGAAAAAGGATTTGTCTTTTGAAGCCCGGTTTTACATAGAAGAATTAAAAAAGGCGCTGGCTGCCTATAACGGTTTGTTATAGCCGGCTCTTCCTGATTCGTATTAGTAAGTCATGACTAACTATGATATAGTTAACATCATAGCAAATCAGGAGGAGCAATTATGAAAAAAAGATTATTATATACCTGCCTTGCAGGTGCGATCAGTGCAGCCCTTTTATCAGGGTGCCAAAAGCAGACCGGTCAGGAAGCTGCTGCGACAGCCAAAGACCAGGCAAAGACAGAAGCAGCAGGAACGGAAAATTCTGAAGGGACACCAAAGGATGAGCTGGTGTTTGTAAACTTCCGTGATATCAGGGATTTAAATCCACATCTGTATGCCGGTGAGATGTATGCCCAGGAAATGCTTTATGAGACTCTGGTCAACATAACCGCTGACGGATACGCCCCCTGCCTGGCAGAAAGCTGGAGCGTAAGCGAAGATGGGAAGACCTATACATTCAAAATCAGAAAGGGCGTTACCTTCTCTGACGGAGAGGTGTGTGATGCCAATGCAATCAAGGCAAATTTTGATGCAATTATTGAAAACAAGGAACGTCATACATGGCTGGAAATGATGAATCTGCTGGTGGGAGTATCCGCTCCTGATGCAGAAACCTTTGTAATTGAGCTTTCAAAGCCTTATTATCCCATGCTGACAGAACTGGGAGTTACAAGACCATTTGCAATGATCTCCCCTAAGGCCATGAAAAACGGAAGTACAAAAGAGGGCGTGGAAGCTTATATCGGGACCGGTCCTTATGTACTGAAGGAATCTGTTACAGACGAATACGCTGTGTTCGAGGCAAACGAAAACTATTGGGGTGAGAAACCCAAGGTGAAAAAGATCACCGTTAAGGTCATTCCAGATAACCAGACCCGTATTCTGGCGCTGGAAAAGGGCGAGGTTGATTTAATCTACGGAAAGAATATGATTGATGCTGAGGCAGTGACTAAATATAAGGAAAGCGACAAGTTCTCCGTAGCCTTGTCTGATGCTACATCTACCAGACAGATTGTAATTAACACCACCAATGATATTTTAAAGGATAAGACTGTGCGTCAGGCGATTCAGCATGCCACTAACCGCCAGGCAATCTCAGACGGTATCTTTTACGGGCTGGAGAAACCTGCTGATACGCTGTATTCCAAGACAGTTCCTTACTGCAATATTGAATTAACTCCCTACGAGTTCAGCCAGGATAAGGCATCTAAGATGCTGGAAGAGAGCGGCTGGGTTATGGGAAGTCAGAATGTGAGGGAAAAAGACGGAATGCCTCTGAAACTGACTCTTTTATACAACAGCGACAGTGTTACGGAAAAGACCATCGCAGAGTACCTTCAGTCTGAATATGGCAAGCTGGGAATCGGTCTGGAGATCAAAGGAGAAGAAGAACAGTCTTACCGTGACAACATGAAAGCAGGAAACTTTGACATGGTGTTTAACATCTGCTGGGGACTTCCTTATGATCCTCAGTCTTCTCTGGCTGGAATGAGACAGCGGGTATACGGAGACTACGCAGCACAGCAGGGACTTGCGGACAAGGCGGAGATCGATAAGGCAATTACGGAAATTATGGTATCTACAGATGAAGAAAAGCGCCAGGAGCTGTACCGCTTTGTTCTGACCAGGCTTCACGAGGATGCGGTATATATCCCTCTTACCTATGAGTGTAATAAGGCAGTCTACAGGTCGGATTTAAAAGGCATTGGATTTACCCAGACCCAGTATGAAGTGCCCTTTGCCCAGATGTATTTTGAATAATTTCCGGGAGGGATTTAAAACATGGGAAATACCGGCTGTCTGTATGCCAGGCTGCCGGTTTCCCATGTTTTTTCATACCGTCCAGGCTAAGATGGAGGCTGTATTATGAAGTTCTATATTGTGAAACGAATCCTGTCAGCGATTCCCCTGCTGCTCATGATTTCATTTTTGTGCTTTGTGTTTATAAATATGATTCCTTCCGACCCGGCAGAGGTGGCATTAAGAGTCCGCCAGACACCGGTTATTACGGAAGATGCCATTTTGCAGGTCAGGGAAGAACTGGGGTTAAATGACCCCTATCTGGTCCGGTACCTGCGCTGGGTGGGGAACTGTCTGAAGCTGGATTTCGGTGTAAGCTATACCAATCCTTCCAGAACAGTTCTGGGAGAGATTTCCAGATGTTTTCCGGCAACCTTTTTACTTGCCATGTCTTCTCTGGTGATCGTAATCGTTTTAAGTCTCCCCATCGGTTTCTTTTGTGCCGTCTATAAGGACAGCCTGTTTGACCGGATCGTGCGGGGGATTGTATTTATGACAACTGCTATGCCGGCGTACTGGGTAGGGCTTCTTTTGATCTGGCTCATCAGTATTAAGTGGGATCTGCTTCCTACCAGCGGAAGCGGTACCATAAAGCACTTGATTCTGCCTTCCCTTACAGTAGCGCTTACCTATATTTCCACTTACATAAGGCTGATCCGCAACAACATGCTGGAAAATATGAAAGAGGATTACGTTTTGTATGCCAATGTAAGGGGGTTAAAGCAAAGCACCATTCTGGTAAGGCATATTTTAAAGAACTCCCTTCATACCTGTATTGTGGCAATCGGAATGAGCGTACCCCAGCTGATGGCCGGAACCATTGTAGTGGAAAATGTTTTCGCATGGCCCGGGCTTGGAAAGCTGTGCATTGCGTCCATATTCAACCGGGATTATCCGGTAATTCAGACCTATGTGCTTTTAATCGGAACACTGTTTGTGGTATTTAACCTTTTGTTTGATATCATTCAAAGCATTGCTGATCCAAGACTTCGAAGGGAGGTATCCTAAGATGTGGAATCGCTTTCTTAAAAATAAAATGGCAGTGATCATGATGGGATTTCTTGCTGCCATAGCTTTAGCCGGTGTATTTGCTCCACTTCTGTCTCCCAATGATCCTTATGCAAATGATATTTTAAATAAATTTGCAGGCTTCAGTCTTAAATATCCGTTAGGAACCGATCAGCTTGGGCGTTGCATTCTCTCCAGAATGATATATGGTATCCGGCCTACTCTGTTTTTATCTCTTCTGACCATGACAGGGACAATCGGGCTTGGCTGTATCCTGGGACTTTCAGCCGGATATTTCAGAGGACCGGTGGAAGAAATTATCATGAGAGCGGTGGATGTGATGATGTCATTTCCCAGTCAGATCATGGTATTTGCCGTAGTGGCTCTTTTAGGAGTGGATGTGCGCAATGTAATAATTGCCAATGTGCTGATTAAATGGGCATGGTACGCCAGAATGATCCGGACCAATGTTATGAAATACAGGGATAAAAATTTCGTTCTGTTTTCCAGATGTGTCGGAAGCGGGGAACCGTTTATTCTCTTTCGCCATCTGCTTCCCAGCATTGCATCGGAAATGGCGGTTCTGGCGACCCTGGATATCGGCTGGGCCATTTTAAATATCTCCACTCTTTCTTTTTTGGGGCTTGGCGTTCAGGCACCTACGCCGGAATGGGGAGCAATGCTTAACGAAGCAAAGAATGTTATGACAACCAATCCGGTCCAGATGATCGCACCTGGTCTTGCCATTGTTATTGTAGTGGCTGCTTTTAACTTACTGGGAGATGCCCTGCGGGATGCCCTGGATCCGAAGGAGGTGGAAGTTTAATGGAACCTGTATTAGAAGTAAAAAACCTGATGGTGGAGCTTCGCAGGAAGAATCGGATACAACCCATTATTGAGGGCATTGATTTTAAAGTGTTTCCGGGACAGTGCCTGGGGATTCTCGGAGAGAGCGGCAGCGGAAAGAGTATGAGCCTAAAAGCGGTTATGGGGCTTTTAGGGGCTGACTTTTCAGTAACAGGAGAAGCACTTTTTCAGGGAGAGAATTTAATTGGTAAGACAAAGGAACAGCTTCGCCGGATCAGAGGGAAAAGGGTTGCCATGATTCTGCAAAATCCCATGACCTGCTTTGATCCCTTATACCGGATTGAAGACCAGCTGTCAGAAACCTACAGAGAGCATACGGAGCTGACTAAGAAGGAAATATACGAAAAATCGCTGACAGTTCTTACCGCTATGCAGATAAAAAATCCGGAAGAGGCTGTTAAAAAATATCCCCATCAGCTGAGCGGCGGCATGCTTCAGCGGATTATGATCGGCCTTGCCATGTCCATGGAGCCTGATCTCTTAATCGCTGACGAGCCGACTACCGCCATTGATGCCATTACCCAGTTTGAAATCATGAAAGAGTTTATCCGGATTAAAAAAGAGTCTGATACAGCCATGATCTTTATCAGTCACGATCTTGGAGTGATCTCTGCAGTCTCAGATGAGGTTCTTGTGCTGAACAGGGGGAAAATGGCAGATAAGGGGACCTTCCGGCAGATTTATGAGCAGCCGAAGGACCCTTATACCCGGCTTCTGGTAGAAAAAAAGAAAGCGGTTATGGATCAGTATCACAGAGCCCTGGGAAGGAAAGGAGTGATAAGCCAATGATAAAAGCAGAACATATTGACGTCAGCTTTAAAAAAGAGAATCAGACAACCCTGTTTGGCAGGGAACGGCAGCAGGTACTTTTTGATATATCCTTTGAGGTGAGAAAAGGGCAGTGCCTGGGGATTCTGGGTGAGAGCGGGAGCGGAAAAAGTACTCTGGGTAGAGTTTTATGCGGACTTTTAAAGCCTGATAAAGGAAATGTCCGCTTTGAGGGAGCCAAAAAGGCGGTGATCAGCGTCGTGTTTCAGGATTACACCACTTCGGCAAATCCCAGATTCACAGTAAAAAGCCTGATCGGTGAAGGGCTGATGGCAAGAGAAAAACGGGAGAAAAAAGCGTTGGACCGCAGGAAAGAGACCAGTCAGCTTTTAAAACTGGTGGGACTTGATGAAAGTTATCTGCAGCGGCTTCCCCATGAACTCAGCGGAGGTCAGCTCCAGCGTGTCTGCATTGCCAGGGCACTGGCTGTAAATCCGGAAGTGATTTTGTTTGACGAAGCCATCAGCTCCTTAGATGCTCACACGCAGGTTCAGATCATGGATCTGTTAAAGCAGATACAAAAGGAAAAAGGGCTGACCTACATTTTCATCACCCACGACTTAACCTCAGTCACCTATCTATGCAGCCATGTACTGTTTCTTTACAAGGGAAGAGTGGTGGAAATAAAAGAGACGGAATCCATCAGCGAGGCAAGTCATCCTTACGCGGTGAAACTGCTGAATGCGATTCTTGACGTAGAGGAAACAGATGAGCCGAAGGTCCCAGACCAGGCTGTTTCATAGAGGGAGAGGAGATATAAATGATTCAGATAGGAACTATGAAGCTGGAGTCCGGAAAACGGGTCCAGGGAATGCTTCAAGTAGTAAATCATGATTTGGAACTGCCCGTCTGTGCAGTATGTGGCAGGAGAGAGGGACCTGTAGTACTTATTACAGCCGGGATACATGGAGCGGAATACATCGGGATACAGACAGCCAGAGAGCTGTCAAAGGAGCTGGATCCGGAAAAAATCAGCGGAACCATTGTGTTTCTTCTTGTGGCAAATCCCCAGGCTGCATTTACCTATACCCGTCTTTTTGTCCCGGAAGACGGGAAAAATTTAAACCGGGCATTTCCGGGAAAAAAGGATGGAAGCCTTTCCCAAAAGATCGCGTATACCATAGAGCATGAGCTGCACAGCCAGGCAGACTATTACATAGACCTTCACGCAGGAGATACCCACGAGCAGGTAATGCCTTTTGTATATTATCCCGGCGCAGCGAATGAGGAAGTCATGGATAAATCCAGTAAAATGGCTGAGGCTACAGGTATGGAAATCCGTGTAAAATCTTCTGCAACCACTGGTTCGTATAGTTACGCAGCAATGGAAGGAGTCCCTTCAATCCTTATAGAGCGGGGAGGAGGCGGAAGTTTTACAAAAGATCAGCTTGCTTCCTATAAAAAGAATGTGGTAAATGTTCTTTCCTGTCTGGGTGTTATAAGCGCCAGCCAGGAGACAGAAAAAGAAAATTCCCAGAAAGAAGTTATAAATGCTGTTTACACGGATTCTATTGCAGAAGGCTTCTGGCATCCCACCAGGCAGCCCGGTGAACGGTTCTTACAGGGAGATTTACTGGGAGCGGTAGAAGATGTGTGGGGAACCTCTCTTCAGCTGTGTCATGCTGAATTTGACGGAATCGTTTTATATGAGACGACAGCCATGGGAGTAAGTATAGGAGATTCCCTGATTGCCTATGGGGAATGCCGCCAGTTGTCATAATCCATTCAATGAGCTATAATAAAGACAGAAATGCAATTTGGAGGAATAGAATGAAATCTTTAATTATAGCAGAAAAGCCGTCAGTCGCCCGGGACATTGCCCGGGTGCTTCATTGCACAAAGAATCAGGGAGGTGTTCTGGAAGGAAATGCCTATGTGATTACCTGGGGATTAGGCCATCTGGTTACGCTGGCAGACCCGGAGGATTACGACCCTAAATATAAAGAATGGAAGATGGAAGATCTTCCCATGATGCCGGATCAGTTTAAGCTTGAGGTAATCAGGCAGACCGGAAAGCAGTACAGCGTGGTGAAAAAGCAGATTCACAGAAGTGATGTGGGGGAAATCATCATTGCAACCGATGCGGGACGGGAAGGGGAGCTGGTAGCCCGTCTGATTCTTGAAAAAGCAGGAAATAAAAAGCCAATTAAACGGCTTTGGATCTCTTCTGTTACAGATAAAGCTATAAAAGAGGGCTTTGCCCGATTAAAGAACGGTCACGAATACGACAATCTCTACGATGCAGCCATGTGCCGTGCAGAAGCAGACTGGCTGGTGGGAATCAATGCCACCAGAGCGCTGACCTGCAAATACAATGCACAGTTAAGCTGTGGAAGGGTTCAGACCCCAACTTTAGCCATGATTGCAAGACGAGAGGAAGAAATTAAAAGCTTTGTACCGAAGTCTTATTACGGCATAACTGCAAAGGCTTCCCAACCGGCGCTGACGTTTATCTGGCGGGATGAAAAGTCGAAAAGTTACCGCTCTTTTGACCGTGAGCGGCTGGAAGGGCTGTTAAAGCAGATGAATTCCGGTAAGGAAGGAATTATTACTGAGGTAAAAAGTACTCCGAAAAAAAGTTTTGCCCCCCAGCTGTATGATTTAACAGAGCTTCAGAGGGAGGCAAACCGGAAGTTTAATTATTCCGCGAAAGAGACCCTGAATATTATGCAGAGACTGTATGAGAATCATAAAGTACTTACGTACCCAAGAACAGATTCCCGGTATTTGAGCTCCGATATCGTCCCCTCTATCAAAGAGAGACTGGAGGCCTGCGGAGTGGGACCGTACAGAAAGCTGGCAGGGAAATTATATAACGTAAAGATTGAGGCCAGACCATATTTTGTAGATGATAAGAAAGTATCGGATCATCATGCAATTATTCCCACGGAACAGTTTGTCCAGCTGGATCATATGACTGTTGACGAGAGAAGGGTTTATGATCTGGTAGTGAGAAGATTTCTGGCAGTCTTATACCCTCCATTTGAGTATGAGCAGACTGAGCTTGAGATGAAGATGGGAGAGGAAACTCTCGTTGCAAGAGGAAAGACGGTAAAGGCACCAGGCTGGAAAGAAGTCTATGAAACTCAGGACGAAGATGAGGAGGAAGAGGCGGAAGTAAAAGAGCAGAATCTTCCTTCTGTGAAGAAGGGGGATCCGGTAAAAGGAATTACCCTGCTTCTGACGGAAGGAAAGACTAAGCCGCCGGCTCCATTTAATGAAGCAACTCTCCTATCTGCCATGGAAAACCCTGTATCCTATCTTGAGACAAAGGACCGGGATATGGCAAAAACCCTGGGAGAAACCGGCGGTCTTGGGACCGTGGCAACCCGGGCGGATATCATAGAGAAGCTCTTTTCCAGTTTTCTTCTTGAGAAAAGGGGAAAAGATATTTTTCTGACATCAAAGGCAAAGCAGCTTCTGACTCTGGTTCCGGAGGATTTAAAAAAGCCCGAGCTCACGGCTGACTGGGAGATGAAGCTGTCTGCTATTGCAGCCGGAAAACTAAAGAGAGGTTCCTTTATGAAGGATATCAGACTGTATTCAGAGGAATTAATTCAGATGATCAAGTCTGGGGAAGGAAGCTATCGCCACGATAATTTAACCAATACCAAATGTCCGGTCTGCGGGAAGCGAATGCTTTCTGTGAAAGGAAAAAACAGTGAGATGTTAGTCTGTCAGGACCGGGAATGCGGACACCGGGAAGTGATTTCGAGAACCAGTAACGCCAGATGCCCGGTCTGCCACAAAAAGCTGGAGCTGAAAGGAAAAGGGGACGGACAGATTTTTGTCTGCAGATGCGGATATAAGGAAAAGCTGTCTGCCTTTAAAGACCGTCGTGCCAAAGAAGGTGCCGGAGTCTCCAAAAAGGATGTGGCTAAATACATGAACAAGCAGAATAAAGAGGCAGCGGAACCGATCAATTCTCCTTTTGCAGCTGCGTTTGCAAAGCTGAATTTAGACGGAGAAAAAGACTGACAGGGCTGACGAAATGCCGGAAGGAAACTTAACTTTCTTTCCGGTATTTCTAATTATGAAAAGTTTTTTTCATACTTTGGTAAAAGTTTAGTAAAATTTTACTTTACTTATTGACGGTGACATGGAGTGTTATTATAATGAGTTTGAAAGGTGAGGATATAGATTATGGCTACAATTAAAGAGATTTCAAAGCTTGCGGGTGTTTCGGCTGCTGCAGTGTCCCGGGTGTTGAACCAGGACGATACCATTGCGGTGAGCCCGGAGGTAAAAAAGAGGATATTTAAAATTGCCCACGAATTAAAATATGTCCCACCCAGAATGCGTCACGCGCAGAAAAAGAAAGAGATTGTCATAGGAGTGGCTGACTGGCATATTATCCGCAAGGACAGGACCAACATCAGGCTTTCCTCCCTGGACCTAATTGTAAAGTCCATGTCAGGGAAACAGGAAGTCAGATTTTGCCGTCTTGATAAGAATCAGCCGGGCCAGTATGACGGGATTATGGCTTTCGGTGTTTTTTCCCGGGAAGAGATGGAGTTTTTAAGAATGCAGAGTTATTCCATTGTATTCATTAACTCAGATCCCAAGAATTATGAGTATGACAGCATTGTAATGGATTTTACAAAGGGAATCTGTGAGATGCTTGATTATCTTATGGTGCGGAAAAAGTACCGCTCTGTCGGGTTTATAGGCGGTCTTTATGAGGAAGGCCAGGTGAAAATCGGCTACCGGAGACTGGAGGGAATCCGGGCTTCCTTTACGGAGAGCGGCTATTATGAAGAAGATAATTTCTACATAGGAGACATCAGCCGGGAAAGCGGCTATGAGCTGGCTAAGAAAGCCATTTTAACGGGTCATCTGCCGGAAGCGGTTCTTTTAGGCAGTGAAGAAGTTGCAGAAGGAGCTTTGGAGGCATTTCAGGATGCAGGACTTCGTGTGCCGAAAGACATTGCTGTGGTCATCTATAAGGACATTGAGACGATTGAGTCCAAATGGCCCACCTATACCAAAGTCCGTATGTTTCCTGATATTGTATGGCAGACTGCCATCAAGCTTTTGCTGGAACAGATTACAGAAGGCCGGAAAGACAATATGACAATTTATCTTCCCACCAAGCTGGAGGTGGGAGACAGCGCGTAATGCCTCATGATCCCAAGAAAAACCGATGAATCACACGAAAAGGAGAGCAGTATGAAAAAATCAGTTTCTGTATTAATGGCAGCAGCACTCTGTGCATCTATGATCGGCGGATGCTCTGGCGCAGGAAAGACCGGAGCTCCGGCAGAGACAACCCAAACAGGGACAGAGAGCGCTTCATCTGCAGCAGGAGCTACAACTGCAGCGGAGACAAAAGCAGAGAATAAGAAGATTGACAAGCTGAATGTTTATTTTGTACCTTCCAGAGAGCCGGAGGAGATCGTTACCGCTACGGAGCCTTTAAAAGGTCTGTTAAAGACAGAGCTGGGCAAAGAGGGATATGATATCGGCGAAGTGGTAATTACTGTAGGAACCAGCTATGAAGCAGTAGGAGAAGCTCTTTCTGCAGGCACCGCAGACATCGGTTTTATTCCAGGAGGCACTTACGCACTTTATGATGACGGCGCTGAGGTGATTCTTACTGCAACCAGAGACGGACTGAGCAAGAATTCCGATAATGCTAAGGAATGGAATGACGGCAAGCCAACTGAGGCGACGACAGAACAGGCAACCTCTTACCGTTCACTGATTATTGCAGGACCTTCTGAAAAGGGAAAAGAGCTTGCAGCAAAGATTAACAGCGGTAAAGCGCTGACCTTTGAAGATTTAGACGGAGCAAACTGGAGCGTTATGTCTTCTTCCTCATCAGCAGGATACATTTACCCGTCCTTATGGCTTCAGAAGAACTTTGAGAAGAACATTTTAAACCTCTCCCATGCCGTTCAATCCGATTCTTACGGCAGCGCGTTTGCAAGACTGGCTTCCGGTCAGGTAGATGTTTTATGTACCTATGCGGATGCACGCAGGGATTACGAGGAGAAATGGAAATCTGAATACGGCAGAAGCGGTTCTATCTGGGAAGAGACCAATGTCATTGGTGTAACCCCTCCAATCTTTAATGATACAGTCAGTGTAAGCAAGACTTCCAAGATGATGGATGACAGTTTCAAAAAAGCGGTTCAGACAGCAATGATCAATATCGGTAATACAGACGAAGGCAAGAAAGTCATTGCAATCTACAGCCACAAGGGATACCAGGCAGCCAAGAGTTCCGATTATGATGATGAACGTGCGGCTCAGAAGATGATCAAGGAATTAAATGCAAAATAAATAATATAAAACAGGCTGCGGAGGCGTCGTAAACGGAAGGAAAGCGGCGCCTCCGTTTTTTACTGGGAAATGAGGGTATGTATGATTGAATTTAATCAGGTGGGCAAAACCTATTCCAACGGCTTTCAGGCTTTAAAAGACATTAACTTAAAGATTGAGCAGGGAGAATTTGTAGCCATAATCGGATTATCCGGTGCGGGGAAATCCACTCTATTAAGAACGATTAACCGCATGCATGACATCACGGAAGGGTCTCTTACTGTAGATGGAGTCAATGTCATGGGCTTAAAAGGTATGGCGCTTCGCCGCTTCCGCCGCAGAATCGGTATGATCTTCCAGTCTTTTAATCTGGTAACAAGAACCCGGGTGATCAATAATGTTCTCATGTCAAAGGTACCGGATCTTCCGTTTTTTAAGGCACTTTTTGGTATCTTTCCAAAGAAGGATAAACTGGAAGCACTAGAGGCACTTGATAAGGTAGGAATCTTAGATAAGGCGTTCGTCCGTGCGGACCAGCTCTCCGGCGGCCAGCAGCAGAGAGTGGCTCTTGCCAGAACACTGGCACAGAATCCACAGATTATTCTGGCAGACGAGCCTGTGGCTTCCCTAGATCCGGTTACGGCGAAACAGGTAATGGGAGATTTTTTAAGGATCAATAAGGAGATGAACATTACTATACTCTTAAATATTCATCATGTGGATTTAGCCCTTCAGTATGCAGGCCGGGTGGTGGGAATCCGGGCAGGAAGGATCGTCTATGACGGACCGGCATCGGATGTAACCCAGGAAATTCTTGATGAGATTTATGAAGGGAAAACAGAAGAGGAGGAAGCAGGATGAGTATTTATGACAAGGTATTTCCGCCGAAGAAAATGGTGCTTTCAAACGGAAAAACAGTCTTAAAGCCAGCCTCCAGACTGCCTCTTATTACATTGATTCTGGTTTTCTTAACTGCCCTTTCCGTTAAAATCACAGGGTTTGATTTAGGCGTTTTACGGGAACGGGGAGGTCAGTTTTTTGTGATTCTTGGTATGATGGCTCCTCCGGAATTAAGCTACAGCGCCCAAGTCTGGAAACCTTTGTTTGATACCTTAAAGATGTCACTTCTTGGCACTTTCATCGGTGCCGTGACTGTCATCCCCTTTGCCATGGCGGCATCTACCAATATTGTAAAAAATAACGCAGCAGTGGGAATTGTGAGGTTATTTTTAAGTGTTGTAAGAACGCTTCCAACGCTTGTTACAGCTTTGATAGCTACTTATGTGTTTGGACTGGGGACTCTGGCCGGAACGACAGCCATCGCCGTATTCACATTTGCATACATGGGAAAGATCCTTTATGAAGAGATTGAGACAGCCGATATGGGGGCATTTGAGGCAATGGAAGCCATCGGAGCCACAAAGGTCCGGGCATTCGTGCGGGCGATTATTCCCCAGGTACTCCCATCTTACATATCAAATGGTTTGTTTTGCTTTGAGGGAAATGTCCGTTATGCCGCCATTCTTGGATATGTGGGAGCAGGCGGTCTGGGGCTTATTTTAAATGAAAAACTGGGCTGGAGAGAGTATCCCAGTGTAGGTATGATTCTGATCATGCTGTTTGTTACTGTATTTTTCATAGAGACGGTGAGCCGTTACTGCCGCCGGAAACTGGTATAGGAGGTGGCATATGAACAAACAGATTGAAAAGGCCTATGACGAGCGTCCCAGAAATACCGTATACCAGGTTACTGTTTCTGTCATTGTGCTTGCACTGCTTATCTGGTCCGGGTCAGCAGTGGATGTCTCCAAAACAGGACTTTCCGGAGTACAGATTGCCGGAAATATTTTAAGCGGTATTTTTCACCCGGAGCCAAAGCTTTTATTTAATTTTACAGCGCAGGGAGTTCCGTATCTTCTTTTAGAAACTGTCTGTATTGCCTTTCTGGGAACGATTGCAGGAGCGTTTCTGGCAATTCCCTTATCATTTTTATCCGCCTCTAATTTGATGCCTGCGCCCATTGCCTATGTTACCCGTCTGTTTATTATGGCAGTTCGGACCATTCCTGCATTTGTATATGGACTGATGTTTATCCGTGTCAGCGGGCCGGGAGCATTTACAGGATTATTAACCATGTCTGTCTGTTCTATTGGAATGGTTTCTAAGATGTACATAGAGGCAATCGAGGATCTGGATACCAGAATTTTAGAATCCTTAGATGCCTGCGGCTGCAATACCTTTCAAAAGATCCGTTACGGAATCCTTCCTCAGCTGATTCCCAACTTTGCATCAACGGTAATATACCGGTTTGATATTAACTTAAGAGATGCAACCGTTCTTGGTCTGGTCGGAGCGGGAGGAATCGGTGCACCCTTAATCTTTGCCATGAACTCCTATCGGTGGAATGAAGCAGGGGCAATTCTGGTAGGACTTATTCTTCTGGTACTGATTGTGGAATACATATCCACCAGGATCAGGGTGAAGCTGGCAAGGGGGTAAGTAATTGAAAAAAAGAGCAAAAATTTATTATACATCAGATGTTCATGGATATCTGTTCCCAACTGGTTATGGGGATAAAGAAGAACGCCCCATGGGACTTTTGAACTGTATATCCAATTTTGATAAAGATGGGAATACGCTGATTTTTGATGGGGGAGACACCATATCCGGCTCCCCCATGGCGTCTTTTCTTACAGAGCGTGCAGGTGATCTGCTGCAAAGGGAGCCGTTGGCAGAGGTGTACAATGCGGCTGGATATGACGCAGTCGTTCCAGGAAACCATGATTTTAATTTTGGCTATGACCGGCTCGCCCACTATATGGGAAAGCTGAACGGTGTCTGTCTTTGTGCCAATGCAAAAGATTTAAAGGGAGAGACAGGAATTGTATCCAGTCATATCTTTACACTGGAAAACGGGCTTCGCCTAGGGGTCAGCGGTATTGTTACCGACTATGTAAATATATGGGAGAACCCTGCACATCTGGAACAGATACGGATTACCGATGCATTTGAGGCTGCAAAGGAAGAGCTTTTGCGGTTAAAAAAGGAATCTGATATGACAGTCTGTATCTATCATGGCGGTTACGAAAGTGATCTGGAAACGGGGGCAGTACTGACAACAGGCAGTGAAAACATCGGATACCGGATATTAAAAGAACTTGATTATGATGTCTTGTTAACCGCCCATCAGCATATGACGGTGAGGGGGAGAGACTGTTTTGGCACCCATACGCTGCAGCTGGCAGCCAATGCCATTCAGTATGCATGCATTGAGATCCTGTATGAGGAGGGTGTATGCGCGGTTACTTCTACCATTATGCCGGCAGGTTCCTGCCATAACCGGGAACCATATGAATCTCTGCTTCCGTTAGAAGAGCAGGTGCAGAAGTGGCTGGATCTTGAAATTGGGAGCTTAAAGGAAGCCATTCCACAAAAAGGGAAACTTGAGATGGCTCTTAAGGGCAGTGGAGTGGCAGATTTTTTTAATCAGATTCAGATGGTATATACGGGTGCCGATATTTCCTGTATTGGTCTGGGCAATAATCCCATCGCCCTGCCTGCCCGCGTCACCATGCGGGATCTGATAAGAGTCTATCCATTTTCCAACACTCTGGTGGTTCTGGAAGTTACTGAGAATATTTTAAAGCAGGCACTGGAACGCTGCGCGCAATATTTCACGGTGAAGGATGGAAAGATTGAGATTTCGGAGGTTTTTTTAAAGCCGAAGGTGGAGCATTATAATTATGATTATTTTTCCGGAATTGAATATGAGGTTGATTTGAGAAAACCGGTGGGGGAACGGGTGGTAAAGATCCTATTTGAGGGAAAACCAATTCAGGGAAGGAAGCTGAAATTGTGCATGAGTGATTATCGTGCCAGCGGAACCGGAGGTTATGAGGTCTACAGGCAGTGTCCGGTACTTAAACGGTTTGGTACAGAGGTTCCGCAGCTGGCTCTGGAGTATTTAAAAAATCATCCTGGTGCAGAAGTTGTCCCAAATGGCGGGCTTGTTTTATATAACTGCAGGTTATAAAAGGCATCAATATTCGATATAAGCTTATTGAGAATAGATATTGAATTAATCACGTTAAAGTGGTAAACTCCATTTCAAGAAGTATATACGAAAAAATGATGACTGGGACACAGTCTGATTCCGCACATTCCTTTACAGAGAGCAGTCCGTCAGATGGAAAGGGCGCAAAGGAAGGAGCAGGCCATCACCCAGGAGTTCCTGGCTGAAAGACCTCCCGACAGGAGGATTAATTAAGTGAGGACGGGTCTTTCCGTTAGCAAAGAGCTGCTGCCCGACAGGCGGCGGATTGAAGCGGCTGCATTTTGCGGCAAACAGAGTGGTAACGCGGATTGGTTCATTCGTCTCTGCATCTTTTGATGCAGGGACGTTTTTCGGTATTTGGGACAAATGGAAGGAGAGATTCTATGAATGGTTTAACAATGATGCTTCTCGCAATTATTTTCCTGGGAGGAGCCTACTTAATCTATGGAAGATACCTCGCAAAGACCTGGGGAATTGACCCGGAGGCGAAGACGCCGGCTTTTGAACTGGAAGACGGGGTGGATTATGTTCCCGCTGATACCAATGTGGTTTTTGGTCACCAGTTTGCTTCCATAGCAGGGGCAGGTCCCATTAACGGACCGATCCAGGCGGCTATGTTTGGCTGGCTTCCTGTTTTACTCTGGATTTTGCTGGGTGGAGTCTTTTTTGGCGCGGTACAGGATTTTTCTTCAATGTACGCTTCTGTAAAGAACAAGGGGCGTTCCATTGGCTATATTATTGAACTTTACATAGGGAGAACAGGAAAGAGACTGTTTCTTCTATTTACCTGGCTGTTTTCCATACTGGTAGTGGCGGCATTTGCTGATATTGTGGCAGGAACTTTTAATGGTTTTACTGCTGAGGGAGCACCTGTGGCTGCCAATGGAGCGGTTGCAGCCACCTCCATGCTGTTTATCATATCCGCCGTATTTCTGGGCTTTTTCTTAAAGTTCAGCAGCTTTGGGAAAATGATCAACACGCTGACTGCGATCGGACTCCTGGTATTGTGTGTGGGTGTGGGACTACTTTTTCCAATCTATATTTCCCAGAAAGTCTGGCTGATATTTGTATTTGTTTACGTAATTATAGCTTGTGTGACTCCGGTATGGGCATTGCTTCAGCCCAGGGATTATTTAAACAGTTATCTTCTTATTGCGATGATTTTAGGATCTGTCATAGGAATTGCAGTGTATAATCCTTCCATGAATTTACCATCCTTTACTGGTTTTAAGCTGGTAAATGCAGGTGGAAGCGTATCCTATCTGTTTCCAACGCTTTTTGTTACCATTGCCTGCGGCGCGGTTTCCGGATTTCATTCTCTGGTGGCCTCCGGGACAGCATCCAAACAAATTAAGAATGAAAAGAGTATGCTTCCGGTATCTTTTGGCGCTATGCTGTTAGAAAGCCTGCTGGCCATTGCTGCCCTGATTGCGGCAGGTTTTGTAGCCACAAAAGAGGGGCTTCCTGCCGGAACTCCTCCACAGCTTTTTGCAAAGGCGATTGCAGTCTTTTTAACAACACTTGGACTTCCGGAAGCATTATGTTATACACTTATCACATTGTCAATCTCTGCATTTGCCATGACAAGTCTTGATTCGGTTGCACGTGTGGGGCGGATTGCATTTCAGGAGTTTTTTGCCGACGATACTCCGGAAGCGGAGAGAAGTTCATGGAACAGGGTCCTGACCAATAAATATTTTGCAACAATTATAACGCTGATTTTATGCTATACATTATCCAGAGCCGGTTACAGCAGCATCTGGCCGTTGTTTGGTTCTGCAAATCAGCTCCTGTCAGCTCTTGCATTAATTGCATGTGCCGTCTTTTTAAAGAAAACAAACCGGAAGGGTTTCATGCTCTGGGGTCCTATGATCATCATGCTTGGAGTGACGTTTACTGCTTTGGGATTAAAGATAAAAGACTTAGTTGTGGCATTGTCCGGCAGTTTTTTGTTTGGCAATGCACTTCAGCTGGCTTTTGCAGTGCTTCTTCTTCTCCTGGGTGTCGTGGTTGCTATAGAGGGATTAAAAAAATTAGCAGCTTCATAAAAATACCAATTCAATTTAAATAATTTACTTGACAAAACTAAAATCATGTATTAGTCTAGCAATGTAATTTATAAACTTAACTTAAAGGCAAAGAAGCCATAATCAGTGCAGAGACGCACAGGATTATGGCTTAATTTTTTTGCGCAAAATCAGAAGAAGAGGTGTTTTTTATGGATCACGGAGATATTTCATGGATGCTGATCAGTTCCGCTCTCGTTTTACTTATGACCCCCGGACTGGCATTCTTTTATGGGGGGATGGTAAAACGGAAAAGTGTAGTAAATATGATAATGTCTTCTGCTATTATGATGGGAATTGGTTCGGTAATGTGGGTATTGGTAGGTTTTTCTCTGTCATTCAGCGGAGATATCGGTGGTGTGATAGGGAATCTCAGCTGGTTTGGTCTCAACTTTGATACCCTGACGGATGTAACCTATTCTTCTCCCAATACACTGATTTTTGCAATCTTTCAAATGATGTTTGCAGTAATAGCTCCTGCGTTAATAACCGGTGCGGTGGCAGAACGTATGAAGTTTTCTTCGCTGGTTATTTTTATGGTACTGTGGTCTTTGATCATTTACTATCCCCTGGCACATATGGTATGGGGAGGCGGATTCTTATATCAAATCGGATCTGTGGATTTTGCAGGCGGAGATGTGGTACATATCAGCTCCGGTGTGAGCGCACTGGTTCTTTCTGTTATACTTGGGAAACGTAAGAATCTGGGAAAAGCCCCCTATCACCCCCACAATGTTCCGTTTGTTTTTCTGGGTGCAGCCCTATTATGGTTCGGCTGGTTTGGTTTTAACGGGGGAAGTGCACTGGGAGCCAATGCACTGGCAGGCCATGCGTTTATGACTACCAATACAGCGGCAGCTTCTGCCATGCTTTCCTGGACTCTGATTGAGGTCATGAAAAATGGGAAACCTACCCTGGTAGGAACTTCAACCGGGCTTGTAATCGGCCTTGTTGCAATTACACCAGGGGCCGGATATGTTCCGGTATGGGCTTCTGTTATTATCGGGGCACTTGTCAGCCCTATCTGCTATTTCTTTATCAGCAGGGTGAAACCAAGATTTCAATATGATGATGCTCTTGATGTTTTCGGCTGTCACGGAATCGGCGGAATCTGGGGAGGAATTGCAACCGGAATTTTTGCCAGTAATCAGATCAATCCGGATCTGCCATTTAACGGTCTGGTATATGGAGACATTCAGCTGTTCCTCCGCCAGATTGCGGCAATTGCAATTACTATTGTGATCGCAGCAGTGGGAACCATGATTGCAGCAGGAGTTGCTTCTGCGGTAACAAAGGGAATGAAGGTTTCCGGCAGAGCCGAAATGATAGGACTTGACACCTCAGAACATGGGGAAACTGCTTATCCTGCATTTAATGGAATGGATTAATTAAAGGGGGATTATATCATGAAAAAAATAGAAGCATTTATCCGGCCTGAAAAGCTTGAAGATATAAAAGAAATTATGGAAGAACTGAAATTAAACGGATTAAGTATTATGCAGGTTATGGGCTGCGGAAACCAGAAGGGCTGGACGGAATTTGTCCGGGGTGCAGAGGTGGATTATAATTTCCTGACCAAAATAAAAATAGAGCTGTTTGTGGCGGACAATCAGGCAGAGCCTGTAATTGCTGCAATCATGAAGAGAGCGTATACCGGTGAATACGGTGACGGCAAGATCTTCATCTCCGACATACAGGATGCAGTCCGGATCCGAACCGGAGAACGGGGAGAAGATGCAATTAAATAGAATTTGAAATAAGACAGCAAAGCCAGATACACCGGTTTTGCTGTCTTATTTTTGTTAGAAACATTTTTTTATGGGAATGAATAGAATAGATCGGGTGTATGCCCATTGAAATATAAGAAAATTGTCGTTATAATAAATATATTTGAAAGAATCAGCGGAGGAGTTATGAACATCAGGGTGGTAGTTGTAGATAATTCAGAAGAACTATTAGTAAAACTCACAGGAATTTTAAAAGGCATGAGTGAGATAGAGCTGTGCGGCAGCTTTCCGGAAGCCATTGCTGCCATGCAGTATATCAGGGAGAATCCGGTTGATCTTGTATTTTCTGATATTGTTATGCCGGATATCAGCGGAATTACGCTGGCTTCCAAACTGTACGAACTTCCGGACCCGCCGGAGGTGGTGCTTTTATCAGGAATCCCGGGATTTTCACTGGAAGCATTTAAAATCCACGTATTTTCTTTTGTTGTAAAGCCTTATACAAGAGCTCAGATCAGCAAAGTGATACAGTTATATAAAGAGAAACGTTTATCCGGTGAAGCTTCCGGTCTGAGTGAAAGAATGAGTTAATCCGGTATCTTCCTGATATTCCCTGTTTTTGCTTTTTAATGGACGAACCCTGTATCCTATGTTATAATAAGAAGATAGCGAAAAAAGAACCTTTTTTCCATAAGGAGTCGAATATGAAAGAGAAGTTTAAAATAAAGGGACAGCTGGGGATCTATATGCAATGGCCTCTTTACTTAACCGGGCTTTTAATTGCTGCCAATGCAGTGATCGGCGCAGTCAGCACAAAGGCAGGCATTATTATGGCCCTGTTTACGCTGATCTACGCAGGAATCGCATTCTGGCTTTCTTTTTATAGAAGAAGACGTCTGTTAAGCGGTCTTGTGGAATTCTCAGCGGAGTATTCCTGGATGCAGAAGCAGCTTCTGAATGATCTTGAGATTCCGTACGCGATCGCAGATGAAGGAGGCAGAATTCTCTGGGGGAATGAAGCATTTTCCGCTGTTCTGGGGGAAGAAAAGCATATCAGGGCAACCGGAAAGAACTTAACCATTCTGTTTCCTGAGATCACAAAAGAGGTACTTAATCTGGGAGACGGGGCTGCCGCACTCCACGGTACATGCAATGACAGGAAGTATAAGATTTCATTGAAAGCGGTTCATATGAGGGATGCCTCAGAACTGATGGGTGATACGACTGGCAGAGATCATGTCGAACAGATGCTGCTGGCAGTTTATTTATTTGATGAAACAGAAATTCTCAAATACAAACAGATGGTAGATGACCAGAAGATGGTGGCAGGTCTTATTTACCTTGACAATTACGATGAAGCGCTGGAAAGCGTGGAGGAGGTACGGCGCTCTCTGCTTACCGCTCTCATAGACCGTAAGATTACAAAATACATTGCAGGCATGAACGGAATTGTGAAAAAGCTGGAAAAGGATAAGTACTTCTTTGCCATCAAGCAGTGTTACATTGCAGAACTGAAAGAAAACCGTTTCTCCATTCTGGAAGAGGTAAAGACAGTCAATATCGGAAACGAGATGTCAGTGACATTAAGCATCGGTCTTGGAATGAATGGAGAAAGCTATTATAAGAATTACGATTATGCCAGAATTGCCATTGATATGGCACTTGGGCGCGGAGGCGACCAGGCAGTGGTAAAAGACGGAGAGCGGATTCAGTATTTTGGCGGAAAAGCGCCTCAGGTTGAGAAAACCACCCGTGTCAAGGCGCGTGTCAAGGCTCATGCACTTCGGGAGCTGATGGAAACCAAGGACCGTATCTTAATTATGGGTCACCGTATGACGGATATTGATTCCTTTGGTGCTGCAGTAGGAATCTACCGGATTGCTACCGCCATGGATAAAAAGGCGAATATTGTAATCAATGAAGTAACCACCTTCGTCCGACCCATGAAGGACCGCTTTATGGGGAATTCAGATTATCCGGAGGATCTGTTTTTAAAAGGTGATGAAGCGGCAGCGCTGGTAGACGCCAATACACTGCTTGTGGTAGTTGACGTAAACAGACCCAGTATTACCGATGAGCCACAGCTGCTGCGTCTGGTAAAAACTATAGTGGTACTGGATCACCACAGACAGAGCAGTGAGATCATTGACAATGCTGTTTTATCCTATGTGGAACCATATGCATCCTCTGCCTGTGAGATGGTAGCGGAGGTGCTTCAGTACATTGCAGACGGAATAAAGGTTAAATCAGCGGAGGCAGATGCTCTTTATGCCGGAATCGTCGTTGATACCCATAATTTCACCAATCAGACAGGTGTGAGAACCTTTGAAGCAGCAGCATTTCTCAGGAGGAACGGTGCTGATGTGGTTCGGGTAAGGAAGCTGTTCCGTGACAATCTGGACGATTACAGGGCAAAAGCGGAAGCAGTCAGAGAAGCTGAGATATTTGAAGGAAGCTTTGCTATCAGCCTATGTCCCTCTGAGGGGATTGACAGCCCTACCGTAGTAGGGGCACAGGCGGCCAACGAGCTCCTTGATATATCAGGGATCAAAGCCTCTGTAGTTATGACAGAGTATAACGATACAGTTTATTTAAGCGCCCGTTCCATTGACGAGGTCAATGTTCAGGTGATGATGGAGAAGCTTGGCGGCGGCGGACACAGATCCATAGCAGGTGCCCAGCTTGCCGGTGTAAGCATAGAAGAAGCAAGAAACCAGATAAAAGCGGTTATTAGAGAGATGATAGAGAAGGGAGACATATCATAATGGAAGTTGTATTATTAGAAGATGTAAAAGCACTTGGGAAAAAGGGACAGATCGTCAAGGTAAATGACGGATATGCAAGGAATTTTATTCTCCCGAAGAAACTGGGAATAGAAGCTACCACAAAGAATCTAAATGACTTAAAGCTTCAGAAAGCCAATGAAGCAAGGATTGCGGCAGAGCAGTTAGAAGCAGCAAAGGAGCTTGCAAAGAAGATAGAGGAATCATCAATTACCGTTACAATACGTGCAGGAGAAGGCGGAAGGGCATTTGGTTCCGTATCAGGCAAAGAGATCGCCCAGGTGATATCCAGCCAGTTAGGATTAGATATTGATAAGAAGAAACTGGTACTTCCGGAGCCGTTAAAGACCTTTGGAACCCATGAAGTTCCCATTAAGCTGCACAAGGATGTAACTGCAAAATTAGATGTTAAGGTATTAGAAAGCTAGGAGGCACAGGTATGGATGAGGCCCTGATCAAACGGATCCTTCCTCACAGCATTGAGGCAGAGCAGTCCGTCATCGGATCCATGCTGATGGATCGGGATGCGATCATTGCTGCTTCCGAGATCGTTACAGCAGGAGATTTTTATCAGCACCAGTATGGCGTCATGTTTGAAGCCATGCTGGAGCTTTTTAATGAGAATCTGCCGGTGGACTTAATCACCCTGCAGAATCGCTTAAAGGAAAAAGATGTACCTCCCGAGGTGTCCAGTCTGGAATTTGTCAGAGACATTATTACAACGGTTCCCACCTCCGCTAATGTAAAGTCCTATGCTAAGATTGTGCGGGACAAGGCAGTATTAAGGCGTCTGATTAAGATAAACGAGGAAATAGCCAACACCTGTTATGCGGGAAAGGAACCGCTTGAGAATATTCTGGCGTCTACGGAGAAGACGATATTTGACTTGCTGCAGAACCGGAATTCCGGAGATTTCGTTCCCATCCGTCAGGTTGCCATGAACGTACTGGAAAAGATTGAGGAAGCATCGAAGAATCAGGGAACCGTAACAGGAATTCCTACTGGTTTTATTGATCTGGACTATAAGACTTCCGGTCTTCAGCCCTCTGACTTTGTTCTGATTGCCGCCCGTCCCTCTATGGGAAAGACGGCTTTCGTTCTGAACCTGGTTGACCACATTGCTGTTAAAAAGGGGCTGCCCGCCATGGTTTTCAGTCTGGAGATGTCAAAAGAGCAGCTGGTAAACCGTATGTTAGCCATGGAGTCCAATGTTGACTCCCAGAAGTTAAGAACCGGAACCTTATCCGACAGTGACTGGGATGCGGTGGTGGAAGGAATCGGAGTAATCGGAAATTCCAAGTTAATCATTGATGACACCCCTGGTATTTCCATTATGGAGCTACGGTCAAGGTGCAGGAAGATGAAGCTGGAATATGGGTTAAGTATTGTAATTATCGACTACTTACAGTTGATGAGCGGAAGCGGAAAGAGCGGCGAAAACCGTCAGCAGGAGATATCCGAGATATCCCGGTCATTAAAAGCCCTAGCAAGAGAGCTGAGTGCGCCTGTAATCGCATTATCCCAGCTAAGCCGTGCCTGTGAGACAAGGCAGGATCACCGTCCCATGCTGTCGGATTTAAGAGAGTCAGGAGCGATCGAGCAGGATGCCGATGTGGTAATGTTTTTGTATCGAGATGATTATTATAATAAGGATACTGATATGCCGAATATTGCGGAGGTTATTATTGCCAAGCAGAGAAACGGTCCGATCGGAACCGTGAATCTGGTTTGGAGACCGGAGTATACGAAGTTTGCAAACATGGCCCGGCAATGAGCAGGATAGAAAAAGGGGGAGGTCCACCCTCAGAAACAAATTCATTTGTTTCTGAGGGTGGACCTCCCCCTTTTTCTATGGAGCGAACGCTCCCCATCTGGTAGAAAAATTGTTTCACAATTTTTCTACCAGATGGCTTCTGCGGATTCCCGTCCTCCCATTCCATTCTTTATATCTTTATTATTTTAATCCTTTATCTTTAATCTTTAATCTTTAATCCCCCCCCTTAAAAATTTTTTTCAACATCTTATTCATAATCCGTATCATACCCGCATATGATATAAATAGTAAGGTTATGAAAACTAAACGAACCAAAGGAGAGGATATAGCTATGGCTGAGATACATTACTTAATATCGGATGCATCAAAAAAGGTTGATGTAGAATCCCATGTCCTTAGATACTGGGAGGACGAGCTAGAACTAAATATTCCCAGGAATGAGATGGGACACCGGTATTACACCGAAGCACACATCCGTTTATTCAGGCAGATCAAGGACTTAAAGGAAAAGGGATATCAGTTAAAAGCCATTAAGACAGCGCTTGAAAAAATCATTGGGGACGGAAAGGATCCGGTTATACCTGATGAATTGTTGGAGGGGCAGATGACCCAGGAATTAAAAGACAGCGGACTTGCCGGACAAGACGGTGAGGCGGGCCTGGAGGTACATAACACAGCACAGGTCTCTATTGCACAGGGAAAGATGGAACAGTTTCAGGAAATTATGAATCATATCATTGGACGTGCTTTGGAGTTAAATAATGAGCAGTTGAGCCAGGATGTCAGCAGTCTGGTCAATGACAAGGTTATTAAGGAGATGGAATACTTAATGAACCTGAAAGAGGAAAAAGAAGAAGAGCGTTACAAACAGCTGGACGAGCTTATGCGGACCTATCAAAAAGATAACAAAGGCCGTGCAGAAGCAGCAGCATCTAAAATCCCCTTCTTTAACCGCAAGAAGAAGTTTGGTCGAAACGGAAAAAAGTTATAGCATACTCTCACTTTCAGATAAAAGAGTCCAAAAGAGGCTCAGGCAAAAAATCCGCAGCTGCCACTGAAAGTGTAAACTGCGGATTTTTTTAAACTTATTCGATTCTCAGCAGGCAGCTTCTATAAATTTCTTAAAAAGCCGAAACGCTTCCCCATTATTTTCCCAAAGATACTCCGGATGCCACTGGACCCCCACAAAGAAGGGATAACCAGGCATTTCCAAAGCTTCAATCAAATGATCCGGAGAGTAAGCCGATGCTTTAAGCCCCTGTCCTAACTCCTTCACAGCCTGATGATGCATGCTGTTGACTCTCAGTGTATCCGCACCAGAAATCTTATGCAGCAGTGTCCCCTGTGTCAGAGAAACCGTATGGCTGGGCATATGATATGCAAAAGGCTGGGAATGAGCAATAGGAAAATCCGGTTTTGTCATAGAAAAGATATCCTGCCAGATGGTACCGCCCATTGCTATGTTCAGCACCTGAATGCCTCTGCATATTCCAAGAACCGGCTTTTTTCTCTCCAGAATCAGTGGAAGCAGAGAAATCTCCATCCGGTCTCTCGCCTCCGAAACATTGCCGCAGTGTGCCTGTGTTTCCTCACCGAAAAGAAATGGATGAACATCCGGACCGCCGGTGAACACAAATCCGTCCAGTTCATCAGCCAGCCGTATCCAATCTTCCTCATCCGCTTCCAGCGGCATAACAACAGGAATCCCTCCAGCCGCCTTTAACGCCCGTAAATAAGTAGGTCTCATCTTAATATCATTATTATCTGTATCGTGAACAGGTGTTAATCCTATCAGCGGTTTTTTCATATAAACTTCCTTTCAGAAATAACGTGAGTGATAATAAAAAGATATGGAAATCCATAACAAAATGCCCCTCCCTTCCGGGAGAGGCATATATGTATTCGATAATTATGCTTCAGAAATTGCTCCTGTTGGGCATACACCTTCACAAGCGCCGCAATCGATACAAGCATCTGCATCAATAACAAACTGAGAATCACCCTGGCTGATAGCGCTTACTGGGCATTCGCCTTCACATGAACCACAACTAACACAAGCGTCACTAATAACACGTGCCATGATAAATTACCTCCTTATATTCTATACATTTTTCTATATTTTATACTATTAATAAAATTTAATCAAGTAGTAAATGTAACAATTAATGTTTAATTTTAGGAGCAATAGGGATCGGGTTCACCGCTTCGGGCATCCCGGATTCCGGTAAGAATTATCTTTTTGGCAGAGATAGCATCCTCCTTTGATAAAGGAGGTACACCCTTCAGGGGATAATCCATCCCCATGCTCTCATATTTTACTTTCCCCATATCGTGATAGGGAAGTACATCAAGGGCTTTCACGTTCTTTAACTGGCCGATAAAGCGTCCAAGATGATATAAATCCGGTGCTTCGTCTGTGATGCCGGGCACCACCACATGACGGATCCAGACAGGAATCTCTTTCTCATCAAGATAGCGGGCAAAATTCAGAATTGGTGCGTTGGAATGGCCGGTTAATGGTTTGTGCCTGATATCATTGATCTGCTTGATATCCAGCATAACCAGACTGGTAGAAGCAAGAAGACGGTCAATTTTCTTTCTATATTCTTCATTGCTTCTGTTAAATGTCACTCCAGAGGTGTCGAGGCAGGTGTGAATATCCCTTTTTCTCGCCGCTTCAAACAGTTCAGTAAGAAAATCCAGCTGCATAAGCGGCTCACCGCCTGTGGCAGTGATACCTCCGCCCCGGTAAAAATGCCGGGACGACTCAAATTGCTTTAATAGTTCTTCCACGGTCATCAGACTGCCGCCTGCCAGCTCCCAGGTATCCGGGTTGTGGCAGTACTGGCAGCGCATGGGGCAGCCCTGAAAAAAAACCACCATGCGCACGCCCGGACCGTCAACAGTACCAAAACTTTCGATGGAATGGATACGTCCTGTCATAAGTGCATCGCCTTCTTTTCTGATTGTTACATATTGCTGTGGAATGTTCTTGATATAACCTCATCCTGCTGTTCTTTTGTAAGTTTTATAAAGTTTACAGCATAACCGGAAACACGAACTGTCAGCTGAGGGTAATTCTCCGGATGCTTTTGTGCATCCAGAAGAGTATCCTTTGTAAAGACATTCACATTTAAATGATGTCCGCCTTCTTCCACATAGCCATCTAATAAGTTCACAAGATTGTCGATCTGAGATTTACTGATATTTGCCATTTCATTATCCTCCTTATGTGTATTCAGTTCTGATTGCCCCGGACTGCTTAGAGGTCTTCCTCTTCCCGGTCCATACCCTCAAACAGGGTAGGAACACGGCAGGCGGTATCACCTTCGGCGCAGTCTAGGGAATTAGCAGTAGTAATTGTTTTCGCATTAGTTTTATGGGCGTTTACGGTACCGTCCTCTGCCACACGGATGTTCATATGACCGCCATTGTTAGCCATAAATGAATCCAGCATTGAGACAATATCATCAATTTGTTTTTCATTTGGATCTGCCATAACAGCCACTCCTTACTTCTGGTCCTCGTTTAAAGCCAGTTCAAGATCCACTTCCAAATCTCCGGAGAAGATCTTATCCTCTTTTCCAAGAGCACCTGGAACGATGGAGAAGGTATTGGAGATACCATCCTGAGCATCCTTAAATGGAAGCTTGGCCACAGAGGCTAAGGATGATACCGCACCATGGGTATCTCTCCGGTGCATTGGGTTTGCACCTGGTGCGAATGCTTCTCCCTTTTTACGTCCGTCAGGAGTTGCTCCTGTGTTTTTACCATATACTACGTTGGAAGTAATTGTCAAGATGGAAGTAGTAGGAATTCCGCCGCGGTAAGTATGATTTGCCTTCACATAGTTCATGAAGGTGTGTACCAGGTCATTTGCAATCTGGTCCACGCGGTCATCGTTGTTACCGTATTTCGGGAAATCTCCCTCAATTTCGTAATCCACAACAATACCGTTCTCATCACGGATTGCCTTGACCTTCGCGTACTTAATGGCGGAAAGTGAGTCAGCTACAACGGAAAGACCAGCAATTCCAGTTGCAAACCAGCGGGTTACTTTTTTATCATGAAGAGCCATCTGAATGCGCTCATAGCTGTATTTATCATGCATATAGTGGATAATGTTCAATGCATTAACATAGACTCTTGCAAGCCACTGCATCATATCCTTATAAGCATCCATTACCTCATCATAATTTAAATACTCAGAAGTAATCGGGCGGTACTTCGGACCTACCTGCTTCTTGGTTATCTCATCTACGCCGCCGTTGATGGCATATAAAAGACATTTTGCTAAGTTGGCGCGTGCTCCGAAGAACTGCATTTCTTTTCCTACTCTCATGGAAGATACACAGCAGGCAATGGCATAGTCATCGCCGTGGGTAACTCTCATTAAATCATCATTCTCATACTGAATGGAAGAAGATTCGATGGAAGTCTTTGCGCAGAAACGTTTAAAGTTATCCGGAAGCTTAGTTGACCACAGAACGGTTAAATTAGGTTCTGGTGCAGTTCCTAAGTTATGGAGTGTATGGAGATAACGGTAGGACATCTTTGTTACCAGATGACGTCCGTCAATACCCACACCGCCGATGGATTCCGTTACCCAGGTAGGATCTCCGGAGAAAAGCTCATTGTATTCCGGTGTACGTGCAAACTTCACAAGACGAAGCTTCATAATGAAGTGGTCTACAAATTCCTGAACCTCTTCTTCGGTGAAAGTGCCTTCCGCTAAATCCCTCTGAGCATAAATATCAATAAAGGTGGAAGTACGTCCCAGGGACATGGCAGCACCGTTCTGTTCCTTTACTGCAGCTAAGTAAGCCAGATAAGTCCACTGAATGGCTTCCTTCACATTCATGGCAGGTTTTGAGATATCAAATCCGTAAATGGCTCCCAGCTTCTTTAATTCCTTTAAAGCACGAAGCTGCTCAGACAGCTCTTCCCTGTCACGGATTACATCAGAATACATGGTAGTACGGGTTGTATTCTTCTGTTCTTCCTTATCTTCCATAAGACGGTCGATTCCGTAAAGAGCGACTCTGCGGTAATCACCGATAATACGTCCGCGGCCATATGCATCCGGAAGTCCGGTGATGATGTGGCTGGAGCGGCAGTTACGCATTTCCTCTGTGTAGGCATCAAAAACACCTGCGTTATGAGTTTTTCTGTGTGTAGTGAAAAATTCCTTTATTTCCGGATCAATGGTATATCCATTGTCTGCACAAGCCTTTTCTGCCATTCGAATGCCGCCGTATGGCTGCAGGGAACGCTTAAACGGCTTATCCGTCTGAAATCCCACAATTGTTTCTTTTTCTTTGTCTAAATATCCAGGCCCATGAGAGGTAATCGTGGAAACCAGCTTTGTATCCATGTCCAGAACGCCGCCTGCTTCCCGCTCCTGCCTGCTTAATTCCATAACCTTAGCCCAAAGTTCCTCTGTTTTACCGGTGGGTCCTGCAAGGAAGGAATCATCCCCGTCATAAGGGGTATAGTTTTTCTGAATAAAGTCTCTGACATTAATTTCATGTTCCCAGGTGCCGTTGTTAAATGCTCTCCATTCCGGTCTCATTTGTTTGTACCTCCATATAAAATCTTTATAATAAGTATCAATAATAAATAAGTGTCGTCAAAGGTTATAATTCCTAGGACCTTTGTATGAATACATTATATATGAATACTGTATACAATGTCAATAGTGCTTATTGAGAAATTTTTCTATAAGCGTTTAAAAAGAAAAACGATATGAAACCCTTGCTAATTAACTGGAAAAGTATTATATTATAGAAACAGTATGTACAATTTTATAAGGAGGAATACAAGATGCAGATTGATAAAAATATGCTGATCGGAGCATTGCTTGAGATGGATGACAACATTGCACCGATGCTTATGCGTGCAGGTATGCATTGTCTTGGCTGTCCGGCATCTCAGGGAGAGTCTTTGGAGGAAGCTTGTCAGGTTCATGGAATTGACTGTGATGTTCTGGTTTCTCAGATTAATGAAGTCTTAGCAGACAGATAGAGTGTTTAAGGAGGCGGTCCTATGGATCTGCCTCCTTATTTTTATTTCTTTTTTCTTCCCGGTAGTGTCTGGGACTCATTCCATATTCCTGTTTAAATATCTTAGAAAAGGTCAGAGGGTTATCATAACCGATGCTGGTAGCAATTTCCTGTATGGACCGCTTTGTGCCGGCCAGTTCCTGAGCGGCGATGTTTAAACGAAAACGCATCAGATATTCCTGAGGAGAAACTTCCAGCTTTTTTTTGAAAATTGAAGTTAAATAGGATCGGTTAATGCCGATGTAATCCGCAATATCCTGAACTCTGATGCGGTCATAATTCAGCTTGATATACTGCAGAGCATAATCGATATAGGTATCAATAGAGTAATCATACTGATTCCTGTTGGTACGCAGGCTGCTCTGTGTTTCAATAAGCGTGGACAGAATCTCATACAAGTATCCCACACGCTTTATCTCATTGGCAAAAGTCAGCTGGTTGGTATCCAGAATTTTCTGTATCATGGGAAGATAGCAGCGGTTGGGGATCTGGGAATGGATGGCGCAATGATCGCTTAACAGGCCTGCATACCCTAAATAGGTCTCTGCCATCGTACCGTCAAAGGTGATCCACATATATTCCCATGGGTTTTCGTAATCAGCATGATACTGAATCGGCTGTCCTTTTGGAATCAGAAAAATGTCATCAGCCTCCAGCTCATAGCGGGTGCCCCCTGTTTCCAGAACACCTGCTCCTCCCAGAACAAAATGAAGATGGTATTCATTGGGGATTTTGTGATTGTAGGTGTATCCGGGAGGACACTGCTGAATGCCGCAGTGGACCAGATACAAATCATTGGTTTGACGCTTGATGTTTCTTAAACAACGAAATCCTGCCACGCATTTATAACTCGTCTGTTTTTCAGCCAAAGCTATGCCCCCTCAATCGGATACTGATTATATATCTATTATACAGGAAGTTGGTTTTACTTGCAAATCCTATTTGAGAGAGATGTGTCAGCGGTACATACTCATATAATCACCGTGGGCTTCAATCAGTTCATCCACCATAGCCCGGATATCTTTGATGCTTAGCTCTGCGCTGGTATGAGGATCCAGCATGGCAGCCTGATAAATCGACTGTCTGCTTCTGGTCCGGGCAGCTTCGATGGTAATCAGCTGAGGATTGATATTTGTCATATTCATGGCGGCAAGCTGGACCGGAAGACGGCCCACATGACAGGGAGTGATGCCGCTGCCATCCACCAGACAGGGTACTTCCACACATGCATCAGAAGGCAGATTCTCAATCAGTCCCTTGTTCAGCACATTTCCGCCGATCTTATAAGGCTGGTTGGTTACAATTGCTTCCATAATATAGGAAGCATACTCCAAAGAACGGGTATGCGTAACGGCTCCGTTGTTTAAAATAGACTTTTTCTCTTCCTCCCAGCCGTTAATCTGATTGATGCACCGCCTTGGATATTCATTCAGGGGAATATTAAACTCTTCAATCAGCTGTGGGTAGCGGGACTTTATAAACAGGGAATTATATTCTGCATTGTGCTCACTGGATTCCGTGCAGTAGTAGCCGAGGTTTCGTATGTATTCAAAGCGCACCATATCTTTGTGTACGCCCGCCTGATTCATCTCAAGGGATTTCTGCCGGATTACGGGATAGAGATCCTCTCCGCAGCGGTCCCGGATATTTAAAAGCCATGCCATATGGTTAATGCCTGCAATCAGTTCGGTGCGGCCTTCCAGCTGGTCTTCCATCCCCAGTTCTTTCAGCAGATTTTCCGAGCAGACCTGAACACTGTGGCACAGACCTACGGTTTTGACGGAAGTATAGCGCTGCATGTATCCGGTAAGAATTGCCATGGGATTTGTGTAGTTTAAAAACCAGGCATTCGGGCAGACCTCCTCCATATCTTTTGCAAATTCTTCCATGACTGGAATCGTTCTTAATCCCCGCATGATACCGCCGATGCCCAGTGTATCGGCAATGGTCTGACGAAGACCGTATTTTTCCGGTATCTCAAAATCGGTTATGGTGCAGGGATCATATCCGCCAACCTGGATGGCATTTACAACAAAAGTTGCATCAGATAAGGCTTCCTTCCGATTCCCGGGCCCTAAATAGGTATGAATGTCCGCCCTACCATCGTTCACATTTTTGTTGATTGCATTTAAAATAAGCTGTGAATCGGAAAGCCTAATGGGATCGATATCATACAGTGCGATTACAGCGTCACGCAGTGCGGGTGTGCACATGCAGTCGCCCAGGACATTCCGTGCAAATATCGTACTCCCGGCTCCCATAAAAGTAATTTTTATCATTGCTTTTCCTCCTTCTTTTTCTTGTCTGACTGATGAGGTTATTGTATAATCACAACATAGAAAAAGATAGGAAGTTTGTTTCAAATTATTGTCATTTTGTTGTATGGAGGTAGGATGATGAATCAATCGGCAAGGGAACTTACCATATATTACTGCGGTCACGAGCAATGTGCGCCCGGTCATTTTTTCGGACCTGCAGTCCGTAAGCATTATCTCCTTCATGTTGTTCTGAAAGGAAATGGTATTTACAGAACTTCTGGCAGGGAATACAGGATTGCGCAAGGTGAAGCATTCTTAATTAAGCCTCAGGAAATAACTTACTATCAGGCGGATAACACAGAGCCATGGGAATATGCCTGGGTTGCATTTTCCGGAACAGAGGCAGACCGCCTGGTATCGGAATACCGCAGTGATGAGGAGGGATACTTCTTTCGTTTTGAGGGCGGAAACCAGTGGCGTGAGATCATACTGGCGCTGGTCAATGGGTTTGGTGGTACCACCCATAACAAGGACGAGATGAGGGGGTACCTCTATCTTTTGTTTTCCCGGTTTCCGGGTAATGCACCACAATCAGCTTACTATGAAAAAAGCTATCTGGAACAGGCGGAAACTTATATCCGTCACAATTACAGCTATCCGATACAGATTGCAGATGTGGCAGGATTTATTGGCATTGACCGGACTTATCTCTACCGGATATTTATGAGGCATAAAGGGGTTTCGCCCAAGCATTATCTAACCGAGTACCGGGTACTGGAAGCAAAACGGCTGTTGGAGGAAACCAGCTTAAGCATAACAGAAACGGCTCTTTCCTGCGGTTTTCACGACTCCTCTGTTTTCTGCCGTTGTTTTCAGAAGACAGAGGGGGAATCCCCCCTCAGATACAGGAAGGGAATTCGGGAGATTAATTCAAAAATGTAACATAACACCATAAATAAACAACATTAATCTATGTAAAATATACAAAAAAACAATTATAATGAGGAATATAATAATAAAAAGTAACAAATATATTGGGGGGAATTCTGTAACTATTAAAAAGTAACAAATTATGGGAGGTAACAAAATGAAACGAAGATGGGGTTTACCGGCAGCTATGGCAGTCATAGCTGCATCTGCACTGATTGGCTGTTCCGGCCAGCAAAGCAGCCAGACAGCAGGACAACAGGATACCAAGCAGGAAGCAAAGCAGGATTCAACGAGTGCAGCGGAGACAGAAAAGGAAAAGGGCGGCTCTTCCGGAACGCTTACTGTAGCGATCTGGGATAAAAACCAGGAACCTGGTCTGACAAAGATCATGGCTGATTTCACAGAAGAAACTGGGATTAAGACACAGATTCAGGTTACACCATGGGACCAGTACTGGACCATGCTGGAAGCAGGGGCTACAGGAGGTTCCCTTCCTGATGTATTCTGGATGCATTCCAACGAGATTGCGCGTTACTCAGAGTATGAGATGCTTTTGGATTTAACAGACCGTATTAAATCAAGCAAAAAGCTGGAAATGGATAAATTTCCCAAGGAAATTGTAGATATCTATAACTGGCAGGGAACCAGGCAGTATGCAGTTCCCAAAGACATCGATACCATCGCTCTCTGGTATAACAAAACCATGTTTGACGAGGCGGGAGTTTCCTATCCTGACAAAGACTGGACCTGGGATGATTTTGCAGATGCGGCGAAAAAGCTTACGAAGGCCGATGGCAGCCAGTATGGTTTTGCTGTGAGTCCGACCAACGACCAGGCAGGCTGGTGCAACCCCGTCTATGACATGGGCGGCTATGTAATCAGTGATGACAAAAAATCTTCCGGCTTTACTCAGCCGGGTACCATAAAGGCACTGACCTTCCTTACGGATCTTATGAAAGAAGGATACGCTCCGCCTTATGAGGTAATAGCAGAGAATAAGGAAGAAGCGTTATTTGAAGCCGGTAAGGTTGCTATGATAACCCAGGGGTCCTGGATGCTTTCAGAGCTGTGTAACAATGATTATGTAAAGGCTAATTGTGACATTGCAGTTCTTCCCAAAGATAAAACGACAGGAAGACGTGCTTCCATCTATAATGGTCTTGGTTGGGCAGCTTCCGCCAATACCTCCATGCCTGAGGAAGCATGGCAGCTGATTGAATACATGGGTTCGAAAGATGCTCAGCAGAAGCAGTCTGATCTTGGTATTGTAATATCCGCTTATCAGGGCACCACAGATAACTGGATTAAGGCATACCCGGATTTCAACTTACAGGCTTACCTGGATATGATGGATGATTTAGTAATTCGTCCATATTCCAAATCAACGGTGGCATGGACCAATATGATTCATGAAAAACTGATTGATGCCTGGAATGGAAATAAGAGTGTAGAGGATGTCTGCAAGGATATTGATAAGGAAATGAATGCCATGCTGGCGGAAGAGTAGGTATGGTTGGGGAGGCAGATACAAGGGATGCCTCCCCTTTTAACGAATTTGCGGAGGGACTGCATGAAGAGAGAAAAATCGGTATCAAGACGGGAAAAAAGTGAATTTTTGTGGGGCTGGCTTTTTTTGCTTCCGACCATGACAGGCCTCATGATATTAAATATTATACCAATCTTTCAGACCATCTATCAGAGCTTTTTTAAAACGGGAGCCTTTGGAAAAGGTAATGTATATGTAGGACTCAGTAACTACAGCAAGCTGATAAAGGACGGCACAGTCTGGCAGGCACTTTGGAATACATTTAAATATGCGCTTGTTGAAGTTCCCTTTTCCATAGCAATCGCACTGGTGCTTGCTGTCATATTAAATGGTAAAATAAAAGGCCGGTCCATATGGAGAACCATCTATTTTCTGCCTATGGTCGCAGCTCCGGCAGCAGTTGCCATGGTGTGGAGGTGGCTTTATAATTCGGAATTTGGTTTAATAAACCACCTTTTAAACCGAATTGGACTTTCCTCTGTAAACTGGATTTCAGATCCTGGAATTGCTTATATTTCCATAGCCATTGTGGGAATCTGGTCCGTTATCGGCTATAATATGGTTCTGTTTTTTGCCGGACTGCAGGAAATTCCGAGAGATTATTATGAAGCTGCGGAAATTGACGGAGCCGGGGGTGTGAAACAATTCTTCTACATCACGCTGCCGCTGATTTCCCCCACCATGTTTTTTGTCACAGTGACAAGAGTCATCGGAGCCATGCAGGTATTTGACAGTATTTATATGATGATGGAAAAGGCGAATCCGGCCCTGGTGAAGACCCAGTCCCTGGTTTACCTGTTCTATAAATATTCCTTTGTTGAGGGGAACAAAGGATACGGCTCTGCCATTGTCATGCTGCTGCTTCTGGTAATTATGATCATTACGGTAATCCAGCTTCTTTGGCAGAAGAAGTGGGTTAATTACAGCTAGGGAGGAGAACGATGGATAAGAATAGAAAATTAAATTCAGGTATTCAATACTTCATACTAACGGCAGGCTCTGTTATTATGCTGGTTCCTTTCCTGTGGATGATTCTTACGGCTTTTAAAACAGCATCTGAGGCGACTCAGATGAATCCGTTTATCATTTTTCCTACTGTCTGGAAAAAGGACGCATTTTTATCAGTAATCAGTAAGATGAATTTCTTACGGCTGTACTGGAATACACTGGTACTTATTGTAGAACGGGTGGCATGCGCAGTACTTACAGCAACCTTGGCAGGATATGCGTTTGGAAGGCTTCATTTTAAAGGAAAAAATCTTGCATTTTCCCTGGTTTTATTCCAGATGATGGTGCCCACCCAGATTTTTATTATTCCTCAGTATTTGATGGTAGGCAGGCTGGGTCTGTTAAATACTTCCTTTGGACTGCTCTTTCCGGGACTGGTAACAGCGTTTGGAACATTTTTACTGCGTCAGGCATATATGGGTCTCCCTTTATCGTTAGAGGAGGCGGCCAGACTTGACGGCTGTAACATAGGCCAGACATTTCTGTATGTCATGGCACCCCTTACGAAATCCTCTATGGTAGCGCTTGGGATATTCACAGCACTGTTTGCATTTAAAGAACTGATGTGGCCGTTAGTTGTTAATACGGAACAGAATACCATGCCTCTTTCTGCAGCACTCGCAAAACTGCAGGGACAGTTTGTGACAAACTATCCGGAGCTTATGGCTGCTTCCCTGCTGGCCTGTATTCCTATGATTATCATATATCTGATTTTCCAGAAACAGTTTATCGAAGGAATCGCAACATCAGGAGGAAAATTATAAAGGAGTTTACATTATGCCAATCATTTATCACCAACAAGCAAATGAGTTTCATCTGTATAACCAGACGGTCAGCTATATCATTCAGATTATGGGGAACGGTCAGCTGGGTAATTTATATTACGGAAAACGGATTAAGGACCGGGACTCCTTTGAGTATCTTTTTGAAACAGGTGAGCGCCCGCATGCGGCAATCAGCTGTCCCAAACCAGTCAGTTTATGCCTGCAGTATACAAAACAGGAGTATCCGGCATATGGAACCGGAGATTACCGGTATGGCGCATATTCGGTCAGACAGGAAAATGGCAGCAGAGTTACAAATTTCATCTATGCAGACCACACCATTTTAAAGGGAAAACCTTCCATTGAACCCCTTCCTTCCACTTATACAGAAGAGGATGGGGAAGCAGATACATTAAAGATCAGGCTTCATGATGATTTGATCAACACCGATTTAATACTCACTTATACCATTTACAAAGAGAGACCGGTGATTACAAGAAACGCTTGTTTCAAACACAACGGACAGGAAAATATCGTGCTCTTAAATGCCATGAGCGGGGCGGTGGATTTACCGGAATCCGGATATGACATGATACATTTATCCGGTGCATGGTCCAGGGAACGTTATGTAAAGCGTCGGCCGCTGGAACAGGGAATCCAGTCTGTTTACAGCATGAGGGGAATCAGCAGTGCGGAACACAACCCATTTCTGGCATTAACGGAAAATACGACGACAGAAAACAGCGGCATTGCTTATGGATTCAGTCTGGTTTACAGCGGAAGCTTTCTTGCGCAGGCAGAGGTCTGTGCCCATGATACCACCAGAATTTTAATGGGAATCCACCCCGATACCTTTGAATGGCCTTTAAAAACCGGGGAATCGTTTCAGACACCGGAACTTGTTCTGGTGTATACGGATCAGGGCTTATCCCATATGAGCCAGATCTATCACAGTCTGTACCGGACCAGGCTCGCCAGAGGATACTGGAGAGACAGGGAGAGACCTGTTCTGTTAAATAACTGGGAAGCCACCTATATGGATTTTGATGAAGAAAAGATTCTTTCCATTGCAAAGAAAGCGAAAGAAACAGGAGTGGAACTGTTTGTGCTGGATGACGGCTGGTTTGGGGACCGCAGCCAGGATGACCGCGGTCTGGGAGACTGGTATGTAAACAAAGAAAAACTGCCGGGAGGCATATCGGGCCTGTCCGAAAAAATTGAAGCCATGGGGCTTAAGTTCGGTTTATGGATTGAACCGGAGATGGTCAATAAAAACAGCAGGTTCTATGAGGCGCATCCGGACTGGATTATCTCTGCTCCAGGTCGTTATGAAACACCCAGCAGGCAGCAGCATGTCCTGGATTTCTCCAGACGTGAGATCGTGGATTCCATCTACCAAATGTTGAAACAGGTAATAGAAGGGGCAAAAATATCCTATATTAAATGGGATATGAACCGTTATATTACGGAATGCTTTTCGAGAAGTACGCCAAATAACGAACAGGGCATGGTGATGCATAAATACATTCTGGGCGTTTATGATCTTTACAGCCGCCTGATTCATGATTTTCCTGAGATTCTCTTTGAATCATGTGCCAGCGGAGGTGCCAGATTTGATCCTGGTATGCTTTATTATGCACCGCAGGCGTGGTGCAGTGACAATACGGATGCCATAGACAGACTGAAAATCCAGTACGGGACCAGTATGGTATATCCGGTATCCAGTATCGGTGCCCATATTTCAGCTGTTCCCAACCATCAGATCCATCGGATCACTCCTTTAAAAACAAGAGGAAATGCAGCGTTTTTTGGCGCCTTCGGATATGAGCTGGATTTAAATCACTTAAATGAGGAAGAAATACAGCTGGTCAAAGAGCAGATTGCAATTTATAAGGAAAACAGGAAACTTTTGCACCAGGGAACGTTTTACCGGCTGAAAAGTCCGTTTGAAGGTAATGATACTGCATGGATGGTGGTTTCAGAGGACCAGACACAGGCGATTGCTGCTTATTATCAGATTTTAAACCCGGCAAATGCAGGCTGGCTTCGATTTAAGTTTGCCGGACTTTGTGAGGATATGCTCTATCAGGTAACCGCGGATGGGGATACCGGGGAATATTACGGAAGCCAGCTGATGTACGCAGGGCTGCCGGTTGACAGAAATCGTTTCTTTAAGGATACTGGTGATTTTGCTTCCCTTCTTTTCTTTATTAAGCAGAAGATAGTATAGAAAACAATTTATATATAGTAAGTCCGGTTCCGTGTGGACCGGACTTTATTAATGTAATATTTTACATTATTTTATCTGAAATCTGGTGATTTTATTGAAAAATATTTCAGCGCGTGATATAATCTTTAAAAATTATGGGTGTTTCCTCATATAGCTGAACAAGAGGAGGGTTTCAATGAAGGATTATAATGTGCATTTGACGCTGATTGATCGGATCATACTGGATTCCTATAAGGTTTTATTGGAAGGGCTGGCAGATTATCTGGGGAGCGGTTATGAGATGGTGCTTCACAGCCTGGAGGATACAGAGCATTCTGTGATTAAAATTATTAATGGACATCATACCGGGCGGACAGAAGGGATGCCCATAACAGATCTGGCTCTCCAGATGCTGGAAGAGATAAAAAAAGAAGGGGAGAAGGGTTACATTTCATATTTCACGAAGAACAAAAAGGGTGAACCTTTAAAATCCACAACGATTGTTGTACGGGGAGAAGAGGGCCGGATAATTGGATTGCTCTGCATTAATTTTTATTTAAACACAAGTTTTTCTGAGATTCTTTCCGGATTTATACCGGAGATGTCCTCCCGCGCCCAGGTTAAAACTGAGACTTTTGCCAGTAATCTGGATGAATTGATTTATAGTAAGGTTACCGAGGTACGAAACGAGGTGATGGGCAATGACCAGATTCTTCCCTCTCTTAAAAATAAGGAGATTATCAATATCCTGTGCCAGCAGGGCGTATTTACCTTAAAGGACGCGGTGGTTAAGGTAGCGGAGTTTCTGGATATTTCAAAAAATACAGTATATATGCATATTCGTAATGCCGGATCAACGGCTGAAAAAGAGAATAAGTTATAAGCAAATTTTAACTAAGAAGTTAAAAGGAATAAAAAATTGTCCTGCGTTGTTTGTCAAAACAAACAAAAAATAACGTAGGACATTTTATTTTTTGCGTAATAACACAAAAATATTGCATTTGTATCATGTTTGTGATAAAATAAATTACACTTAAACCTATGAAAAATAAAAAAAATTTTATTCACAAACGAAAGGGAGGTATTGAAATGGAAGGAAAGAAAAAGAAACTTGGACTTGTTCCCAAATTAATCATTGCCATTGTCATTGGTATCTTGTTGGGACTGTACGCTCCAAGTTTTGTAATCTCCATTTTGATTACAGCGGCAGATTTATTTAAACAGTTTTTAATGTTCGTCATTCCGCTGATGGTTGTAGCTTTTGTAACAATGGGAATTGCAGATCTGACACAGGGAGCAGGCAAACTGCTTGCATTTACAGCTGCTGTTGCTTATGCATCGACTCTGCTTGCAGGAAGTGCTGCTTATTTTGTAGCCAGTAACTTTTTCCCCACCTTTGTTAATCAGGAGGTTGTTTCCAAAGTGGCTGCTGCAAGCGACAGAGCAATTGGAGGGTATTTTTCCCTGACCATCACTCCTTTGCTTGAAACAACAGCAGCAGTAGTATTAGCTTTTGTACTGGGTGTGTCGATTAGTACAATGAGAGGAAAGGAAATCGGCGATGCCCTTTATAATGTAGTGAAGGAGCTTTCTGAAATAATCACTAAGGTTTTAAATCGTGTGATTATTCCCCTTCTGCCCCTGTATATTTGCGGGACCTTTGCGAAAATGACTTATCAGGGGACTACATTTGCCATTATGTCCGTACTTTGGAAGGTATTCCTTGTTGTAATTATCCTGCATATGCTTTACCTGTTAATTGCGTTCACGATTGCAGGAACCATAACAAAACGCAATCCTGTTACCATGTTAAAGAATCAGATTCCGGGATATCTAACAGCAATTGGTACCCAGTCTTCTGCAGCGACTATACCGGTTAATATTAAATGTGCACAGAACAATGGGGTTTCTGAGGAGATCCGTAATTTCGTCGTGCCGTTATGCGCCAACATTCATATGGCAGGTTCCATGATAACCATTACCTGCTGTGTGACAGCGACGTTACTGATCTATGGAATGCCTCACGGTTTCCTTACGCTGTTTCCGTTTATCTGCGTTTTAGGAATTGCACTGGTGGCATCTCCGGGAGCTCCGGGTGGTTCCATCTTTACAGCTACTCCGTTTTTCCCGATTGTGGGAATTCCGGCAGTGGGAGACATTGCCAGTCTTTTACAGGCAATGTATATTGCACAGGACAGCTTTGGAACTGCCTGTAACGTATCCGGTGACAATGCAATCAGTGCGCTGGTAGAAGCGTTCTACTGTAAGCATATTAAGAAAGAAAAACGGGACTAGGTGTTTTGAAAGGAGCAGATGTATGTCGTCAATCAGTATATTTGATGTGATCGGTCCCAATATGGTGGGCCCGTCAAGCTCCCATACGGCTGGTGCCGTAGCGATTGCACTTCTGGCAAGAAAATTATTTCCTGGTTCTATTAAAAAAGTTGAATTCGTACTATACGGTTCCTTTGCCAGGACTTACAAGGGGCACGGTACAGACCGTGCCCTGCTGGGTGGAATGCTGGGGTTTGAAACTCACGATTTGAGAATAAAGAATTCTTTTGAGCTTGCAAAGGAACAGGGGTTATCCTATTCCTTTGTAACCAATGAAAAAGAAACCGAAGTTCATCCCAATACCGTTGAGATTCATTTAACCGGCGCAGATGGATCTTTCATGTCTGTCAGAGGAGTGTCAGTAGGCGGCGGTAAGGTAAAGATTATTAAAATCAACGGCGTTGATGTTGATTTTACAGGAGAGTACTCCACTCTGGTAATCCGGCATCTGGACTATCCCGGAATGGTGGCTTATATTGCTACCTGCTTAAGCGAGAGAAATGTTAACATTGCATTTATGCGTCTGTACCGGGAAAATAAAGGGGCGACTGCCTATTCTGTGGTGGAATCAGATGAAGAGATTCCCCAGGAGCTTCTTGATAAACTGCGGGAACATGAAAAAGTAGAAGATGTAATGCTGATTCAGGTTTAGGAGGAGCTATGGATTTTATATCAGGACAAGAGTTACTGCAATTGTGTGAAGAGAACGACTGCCGGATCTCCGATATCATGCGTCAGCGTGAGATCAGTGAATTTGGAGCGTCCGAAGAAGAGATAACTAAACGAATGAAGGAAGCGTTCCGGATTATGAAAGAAGCCTGTCATAAGCCCTTAGATGAACCGGTGCCCTCCATCGGAGGACTCATCGGAGGAGAGGCGAAAAAGGTAAGGGACAGAAGAAGACAGGGGAAATCCATATGCGGAAGCATGCTTTCCAAGGCGATTACATATTCGCTGGCTGTTTTAGAGGTCAATGCTTCCATGGGTCTGATTGTGGCGGCGCCCACTGCCGGAAGTTCCGGTGTCCTTCCTGGTCTGTTACTGGCCCTTGAGGAAGAATTTTCACTTGATGATGAGCAGATTATTGACGGACTTTTCACCGCAAGCGCCATCGGATATTTAATTATGCGGAATGCCTCCGTCGCAGGTGCCCAGGCTGGCTGTCAGGCTGAAGTAGGTGCAGCCTCTGCCATGGCTGCTGCAGCTGCGGCTGAAATTATGGGAGGAACGCCCCAGCAGTGCATGGATGCAGCTTCCGCGGCGATTGTGAATTTACTTGGGCTTGTTTGTGACCCGGTAGCCGGACTGGTAGAATGTCCGTGTCAGAGCCGTAATGTGATAGGCGCCTCCAATGCCCTGGTTTGTGCAGAGATGGCACTTTCCGGAATCCGCCAGCTGATTCCGTTTGACCAGATGGTGGAGACCATGATGGTAGTTGGCCGTTCCATACCATTTGAACTGAGGGAGACGGCACTGGGAGGATGTGCGGCAACAGAGGCTGCCTGCAGCAGAGCCTGCCAGATTTTCCAGAATTAGTAATACAAATAAGATAAGGTAAGAACGGACCGGTTTCAGCACCGGTCCGTTTGCTATTATTTTTTCAGCGTTATTCACACAAAATAGTTGCGAGTGCAACTATTTTGTGTTATGCTGTTTTCGAGTGATACCAGGAGGTGAATAATTTGGATAAACACAGGGAAATCGGAAAATATATTTCGATTCTCCAGCGGCTTAATAATATGTTTTACGCAAACCGGTTATCCTCTTTTCAGATAGGCTGTGGACAACAGTTTTTTTTATTGCAGATTTTTAAAAATCCAGGCATGAATCTTCATGATATGGCGTTAAATGGCCACTATGATAAAGCAACAGCTACACGGGCGGTAAAAAAACTGGAAGAAGAGGGATATGTCCGGACTGAAACAGAAGAAGAGGATAAACGGGTTCGGCGAATCTATTTAACAGACCAGGCCAAGCCGGTTGTTGAGAAGACATTAGAGTGTGTAGACGAGTGGGCGGATATAATTTTAGCGGAGTTTACAGAAGAAGAGCGTAAGCAGGCAGAACAGCTGCTTATAAGAATGGCTTCTAATGCACATCATTTTACAACAAGGGACAAAGGAAAGGAATGACACACTTTATGGAACACAATAAGATAAATCAGGGAGGGAATCCCTTAGGCTACAAACCAATCGGACATCTTCTGATGCAGTTTGCACTTCCTGCAATTATCGCGATGCTGGTTAATTCAATCTATAACATCGTGGATCAGATCTTTATCGGACAGGGGATTGGTTATCTGGGAAATGCGGCTACCACCATAGCTTTCCCCATTGTAACAATTCTCTTAGCAGTTTCAACACTTTTGGGTGCAGGCGGAAGTGCTTATGCAGCCATCAAGCTTGGTGAAAAGAAGGAAGAGGAAGCACAAAAAACTCTTGGCACAGTGACGGTTCTTACTCTGGCAGCAAGTGCAGTTGTAGTGGTTTGTGGTTTTGCATTTTTAGATCCGATGTTAAAGCTTTTTGGCGCTACAGAGAATACTATGGAATATGCCAGGCAGTATACTTCTGTAATTCTGATCGGAACTCCATTCAATATGCTGGCAGTGGTTTTAAGCAATATGGCAAGAACGGACGGAAGTCCTGCCCTGTCTATGTATGCCATGCTGATCGGAGCATTTTTAAATACCATACTGGATCCGATCTATATTTTCGTATTTAAATGGGGGGTTACAGGTGCTGCGATTGCAACCATCACTTCCCAGATTATATCAGCGGTGACTTTAATCGTATATTTTATTAAAAAAGGTAAAAACATGCGTCTGCACAAAAATGCCATGCGTGTTGATCTTGAAATATGCCGTCAGGCACTCCCGCTTGGAATCTCCAGCGGAATCACTCAGGTGGCTACTACCATACTGCAGGTTGTCATGAATAATTCTCTGGTGTTTTATGGGAATCAGACTACGGTAGGCGGAGATGTGGCACTGAGTGCCATGGGAATTGTCAACAAGATCGGTATGATTCTGGTGTCAGTCTGCCTTGGGATCGGAATTGGATCTCAGCCAATCTTTGGTTTTAATAAAGGTGCTAATCAGCCAAAACGGGTTAGAAAAACATTTTTGGTTGCAGCAACAGCATCGACTAGTGTGGCAGTATGCGGGTGGCTGTTATGTCAGCTTTTTCCGGGAGCAATTCTAAGTCTGTTTGGTACCCAGGATCCTGAGTTTAACATATTTGCAGAGCGCTGCTTAAGGATTTACATGCTTGGAATTTTTACAGCCGGATTTCAGGTTGTCAGCACCAGCTATTTCCAGTCTACCGGACAGCCTTTAAAAGCATCTGTTTTATCCATGCTGAGACAGCTTCTGCTGTTAATTCCTCTGCTTCTGATTCTGCCTCTGTATTTCGGACTGAACGGTATTTTATATGCCGGACCGCTGGCTGATATTACATCAGCAGTGATCGTCAGTCAGTTTATTATCTATGAATTAAGAAAACTGGACAGGGCCTGCAAGGCCTGATTCATAATCTTTAGCGGGAAGGAGAAGGACAGCTGTGAGTGTAAAAATACAAATGATAAAATTTTTTGCAGGCATCGGTAATGCAGAAAAGAAGATGGAAGCAAAGCTTGCAGCACCGCCAAGAGGCGGTAATAAAATCAACCGGGATCATTTTACCAGGAAAGTCAGGGTGAAGGAATGGTACACAGATGGATTCGGAGGAATAACGATCAACGGCAGTTATACCAGCAAGAAGCATATCTTGCTGCTGCCGGGCGGTGCTTATACACTGGAACCCTCCCTCCGGTATGTGAATATATCAGAATATTTTGCACTCTCACAGAGAATAAAGGTGACCATTCCTTTTTGTCCCCTCTCACCGGAACATAATGTTCTGGCAGTACGCCAATATCTGCTTCATGTTTACAGAAGCCTAATCAAAGAATATCCGGAAGATGAATTCTTTTTTATGGGAGACTTTTCCGGAGGAGGTCTGGCTCTTTCTTTTTTACAGGAACTTCGGGATATTCATGATCTGCCTATGCCGGTTAAGACGGCGGCGATTTCGCCATGGCTGGATATTACATTGGATAATCCTATGATAAAGATCGCCAGAAAAGGGGATCATTTACTTCCTAAAGAAGCATTAAAGGAAGCTGGAATGCGCTACTGCGGTCCTCTGCCTTCTGATCATCCGTTCGTATCCCCTATATATGGGGACTGGAACCATCTGGGGAAAATTCTTATCTTTTCGGGAACAGAGGATATTATGACGCCAGACTGTGAATTGCTTGCAGAGCGGGCGGGTAGCCTTATTGGAACTGAACTTGTTTATAGAAAGGGAGCAGGCATGATCCATGACTGGATTTTGGTTTCCTGCAGGGAGACAGATGCTACATTGGAACTGATTTCGAATTATTTTCAGGATAGCGGAGAAATTTAAAAATAAGGTTCGACCCGTATTATGGGCCGAACCTCATTTTGATTTGTGATGAAGTACTATGAACAAAGGAACGGATTAAAGTCGTGAAAGTGACTGAAGGGCATTCCCCTCAATCAGGACCTCGTAATGTTCCTTGTAGTACGCTTCGGAAGCGTAATCCTGATGAATCTTGGTTCCGTACTCTGCGAGAAGATTGCATACACGGCTGAAGTCCAGAGACTTCTCCGGGGTGTTACTTATGACCAGATAATACTGTCTGGTATTTGGTTTTTTATATAAAGTATTGCTGCCATCATAAACCTGTCCGATGATCTTTGCGGCATCAGAAATTTGATCCAGACTTTGAAAACAGTAGATTCTTACTGAGGAAGCATTGGACTGCTCTTTTGGTTTTTCTTCTTCCGGCTCTTCTTTTTTGTCGATTCCCAACAAATTTAACAGGCCGTCTGCACCTTCTAAAAGCTCGCTTGCCAGATCTGCCGGCATGGAATCCGGATCTTCGTCTGTTGTTGGTGAAAATTTTGCAAACCTTGTATCTAATTCTTCCGGATCATCGATTTTGGTGATTACTAACATCACGCTTTCGTTGGATAACGGAATTGCTTCTACCATGAGAGGAATGTCTTCGGCTTCAAATCCCACTTCGTTAGAGGCTTTTTGAATCATCTCGCGGAACAGGTTGCGGGCTTTTTCACTGCCATAGGCAAGTTCGCCTAAATTTAGGTTTCGGACGCTTAAATCAAAGCTTGTAAGCGTGCAACGGATCTGATTTTCATTGATACGTTCTATCTTCATAGGATCACTTCCTGTTCTTTTTAAAATGGTGAATAATTTCTACATACTTCCTCAACATAACTATACTATATATTATAGCAAAAAGGCAATTACTATGTGAAAAAATTTATATAATTTTAAGGTTTATATGCAAAAATACGGGTATCCTATCTAATTACTGGGATTTTGCAATTTAAACTATTATCGTGATACTAATATGATACTATTTCTGTAATTTCTCTGCAACTTCTATATGACGGTTAGGGGAGGGGAGGTGGTGCCGGATATGTTTTCATTTGCAGACATGCTTTTATTTGCAACGTTTATCTTGGCATTGCTGACTTACATAGATAAGTTAAAAAAATAGCCTACCCTGCCGCGAACAGGATAGGCGGTGTCCGTTAGGACATTTTGCTTTATCTGGGAGCTTCCACCTTGTGTGGCGGTTACTCTTTGTAATTCTAATATAACATATGGTACGATTCTTTTCAACGATTAAATTTAATATATTCTTATGTAAGTCTTCAATGTGTAGATTTGCTGATTCACTTTGCATTATCCATATAGATCATAGCACCAGTCGAAAGATGGGTGTTTTTTTGTTAAAAAACTATAAAATAGTTGAAAAATAATTGATCTTATATTACAATATTTTCCAGGAGATGATATTGGACAGACATAAGGAGGTGATTTTCGTAAGCACCGTTCTGTTTGGTAAATATCAGCTATGCGGCATCTTGGGAACCGGTCGGGAAGGTACTGTTTTTCTGGCGGTTCATCTTGGGCTTGAGGAATACAGGGCAATTAAGCGGGTATCCAAAAGCTTTCTCGATTATGAACAATTCAGGCGCGAGGCATTGATCTTAAAGGAACTGCGCCATCCTGGAATTCCCATAATTTATGACGTAGAAGAAGACGAATATTATAGTTATCTGATTGAAGAGTATCTGGAAGGAGATTCTTTATATGATCTTGTAAAAAGACAGGGTCATCTATCGCGGGAGCTGACCGTATTTTATGGAATTCAGCTTGCCAGCATCATTAATTACCTGCATCTCGCAGGAACAACCCCTATATTACATTTGGATTTACAGCCGAAGAACCTGTTATTATGCCATGATACCATTAAACTGATCGACTTCGGACTGGCAGCTTGTTTGAAAGAGGCTAATCAGCCGGGAGAACGGTATGGTACGGTGGGATGCGCCGCACCGGAGCAATACACGACAAATGGAGTGCTTGATGAGAGAACGGATATTTTTTCCATTGGTGCGGTCCTTAATTATCTGTACACCGGAAAATTTCCAGTACTGCCTTATCAGACAGACCAGTCAATGGATTCCGGCCTTTTGGCCGTTATCAGCCAATGCGTATGCAAAGAGAAAGAAAACAGGTTCCAAACGGCACAGGAACTTATGGAACAGCTTTGTCTGTTAAAAGATACTGGAACGGATGCAAAAAAACGTCTGGAAACATCATCTCTTACAATTGCTCTTTCCGGGAGCAAATCTGGGGCAGGAACAACCCACATCGGTATCGGCCTGTCTGTCTACCTTAGAAATCAGGGATATCCCAACTTATTAGAAGAAAAACTGGACTCATTTATGGGTACCGGCCTTTCTGAATTCACAAAAGCAAAACGCGACAGTTACGGACTGCTGCATTACAGAAATCTGATTATAAAACCATACTACGGCCCAGGGGTGAAATTAAAAGATCCGCCATTTGGCGTGCGTCTCCTGGATTGGGGAGAGAATCTGTGCCAGGCGGTTGGCATGGCACCGGATGCACTGATTCTGGTGTGTGATGCCAGTATCTGGAGCAGTTCCCGTGCCTGTGATGCTGTAGAAGCAGTTATGAAATCTAAAATACCCTATGCAGTCATATTCAACCATAGCTCTGCCGGGGCGAAACTTTTTCTGCCAAAAGGTGTAAAACCCTCTTTTCTTTTCCGGGCTCCTTTTTTCTCAGACCCGTTCACTGTCCGTGATGAAACGGAAGCATTTTATCAGGCTTTAATTAATGTAATATTAACCGGGAACAGGAAGAAAAGTATAAAAAAACGGTTTCTGAACTGGGTCAGAAGCATGACTCGCAAATGCAGGTCCAGGTAGAGCTGTATGGAGAGGAGTATACCTTATGAAATTAAGGGTAAGAGGATCATGGAATTCATGGATTCCTTTTAAACGGAGAAGAGTGCCGGAATTTATTGGCATCATTGGTACCGGCAGAGGCACAGGGGTAACACACTTTGCAATTATGACAGCCGGATATTTATGCGGTGTGAAACGATTGAGGTGTGCGGTATTGGAATGGAACTGTCACAGCGCTTTTGGATCTATGAAAACTGCCTGTTCCGGTAAAAAACAGGGAGATAATTCATTTCGGATTCTGGAGACAGACTATTTTGAAAAAGCGGGAATAGACACACTGCTGTTGTGTAAAAAGTCTGATTATCAGGCTGTGATTGTGGATTATGGGACTGTAAAGGAGGGAAATCTGGAAGAGTTTTACAGGTGCGGCAGGCAATTTTTGATCGGAAGTCTGAGCGAGTGGCAGATAAACGAGTTTCTGGATTTTGTAAGAAGAGAGAGGAAAGCGGATAAAGGCTGGGATACTCTGGTATCATTTGGAAGTGAGGAGGCAAGAAAGAATCTGGAAAAAAAACTGAGGAATCCTGTCAGAAGAATTCCACTTGCAACCGACCCATTTTCTGTCACCGCTGAGACCATACGCTTTTACGAACACTTATTTTAAACAGTACGAAAGAAAAAACGGGGTCAGGTGAATATGAATAAAGAAGATAGTAGTATTTGGAAAGAGGGGAAAAGAACCCAGTATCTGGAAGGACTGAAACGATACAGGAACAAAGGAGTATCCATTGTGATTGACGGAGAGGAACTTCCTGAGACAGACTGGGAAAAAATATTTGAGATAAGGGAGGATGACAGCTTTTATATGGCAGATTACGTTCCCGATGAGGTAACCGGTAAGCTGCAGGAAATCCGGTTTGACCGTGTCTACAACCGGTAATCTTCGGGGAAATGCCATCAGGGGCGCGTACGGATTCCATCTTCAGCCCTGAGAGAATCAATTTATGCGCGCCAGGGAGGGATTGGGGATCAGAATGTAATGAAAATGTAAATTCCAAAAATAAAGAAGTATGATATAATCTAGGGGATATTAAAGAGTTAAGTTCAGAAGATACGATCCATAATCAGGAGGAAAACAGATGAAGAAGAAAGCGGTGCCGGTTGTGGTGGCACTGGGATTGATTTTACTGGTCGTTGCCGGTTTTGTTGGAAGCCGGTTTCTGGAACAGTATATTCCATCCAGTGAGCAGGCGGATTTGACTGAGTTTTTTGGAGTAACAGGTGATGAAGTTGCAGTTTATTTAAATGATAATCTTCAGGAAACCAAAGGTCTTTTTATAGATGGCCAGACATATCTTCCGATCCGATGGATCAATGAGATGTTAAATGAGCGCTTTTACTGGGACAGTAACGAGAAGCTGCTGGTATATGCCCTGCCTGATTCCATAGTTTATGCAAATTCTGATACAAGGGGAGCTACCGGAAATTCCCTGATACAGATTCGGGAAGATGATGTATATTTATCAATGGGACTTGTGGCCAATTATACAGATGCTGAATTTACCGCGTATGATGCCTCCCAATATAAGCGAGTGTTTATTAACAATAACTGGACGGATAAAGAACGGGCTCCGGTTATGAAAAGCGGCAATGTACGTATCAAAGGGGGAATAAAGAGTCCGGTCACAACTCACATTCTACCGGGAAGCAGAGTGACGGTTCTGGAATCTATGAATAAATGGGTTAAGATCCGGACAGAAGATGGTTTCATTGGGTATGTTGAAGGCAGACGTCTTGGAAAAAGTCAGAAAGAGGCATCTGTAAGTTCCTTTGAAAAGCCGGTTTATAAGAACACAACCATGGACCAGCCCGTCTGTCTGGTGTGGCACCAGATGACGAAAGCAGACGGGAATGCTACTTTTGACAGTCTTATAGCCAACACAGCCGGTGTTAACGTTATCTCTCCCACATGGTATGAACTAACCGATAATGAAGGCGGTTTTCGATCACTGGCAGATGCGGAATATGTGAAAAAGGCTCATAAAAAAGGATTAAAAGTATGGGCACTTATTAATAATTTCAGTTCTGATGTAAATACCGAGATACTGATGTCAAAAACATCTACCAGAAAGAAGCTGATTGATGCGTTGATGGCAGAGGCTAAGACCTATGGATTTGATGGGATTAACCTGGATTTTGAAGGCATTAAAGAAGAAGCAGGGCCTCATTATATACAGTTTATCAGGGAGTTGTCTATCCCTTGCAGGGAGAATGGACTCGTCCTTTCCGTGGATAATTATGTCCCTGTCCCAGGGAATGAATTTTATAATCGAAAGGAACAGGGAATCGTGGCTGACTACGTGATTATCATGGGGTATGATGAGCATTATGCGGGAGGAGAAGCAGGTTCTGTTTCATCCATTCAGTATGTGGAAAATGGAATTAAGGGTACTCTTAAAGAGGTGCCAAAGGAAAAGGTCATAAATGCAATTCCATTCTATACCAGAATATGGACAGAAGGAACAGATGGTAAAACTTCGTCATCTTCCATAGGAATAGCAAATGCCAGGGAATGGGTCAGGAAAAATGATGTAAAGCTGTACTGGCAGGAGGAATTGGGCCAGTATTATGGCGAACTTCAGACACAAGAAGGCAAAAAGGCCGTATGGCTTGAAGAGGAACGTTCCATCGGGCTTAAGATGAATCTGATCCGTCAATACGATCTGGCTGGCGTGGCATGCTGGAAGCTGGGATTTGAGCCGGCTGATTTATGGGAAGAAGTCCGGCTGGATCAGGAATAACATAGGAAAGGGATAAGCAGGAAGGTCAGGTTATGAAAAAGTGGGTATTATTGGCAGCATTGACGGCAGCCATATGTGTGTCCTCCGGCTGTTCTTTAAAAAAAGAATTGCCAGAAACTACGCAGGAAGAGAGTACGGTGCAGCCAGAGACAACAGTTACAGAGGTTCCGGCTTCTTCTGCAGCAGAGACTCCAAAGACAACTGAGGCATCAATTCCAGAACAACCGAATGAGCCGGAAGAAGAAACCGCCAGAATTGTGGTTGCTACGGATATTCATTATCTGGCCAGGGATTTAACCGACATGCAGAAAAGCTATGAATATACGGCTGATCACGGAGATGGAAAAGTGATGAAGTATATTTGGGAAATTACCGATGCATTTATTGAAGAAGTGAAGGCGGAAAAACCGGATGTTGTAATATTAGAGGGAGATTTAACTTATAACGGGGAAAGGGAGAGCCATTTAGAGCTGGCTGGGAAGCTGGAGTCCATTGAGGAAGCAGGCATTCCCGTTATCGTCATTCCGGGAAACCACGATATTAATAATCCTGAAGCCTCCCGATTTGAAGGAGAGTCCATTATCAGTACGGATAGCATTACGCCGGAAGAATTTGAAGAGATTTATGATGAATTTGGTTATAGTGAGGCGGTCAGCAGGGATCCTTCCTCTTTAAGCTATATATACCAGATTAATGATAAGACCAGGGCATTGATGCTTGACAGCTGCCAGTATGATCCCAAAAATCTGGTAGGCGGCATGATAAAAGATGATACATACAGCTGGATTGAAGAACAGATGGAGGAAGCCTGGAATCTGGATATGAATGTCATTCCAGTGGCGCATCACAATCTGCTTGATGAAAGTGAAGTCTATCTTCAGGATTGTACCATTGAACACAGCGAGCAGCTCATTGATCAGCTGGAGAGCTGGGAGGTTCCATTATTTTTAAGCGGACATCTTCATGTCCAGCATTATAAAAGATCACATGATGATTCCGGAATTTATGAGATTGTGACAGGTTCACTTTCCACACCGCCCTGCCTGTACGGGGTATTGGAGTATGGAGAGAAAGGAACCTTCGAATATCATACCAAAACTCTGGATATGAAAGCCTGGGCAGAAAAAACAGGAAACACGGATAAAAATCTTTTAAATTTCAGCGAGTATGGAAAAAAATATCTGAACAAGGTATTTTATAATCAGGCTCAGGATGAGCTGAAAGGACTAAATTCCGTGCAGGGTCTGAATGAATATCAAAAGGACATGATGGCGAAGGTGTATGCTGAGCTGAATAGTGCGTGCTTTGAAGGAAAAGTAGCTGATATCCGTGAGAAGGTCATGGCAAAACAGGGGTATAAGTTGTGGCAGAATGAAGGCTATCCCAGTATTTTATCCCAGTATCTGGAGTGGATCACTGCCGACGGAGCCCGAGATTATAATACATTAAGTGTTAAATAAAGGAAAGTCGTTTGTACCGGTTCTTTTTTAATTCACCAAAAAGTATAATTCAATAAGAATGTGAATCGGGTAAAGAGTGTGAAATTAAAAAAATGGGAACCGTTTATGGCGGTGATTTTACTGATATTGGTTTATGTCATATCAAGTCATGCGGGTAAGCTGGCAGCAGTAAATAACGCCGCTTCTGCGGGAAAGAAAAGACCGGTGGTAGCAATTGATGCAGGGCATGGTGGAAATGATCCTGGAAAAATCGGTATTGACGGCACCCTGGAAAAAGATATTAATCTGAAGATCGCTATGAAGCTGAAAAAATATCTGGAAGCATCAGATGTGGATGTTGTTCTGACAAGAGATAACGATAATGGGCTTTACTCAGCCAAAGACAGCAGAAAAAAGATGGCAGATATGACAAAGCGATGCGATATTATTAATGATGTCAAACCTGCGCTGACAGTGAGTATTCATCAAAACAGTTATCATCAGGAGGAGATCTCAGGGGGACAGGTGTTTTATTATAAAAAATCGGAAAAAGGTAAAAAGCTTGCCGAAATTATACAAAAACGGTTTGATTTCCTGATGGGAGAGAAGAATACCAGGCTTGCAAAGCCGAATGATAACTATTATCTGCTGCTGCATGTAAGGACGCCGATTGTAATAGTGGAATGCGGATTCTTAACAAATTCCAAAGAAGCGGCACTTTTGAATACTGAGGATTATCAGGACCGGGTGGCGTATACCATTCATATGGGAATCATGAATTATTTAAATGACAGATAGAGGATAATACGGGAAGGGGGTGTTGCAAAACTAATGGTTTTGTAGCACCCCGCTTTTTTTGTCTAAAAAAATACTTATCAACTATCTGCTTCTGTTTCGTATTCCCCGGCTTCAGTCTGAGTGGTAACGGCAGTATTTATTTCACCTATTTTTTCAGACTTCTGTGTGGCCAGTTCATCAGACTGGTTTTGCAGCCTGCCCACATCTTCGATTTTCTGTTTCGTGTTCCCATTACCGGATTCAATCTCACTTTTCAAGACTTTTATCTTTCCGTCAATATGGTCTTTGGCTGAAGAGATTATCTCTGCCTGGGACACTCCGGCTGATAATTTTGTTATCTCATTTAACTGTTCTGACTGTGCTTCTTCTTTGGATCTTGGTTTTTTATAGATAGTACCGGTCTGGTCATTAGAAACGGATTTTGCATCATCCGGTTCGTCGGTCTGTAATTGTGCTATCTGGTCGTCAATTGCTTTTAGTTGCTTCTCATATTCTTTCAGCTTTTCATTCATGCTGTCTGCGCCGTTTGTCTGGGCAGAATCCAGCATTGCCTGTTTTTTTTCCAGAATAAACTGCTTCTGATTCATCAGCTGCTTCAGCATACTTTGTTTTTTTCCGGCAGGTGTAATTTTCACATTATCGGTCTGTTCCTTCACCTTATTTTTTCCATAGAGCGCCTGATGTTTCTTATGAGCGGAGCGATTGATCGAAGCAGCATTTAGTTTTGCTGTCTGAGTTTCCATTTTACCAATATACATTTCATTCCCTGTATTCTGATTATTTATTCGGCAGATACATAGTTGATATAATCATAAAAGCGTAAACGGTAAAGATCCTGGTATAAACGGTTTTTGATTAGATGGAAAGTGGGAAAAGGGGGAGCATTACGAAGAAATGAAATATCTCTTCCGAAATTGACAGTTCCAGAGTACCATGGCAGCGTTCTACGGCATCACGAATATTGGACAGACCAATTCCGTGGAGATGAGACTCTTCTATTGTTGAAGGTAAGAGGGTGGTTTTAAGCTTCCGGTTATAAGGAATCGGATTTGTTATTTCAATTATCAAAAAAGAGCTTTGGACACAGAAGGAGGCATTTATAATCGGGACATCAGTCTGACAGTTTGATTTCCTGCAGGCTTCCAGTGCGTTGTCCAGTGCATTGCTTAAAATTATACACAGGTCAGCAGGATCAATCAGATCAGAGGCGGGGAAGATGAGATCCGTTTCCATGCGGATGCCCCAGGTGCGCGCAAGAGCAAGTTTTTCCCGTATGACCGCATCTGCATAAGCATTTCCCGAAGAATAATCCGGATAAAAAGAATTAACGGTTCCGGTTATACAATCCAGGTACTTTATGGCTTCCTGATTTTTATTCATTGAGAGGAGATTTTTTAAACATAACATGTGGTTTTTAAAATCATGACGAAAGCCAGCCAGTTGTTTTTCTTCTCCCTGCCATGCTGCAATCCGCTTTTCCAGTATTATGTTTTTCTCATTTGCAAGCAGCAGACTCAGTTTCCGGTCAGCATAGTAGGCGGAGAAGATAATGAGCGAAATGCCGCCGGCCGCCACTGCAGTAGAGGCTAAATTTGAAATCAGAGTGTTGTTATGCTGAAACTGGCTCCAGCCATAGTTAATAACGGTCTGTCTGGTAAAAAAACATAAAATCAAAAGGAACAGATTCTCAGCCATCGAGATCTCACCATGAAGATTGGAGTATTTCCTTCCCACCCATTCCAGTATAGCGGAGTAAAGAAGGATGGTTAAAACATCACACAGCCGGTATGCAAAATCATGGAATGCAGTTCCGACGATCATATATTTACTGATATATTGAATCAAAGGAAGAAAAACAAAATTGCACGTATACCCCAGTCCGTCAGTGAAAATAGCTGTCATCAACTTTTTCCCTGTGCTGGACTGGAATAAGATCCAGATCATCAACAGTGAAGTAAGAAAATAAAACAGTTCCTGTGGAAAAATGCGGTAAAGTCCCAGATTAATGTTGATAAAACTGGAGATTTCAGAAAAGACAGCAACACCAATAAGTGTTAAAAACTTATGATACCGGCATTTCAGCATTCTGTTGAAAAAACGATAATTTATGTAAGCTGTAAAAATGAGAAGAATTATAACAAGCCCTCCTTTTTGATGTGTTTTAAGAAGGCTTTGGAAAATTCCTGGTATTTTCGTTTGCTGACTGGAATCGATTCTCCGTTTGAAAGATGGAGATCCATTCTGTCAAAACGAACAACATAATCCATGTTAACAATGAAACTTCTGTGGCACCGGTAAAATGGAAGGATAGTTCCCTGTTACGGAAATATCCTTCCAGATCATTTGCAAATCCATGCATAAACTCTGCCTGGTCATCACAAAGAAATACGTTCATTCTAACCACTTCCTATGTAAAATTAAAGAAGAATTATATTGTTCTTCCTGCACTCTTTTCGCATGTCTGCGGGCCAGATGCTGGCCTGGACTTCTCCGACGTGCGCGCGGTCTAATAAAAGCATGCAGAGGCGGGACTGTCCGATTCCGCCGCCAATGGTATAGGGGAGTTCCCCGTTTAGGAGCATTTTGTGGTAGGGAAGTTCTTTACGGTCCTCGCATCCCGCTTTCTTTAACTGCTCCTTCAGGGCTGTTTCATCTACACGTATTCCCATGCTTGAGATCTCAAGTGCACAGTTTAAATGTTCAAACCAGAAAAGAATGTCTCCATTCAGCTGCCAGTCATCGTAATCCGGTGCTCTGCCGTCATGAGGTTTACCGCTGCCTAATTTATCCCCGATTTTCATGAGAAAGACACAGCCGTGCTCTTTTGTTATGTTATTTTCACGCTCCTTTGGTGTCAGATCCGGATAGAGATCCTCCAGCTCCTGGGAGGTAATGAATTTGATATCATCAGGAAGCTGCTTGACTGCCTGGGGATATTTATACCAGACTTCATGCTCCATGTGCTTGATGATCTTAAAAATAATTTTCACAGTTTCTTTTAAAGTATTTTCGTTTCTTTCTTCCCTTGTAATTACCTTTTCCCAATCCCACTGGTCCACATAACAGGAGTGAAGATTATCCAGATCCTCGTCTCTGCGGATGGCGTTCATATTGGTATAAAGTCCTTCACCCGGCTGAAATCCGTATTCATGAAGTGCCATCCGTTTCCATTTGGCCAGGGAGTGTACAACTTCCATGGTTTCACCGGGGACCCCGGAAAGATCAAACTGTACCGGACGTTCTACTCCGTTTAAATTATCATTGAGTCCGCTGCTTCGCTCCACAAATAAGGGGGCGGATATGCGCTCTAAGTTCATTTCCCTGCCAAGCTCTTTTTGAAAGGTATCCCTTATGTATTTAATCGCTTCCTGAGTTTCTCTGACAGAGAGCCTGGGATCATAGTTTTGGGGTATAATCAGTTCCATATTATTCTCCTCTTCCAACATATACTGCTAATATGGTATCATTGATAAGAAAAACTTACAACTGCTATTTCCGAAGGTCCTGGAAAGCCCTGTTTGCAGGGGGTAAAAGCATTGCATGAGCGTGTACGCTGTGATATGATAAATGGAAGTGAAAAGAAAAGAGCGAAGAGATATGAATACAAAACGAATTATATTAAAAGACAAAGAGCATCCGGATTTAGAGCAGCTTAGAGAACCGGCGAAAATATTGCGGGAGGGCGGTCTTGTTGCTTTTCCTACGGAAACTGTCTACGGTCTTGGGGCCAATGCTCTAAACGAAGAGGCGGCAAAAAAGATTTATGAAGCAAAGGGAAGACCATCGGACAACCCTCTCATTGCTCATATTGCAGATTTTGATGATCTTCTTCCTCTGGTAGCAGAGGTTCCGGAGACTGGAAGAAAACTTATGGAAGCATTCTGGCCTGGACCCCTGACCCTGATTTTTCCAAAAAGTGCTCTGGTCCCCTATGGAACCACCGGTGGACTTGATACAGTGGCAGTCCGTATGCCTGCAGATCCCGCAGCAAGCGCTCTGATCCGTCTGGCAGGAGTTCCCATAGCAGCTCCCAGTGCCAATACTTCAGGACGTCCAAGCCCTACGACTGCAGACCATGTCTGGCAGGACATGAACGGAAAGATACAGATGATTGTGGATGGCGGTGCTGTGGGAATCGGTGTGGAATCCACAATTATTGATGTTTCAGGGGAGGAACCCATGATACTACGGCCTGGTGCGGTTACCCGGGAGATGGCATCTGCAGTGCTGGGAAAAGAGATCTTTCTGGACCCTGCTATCACTTCAGGCCCATTAAAGGCAGATGTAAGGCCTAAAGCGCCTGGTATGAAGTATAAGCATTATGCCCCTAAAGCAGATCTTACACTGGTGGAAGGCATTGAAGATGCTGTGGCAGCCGCCATTAATAAACTGGTACAGGAAAAACAGGAAGCAGGATGCCGGGTAGGTGTAATCTGTACGGATGAAACTTTGAATTTATACCCACAGGGCATGGTCAGGAGCATTGGAAGCCGTATACATGAGGAGTCCATTGCCCACAATTTATACGCAGTATTAAGGGAATTTGATGATTTAAATGCAGACTATATATTTTCTGAAAGCTTTTCCAGTAATCATCTGGGACAGGCAATCATGAACAGGCTTACGAAGGCAGCAGGATATCACATTATTCAGGTTTGATAAGGAGGCGCAGGAAAGATGACTGGAAAAAGAGAAGATTATATTACCTGGGATGAATATTTTATGGGAGTCGCTGTTTTATCGGGAAAACGGTCCAAAGATCCAAGTACACAGGTGGGAGCCTGTATCGTCAGTCAGGATAATAAGATTTTATCCATGGGTTATAACGGTTTTCCAATGGGCTGTTCCGATGATGAATTTCCCTGGGAAAGAGAGAATGAGGCAGATGATCCCTATAATGCCAAATATTTCTATTCCACTCACAGTGAATTAAATGCTATTCTTAATTACAGGGGTGGGAGCCTGGAAGGCTCTAAGCTTTATGTAACATTGTTTCCGTGTAATGAATGTGCAAAGGCGATTATACAGTCCGGAATTAAGACAATTGTTTACGGGTCGGACAAGTATGCGGGAACACCGGCAGTGAATGCATCCAAGCGAATGCTCAATGCAGCAGGAGTCCGGTATTACCAATATCAGCCATCTGGCAGAAAAATAGAGATTGAGGTTTAATATGAAGTTCTTACTGGCGGCGTTAAATGCCAAATACATTCACTCCAACCCAGGCATTTACAGTTTAAAGGCGTATACTCAGGCCTGGCTGAAAGAACCGGAGCTAAGTGACGGAAGATTACAGATAGAAATCGGCGAATATACCATTAACAATCAGATGGATGAGATATTGAGCGATATTTATAGAAGAAAACCAGATGCAGTGGGATTCTCCTGCTACATCTGGAATATTTCCTATATTTTAGAACTGGTACGGGACCTTCCGAAAGTTCTCCCTGATGTGGAGATCTGGCTGGGAGGTCCTGAGGTGTCTTACGATGCAGCCCGGATCTTAGAGGAAGAGCCCAATGTTTTCGGCATTATGATGGGAGAAGGGGAAGAAACCTTTAAAAAGGTGATTCGCTGCTATCTTAACAGGCAGAGAGGAAGGGAAGACTGGGATAAAAATTCCTTTCCGGAAACAGAGGGAACTGCCATACGGGGGTTAGACGGCAGACCGGTTGTCAATCCTTTAAAAACAGCGGTTGATTTAAATGCAATTCCATTTCTGTATCAGGATATGGCCGGGTTTGAAAATCGGATTGTTTATTATGAAAGCAGCCGCGGATGTCCGTTCTCCTGCAGTTATTGTCTGTCCTCTGTAGATAAATCTGTCCGGTTCCGTGATACGGATCTGGTATTAAAAGAACTGGAATTTTTCCTGCAAAAGAAGGTTTCGCAGGTGAAATTTGTAGACAGGACCTTTAACTGCAGACGGGACCATTCGTATCGCATCTGGGAGTATCTAATTGAACACGATAATGGTGTGACGAACTTTCATTTTGAAATCTCTGCAGATTTACTGGATCAGGAGGAATTGCAGCTGATGTCCCGTATGAGACCGGGGCTGATCCAGCTGGAGATCGGAGTGCAGAGTACCAATGAGAACACGATCCGGGAGATCCGCCGGAGTATGGATCTGTCCATATTAAGAAAGAATGTGGAGATCATAAACAGCTATGGAACCATTCACCAGCATCTGGACCTGATTGCAGGACTTCCGTTTGAAGATTATGACAGCTTCCGGCGTTCCTTTAACCAGGTATATGATATGAAACCGGAGCAGCTTCAGCTTGGATTTTTAAAGGTGTTAAAGGGATCCTATCTGTCACAAAAAGCGGACGATTATGAGATCCGTTATAAGGAAAAGCCTCCCTATGAAGTGCTGTCTACCAGATGGCTGGCCTATGGAGAGGTTTTAAAATTAAAGAGACTGGAAGAGATGCTGGAGGTGTACGGTAACAGCGGACAGTTTCGGGCTACCATGGAAGAATTTTGCCGGGAATTTGATACACCATTTGATATGTTTGAAGCACTGGCTGAATATTATGATAAACAGGAATTGTCAAAGGTGAGTCACAGCCGGATGGCGAGGTATGAGATATTAGACCGGTTTATCAGCCTTCGGATTCCCCAAAGACAGCTTTATTACAGGGATCTTCTGGTATATGACTTATATTTGAGGGAAAACCTGAAAAGCCGTCCTGGTTTTTCTGCTGATCAGGAGCCTTATAAGGATCAGATTAAGGCATTTTTTGCTGATGAAGCGGTTTCACGCCGGTTTCTGAATGAAGGTTATGAGGGATTTGAAGCCAGACAGCTGATTAAGATGGCCCATTTGGAGGTATTTCATGACGGAAGAGCTGTTCTTTTTGATTATAAGAAGAGAGATGCTCTCTCCCATAATGCGGCTGTCCATGAGCTTGGTATATGGAGGAGATAATGGCTAAAAAAGAGACAAAAGCAGAGAAAAGAGCCAGAGTAACCAAAGTTTTAGAGGCTCTTGACAGGGAATATGGAACGGAATATATCTGTTATTTAAACCATGAGACACCATGGCAGCTGTTAATTGCTGTTATTTTAAGCGCCCAGTGTACCGATGCCAGAGTCAATATGGTAACTGCAGATTTATTTAAAAAGTATGACTCTCCGGAAAAGTTTGCAAAGGCTGATTTAAAAGAGCTGGAGCAGGATATCCATTCTCTTGGCTTTTATCATATGAAGGCCAAAAATATAATATCCTGCTGTACGGATCTGATGGAAAAGTTTGGCGGTGAAGTTCCCCGGACCATGGAAGAGTTAACAAGTCTTGCGGGAGTGGGAAGAAAAACAGCGAATGTCATATTGGGAAATATTTATTTTGAACCAAGTATCGTGGTTGATACACATGTAAAACGGATTTCAAAAAAACTGGGCTTTGCCAAAGCAGATGATCCGGAAAAAATTGAATATGAACTGATGGAGATTTTGCCAAAGGACCATTGGATTCTATGGAACATTCAGATTATCACGCTGGGAAGATCCATCTGCATTGCAAGAAATCCCAAATGCAGAGACTGCTTCTTAAGTAAGCTGTGCCCCAGTGCTGTAACAGGGGAATGAGAGGAAAGGAAGAACGGGACGTGATATCATCTTATGTTGCTGTGGATTTAGAAACGACTGGTCTGGACCCCAAACGGGATAAAATTATTGAAATCGGAGCAGTGCGGGTAACGGAGGATGGGGCAGGTGATACATTTGAGAGTTTTGTAAATCCCTACCGCAGCCTGGAAGAACGTGTAACTTCCCTGACCGGAATCTCAGATGGGCAGCTTAAGACGGCAGAAGGAATCGAAACGGTAATCAGCCGGTTCCTTGATTTTGCAGGGGATCTTCCCATTCTGGGACATCACATTATATTTGATTATAGTTTTTTAAAACGCGCAGCAGTAAATAAAGGATTTGGTTTTGAACGGCAGGGAGTCGATACATTAAAGCTTGCAAGGAAATTTATACCGGAAGACAGACCCAAAAATCTTCTGGACTCCTGCCTGTATTTCGGGATAGAAATGAAACAAAGCCACCGGGCGCTGTCTGATGCTATCGCAGCACATGAACTCTATCAGTCAATGAAACTTAAGTACGGTCAGACGGAACCGGAAGCTTTTGGTTCAACTGGGCTGATTTACAAGGTAAAAAAAGAGCAGCCAGCGTCAAAGAGACAAAAAGAACACTTGCAGGATTTATTAAAATATCATAAAATAACTTTATCTGTGCAATTGGATCATTTATCCAGAAATGAAATATCAAGAATCACGGATAGGATCATAGCACAATATGGAAGAATATAAGAGAGGTGATACAAAATGATTAATTTTAATAATAAGAACAATAAGAAGTTAATGTCAATCGCTTTAATCGTAGTCGTAATTTTACTGATCATAGCAATGGTACTTCCCATGATGTTTAGCTTTATGGGATAGTTTTTATTGGAAAACCGCCAAGCGGAACAATAGAGTAAGAGGAATGAATATGAAAAAAAGAACTTTGTCCATATGCCTGGCAGCCTCCATACTGACAGTGGGAATCGGACTATTCTCACCAGCATACGTAATGGCTGATACGCTCCCCGACGGGATCTATGTGGGAGATTATAATCTGGGCGGTTTGACAGAGGAAGAAGCCGGGCAGAAAATTCAGAGCCTGGTTAATGAGATGGAAAACCAGAAGATTACACTGGTTGTGGATGGACAGCCGGTGGAGACGACAGCGAAGGATCTGGGATTTCATTGGAGCAATCCGGAAGCAGTTGCCCAGGCAGCATCCTCCTGGCAGGGGGGGAATTTATTAAAACGGTATTTCAATAAAAAGGACATTGAGCACAATCCTGTGATCATTCCTTTGGAAACCTCTCTGGATGACGGGAGGTTAGCATCATTTGTATCTGAAAAGTGTGCACCTGCAGTTACAGAACCAAAGAATGCGTCCATCGTCCGTCAGAACGGAGCATTTACAGTCACACCCTCTGTTATTGGAAAAACAGTAGATGTGGAAGCTACGAAGCAGGAGCTGAATGCGGCATTTGCCAACGGCTTAAAAGATCCGGTTACAGTCAATGCAGTTATAGCAGAGGTAAAACCTGCCATTACAACGGAAGATTTGTCCACAATACAGGATGTACTGGGGACCTTTTCCACGAACTTTTCCTCCAGTGGTTCCTCAAGGAGAAAGAACCTGCAGGTGGGGTCGGGAAAAATTAATGGTCATGTGCTGATGCCAGGAGAGACTTTGTCCGGATATGAATGTATGCACCCCTTTACGGTAGGCAATGGATATGCCACAGCATCTGCATATGAGAACGGGCAGGTAGTCGACAGTGTTGGAGGCGGAGTGTGCCAGATTGCCACCACAATATATAATGCGGCACTCCGTGCGGAGTTAGAGATCAGCCAGAGGCAGAATCATTCCATGGTAGTAGGCTATGTAAAACCATCAGAAGATGCGGCTATTGCCGGAACCTATAAAGATATTAAGTTTACCAACAATTACAGCACCCCTATCTATGTAGAGGGTTATACTTCCGGAAGTACTCTTACCTTTACCATATATGGTAAAGAAACCAGACCTTTAAACCGCACCTTTGAATTTGTTTCAGAGACACTTAGCGTGACAGACCCGGGTGCACCCAAAGAGGTCATGGACCCGGCCATGCCGCCTGGCAGCAGAAAGCAGGTTCAGTCCGCGCACAGAGGCATTAAATCAAGACTTTGGAAGATTGTTTATGTAGATGGCGCAGAGCAGAGCAGGGAGATTCTTCATACAGATACCTATAATCCTTCAAAGGCGATTATTAAGGTGGGACCGGCAGCTCCGGTAATGGCAGATCCGGTACAGCCGACACAAGCTCCTGAGATTGTTACTGACCCATCCGAAGAGCCGGAGGAGACACCTGATACCGGGGCAGTACCAGGCCCTGGCTGGGAAGATGCAGGGGACGGTCCTCAGGCAGGACCGGGAGTATAAGCAGAGACGATGAGACGAATTGAACGTGTAAATACAGGAATGGTAAAACCAGGTCAGGATCTTGTAGCTGCAGGATATGCAGGTTTTGCCGGAACAGTAAAAATAGCAAGAGAAAGAGAAGGAGAACTGCATCAGTGGTTCTCCTCGCAATATATTGACCGGATTTTAAATGGGGATTTTTTATTACCGGTGAATGAACCGGGAGAATTTAAAGATCTGGGGGCATCGGAATGGGAGCCGGTAAAAGAGGGCGGAATATTAAAAGCTCTCTGGGATTTATCCGGAGCCTATATGACTGGAATTCGCTTTGAACTTCGCAAAATACCTGTTAAGCAGGAAACCATAGAGATTTGTGAGAGGTTTGATTTAAATCCATACCGCCTTTACTCGGAAGGCTGTTTTCTGCTGACAGCAGACAACGGAGGGGATTTAGTATCTGCCTTAAAGGAGCGGGGGATTAAGGCTGAAGTCATCGGGAAAGTGACAGATGGTATCAAGCGGATTATTGTCCATGAAGACGGCATGGGTTATCTTGACCGTCCGGCAAAGGACGAACTTTATAAGGGATTATCCAGAAAGTGAATCGGAGGTAGGATATGAGAGAAAAGATACTGGCAATTATTGAAAAAAACAGCAGAATTGATTTAAAGGATCTGGCGGTTCTTCTTGGTGAAAGTGAGGCAGCCATTGCCAACGAGATCGCTGATATGGAAAAGGAGCACATCATCTGCGGATATCACACTCTGATAAACTGGGATAATACCAGCGATGAGAAGGTGGTGGCGCTGATCGAAGTCAAGGTTACGCCCCAAAGAGGTATGGGGTTTGACAAGATTGCAGAACGCATCTACCAGTACAGCGAAGTAAATGCGGTTTATCTGATGTCAGGAGCTTTTGATTTTACTGTATTTATCGAAGGAAAGACCATGAGAGCAGTGGCTCAGTTTGTTTCTGAGAAGCTGTCTCCGATGGAATCCGTATTGAGTACAGCCACTCATTTTGTATTGAAGAAGTATAAGGATCATGGGACGGTACTTGCAGAAGAGACACCGGATGAAAGGATGTTGATTACGCCGTGAGAAATCCATTATCAGACCGAATAACAGGGATTCCATCCTCTGGAATCCGTAAATTTTTTGATATTGTCAGTGAGATGAAGGATGCCATCTCTTTGGGTGTGGGAGAGCCTGATTTTGATACACCCTGGCATATCCGGGAAGAGGGCATTTATTCCCTGGAAAAGGGCCGGACCTTTTATACTTCCAATGCCGGACTAAAGGAGCTTAAGACGGAAATCTGCAGTTATTTAAGCCGCCGTTTCGAGGTTACATATGATCCGGATCATGAGGTGATGGTAACTGTAGGCGGAAGCGAGGCCATTGATATTGCGCTTCGTGCCATGTTAGACCCTGGTGATGAGGTGCTGATTCCTCAGCCCAGCTATGTTTCCTATGTTCCCTGTACCATACTTGCCAATGGAGTTCCTGTCATCATAGATCTGGAGGCGAAGGACCAGTTTAAGCTGACAAAGGAAAAGCTTCTTGAAAAGATTACTCCCAAAACAAAGGTTTTGATCCTTCCATTTCCAAACAATCCCACAGGTGCTGTTATGAATGCGGATGAGCTCAAGGAGATAGCAGAGATTATTCTTGAGAAAGATTTGTTCGTGATCTCAGATGAGATTTATGCAGAACTGACCTATGGCGGCGAGCATACAACGATTGCAGCTTTTCCGGGGATGAAGGACCGGACCGTTCTGATTAACGGTTTCTCGAAATCCTATGCAATGACAGGCTGGAGACTGGGGTATGCCGCTGCGCCCAGACTGATCTTAGAGCAGATGTTAAAGATCCATCAGTTTGCCATTATGTGTGCACCTACCACCAGCCAGTATGCGGCAGTTGCCGCACTGCGGGATGGGGATAAGGATGTAGGAGTCATGCGGGAATCCTATAATCAGAGAAGACGCTATTTAATGCATGCATTTCAGGAGATGGGGCTTGAATGCTTTGAGCCTAACGGTGCCTTTTATACATTTCCCAGTATCAAACGGTTTGGCATGACCTCCGATGAATTTGCTACCCGGCTTTTGATGGAAGAAAAAGTGGCGGTTGTGCCAGGGACTGCATTTGGAGACTGCGGAGAAGGGTATCTGCGTATCTCTTATGCGTACTCCTTAAAAAGCTTAAAAGAAGCTTTAAGCCGTATGGAACGCTTTATTAAGAAACTGGATGGAAAGGCGTAATTATCATGAATATTGTACTATTGGAACCGGAGATGCCGGCAAATACGGGAAATATCGGAAGAACCTGTGCAGCAACGGATACAAGACTGCATCTGATTCAGCCTTTAGGCTTTAGACTGAATGATAAGCTTATTAAACGGGCTGGTCTTGATTATTGGGACAAGCTGGATGTTACGGTATACAGTGATTATCAGGATTTTCTGGACCGGAATCCGGGGGCAAAAATCTATATGGCCACCACAAAGGGACGCCATGTTTACTCCGACGTAGCATATGAACCAGACTGCTTTCTTATGTTTGGTAAGGAAAGTGCGGGAATACCCGAAGAGATACTTGTAGAACATGAAGACCGCTGTGTGAGAATACCCATGTGGGGTGATATTCGTTCTCTCAACTTGTCTAACTCGGTTTCCATTGTTCTATATGAAGCGTTAAGACAGAATGGATTTGAACATATGACCATGCAGGGGGAGCTTCATCATCTCCATTGGAAGGAATAGAACTGAAAACGCCTTGACCATTAAGAGTCAAGGCGTTTTTTGTGAAATAATCTTTAATTAACCAGTACAGAGGCGGAGGTCTGACCCTCCTCTTCCGGATTTTCCAGTTTCACATCGTTAATCTCATCTAACGAAACAGGGCGGAATGCTTCGGCTTTTTTAATAACCTTTACCCAGAAAAAAGCAAAGAGTAAAATAATAAATAGCAGTGCAAAGTAAATCTTATAAATAAAGATCCGGGCATCCCCCTCTGCAATGTTCCAAATCATATAAATATCTCCGATAATGCAGATGATCTGCGGGATTCCCCATAAAGTAAGCCGTTTATCCCTGCCGGGAGCATTGGGATAACGTCTGCGCAGCATCAGAACTGTAAGATTGACCAGGATATAAGAGGTGAGCCAGAAGCAGGAGGCTGCAAGCAGGAAGTTGGTTAGTCCGGAACTGTTTGCGATACCGCTCACCAGGATAAAAGAGATGACGCCTGTCATAAGGAAGAGACCTGGTGTGGGAGTACCCTGTTTATTTTTTTTGCTGAAAGAAGATGGCATTAAGCCGGCTTCTGACATACCGCTTAGAATTCTGGTCACGCTTCCCAGCACCGTATTGATGGTGCTGACTCCAGCCAGTATGGTGATTAACCCCATCCAGTAACTGCCGGCCTTTCCCATAACACGTTCTGCAAAGATAATGTGAGGCATGCTGCTGGTACGAAGCTCCTCCAGTGAAACGTAATTCCTCATTCCTGTGCTTAATAAGCTTTGAACAAGAAAAAGAAGGCATACACCAAGGATCATGGCAAGAGGAACATCACGCCTGGGATTTTTTAAATCTTTGGAAACAGGAATAACAAACTCGATTCCTATAAACATCCAGAAAGCCAAAGCGGTGAGGGAGAGGATTCCTGAAAATCCCGTTACAACAGGGGAAGATTGAGCACCTGGAGCAAGGGGAGTGCCGGCTCCTAACTTTAACGTACTAATAATTCCAAGAAGTATCAGGGAACCAATCAGTGCTGTAACAGTAAAGTTCTGTATCTTAGCAAAGATATCCACGCCCAGATAATTGACAATAGTTAAAAATGCAAGCAGACTCAGGCTGATCACCAGCACGGGAACATCTTTTAAGAACGTTTCCTGAATAACCAGTCCGCACATGGCCAGTTCTACAGACCCGGCAAGCATATTAGTAATGACATAGGCGGAAAGATTGGAAACAATGGAAGGGACCGGACCCAGGCCAGCCAGTGTATACTGCCCCAGTCCGCCCTCGGCCTCGGGCATTAAGCCGTGAAGCTCGCGGAAGGAAAAAGCAAGAAGAATATTTAAAATTACAACAATGAACATGGCGATGATAAAGCCTTTTCCGGCAAGACCTGTACCAAGTCCCAGAGATAACAGACAGCTGGTTGCAACGATTAAGCCGACACATACGGAAACTGCACTTCCCAGTCCCATTTTTTTACTGTTCATATAGCTCCTCCTTTTATGCGGTCAATGATGTGAAAAAAACAAAGACATCTTTTTAAAAGACGTCTTTGCCAATGGGTTAAATCTTTGTATGAAACCGGTCATACCGGAAATCTTTAATATCTAAGATGGGTTCCTCTCCCGTGGCCATTTGGGACAAGATGGTTCCTACCGTAGGAGAGATTCCAAAGCCATGACCGGTGAAGGCACAGGCGAGAATCAGTCCGGGAACTTCCTCCACGTGGCTGATGACAGGAACGTGGTCTGCGCATACGTCAATGAATCCTGCCCAGGTTCTGACGATTTTTGCATCGGAGAGGCAGGGAAAATATTTCATAATACCGCGGCAGATGCAGGAAGCCGTCTGGCTGCTGGTCAGAGGAGTACCGCTGCTCTTAGGAAAGTCTTCAAATCCGGAGGAACCTCCGAATACAAAGGAACCGTGAGTACTTTGGTGTCCATAGAAATCAGCCATTGCAGTACCCAGCATCTGGTAGAACATGGGCGGCTGCGCTTCCGTGACAAGAACCTCTAAAAGTGCCTGGTTCATAGGTATATCAATTCCAACTGAAGCTGCAATTTTCCTGCTTTCGTATCCGGCTGCCAGTATGATGGTCTCGCTTTCAAACACGGTGTTTTTAGTAATAACCTGTCTTGCTTTTCCCTTATATTTTTTAAGTTCTATAACCTCTTCGCCCGTAATAAAATGTACACCCAGCTGACGTGCCTTTCTGTAATATGCCAGGGTTGCCAGCATGGGGTTGGCATGCCCATCTGTGGGACACCAGCTTGCGCCGATTACCTCATCGGAGAGATAGGGACATATTTCCTTTGCTTCGTTCCCGTCAATCATGGTAACTCCCAGGCCCTGGGCACTCGCACGCTGAGTAAGGCCGTTTAGTATTTTCAGATGATCCTCTGTTTTTCCAAGGCGTAAATTACCTTTCTGGTAATACTCCACATCCATGCCCAGCTCCTCAGAAAGGAAAGGCCATAGGTTTGAAGCTCCGTACATCGCCAGGGGCAGTTCCCGTTTGTCCCGGCCTGACTGGCGAACACCGCCCCCGTTTCTGGCAGAACCGCCGCCTCCTATGTGGTCGCTTTTTTCCAGGACGATGACAGAACAGCCCTTCTTTGCAAGATAATAAGCTGCTGCATTTCCGATTATCCCACTGCCTATGATAATTACATCTGCGCAGTTACTCATTCCATCACTCCTCCTTCCTGTCGTTACTCAGAATCTTCATTTCTATGGGGCGCATGGGGGCACGGGAAATGGCTGGTTCTATATCACCCGGGGTGAGCCCCAGTTCTTTGGCTATAATTGATTTTACCAGTTTAGAACAGGTCTGCCCCTGGCAAAGCCCCATTCCGCTCCTTAAATATCTTCGTATTTCTGTTAACGTATACATGCCTTCATGAACCGCTTTTCGTATTTCCCCCTTTGTCACTTCCTCACAGCGGCAGATAATCATATCATCATCCGGACAGGGAATCAGTGGACCGATATTTATAAGCCTGTCATTTCGTTTATTCATGAGAATACCTCCCGCTTCTGTAAAATCTCGCCTTTACTGCCATATCAAGTGGAACCTTCATAGTAAGTAAATTGGTATGATCAAAAGCTTTTAAACTCTTTACTTCAAGAATTTCAGCCTGGCAGACCTCTTTTCCGCTGCGGTCCAGGGCAGTTCCCTTATCCCCTGCGGCGGGAAGCGGCAGGAATTCGTAGGGGAGGGTAATAGAAGCATATCCAGGTTCGTACTCCTCGTTTAAAAGAAAGATTGCCTGCCCGGAACAGGAAGCAACGCACATTCCACAGCCGCTGCATGATGTTTCTTCATCAATGACTGGAAGAGAAGTAATGGTTTCTCCGATTTTAATACATTTTCTGGGACATGCCTCCTGACAGGGGTTGCAGGGAATGTTCTGGGTGCACTCCATGACTGGATGAATCCCTTTTCCTTTTGCAATTCCGGGGAAACGGTCTAAATCCCCCTCATCCAAGTATCCTCTTGTTAAAAGACTTTCTGAGACAGGAATTCCTTCGTCTGTGAGGGTGATCTTCTTTCCGCGGTTTTCTGGTGCAAACATCCCTTTTCTTAAGCGGTCTAATGCCGCTTCTAATTCAGCCGTTGTTTCCCTTGCATCATCTTCTGAAAGAAAGCCCAGATATTTTGCCGCTTCTGTTCCGGCGATCCGCCCTTCAATCATGGCAGAGCTTGCCTCTTCAATACCGGAAACATCGCCGGCCGCATAGATTCCAGGTATACTGGCAGCGCCTTTATCATCAATGACTGGTACGTATCCAAGCGGAGTGTCCTGCATCTTGCAGCCTGCCATATGAAGCAGCTGTGACATGGGTGATAATCCAACAGCAAGACAGATGGTATCAACATCAAAATGTTTTTCTGTACCAGGGATCAGCTGAAAGGAAGAATCCACCTCTCCGATAATAACTCCCCTGACCCGGTCCTCCCCCTCTGCTTTGATTATAGTATGGGAGAGATAAAAGGGAACACCGCATCTGGCGACTTTGGCTGCATGTACTCCATATCCCCCTATTTTGGGAGCTGCATCAACAAGGGCGGCAATCTGACAGCCGGCCTGAAGCAGCTGAAAACTGACTACCAGACCAACGTTTCCGGTACCAAGCATCAGAACCCGGTTTCCCGGTTTGATGTGATGTAAATTCATCATTGTCTGGGAAGCGCCGGCTCCGATGACACCGGGCAGCGTCCAGCCTTCAAAAGGGACCATATTTTCCGCAGCACCTGTAGCCACTATTACTGCATCCCCTTTATAGTGGGAGATTTTTTCACCGGTTTTTACGGTAATTTCCTTATCCGGATAAAGTCCTGTTACAATTGCATTTAACACTACAGTTACCTTCAGTTCCTCTGCTTCTTTCAATAATTCTTCCCCGATTCGAAAGCCTCTTATTTTTGCTTTATGTTCTTTTGAGCCGAAGAATTTATGGATCTGTTTGAAGAGCTGTCCGCCTGGTTTGGAATTTTCATCGAAAACAATGACAGACAATCCGTTTTTAGCGGCACTGATGGCGGCAGACAGACCTGCAGGTCCGGCTCCTATAATGATCAAATCATATCGATTCATATTGATTCCTCCTGTGCCGATACTCCGTACTGGGTTTGTACCGTCATACCTTCTTTTAAGGGTGTAATGCAGGTTCTGACATTGGGAATTCCGTCTACAACCATGACACAGTCTGTACAGCGGCCGATCGCGCAGAATATCCCTCTTGGCTGGTGGTATTTTTTGGTATAGCGGTGAATCATAATACCTGCAGCTTCCAGAGCCATGGCAATGGGTTCCCCTTCATAACCAGTAAGCGGCGTTCCGTCGTATGTAAATGGAATGACTTTTCTCTCTTCTGGTTTTCCCAGTATAGGGTGTTCTTCGATTCTCATTTCATCAGCTCCTCTCCTGAATTTTCTAAGCAAGGTAGGGTTCCTTCCATAGATTCAATTTGGTTCCTATTCCGTTTTTAAGGGCATTTCTGTAAACGATGGTTCCCCATGCCACATCCTCAATGGGCATTCCTCCCACGGAATAAATAACAATTTCATTTTCATTTCTGTGGACAGGAGCCTTTCCCGTAAGCACATCACCAAGATCATCCACCTGGTGGGCCTTCATAACTCCGTCCTTCATTAAATCCATACAGTGAACTGCTGGTATGGGAACGGAATTGTAGGAAGGATAGGGGAGTTCCTCTGCCCAGGCTTCGTATAACTGAATATTGTCCGCCACATTTCTTGCCCGGTTTAAGATAAAGTCATCGTCGAATCTGGCAGCTGCAGGACAGCAGAGTATGGCACCTGGTTTGATCCATTCTTCTTTGATGTAAGGATACAGAGAAGGATCACCGGTCGGACTTGAAGTGGCAATACTTACAATATCTGCATTCCTGATGGCTTCCTCTTCAGTTTCCACGACGATCACCTCTTTGATCTGTGGGTATTTATCCCTGACATATTGGATAAATCCGTCCACTGATTTCTGGCTTCTTCCTTTTATTTTTACAGTTTCAATCTGATCTCTGACTGCCATTGCGGCATCAAAAGCAGTTTTGCTCATAACACCTGGTCCGATGATACCAACCACTTTGGAATCTTCTCTTGAAAAATATTTAATACCAACTCCGGGAACAGCACCTGTACGGAATGCACTTAAAATATTTGCAGACATATAGGCAAGAGGTGCACCTGTATCCTTATCATTCAGTGTCAGCATAAGTATAGATCTTGGGAGACCTTTTTTCCGGTTCTCAGTGTTGGAGCCGTACCATTTCATACCGGCCATATCAAACTTACCTCCAAGGTAAGCGGGCATTGCCATAAATCGTCTGTCAGGTCCGTCTGTGGGCATATTTGGAAAAGCAGATGTTTCAGGAAATGTCATCATAATTCCATGGGAATTGGCATTGGAACCGCCCATCCGGAAATCTCCGGCTTTTAAAAGACGAAACATTTCTTCCATGGCCTCTACGCAGCCTTTCATGTCAGTAACTCCAGCCTTCACCATGTCTTCTTCATTCAGATAAATAAAATCAACTTCAGGATATGCCATATGTTTAACCTCTGCTTTCTTCATTTTCATCAGTTATAAATGCTTCCAGTTCAATCTCAACCATTTGAGTCGGGCGGTTGAGTTTTGGTGTCACCAGCTCTTCTAACGGAGCGCCGGAGGCAAAGTTAATGCGTTTCACCGAATGTACCTCCATTCATTAAAAAAAGCCTTATGATATGGAATCATAAGACCTCGCTGTCCTTTTTTGTCATTCTAACTGTTTTATAGTACTCAGGTATTGTAAAAATCGGAAGTCATAAGGAAAGAACTGGCAGAGCATTAATGAGAATATTTCTTGACCTGGAAAAGAGAAAATGATAAAATGCTTCAAAAGACACAAAGGCGTTCTGGACCCTTTGTGTCTTTTGTGCTTTTAAGAAGGTAAACAGAAAGGAGCAGTCAATATGAGCGGTGGATGGAGAAAAGAAGCATCTGGAGAACTGAGCCCCAGACAGCCTGAGTTTGTGCTGGCAACGACAAATTATTCAAAGAAATGTATCATGAAATACAATCTTTCCCATTTTTATCAGTTTACTGCTGAATCGGACCATATGGGAGTGATTCCTGATGCCTGTATTGATATGCTGTTCTGGGAAAAAAATGGGGTAATGAAAGCCAAGGCAGCTGGAACCCTTTTTCAGAAAGGTACAACCAAAACGGAATTAAACTGTCAGTATTTTGGGGTGCGTTTTATGCCGGGGGTGAATCCGATGACCGGTAATGTAAAGCTGAGCGAGCTTGTCAATAATGAAATCAGCCTGGATGACATTATAATTGGAAGGCAGGAAAGGGAAGCATTGCTGGAGCAAATGCACGAAGCTGATTCCTTTCACAAAAAAACTGAAGTATATATGAATTTTTATTTAAAGTCCTTTTTTAAACAGCCAGAAGATAAAAATAGTTTAAAGTTTGCCATTCATAAGCAGATTCTTCAATCAGACGGAAGCTTAAAGCTCTCGGAATTAAGCAGCTACACAGGGTATTCGCAGCGGTATCTAAATCAGAAGATTCATGAGGACTTTGGTATGAATCCTAAAAATCTTATCCGGTTTATCCGGTTCCAGAAGTCAGTCAGCAGACTGGTGGAGACCATTCACTGTTCCAATGGCGCAGATACGGCACTGTTATCCGGCTATTATGATCAGTCTCATTTTATTAAGGAATTTGTGAAAATGTCCGGATTTACACCTTCTGCTTACATAGAGACACTTTTGGGAAATGCTTATGATAAAAAGCTCCATGTTATAAATTAGTATATGAGGAATCCCGGCTTGTTCTTAATTATAAAGAACAAGCCGTTTTTTATGTAATTTTATTGATAATAATGTCGATCAGCATATAGCTATTTTATCAAGTTGTATATACAACTTGATAAAAATACTCAAAATGTTAAAAAATGTATTGACAAAACATTGATGAAATTATATATTTATTTTATAAATGAATTTGGTAAATTTAACCATAAAAAATAAAGTATAAAACGATAATATATGAAATATTACATGCAATATTTGCCACTATTCGACAATGCATGTCGAAGCCGAACAAAATACACATTTGCAATATGTGCAAATTGTATATACTAAAAAAGTGATTATTAGGAGGGTATGAAATGATGAAACGAAAAGTACTTGGAGTCATGCTTAGTGCAGTGTTGGCGGCATCTGCATTATTCGGATGCAGCAGTTCCCAGACAGCTGCAACCACGGAGGCTGGTACCAAAGCAGCGGAGACCAAAGCGGCAGAAACCACAGCTGGTACAACCGCTGCATCCACGGCTGCGGCAGAAGCGGCAAAATCAGCAGGAAGCGGCGGAAAAGTTGGCGTGGCCATGCCGACCCAGTCTTCTGAGCGCTGGATTAATGATGGTGCCAACATGAAGAAGCAGTTAGAAGCTCTGGGTTATCAGGTGGACTTACAGTATGCAGAGGATGATGTACAGATGCAGGTGTCCCAGATTGAGAACATGATAGCCTCTGGCGTAAAATGTCTGGTAATTGCATCCATCGATTCCTCAGCTCTTGTTAATGTAGAAGCTCAGGCCAAAAGTGCCGGAATCCCCATTATCGCTTATGACCGTCTGCTGATGGATACAGATGCCGTTTCCTATTACGCTACCTTTGATAATAAGGGAGTAGGTACAGCCATTGGTGAATACATAAAAGAAGCAAAACAGCTGGATAAGGCAAAATCAGAGGGAAAGTCCTATACCATCGAATTCTTCATGGGCTCTCCTGATGATAACAACGCATTATTCTTATATAACGGGTTAATGGAAGTATTAAAGCCCTATCTGGATGACGGAACTCTGGTATGTGAATCCGGACGTACATCCTTTGAAGATACCTGTATCTTAAGATGGTCACAGGAAACAGCCCAGCAGAACTGTGAAAACTACTTAACCGGTTTCTATGCAGATAAAAAGCTGGATATCTGTGCTTCCGCATTTGACGGATTTGCTTATGGCTGTAAGGCTGCATTAGAGGGAGCCGGCTATAAAGTTGGCGTTGACTGGCCGTTAGTAACTGGTCAGGATGCTGAATTAATGGCAGTAAAAAATGTTATTTCCGGTTATCAGACCATGTCCATTTATAAGGACACCAGACTTCTGGCTGAAAAGTGTGTAACTATGGTTCAGGCAGTTCTGGAAGGCGGAAAGCCTGAGATTAATGATACAACCCAGTACAACAACGGTAAGGTGGTAGTACCTTCCTATCTGTGTACACCGGTTGCAGTCGATAAGGACAATTATAAAAAGATTATTATTGATGGCGGTTATTATACAGAACAACAGCTGGCACAGTAGCAGAGACGTACATACAGGCGGCGGTGGAAAAGACTGCCGCCTGTTTTCGTGAAGGATAAAAAGAAAAGGAGTTGGAAAGATGGCCGATTATGTCCTGGAGATGAATCACATCACGAAAGAATTTTATGGTGTAAAGGCACTAGATGATGTGAATATCAAGGTGAAACGCGGGGAAATCCATGCACTCTGCGGAGAAAACGGGGCCGGGAAGTCTACGCTTATGAACGTATTGTCCGGCGTTTATCCTTATGGAACCTACAGCGGTGATATTGTCTATCACGGAGCAGTGTGCCAGTTCCATAATATTAAGCAAAGTGAGGCAAAAGGCATTGTTATTATTCATCAGGAGCTGGCATTAAGTCCTTATCTGTCTGTGGCAGAAAATGTTTTCCTTGGAAATGAGCAGACAGGTAAAAAAGGAATTATTGACTGGACCAGAACCCATAAGCGGGCACAGGAGATGCTTGCAAAGGTGGGCCTTGAAAATGAAAACTTAAATGTTTTGGTGGGCAGCCTTGGCGTAGGCAAGCAGCAGCTGATTGAAATTGCAAGAGCCATGGCAAAGCAGGTGGAACTTCTGATTTTGGATGAACCGACTGCAGCTCTCAATGACGAGGAAAGCAAACGGCTTCTAAATATTATGCTGGAACTGAAAAAGCATGGAATTACCTGCATTATGATTTCTCATAAGCTGAATGAAATCAGTTATGTGGCGGATTCCATTACCGTAATCAGAGATGGAAAGACCATAGAGACACTTGAGAAAGAAAAGGATGAAATCAACGAAGACCGGATCATTAAAGGAATGGTAGGCAGGGAGCTGACCAACCGTTTTCCGGAACGGACCAGCGATATAAAAGAAAAGATATTTGAAGTGGAGAATTGGAATGCCTATCATCCCGATGATCCGAACCGCCATGTAATACAGGATGTTTCCTTCCATGTGCGGTCAGGTGAGGTGGTGGGATTTGCCGGGCTGATGGGGGCTGGCAGAACAGAGCTGGCAATGAGCATTTTCGGAAGATCCTATGGCCAGAAAATCAGCGGAACCATAAAGATAAATGGAAAGCAGGTCCTGATCAGAAATGTCAGAGATGCCATTAACAACAAGCTGGCATATGTATCAGAAGACCGTAAGAATTACGGACTGATCCTCATAGACACTGTGAAGGGAAATATGACTCTGGCAGCTCTTAGAAACTTCTTTTCCAGGAGGGGCATAGTAAATAAGAATAAAGAAATCATTTCATCAGAGGACTACCGGAAAAGAATTAATGTTAAATCCAACTCCATCAACCAGTCAGTCAGTTCTCTCTCCGGCGGCAACCAGCAGAAGGTGGTCCTCGCCAAGTGGATGCTGACCCAGCCGGATATCCTGATTCTGGATGAACCCACCCGGGGCATTGATATTGGCGCGAAGTATGAGATATACTGCATTATCAATGATCTGGCTAAGGCCGGAAAAGCAATTCTTGTTATATCATCGGAACTTCAGGAGTTAATCGGAACCTGTGACCGCATCTATGTCATCAACAGCGGGCATATCTGCGGAGAGCTTACCAGGGACGAAGTCTCACAGGAAAAGATTATGAAGTGTATCATGGAAGATAACGGAAAGGAAGAATAGAGATGGATAAGAAGAAAACAGTTAATATTAACATGAAGCAGTATGGTATGATTCTGGCTCTTATAGTGGTTTTCTTAATCTTTGCTGCAATGACCGGCGGTAAAAATATGTCTCCGGCAAACATAAACAATTTAATCATGCAGAACAGCTATATTGTAATTCTGGCGGTAGGCATGCTTCTTTGCGTTCTGACCGGTAATATCGATCTGGGGGTTGGTTCCATTGTTGCAGTATGCGGAGCCGTTGTGGGAATTATGATTGTAGACCAAAAGACCAGTATGTGGATTGCGATTCTGGCAGCGCTTGCTATTGGCACTCTTGCCGGTATGTTTGTTGGATTTTTTGTTTCAAAGCTTTCTATTCCTCCTTTTATCGTTACCCTTGCAACCATGCTTATGGGACGCGGGCTTACCTATACGCTGTTAAAGGCACAGACCAAAGGTCCCCTTCCGGCTGATTATACTTACATAGGTGCGGGTTTTCTCCCAACAGTTAAAATTCCCTTTGGGGGAGGAACTCTGGATCTGGTTTCCATCGCAGCAGCACTCATCGCTTTCGCGTTTATTATCATATCTGAGATCAGGAGCATTCAGACAAAAAAGAAATACGATTTTCCTGTTAATCCCATGTGGCAGACCATAGCCAAAGTGGGAGTAATTATGGTAATTGTGTGGTTTTTCTTCTATAAACTGGCACGCTACAACGGGATACCCTTTGTCCTGGTGATCATGGGCGTACTGGTCGCCCTGTACCATTTTATCACAAGTAAAACCGTAGCAGGAAGGCAGATCTATGCATTGGGCGGAAATGCCAAGGCAGCCCGCTTGTCCGGTATTAATACGGAAAAAGTATTTTTCTGGGTTTATACCAATATGGGTATCATGTGTGCAATTGCAGGAATTGTTCTCTCCGCACGAAATGCATCTGCAACACCCAAGGCGGGGGATCAGTTCGAGATGGATGCCATTGCAGCCTGCTATATCGGGGGGGCTGCAACATCAGGAGGAATCGGAACCATTATAGGCGCGGTAGTAGGTGCATTTATCATGGGAATCTTAAACAACGGCATGTCACTTTACGGCTGGTCAACGGATATTCAGAAAATCGTAAAAGGAGCTGTTTTATTAGGAGCAGTTACGGTTGACTTATTATCCAAAAGAAAAAAATAGCAGATGACAGAGCGAGATTACATGAAGCCACAGGAAGCAAAATATATGGCTATTGTAAACTGGGTCATGGAGCAGATCCAGAATGGAGTATTCCGGACAGGGGATAAACTGCCCTCAGAGAACGAACTAAGCCGTGAGTTTGAGCTGAGCAGGCAGACTGTCCGTCATGCTATCGATGTACTGGAACAGAAAAATATGCTGACCAGAATCAGGGGCAGCGGAACCTATTTAGGCGTTGGAATCAGGGAAGAGAGAAAGGAACGGTATCAGAATATAGCAGTTATCAGTACCTATGTAGACAGTTATATTTTTCCGCCGGTTCTAAAAGGAATCGAAAAAGCGTTGTCAAAAGCAGGATATACCATGCAGGTGGCGTTTACAGGAAACAGGATTGAAAAAGAAGGGGAAATCCTTTATAAACTGCTGGGAAAGGGATTTATTGACGGTCTGATTGTTGAACCGGCAAAAAGTGCACTGCCGAATCCCAATCTGGATTCCTACTTAAGACTGGCAAAGCAAAAGCTTCCCATTTTGTTCTTTAACAGCAGTTACCCAAAGCTTCCGTTTCCCTGTGTGTCACTGCATGATGAGCTGGTAGCCCAAAAGGCTGTAGAGTATCTGATCCGGGCAGGGGCATCTTCGTTATCTGGGATTTATAAAGGCTATGAAACAGGCCGGCTTTCACATTGACAGAAGGGGAATCGTCTGGATTGATACAGAGAGTCAGAATGATCTGGAAGCATGGTCTGACTATCTCTTTGACCGGATTAAAGACTGCACAGCCCTGGTTTGTTATAATGATGAGGTAGCTTATATGCTGTCTGGAATCTGCATGAAGAGAGGAATTAAGATACCAAAGGATTTGTCCCTGGTCAGTATAGATAATTCAGAACTGGCATCTCTGGGTGAGGTACCCATCACTTCCTTTCCCCACCCAATGGAGGAGCTGGGTAAAAAAGCAGCAGAAAATATGATACGGATGATTGAAAACCCCTATTTCGACGGGAATTATCTCTTTGATTCAGTGGCAGTGGAGCGTAATTCCGTTCGTATCAGAGGATAGGAGGAGCATGAGTAAAGATAAGAAGCAGCAGGTGGAGTCACCTGCACCCGTTACCATTGTTTTAAGGCTTGTGGGAGGAGGTTATCTGGTCTGGCTGGCATTTCAGATGGTTCCGGAACTTTTCATCTCCTCAGGGTTGAGATACATAATTCAATTGGTCTTTATGACGTTATTTTTCGTTACGGGTACTATTCTGGTTATCTGGTCACTCAGAAAGATGCTGCTGAAAGGGCCAGCCCAGTCAGAGGCGTGTGGAGAAGACGAACAGGAGCATATATCATAAAATTCAGATTATCTGGAACCGGATTCCAGAAAAAAGAATCCGTTTTTACATTTCTTTTACGAAACATTGGTTACAGCAGAACTTAGAAAAGGGTATAATCGGTTTTACAGAAACCAATGTTTCTGAAATTGCAAAGGAGTCCGGTAAATGATAAAAACCTATGTGGTAGATACCAATGTTCTGATTCAGGCGCCTTATGCCATCAATTGTTTTGAGGATAACCGGGTAGTTCTTCCGGTAGTTGTGTTAGAAGAACTGGATCACTTAAAAAAGGCTGAGGGTGAAACAGGTGCCAATGCAAGAAAAGCAATAAGGCTTTTAGAAGAGCTGCGTCATCAGGGAGATTTACTGACAGGAGTAACGCTGGAGCATGGAGGAACAATCAGGATAGAGAAAAACTTTGTAGATGTGGTACTGCCTGCGGATCTTCCTGACGACAAAATGGATAACCGCATTCTCAAGGTGTGCAGAGGACTTGAAGGAGAGGTTGTGCTGGTAACGAAGGATATCCTGCTGCGTGTGAAAGCTCAGATCATCGGAATACGGGCGGAGGATTTTACAACTGAGCAGGTATCCGGGCGTGAGGAGCAATACACCGGAAGGATCGAGGTTTTTGCTCCGGAGGAGAATTTTAAGGAATTTAAGAAAAAGGGAATATCAGCAGAACGGGTATATATCACCGATGAGGCTGGAAAAAAATACAGCCCAAAGCTGTGTGAGAACCAGTTTGTGATTTTAAAAGCGGACCAGTCAAACAGAAAAACAGTACTGGGACGGGTAAATGGAGATAAAATCGTACCACTTGATTATCAGAAAAGCAGGCCTTATGGAGTAACTCCCAGGAATGCAGGCCAGTATTTTGCTCAGGAAGCGCTGATGCAGCCGGCTGAGACAGCTGCGCTGGTCATCATTAAAGGTATGGCAGGAACAGCAAAGACCTTTTACTCTCTTGCTGTTGGGCTTGAAAAGCTTTTAAACAACCCCACAGGGGAATACAGGCGGATCATCGTCAGCCGGCCCAATGCACAGTTTGATTCTGACATTGGATTCCTTCCAGGAGATGAACAGGAAAAGATTTCCCCGCTGATGAGGCCTGTGATCGACAATTTGGAACAGCTCATTGATTCCAATGAGGAGAAGCGGTATGAGAATGAAGAAGAGCTGGCTGGAAAAATAGAAGAGATTTTTGCCAGAGGCCTGATAAAAACAGAGGCGTTGACCTTTATCCGGGGCCGCTCCATTGTTCAGACCTATCTGATTATTGATGAAGCCCAGAATATGACACCGAATCAGGTGAAGGGTATTATTACCCGTGCTGGAAAAGGAACCAAAATAATTCTTCTGGGAGATCCCAATCAGATTGACCGTCCATTTCTTGACGAACGGACCAATGGACTCAGCTATGCTGCAGAGCATATGAAAGGAAGTCCCCTGTGCTGGCAGATCACGCTGCAGGCGGAGGAATGCGAACGGTCCTTACTGGCAATGGACGCAGTAAAACGGTTGTAAACCATAAAAAAACAGGCATGCGCCATCCGAGCGCCGGATGGATCGCATGCCTTATAAATTTGTTGATTTTGGAAGACTGAAGATAAATTCTGACCCAACCCCTTCAGTGCTGACCACGTCGATATTTTCTCCGTGAGACTGAATGATCTCCCGGACGATAGCCAGTCCCAGCCCGGTTCCTTTTTTATCCTTCCCTCTGGACAGATCCGATTTATAGAACCGTTCCCATATCTTTTTGATGCTGTCTTTTGGTATACCGATTCCAGTATCCTTAATAGAAACAAAGATTTTTTCATACTTGCTGGAAGCCTGAATGTAAATCGTGGAATCCGTATGGCTGAATTTGATCCCATTGTCAATGAGATTATAAAGGACCTGCTGGATCTTCCCCAGGTCCGCATATACCATCTGAATGTTGTCGGAGAAGGTGAGATCAAACGTGATGTTTTTAGTGCTGCAGGTGCCCTCAAATGAAGCCGCGGTGTCCTTTATAACCCGGTTAATATCGAAATTGGTACGGTTTAAATATCCTTTGCTGTCAAGGGTATTAAGGGTCAGCATGCCCTGCGTCAGTTTGTTCAGCCGCTCTGTCTCGGAAATAACACGGGTTAAATACTTTTCGTGCATCTGGGGCGGGATGGTGCCGTCTAAGATCGCTTCCAGATAGCCTTTAATTGAAGTGAGCGGTGAACGGAAATCGTGAGAAACATTGGCGATAAAGGTTCTCTGGTATTCCTCCATCTTATTAATCTCATCAGACATATAGTTTAACGTGGCAGCCAGATAACCCATCTCATCTCTTGTGTTTACATCGATATGATGTGTTAGATTACCCTGGGCATATTCATTGGCCCCTGCAGTGATTTTTTTCAGAGGTATATAAACATTTTTTGTGAAAACTAGTAAAATAATGAGAGAAAAACCGAATACTACAGCGGAGGTAATATAAACGATATTAAGGATTCCGTTCCTCTGGGCCTGTAAATAGGACAGGGGAAGGTGGATCACCACATATCCGTGTGTGGTATAATTCCCTGTTATGGGAGCATGGACGCTTAACACGTCGTATGAAAATTCGTTGTAGTAAGTGCCGATGGTATAGGATTTATTCCCCATAATTGTGGGGTCAAAGTTGGCTATCATATCCCCATCCTTACCTGGCTGCTGGCTGTCTGATACGATCTTACCCTGACGGTCAACAATCCATATGCGGGCATGGAGATAATCGGCTTCATTGACAAGTCCCGGATAGGAAGAGGAAAGCTTCATATCCTTTCCATGATACATGCTGCTGAAGGAAGTTGCAATCTGGTTTGCTTCGTCATACAGACACTCGGACTGCTGGCGAAGCAGGTACTGATCGGTAATTCTGGATGAGAAGGAAGCGATGGTAACAAAACCCAGAAGGCCGAAGAGTAAGTAACCCATGATGAATTTGTAATACAGGGAGTGTGTCATTGAATGTTCACCTCTAACTATAACGTATAGGCTGGCCCTACCGCTTTACCTCAAATTTATACCCGATCCCCCACACCGTTGAAAGTGCCCAGCCTGAATGATCTTTGATCTTTTCTCTCAGACGCTTGATATGGACATCCACAGTTCTCGTATCTCCGATATATTCATACCCCCAGATATGATCCAGAAGCTGTTCCCTTGTAAACACCTGGTTAGGGGAGGAAGCAAGGAAATAAAGAAGCTCCAGCTCCTTTGGAGGCATCTCAATGGAGTGCCCCATATAGATAACAGAGTAGTTGGTTAAGTTGACAATCAGATCCGGATATTCCACATAGTCGCCCTGCTGGTCCGTATGGGAAGCAGCAGGAGCAGGACCTGACTGATATCGTCTTAACACTGCTTTTACCCGCGCCACCAGTTCCTTGGAATCAAAGGGTTTGATCATATAATCATCAGCTCCCAGCTCCAGACCCAGTACCTTATCAAATACCTCGCCCTTTGCTGACAGCATGATAATCGGAACCTGGGACCCTGTACGAAGCTCCCGGCAGACCTGATAGCCGTCCATGCCCGGAAGCATTAAATCAAGCAGAACAAGATTGGGCTTAAATTCAGGAAAGACCCGAATTGCTTCCTCTCCGTCTCCGACGATTTCAGTTTCATAGCATTCCTTTAAAAGATATAGGGAAATGAGCTCTGCAATATTGCTGTCGTCGTCCACAATTAAAATCCGCTGTTTCTCTGCCATAATGGATCCCCCGTTCAAATTTATTTAAATGAGACAATGGTGACTCCCGAATCTCCTTCGCCGAAGACACCAAGCCTGAATTCTTTTACATATTTTAATCTCTTTAAATGCTTATGCACCGCATTTTTTAAGGCACCGGTACCTCGTCCGTGAACCACCCGCACCTGGGGAAGATGGGCAAGATAGGCATCGTCTAAATATTTATCAAGCTGAGGTATCGCCTCATCTGTTGTCATACCGATCAGATTGATCTCGGGTGAAATGGAGAAGGACTTTGAGATACGGGCAGAACTGCTTCCGCTTCCTGACTTTTTGGAACCTCCGTTTGAAGGTGTCAGAACTGTGTCGTCATGAAGCAGCTCTAAATCCGACAGGTTAACCAGTGACCGCAGGATGCCCATCTGAACGTATAAATCACCTTTTGCATTGGGAAGGGAGCTTACTGTTCCGTTTAAGTTCATGCTTAAAACTCTTACTCCGTCTCCCAGCTTCAGCTTCTTTGGATCAATCCCTTTCGTGGGATTTTTCTGTTCTCTCTTTATGGACAGGGAAGAGTCCACATCTTTTAGCTTATTCCTTAACCGGCTGCGTTCTGCCTCCAGCTCCCTGCCAACTCCGGAATCGGAAGCCAGCTTGTTAATCTGACGGATGGTCTGATCAGCAGTATCCTTCGCGTCCCGTAAGATTTTGCGGGCCTCTTCTCTGGCATCCTGAATCACCTTGTCCCGCCGTTCATCAAGCCGCTCCTCCTTCTGGGTTAATCGGGCTTTTAACTGTTCTACTTCCAGCTTGTAGGAGGCTATCTGGATTCGTTCTTTTTCAATGGTAACCCTGTTTTCCTCCAGATGTGTCAGCAGATCCTCAAATGTTTCATCCTTTGCTTCCAGATGAGTCTTAGCCTCATCGATGATATATTCCGGAAGCCCCAGCTTCTTTGATATTGCAAAGGCATTACTTTTGCCTGGAACGCCGATCAGGATCCGGTAGGTGGGCTGAAGTGTCTCTACATTGAATTCGCAGCAGGCATTCTCCACACCGGGGGTGGTAAGGGCAAAGACCTTTAACTCGCTGTAATGAGTGGTTGCCATGGTCCGGCACTTCATATTGTGAAGGAACGAAAGGATGGAGATAGCCAGGGCAGCCCCTTCTGTAGGGTCCGTACCGGCTCCAAGCTCATCAAACAGGCAGAGGGAATTACTGTCTGCCTTACTTAAGATCTGTACGATATTTGTCATATGTGCGGAAAAAGTACTAAGGCTCTGTTCGATGCTCTGCTCATCTCCGATATCAGCAAACACTTCATCAAAGACCGCCAGCTCAGAACCGTCAAATGCCGGTATATGAAGACCAGACTGTCCCATCAGGGTAAACAGACCTACCGTTTTTAATGATACCGTCTTACCGCCGGTATTGGGTCCTGTAACAATTAAAAGGTCGAAGGTTTTTCCTAAATGAATGGTAATGGGGACAACCTTTTTCGGATCCAGCAGGGGATGACGCCCGTCTTTAATACGAATCTCATGTTTTGTGTTAAAGATTGGCTCGCTGCCGTTATAATGTTTGGCCAGTGCTGCCTTTGCAAAGATAAAATCCAGTCTGGTAAGAGTGTGATAGTTTGTCTCCAGTTCTTCCAGATAAGGGGCCAGCTGATTGCTTAAATCCGCCAGAATCATCTCGATTTCCTTCTGTTCCTGAATTTCCAGGGCTCTTAAATCGTTATTCAGCTTAACGATTGCCATTGGTTCGATAAAGAGCGTTGATCCGGTAGAAGACTGGTCATGAACCATTCCCGAAACCTGGGATTTGTGTTCGGACTTTACAGGGAGACAGTATCTTCCATCCCTCATGGTGATAACCGCATCCTGTAAATAGGAACGGTTGGAATTTAAAATGGAATTCATCTGGGTGTGGATCTTATCATTAATAGAGCGCATGGAGCGTCTGACATGGTGAAGCCCGGGGCTGGCATCGTCACTGACCTCTTCCTCCGAAATGATACAGCGCTTGATCTCGTTATTAACCGGAGTCAGAGGCTCCAGAATGCGGAAAAATTCTTCCAGAGAATCTTCAGAAATCTCAGGATCCTCATGCCTGCCATATGCCTTTGCTCTTGCAGATGCAGTGAGAAGGGAACTGATGGATAAAATTTCTATGATTCCGAGTGAACTCCCAACTTCCAGACGTTTTAAGGAAGCGCGGATATCCTTAACTCCTCCAAAGGAGATTCCGCCCTTCTGACGGACTCTGGTAACTGCATCGGTGGTTTCTTTTAAGGAAGTGGTTATCTCCTCATAATCCGTAGAGGGTACCAGTCTGCGGCACAGCTCCTTCCCGGACTCACAGGAGGCATATTCGGTAAGTTGTTCGATGATTTTATAATATTCTAACGTTTTCAGTGCTTTTTGATTCATAAGTTATACCTTAATTATTCTGCTTTCTTTGTGAATATTTAACCGGGATGATAACCGGTTTTTGAATAATGGGATCGGTTACAGTATAGCATAGGAAAGACAAATACTGCAATCCTCAGGTTGTTGTTTTTACTGCTGTTTCATATGTTTTTCTTGCATAAAACAGGGAAGAACCTTATAATAGTACATAGGTCTTCTGAAAAGGAGGGTAAGTATGCCGGAAAATAACGGGCCAGATGATAGAAAGGCGGAGACCCGCCGTTTTATCAATGAAAAGATTGTAAGACAGCCCATGTCAAAAAGGGATATGTTTAAGAGACTTCTGGGTCTTTTAGTGACTGCAGTTATTTTCGGAATGGTTGCGGCAGTTACATTTGTCATATCCAGACCTGTAGCTGAGAGATTACTAGTGGGAGAATCCACCGGTGAGACGACTCCGGTGACCATACCAAAGGATGAGCCTGAGACCGTTGCTTCTGCGGCGGAAACCACTTCGACTGCTGCGGAGACGGAACCAATTGAAGACATATTAAAGTCTGCTATGGAGAAATATCCATTCTCCGTGGATGATTTAAATACTCTTTACGGAAGTTTAAAATCTGTGGTGCAAAAGGCGGACAAGGGAATTGTTACGGTTCATTCCGTAAAGACACAGAAGGACTGGTTTAATAATCCGGTTGAAAATTCCGGACTATACTCGGGTGTGATCACTGCCTCTGCAAATCAGGAGCTCCTCATTTTAACACCGGAACGTGCGGTTGAGGATGCAGAATCAATTCGGGTTGCTTTCTCCGACGGAAAAGAGGTTCAGGGTAAGATTAAGCAGACAGATAAGCTGTCCGGCATGGCAATTGTCAGCGTTTCAACTGCTGATTTAGACAGAACACAGCTGGAAGAGGTTAAGGCGATTGAACTTGGCAATTCTTATTCAGTAAAGCAGGGAGACCTTGTGATTGCAATCGGCGGTCCTGCAGGGATGGTTCATTCTACCGGTTATGGTTTTATCTCTTTTATTACGAAGAATGTCCAGATCATTGATGGTATGACCAGAATACTGTATACCGACGTTAAGGGTAATGCCGGAGCCGGTACGTTTCTCATGAACACAAACGGTCAGATTATCGGCTGGGTGACAGATGAATATAAAAACGACAGCAGCAAGGATATGACAGCAGCCATGGCCATATCAGATTATAAGAGTATTCTGGAAAAGCTAAGCAATGGTGCACCATACCCATACTTTGGTATCAAAGGACAGGAAGTGAGTGCAGTGATGAACAGCAGCGGTATGCCTCTTGGTGTATACGTGGTGGAAGTGAATACAGACAGCCCCGCTTACAATACAGGAATACAAAGCGGTGATATCATCACCGAGATGGGCGGATCAGCCATTGTCACTATGAAGGATTTTCAGGTGATTCTGGAAAAATCCAGTCCTGGACAGATAATTCCTGTGACTGTATCCCGTAATGGCCGGGAAGAATATAAAAAGATACAATATCAGGTAACCATCGGAGCCAGGTAAATATCCTGGCTTCCTTGTTGCTTTCAGTAAGATATGGAGGAAAAAAATGAAATATATTGAATCATTCCGGGAAGGAATGCATGTTTCTGATGTGTTTTTGTGCAAAAACAGGCAGATTTCCCTGACCAAATCAGGAAAGGAATACGGCAACCTGATACTTCAGGACAAAACAGGGACTGTAGATGCTAAAATTTGGGACCTGGGATCCCCGGGGATTGGTAACTTCGAGAGTCTGGATTATGTATACATAGATGCAGATGTAACAGTGTTCCAGAATTCCAATCAGCTGAATATAAAGAGAATCCGGAAAGCGGAAGAAGGGGAATATACTCCTGGTGATTATCTTCCGGTTTCTGCTAAAGATATCACTGTGATGTATGAGGAGCTGACAGGCTTTATCCGTTCAGTAAAAAGTCCATATTTCAGAGCGCTGTTAGAAAGCTTCTTTATAGAAGATGCAGCATTTGCAAAGGCATTCCAGTTCCACTCCGCAGCAAAAAGCGTACATCACGGTTTTGTAGGCGGTCTGCTGGAACATACATTAAGCGTAGTAAAGCTCTGCGATTATTATGCGGGGTATTATCCTGTGCTTAACCGGGATCTTTTACTGACTGCCGCAATGTTTCATGATATTGGAAAGACAAAAGAACTTTCCACATTTCCGGAGAATGATTACACCGACGATGGACAGCTTCTCGGCCACATTATGATCGGTACGGAGATGGTGGGAGAGAGAATCCGCTCCATTCCGGGATTCCCGGAGAAGTCTGCTACTGAATTAAAGCATTGTATTCTGGCCCATCATGGGGAACTGGAATACGGCTCACCGAAAAAACCGGCACTGATTGAAGCCCTGGCTCTTAACTTTGCAGATAATACAGATGCAAAGATGGAGACCATGATTGAAGTGCTAAAAGCTGCAGGAGACAATCATGGGTGGCTTGGTTTTAACAGATTAATGGATACAAATATCAGAAAAACAACGAATGAAATCTAAATCACAAGGTGCATAAGGAAGCTGATTTCCTTGGCACCTTTTTTGCCTGCATAGAAGTACGGGGAATTTTAGAATTTCTTTCGTTTTCTCTGTCAATCATTTTAAGAATGGTATTTTATCCTAAGATTGTAGAGAATTTGAATAGGAGTGAGGTTTAATTGATGCAGAAACCGGCGGTATTAACCGGCGGATTATGATAGATAAGGAGAGATCACATGGAGGTAAACCATATCTTATTAGTTGAAGATGACAAAGAAATCAGACAGGGAGTTGAAATATACTTAAGAAGTCAGGGATATGAAGTATTTCAGGCGGCAGATGGTCTGGAAGGACTTAAAATACTGGAAAGGGAGGAAATCCACCTGGCGATTGTTGACGTAATGATGCCGCGTATGGACGGGATTACCATGACCGTAAAGCTGCGGGAAAAACATGATTTTCCAGTTATTATTCTGTCTGCCAAGTCGGAAGAGGTGGATAAGATCATGGGCCTTAACATCGGGGCAGATGATTATGTAGCAAAGCCATTTACCCCTATGGAACTCCTCGCCAGGGTAAATTCCCAGCTGAGACGGTACAGAAAATATATGGATATGCTGGAAGAAAAGGAACAGAAAGAAAAAAGCAATGTCTATTCCATCGGCGGATTGGAATTAAATGAAGATACAGTTGAGGTTACGGTAGATGAAAAGCTGGTAAAGCTGACACCCATTGAGTTTAAGATACTTGCTCTTCTCATGAAGAACCCCGGCAGAGTATTTTCTGCGGAAGAGATTTATGAAAGAGTCTGGAATGAGCGGGCGATCAATACGGATACAATTATGGTGCACATAAGAAAAATCCGGGAAAAAATTGAATTAAACCCGAAGGAACCTAAATATTTAAAGGTGGTGTGGGGCGTTGGATATAAAATTGAAAAACAGGCATAGACTCAGTGCGTTTATCGCGGCAGCTGTTGTAATTGCAGCAGCATTAGTTATGGTGGCGCTTTATCCCTTCTTTCAGAATGAATCTACCCGGAGCGGAACTCCTGTCTATGAAGAAAATACTTTTTTAAGACATCTGTCTTATGGAAATTATGTTCTGTCAATGGAAGATGCCCAGTCAGAACAGAATAAGATTATCTCCCCGTTTCAGTATTTTCTGCCGGAAGCCGAAGCGGAGCTGAAAGCCGGAAAAAATACGGAATATCTAAGGGAGCTGCGGCAGAATTGTATACGGGAATATGAAAACTGGAACCGGTATTTTGGGAGAATCCGAAAGTCCATTGACTATCAGATGATAGATGAAGACGGAAATGTGGTTCTGGACCATGCGGAAGGACGTTTTATTCCAAACAACAGCCATTACGTGTTTCAGGCTGTTCTGCATTACGACGGACAGGGACGTATGGACATATCCTGTATAAGTGGAGAGAATACGGCTTACTTACTCAATACACTTCAGGGATACGGGGATACAGATCCTTTGCAGAACTATTACGATGACCAGTATTTCCCTGATGGGAATATAAAACTTTCCAATCCCAGAAATATGTCCTTTGCCTATGGTATGTCACAACAGCAGGTTGATGCTTTAAAAGATACCAACAGCAATATCTGGACCGCCTACGAAAACTCCGGAAGCGTTACCCGTATTTTTATCGGGCTGATTTGTGCAGTTGCCGCACTTGCGCTATTATTTTCCTGTTTTGATGTAAGCATGGCTGATGATGTTGCACTTTTAAGAACGCCCTTTGAGGTAGTGGCCGGAATCGGAGCCGGTGCAGCCGCTTTTGGCGCAGGTCTCACAAGCCTGGTAGCTGTGACAAACCGCGGGGATTTATACAGTGCCCTTTTGCGTGCCAATTTTCTTCCGGCAGTAGCCAATATCATGGTAAAGCTTTGGAATATGCTCTGGTGGCTGATCCCATTTACAGTGGTTTACTGGTCGGTTTTGTGTATCAGAGATGTATTTCATATAGGGATCGGACGTTATTTAAGGGAAAGAACCATCTGCGGCCTGTTCTGGGGCTGGGTAATCAGATGTATGAAAAAATTATACAAGTATCTGGGAGACATCAATTTACAGGAAAAATCAGACCGGACAATCTTTAAGATTGCAGCAGTGAATTTTATAGTACTAACCATTTTGTGCAGCCTGTGGTTTCTGGGAGTGGGAGCAATCTTTCTTTACTCTGTTATACTGTTTTTTGTCATGAGAAAATATTATCAGGATTTAAGCAGCAAATTTAACATGCTGTTAAAAGCAACAAACCAGATAGCTGAAGGTAATTTAGAGGTTACAATTGAAGAGGATTTAGGTGTATTTGATCCTTTTAAAAAGGAGATTCAGAAGATTCAGAGCGGACTGAAAGTAGTAGTGAATGAAGAGGTAAGGAGCCAGAAGCTGAAGACCGATCTGATCAGCAACATGTCCCATGATTTAAAAACCCCTCTCACAGCCATTATAACCTATGTAAATTTATTAAAAGATGATCATGCTACGACGGAACAGCGCAAAGCCTATATTGATATTCTGGAACAGAAGTCCATGCGGCTGAAGGCTCTGATTGAGGATCTCTTTGAGATCAGCAAGGCAAACAGCAACAATGTGACACTGAATCTGGAAGATGTTGATATTGTCAGCCTGTTAAAGGAGGTGAGCTTTGAGCTTAGTGATAAGATTGAAGAATCAACCATTGATTTTCGGTGGTATTTACCGGATGAAAAAATAATACTTTCTCTGGACAGCCAGAAGACTTACCGGATATTTGATAATCTGCTTACGAATATAATCAAATATGCGATGCCTGGAACACGGGCTTACATTGATTTGAAAAAAGAAAATGACTGGGTGGTTATTATATTAAAAAATATTTCAGCTGCAGAGCTGACTTTTAATCCGGAGGAGATAACCGAACGTTTTGCCAGGGGAGATCAGGCAAGGAATACAGAGGGGTCCGGCCTGGGAATGGCAATAGCTAAAAGTTTTGTGGAACTGCAAAACGGTAAACTTACTGTTGAGACAGAGGCTGATTTATTCCGTGTAACCATACGCTGGCCAATTATGTAGGATAAAATTTTTACAAATGGAAATAAAATAAAAAAAATTTCCAAAACTTCTTGAAAACCGGAAACGAACTGATTATACTAAAAGAAAGGTCAGGTTCAGCCTGTCACATGTCATCCGGAAGGAGAGAGGAGCAGGAATATGATTATACAGAGCAAACGTGTCTGGATTGCAGGACAGTTTATTCCGGCACAGCTTGAGCTGTCAGCAGGAAAAATTCAGGCTGTTTATGAATATGGTACGCATACGGCAGATCAGGATTACGACAGCTGCCGGATTGTGCCGGGATTTATTGATATCCACACCCATGGCGCATATGGCTATGATACCAATGATGGAGATTCCCAGGGACTTCTAAACTGGATCCGGCGTATTCCCGAAGAGGGGGTTACTGCGCTTTTGCCGACTACGGTCACACAGATGCCCGGAGTTTTAGAAAAGGCAGTATCTAATATAGCAGATGTGGTAAATGAAGGTTACGAGGGAGCGGAAATCCTGGGAATTCATTTCGAAGGTCCTTATCTGGATATGAAATACAAGGGCGCACAGCCGCCGGAAGCTATAGCAAAACCGTCGGTTGAGCAGTTTAAGAGCTATCAGAAGGCTGCAAAAGGAAAGATTAAATATATCACACTTGCTCCGGAGCGGGATGAAGGCTTCGCTCTTACAAAATACTGTAAAAGCCATGGAGTGGTAGTAAGTATGGGTCATTCAGCCGCCACATATGAACAGGCACTCATGGGAATTGCCAATGGGGTCACTTCCATGACGCATGTTTACAACGGTATGACGGCCTATCATCACCGGGAACCGGGACTGGTAGGAACTGCTCTCAGAGTGCGGGATATTTACGGAGAAATCATTTGTGATGGCTGTCACAGTCATTTGGCCGCACTGAATAATTATTATACGGCAAAAGGACGGGATTACGCCATCATGATCAGTGACTCCTTAAGGGCCAAGAACTGTCCGTCAGGTGGACGGTATCAGTTAGGCGGTCATGAAATTGAAATCAGGGAGAACGGCCTTGCCTATTTAAAGGGAACTAAAACCATAGCAGGCAGTACCTTAAAGATGAACCAGGGATTAAAGCTTTTGGTGGAGGAAGCGATGATACCGTTTGATTCTGCCCTTAATTCCTGTACCATTAATCCAGCTAAGTGTCTGGGAGTGGATGACAGAAAAGGACGTCTGAATGCAGGATATGACGGGGATCTGGTTGTACTGAGTGATTCCTACGATGTAATACAGACCTACTGTAAAGGAATAAGAATGCTTGATAAAACCGACGTGGATATGTAAAATATGTGCATTTTGCACAAAAATAACACGGTTAATATGGAATGATACACAATTGATTAATCACGCTGTCCTGTGTTATACTTATATTATTATAGCGGGATTGTAACTGTTCAGCAGGCAACACCTAGATTAGTGTGCATATGAAACTATGCATACTGATTTAGGTGTTTTTTATTTAGAAGAGGAGGAATCAGAAGATGAATTATCGTGTTAAAAAAATATACAATAACAATATTATTTTAGCAGAAGATGATAAAATGTCTGAAGTGATACTCTTAGGAAGAGGAATTGCATTTCAGAAACAGGTCGGAGATTTAGCAGACACAGATAAGATCGATAAAAGGTTCGTATTCGAATCTCCTGAAACCTATTCTAAATACATTACATTATTAAAAGAGGTTCCTTTAAATCAGGTAGAACTGGCAAACAAAATTATCGAACAGGCTCAGGAAGAACTGCAGGTAACATTTCATGACAGTATATATATTGGTCTGACTGATCATATCAGTTATACCATATCCAGATATAAAGCCGGACTGACAATAAAGAATGCTCTGCTTTGGGAGATAAAGAATTATTATCCAAAGGAGTATGTGGCAGCCAGGAATTCTTTGAAACTAATCTGGTATTATGAAAAAATTCATCTTTCAGATGATGAAATTGGCTTTATTGCCGTTCATTTTATCAATGCGCAGCAGAATGGGGAAAAGATTCAGCAGACCATGGCGGTTGCGGAGATTGAACATGACATATTAAACCTGGTGAAGTACCATTATCAGATTGAATTAGATGAAGATACTTTAAATTACAGCCGTTTTGTTACTCATATTCGTTTTTTTGCCAGAAGAATGCTAAAAAAAGAAATATTTATGTCAGAGGATAATTTCCTGTATGACCAGATAAAAGCAAAAATGCCTCAGGCCAAGGCATGTGCTGATAAGGTTAAAGATTATTTCATTAAGAAATACGGCATTACGATTTCACAGGAAGAAATGATCTATTTCATGCTGCATATTAACCGTGTTGCGGAAAGAGAAATAAAAAACAGAAACCAGATTTAATAAAAAGGATTGTCGACACCTTTTTGTTTCATATAGATATAAACCTAGAGACAGGAGAAGAAGATTATGAATCATTATGAATTGGCAAAAGAGATTCTGGACCATGTGGGCGGAAGCAGTAATATCACACAGCTGACCAATTGTGCTACCCGCCTGAGAATGAATTTTAAAGATGAATCCAAAATTGATCTGAATAAAATCAAAGAGATATCTGGTGTACTGGGAGCAGCAAAAAAATCCGGACAGTATCAGATCATTATAGGTACCGATGTGTCAAACGTTTGTGAGGGAATAAGAAAAATGGGGCAGATTGACGAGGCAGCAGCACCTGCGAAAAAAGGTGGAAAATTAGATGCCTTAATGGATATTTTTGCTTCTATTTTTACTCCGGTTATTCCGGCAATTACAGCTGCTGGTATGATAAAAGCAATTTTAGTTATATGTGTTCTTCTGGGAATGAATAAGGACTCCCAGGTGTATTCCATATTAAGCTTTATAGCAGATGCCGGCTTTTACTTTCTGCCGGTGATGCTGGCATTCTCCTCTGCAAAAAAACTGGGCTGTAATCCCTATCTGGCAGTAATGATCGGAGGAATTTTACTTCACCCCAATTTCGCTAAGATGGTATCAGCCGGAGATCCGGTTTTCTTTCTGGGCCTTCCGGTTAAACTGGTTAACTATGGTTCCAGTGTAATTCCAATAATACTTGCTGTCTGGCTGATGACCTATGTAGAGCGGTTTGCAGATAAGATTTCACCGAAACCGGTTAAATTTTTTATGAAGCCAGTCCTTACAATATTAATTGTTGCGCCGGTTGTATTAGTTGTTTTAGGACCGATCGGTTCTTATATTGGTACGGTAATTGCCACTGTAACGGATTTTCTTAACAACCATGTAAGATGGCTGGTTCCCATGCTGATGGGTGCTTTTATGCCGCTTCTGGTTTTAACAGGAATGCACTGGAGCTTTCTGCCGATACTGATGACCTCCTATAGTACGTACGGGTATGAAGCAGTTATGGGCCCCGGAAGTCTGGTTTCAAACATATGCCAGGGTGCTGCATCTTTGTGTGTGGCTCTGAAATCAAAGGACAGGCAGTTTAAGCAGCAGGCCTCCTCTGCAGGAATCACGGCACTTATGGGTATAACAGAACCCGCCATGTATGGTGTTACAATTAAGTATAAAAAAGTGTTGCTGTCTGTGATGCTTGGAGGTGCAGCAGGCGGATTTTATGCCGGTCTGATGGGAGTTGTCCGTTATACGTCAGGTACACCCGGACTTCTGTCACTTCCGATCTTCATTGGGGAAAATCCAATGAATGTGGTAAATGCCCTTATTTCCTGTGTCATTGGATTTTCCATAACCTTTTTATTAACCTGGTTTTATGGATTTAAAGAAACAGATAATGACAAGGCGGCTGCACCGGGTTATAATAAACCAGAAGAGGAACCGGGTTTAAAAAGTAAGAAAATCATTATATCCAGCCCGGTAAACGGCGAAAAAGTGAGTCTGTCAAAAGTGAATGATGAGACATTTGCAAAGGAAATTGCCGGAAAAGGAATGGCAGTAGAACCTGCGGATGGAAGAATCACAGCGCCGTTTGATGGTGAGGTAGTAACAGTGTTCCGTACAAAGCATGTGATTGGACTGAGAAGCAATGAGGGAGCAGAGCTGATGATTCACATTGGGATTGATACGGTGGAGTTAGAAGGGAAGCACTTTACCGTTCATGTATCAGACGGGGATCAGGTAAAAACCGGTGATCTTCTAATTGAATTTGACAAACAGGCAATTGAAGCAGCAGGATATGAAACAGTGGTCCCGGTTATAGTAACCAATACAGGAGATTATCTGGATATTATACCAAGTGAAGAGGGACCGGTTAAGAGTGGACAGCAGCTTTTTACAATACTTTAAGGAGTTTATATGAAATTAAAAACAGATTTTCTATGGGGAGGAGCCGTAGCTGCAAACCAGTGTGAGGGAGCTTATCTGGAGGACAAAAAAGGATTGTCACCCATGGATATTCTTCCGTCAGCACAGTATGGAAGAAAAGAGGCAATGTATCATCCCGAACTGGCGCTTAAGAAAGATTATGGCTATTATCCCAGTCACGGTGCCATTGATTTTTATCATCGGTACAAAGAAGATCTTGCACTGATGGAAGAATTAGGTATAAAAGCATTCCGCACATCAATCAGCTGGGCCCGTATATTTCCGGAGGGAGAAGGAGAGCCTAACGAGGCGGGCCTGCAATTTTATGATAATCTGTTTGACGAATGCAAAAAACGTCATATGGAACCGGTTGTGACCATCTGTCATTTCGATACGCCCCTTGCGTTGACGAAAAAATATGGCGGCTGGGAGAACCGGGTGCTTATAAATCTGTATTTAAACTATTGCAGTCTGCTGTTTAAACGGTTTGGAAAGAAAGTAAAATACTGGATCACCTTTAATGAAATTAATATGATTACACACATTCCATTTTTCGGCGGAGGTATGTTGACAGAGGATAGAGAAAATGTCAGCCAGATTGCCTATCAGGCGGCACACCATCAATTGGTAGCCAGTGCACTGGCCGTAAAAATGGCACATGAGTGCAAAGAAGAACTACTGGTTGGCTGCATGCTCGCGGCGGGATCTTTTTATCCGTATAGCTGCAATCCTCAGGATGTTTGGGAAGCAGTGGAGAAAAATCAGGAATCGTATCTGTTTATCGATGTGCAGGTACGCGGAAAATATCCATCCTATGCACAGCGAATCTGGAAAGAAAAAAGAGTTACACTAAAGATGGAAGATGGAGATGAAGAGATTCTGGGATGTAATCCGGTAGACTATATTGCTTTTAGTTATTATTCCAGCCGCCTGGCTGGTGTCAGTCCGGAAATCAGCGGAAAAACCGCAGACGGCAATGCCATTCAAACGCTTAGAAATCCTCATCTGGATATTACACCATGGGGAAGACAGATTGACCCTCTGGGACTGCGTATTACAATGAATGATTTGTATGACCGATATCAAAAACCTCTTTTTATTGTTGAAAATGGTCTTGGTGCAGCAGACAAAATCGAATCCGATGGAACGATCAATGACGATTACCGTATTGCTTATACCAGAGATCATATAAAGGCCATGAAAGCTGCAGTCGGAGATGGTGTGGATTGCCTGGGTTATCTTTCCTGGAGCTGCATCGACCTGGTAAGTGCAGGAACAGGTGAGATGGAAAAGCGTTATGGATTTATTTATGTAGACAAAGATAACAATGGAAACGGCACACTGGAGCGCAGGAAGAAAAAGTCCTTTTACTGGTATAAGAAAGTCATTGAAAGTAATGGTGAAATGATGGATTAGACAGGAGATGACAGGCAGCAGTCGATTGGATAAGGAGAAGCAGATTATGATAAAACGAAGTGTAGTAGTTGCAAATGATTTAGGACTTCATGCCAGACCGGCATTGCTGCTTGTCAGACTTTTAAAGGAGTATCCATGTGACATTCAGGTTTATAAAAATCAGCTGCTTTCTAAAAAGTATCAGCCAAAAGACATTCTTTCAGTTATGTCTATGGATGCGGTAAAGGGAGATGTGCTGACATTTGAAGCGGATGGGGAAAAAGCAGAGGAAGCATTGTTGGCAGTGGAAGCATTTTTAAGAGACAATTGCGTGTAGTAACAGGTAATCAGGAAAACGGGGGTGCGTACGCACCCCCGTTTTTTGCAGATCTTCTACAGGAACGAAGCAGCAGACATTCGGCATAGGATGATAGAAATGAGATATTAAAAAAGAAAATGAAAAATCTGGTATACGTAATTATGTATCATTACGTGAGGGATTTGGAACACAGCCGTTATCCCCGGATAAAAGGATTGGACGTGGACTTTTTCAGACAGCAGATTGAATTTTTAAAACAGAATTTCACAGTTATCACCATGGAAGAATTGATCTGTGCGTGTAACGGGCGGTATGAACTTCCTGAAAAAGCAGTTTTACTGACATTTGATGATGGTTACCTGGATCATTATATGTTTGTATTTCCCGTACTGAAAGCCCAAAATTTACAAGGTTCATTTTTCATCTCTGCAAAAACGCTGAAGGAACATGTTTTATTGGATGTAAATAAAATTCATTATATTTTAGCCAGTACTAAGATGAAAGACCTTCTGCCTTCCGTCCTTGAACGTATGGATTATTATCGGGGATCAGAATACGATTACCCGGACAATAACATGCTTTTTGATAAATATGCAGCAAAAAACCGGTTTGATGACAAAGAAACTATTTTCGTGAAACGAATGCTTCAGACTGTCCTGCCGCAACCAGTAAGAAGCATGATCTGTAAGGATCTGTTTCAACAATATGTAGGGGTATTGGAAGAAAATATGGCAAGCGAATTGTATTTAACACCAGATCAGACCAGGCTTATGAAAAATGAAGGCATGTACATTGGCCTGCATGGATACAGTCACTGCTGGCTGGGCCATATGCCGGAAAAGGAAATGCAGGCTGATATCAGCCTGGCATTAGACGTCATGTCTGAATACGTGGACAGAAAAAACTGGGTAATGAATTATCCCTATGGCAGTTATAATGAGTCACTTTTAAAATACATTTCTTCCTGCGGCTGTAAACTTGGACTTACTACCCAGGTGAAGGCGGCCGACCTTTCGGAGTGCAGCAGACTTACAATCCCCCGTCTGGATACCAACGATTTTCCGCCTGTCAGCGAAAACTATAAGTGCCGAGGTGAAATATTATGAATCAGTTTGATGAACGGTATGAGATCCGGCTTGCTGATTGTTCTGACATAGAGATGATTATGAATTTCATTGATAAATACTGGAAAAAAGGTCATATTATGTCCCTGGACAGAGATCTGTTTCTATACGAATATCAGGATGGGGATCATATTAATTTTATTCTGGCAATTGATAAAAGAACCGGATTGCTGGAAGGCATTTTTGGCTTTATTAAATGTTCGGATACGAAAGATCTTAAAAAGAAGGATATCTGGGGAAGCATGTGGAAAGTACGTGAAAACGCTGATAATATGCCTCTTCTGGGAATTGAGCTTGCAAAGCGCGTATTTGAAATTACCGGATGCAGAACCCAGATTGGAAACGGAGCTAATCCCGCTACTACAATTCCGCTGAGAAGATATTATTTTCATGATAAAACAATCCGCATGAAGCAATATTACAAATTGAATCCGGAGACGGAAGAATTTAACATAGCAGCGGTGAAGAAAAGACCAAAATATCTGCCGGGCAATCAAGGTGAAACTAAGATTACCCTTTTTCGTACCATGAAGGAAGTAAAAGAATATTTCAATATAGAAAGCATTGAAAGCATACCATATAAAGACAGCTGGTATGTAAACAAACGGTTTTTCTGTCATCCGTATTATCATTATTATGTATATGGCTTAACAAACAAGGAGGGCAGAACGGGGGCTCTGATGATGACAAGAGTGATTGAATGCAGCGGTGCAAAAGTCCTTCGTATTGTGGATTATATAGGAGATCAGGCGCTGTTTTCCGGGCTGGGAGTTCCTTTAGAAAGGATTATGGAAGAAATGAATCTGGAATATGTGGATTTCTATACCTATGGCTTTAAGGATCAATATTTATACGACGCTGGTTTTGTTTACAGGTCAGAGGATGATCCCAATATCATTCCTAACTTTTTTGAGCCTTTTTTGCGTGAAAATGTGGATATCTGGGCTCATTACAATCTGGAAGGAACCTTGTTCTTCAAAGCAGACGGAGATCAGGACCGGCCCAATCAGTTAATGGAGAAACCAGGCAGGAGGCCAAAAGGCTATGAAATGGGAACATGAGTTTGAAGATAAACTACTGAAACAGGATCTGCGTGATGTAAATGCAGCGAAGTATGCAGAAAAAATCAGAAGCTGTAATAATATCATAATATGGGGAACAGGGAGCGCTTCCGATGCCCTGTATCAGTTTCTGGAAAAATTCCAATGTTTAGACAGAGTTAAATATTATGCTGACAATCAAAAGGAGCGCTGGGGAGCGTTAAAGAATGGTTATATGACTTTATCACCGGAAGAAGCCGTGAAAGAGGCAGGTGAGAAAGACAGTCTTATTATTATAGCTAGTATGCGCTTTCCGGTCATCAGAAAGCAGCTGCTTTCTCTGGGTATGGAAGAACGGATGATTGATACCGCTGGCTTTACCGTTGCCAATGATTATGATACTTACAAGAAGGAAACTGCTTATCAGATAATACAGTCTCATTATGATGAGTATAAACAAGTCTATTACGATCTGGAAGATCGCCGCTCAAAAGAGATTTATCTGAATATACTCAATTCCAAGATATCTCTGGATAACCAATATCTGAAGGGGATATCTTCTGCCCCTGAAAAGCAGTATTTTGATCCGGAATTATTGAAGTTAAGAGAAGACGAGTGTTTTTGTGACTGCGGAAGTTATAACGGAGATACAATGGAAACCTTCTTTCATTTAACCGGCGGAAAATGCAAAAAATATATTGCAATAGAAGCAGACAAAGGTATCTGCAGGGAGTTGAATCAGAAAATTTCAGACAGAGATTATAAAAACGTCATTGCCCTCAATCTTGCGTGCTGGAATAAAAAGACAATTTTAAAATTTCAATCTGCAAGAAGTGCAGGACACATCACGGATCTGGGGGAGATCGAGGTTTTTGCAGATACTCTGGATCATATGGTAAAAGATGAGCCGGTTACCATGATAAAAATGGATATTGAAGGTGCAGAAACAGCGGCATTAACTGGTGCAGGGAAAGTGATCCGCAAAAACAAACCCGTGTTATGCATCTGTATTTATCATAGCTTAGAAGACTTTTATAGAATTCCTCTCATCATGAAAGAATTAAACGAGGATTATCACCTGTTTATACGCAATTATACAGATATGGTTGCTGCAGAGACTGTGTGCTATGCAGTTCCGGCAAACCGGCTTGATCTGGGGAATCAGGAGGGAGGTCAATGAATCAGCTTGTAATAGGAATGGTAGGCGCAGGAAGAGCAGCACAGCTGCATATGAACGCATATAACCGGGTAAGCGGCATACCGCTTCGATTTAAAACCATTGCCGCCAGACGCCCCCAGCAGTTATTGCCGGCAAAGGAGCTTTATGGATTTGAACAGGCATCCTATGATTTTCAGGAACTGATCGAAGATCCTGAGATTCATATTATTGATATCTGCACGCCTCCTTATGTCCACGAAGAAATAATCATAAAAGCTTTAAAAGCGGGAAAGCATGTGATTTGTGAAAAGCCCCTTTCCGGATATTTCACAGCAGGTACAGTATCAAAATCAGTCATGTATAAGGAACTGCTAAGCTCTCTGGAACGTATGAAACAGACCGTCGAAGATTCCGGCTGTAAATTCATGTATGCGGAAAACTTTATCTATGCCCCCGCTGTTGCAAAAGCAGCCGAGATTATTTCGTCAAAAAAGAGTCGTATTCTTTACATGAAGGGAGAAGAGAGCCTGAAGGGATCAAGCTCTCCAGTTGCAGGTTCCTGGTCAAAAACCGGAGGGGGAACCTTTATCCGCACCGGAACCCATCCGCTATCCGCAATTCTCTGGTTAAAACAACAGGAAGCAAAAGCCCGCGGTATTGATATCAGGGTGGAAAGCGTCCTGGCAGATATGGCAACGGTCACCACTACGCTTTCGGATTATGAACACCGTCATATCAAGGCCCGGCCAGAAGACGTAGAGGATAGCGCAACAGCGGTAATCACCTTTTCCGACCAGTCCAGAGCACTGGTTATAGCCACAGATACCTGCCTGGGCGGCAGCAGGAATTATATTGAGCTGTATTGCAATGATACTGCAATTACCTGCAATCTGACCATGAATGATATGATGTCCACGTATTTTTTGGATGAAGATAATCTTGAGGGGATTGAACTTTCTGAGATGCTGCCCTCAAAAACCGGCTGGAATAAACCCTTTATAGCAGATGAGATCATAAGGGGATACACCGGTGAAATGCAGGATTTCATGGAAGCGGTCTGTTTTGACCGGAATCCCAGGTCGGATTTTTCACTTGCATATGATACCATCCGTGTCGTATATGCCGCATATATGTCTGCAGAAGCAGGAAGGCGGGTGTATCTTTCTTAATGGGGAAAGGAGAAAGAATGAGTAAAATCTGCGATATATTTTTTACCATGGCTGCTAAATATCCACAGAAGACTGCTATCTGGTGTGATAATAAAACCGTTACTTATGAAAAACTGGCATCGTTGGTAAATGGATATTCTTATTTTATGTTCAATCATGGAGTTTGCTATGGGGACCACATAGGGTTTCCCATGAATAACAGTATAGAATCAGCAGCTTTAATTCTTGCAGCAGCAGACTTGGGAGCAGCACTGGTACCCATTAACCCCACCCTGCCTCCAGAAACAATTAAATCCCTGTTTGCAGCAGCAGATGTAAATCATTTGATTGCAAGAAAAAATTTTTTAGAACAAACAGCGGGAGAAACAGACTTTAAATTCTCAGGCGTACAGTTTTGTCTGGATGACACCTGGGAAAATGCCCTGTCACTGGAATTAACAGAAGCAATATCAGAGAGACCGCCGGTCCATAATCAGGTGACCGGAGAAGAAACCCTGATTATAACCATGACCTCCGGTTCCACTGGAGTACCAAAGCCCATTGATTTAACGCAAATCAATAAATTAAAAAGAGCCAGGGCTCATATCCGTTTATACAATCTGACAAAAGAGGACCGGATACTGGCTGCAACACCCCTCTATCATTCCCTTGCGGAGCGCCTGGTTTTAATGCCCCTTCTTATTGGGGCAACGAGTATTTTAATGCCCAGGTTTACCCCCTCATTGTGGTTGAACTGTATAAAAAATCAGAGGGTTACATTCACCATTGCTGTTTCAGCCCAGTTAGGACAGATTGCAGAGCTGCTGACCAGTCCCTTTGTACCTGAGATTGATTCTCTCAGATGTGTGGTATCTTCTTCCTCTCTTTTGGAGAACCATATTAAAAATGAATTAATTGATAAATTAAACTGCGATTTCCTTGAAATGTATGGCACCACAGAGACATCGACTGTTACCAGCATTAACTTCAGAGAAACTGTTAATAAGAAAAATTCGGTTGGAAAACCCCTGCCGGAAGCGGAAGTAAAGATAATAAAAGAGGATCAGAGTGCGGCTCTGCCTGGAGAGATCGGAGAAATTACCTGTAAAACCGCGCTGATGTGCAGCGGATATTATGGCTTGCCGGAAGTCTTTCAAAATGCGATGCAGGATGGCTATTTTAGAACCGGAGATCTGGGCTATCTGGATGAGGACGGGTATCTGTATTTTACAGGCAGGAAGAAAGAATTGATTATCACAGGAGGTATTAATGTATATCCTCAGGATATTGAGGCGTGTATAAAGAAACTTCCGGAGGTAAAGGAGTGTGCAGCTTTTGCATATCCGGATAACAGGCTTGGAGAGGTGGTTGCATTAGCAGTTGTACCGGTGCGGAATACGAAGTTAAGCAAACGTAATATTCAGTTTCAATGCGCAAAGAATCTGGCAGATTTTCAACAGCCCCACCTCATCGTTTTTCTGGCTGAACTGCCAAAAAATTCGTTGGGAAAAGTAGAAAAATACAATCTTGTGGAATATGTAACGAAACATGGCGTGTTCAAATAATATAAAAATAAGGGGGAGTGCAGGAATGACTGCAAGAGATTATATTTTAAAAGAACTGCAGAGAAAAGACACCTTAGGAGAAAATATTGATATAGAGACATTTAACTATTTGGAGAGCGGTTATATAGATTCAATCAGTATCATACAGTTTCTTGCGGGACTGGAAGAGGAGTTTGGGGTTGAATTTACGGATGCTGAAATTGCAGATCCTTCTTTTAAGATTGCTGGTCAGTTAATCCGGTTAGTTGAAAGAAAAGTGATGGAACATGAAAGATCTAAAGCTGGTAATGGCGAAGAATCATGACATAATTACTCCAAAGACTGAAATAAAGATCGGTAATATTACGGTTGGAAGGGATTTCCTTGTCATTGCAGGCCCTTGCAGTGTAGAATCAGAGGAACAGATTATGAAAGCTGCCACTGCTGTGAAAGCAGCAGGGGCCAATATGCTTCGGGGCGGCACCTATAAACCCAGAACTTCCCCATATTCCTTTCAGGGGCTTGGCAGAATCGGTCTGCAGTATTTAAGCGTGGCCGGACTGAAAACGGGTCTTCCTGTTATCACGGAAGTTACAGACACAAGAGATGTGTATCTGATTGGTGAATATGCTGACGTTCTTCAGATTGGTACAAGAAATATGCAAAATTACTCCCTTCTGGTAGAAGTGGGAAAGTTAAAGAAGCCGGTACTTTTAAAAAGAGGAATGAATGCTACTATAGAAGAGTGGCTAAGCAGTGCGGAGTATATTATGAATGAAGGAAATCCCAATGTGATCTTATGTGAAAGAGGAATCCGCACATTCGAGACCCTGACCAGAAACACTCTGGATCTAAGCGCAGTTGCGGCTGTAAAAGGCCTTAGTCATCTTCCGGTAGTAGTAGATCCGTCCCATGCCACAGGCCGCGCTGATTTAATCAGACCCATGTCTTTAAGTGCCGTTATGGCGGGCTGTGACGGCCTTGAAATAGAAGTACACCCGTCTCCGGAGGAAGCGTTAAGTGATAAAGAGCAGCAGCTCACACCAGAGCAGTTTCACATTCTGATGGAGGCTGTAAAGAAAACCTTGATTTTTAAAGAAGAGCTGAAAGAAAAGGGTTGAATGGAAAAATGCCGCGAAACAGTTGGACAGCAGCTGTTTTGCGGCACTTTTGATTCGTATGGTGATTTATAGTATCCGGACATTTTTCAAAGCCCCGGTTTTAGAAAATTCTGTCCATTCACATACATTTACCGCATGATCTCCGATCCGTTCTAAATATTTAGCAATCATCAGTAAATCAATACACTGGTCAATATGTTCTGCCGATTGTTTTAATAAGTCTACCACATCGACTTTCACCTTGCCAAACAGTTCATCCACCACATCATCCTTTTTCTCAATTTCCTTTGCTGTAATTACATCCTGCTGGATAAATGCTTCGATCGAACAGCGGACCATCTCTCTTGCCGCAGCTGCCATGGACGGAATATGACGGACAACATGATAGACATGCTCACCCTTAATCCGAAGGATCAATTCTGCAATATCAGATGCGTGATCCCCGATTCTTTCCAGATCTGTCACTACCTTCAAGGCACTGGAAACTACTCTTAAGTCACCGGCTACGGGCTGCTGACGAAGAATAATGGAAAGACAGCGTGCCTCTATGGAACGTTCTAAATCATTAATAGTACGGTCGGCTTTAATAATGTCTTCCGCCTTTTCAAAATCCTGATCTTCAAAAGCGATGAAACACTGTTCAATGGAATTCTCTACTAACCGTCCCATTTCCTTTATATCATCATTTAAAAGATTTAACTCATGTTCATAATTTACTCTTGTAGTCATATAAGGTTCTCCTTTTATACTTTAAAGATTGATTAACCGAAACGTCCCGTAATATAATCCTCAGTCCTGGAATCCTTAGGAGCAGTAAAAAGTTCCGTAGTGGGAGCGTATTCCACGACCTCACCTACGAGAAAGAAAGCGGTCTGATCTGCAATACGGGTTGCCTGCTGCATATTGTGAGTTACAATTGCAACCGTATATTTCTCCTTCAGTTCATCCATTAAGTCCTCGATTTTTAAAGTGGATATAGGATCAAGGGCGGAGGTTGGTTCATCCATCAACAGAACCTCTGGTTCCACAGCCAAAGCTCTGGCAATGCACAGACGCTGCTGCTGCCCGCCGGACAGACCCAGTGCCGATTTTTTTAACCGTCCGGATACCTCATCCCACAGTGCGGCTCCCTTCAGGCTTTTTTCCACAATGGAATCAAGTTCAGATTTATTCTTGATCCCATGAATTCTGGGACCGTAAGCAACGTTGTCATAGATGCTCATGGGGAAAGGATTAGGCTGCTGAAACACCATGCCTATTTTCTTGCGCAGCAGCGTAGTGTCAACTTTCGGATCGTAGATATTTTCACCGTCTAACAGGACTTCACCCTCAATTTTCACATTGGGCACCAGATCATTCATACGGTTTAAAGTTTTTAAGTAAGTAGATTTGCCGCAGCCGGATGGTCCGATAAATGCGGTGATTTTATTGGTATAAAGTTCCATGCTCACATCCTTTAAGGCGTGATTGGTTCCATAATATAAATTCAAATGACTGGTTGAGATTTTTATTGTATTGGTATTCACTATTCTTTCGCCTCCGTGTTAAATTTATGGGACAGAAACTTTGCAAGTCCATTGATTGCAAGTACGATTACCAGAAGAACTACCGCAATTCCAAAGGCTGCGTCATATTTGGCTTTCTGCATGCTCAGGTAGAGCTGAATGGTCAGTGTACCGCCCGATTCCAATATTTTTCCGAAAAAGCTTCTGGGAAGAATGTATCCGCTGCCTGCCGTGAATAGAAGAGCTGCTGATTCGCCCACAATTCGCCCGATTGCAAGGATAATTCCTGTAACAATACCAGGCATGGCACTGGGAAGTAAAATTGTGCGGATCATATACCATTTGGTTGCACCAATACCCAGGGCGCCGGAGCGGTAGCTTTCAGGAACTGTTTTTAAAGCCTCCTGTGTGGTCCGGGTGATAAGAGGCAGAACCATGATGGATAAGGTCAGTGCACCGGTCAAAACGGAGTAACCAAATCCCAGTGTGTTTCCAAAGAACACATATCCAAAAAGTCCGAAAATGATTGAGGGTATTCCGGATAGAATTTCGGTTGTAAACTCGATGATACGAACCGCTTTCCCGCCTTTTGCGTACTCATTTAAATAAATGGCGGAGCCGACACCCAGAGGTGTTGCAATAACCAGGGTGATTACTACTACATAAAGAGTATTGACAATATTTCCTAATATGCCGAAGGTTCCTTTAATCGTGCTTGGTACGGTAGTCAGAAACTCCAAATTAAGCTGGGGAACTCCTCTGACAAAGACATACCCCATGATGCCGATCAGTATAAAAATAGAAATAAATGCACATAAATAAATAAGTAAGGTTAAAACTGAATCTGAAACTCTTTTTCTGCCATTATAGATACTATTTACAATAATGGACTCTCTGTGAACAGGTATAACGAGATCATTTGTCATTTTTGTCCGCTCCTTTCTTTAAAAGACTGTTTAGCATCACATTAATCAGCATAATAAAGACGAATAGAACCAGTCCTATGGTAAACAGAACCTGTTTGTGAAGACCGGAAGCATAAGACATTTCCGATACAATCGCCGTTGTAAGAAAACGAACCGAATGGAAAGGCAGTGGAAAGTTTACAGAGCTTCCGGATACCAGACTGATCGCCATGGCTTCGCCAATGGCTCTTCCTGTTCCCAATACAATCGCAGTGATAATTCCTGATTTTGCTGCAGGGATTACCACCTGGAAGATGGTCTGAATCTTTGTTGCACCCAGTGCCAGAGATGCGCTTCTTAAATGATGGGGAACAGAGCGCAGTGCGGTTTCGCTGATATTAATCACTGTAGGCAGAATCATAAGAGCAAGCACAAGTACGGCAGAAATCAAATTTGCACCGCCTGTAAACTGATGAGTGGAAGAACCTTTAAAAATCTCCAGTTCCAGATCATACATAAGCGGATTTAAAATCAGAATCCCCAGAAGTCCATAAATGACAGATGGAATACCTGCCAGAAGTTCTACTGCAGGCCGAACAATATTAGCAAGTCTTTTAGGGGCTACCTCCGCCAGAAATACGGCTGTCATTACTCCAATTGGCACACCAATAACGATTGCCAGAGCAGTTCCGACGATTGAGGTTAAAATAACATAAAGAATTCCAAAGCTTGGTATGGCTGCGTCCGGCTTCCAGACGGAACCAAACAAAATATCAAGAATCCCAACTTTAAATAAAGCAGGAGTACCGCTTGTTAACATATAGATACTGATTGACGCCACAGCCAGAACAGCAAAGAAGCCGCAGATGGTAAATATCACTTCTGCAGCATGTTCAATACCAGATTTACTTCCGTGACCGCCAAATATGGAATAAGATTTCGGTTGCATATCATGGCTCCTTTCGTGAAACAGGGACGTAGCGTAAGCGTTTAGCTGCGTCCCCATGTAATGCTTTCATTATGTGAAGGAATGATGATTCCTATTAGTTAGCTGGGATTAAGCCAACAGATTTTACTAATTCTTTTCCTTCATCAGAATAAATATAATCAAATAATGCTTTTACGTTATCGTTCTGTTTGGAAACTTCTCCTTTGGTAGCCATTACAAACGGACGGCTTAAGAAGTAGGAACCAGCTTTGATGTTTTCAGGTGTAGGATCAACGTTCTCCAGTTTAAATGTTTTTACTGTATTATCAAGTACATCAAGAGAAACGTAACCGATGGAACCAGGAGTAGATGCAACCTTTGCCATAACTGCGCCAGTGCTGTCAAGTTCGTTGCTGTATTTGCATGCATCTTCCAGCTTTAATAATTCTTCAAATGCGCTTCTGGTACCGGATCCGGACTCACGGCCGATTACTACGATAGGCTGATCTGCGCCGCCTAAATCTTTCCAGTTTGTGGTTGTCCCGTTGTAGATGGCAATCAGCTGATCCTTTGTCAGATTATCAACTGCATTGGAAGGATCGGTTGCAACAGCAATTCCGTCAATTGCTACAATATTTTCAATAATACCTTTGGATTTTTCTTCGTCTTTTAAATTACGGGAAGCATTTCCGATGTCAGAAGCTCCGTTGGTAACAGCTTCAACACCAGCTCCGGAACCAACAAATTCAGCCTGAACGGTAACTCCAGGATATTTCTCCATGAATACTTCACTTAAAGCAGTTGCAAGCTTTTCCATTGAAGTTGAACCAACCATGCTGATCGAGCCTTTTAAGTCTGCTGTTTTTTCAGCAGTTGTTGCTGCTGCGGTTGTTGTATCACCTGAACCAGAAGCTGTAGTAGTTTCAGCGGCCTTTGTTTCGGCAGCAGTAGTTTCAGTGGTGTTGCTGCTGCAACCGGCTATAGCTCCCATTGTTAATACTGCCATTCCGGCTGCTGTAAGTATTTTAATTAAATTTTTTTTCATAATCATTTTCTCCTCTTTTCATTTAAACTGCTTTCGCTTACATGTTGGAGTATATCAGTCAGTTAATGTTCCTGATATCATATTTTAGTATAGTGTTTGTAAAGCTTGTGTAAAACACGGTTATTGGTGTATAATTTTTCTTATATTAGTATCTGCAGAAATGTGCTTAAGATTCCTTTTGAATTGGTTCCTGTTTCTTAAAATGCCCCAAAATCAGCCAAAATACCGAAAAATTCCTTTATTTATCATAAAAATAACGGGATGGACTGGACAGAAAGGGAACAAATGTGGTAAATTGTTACGTGCATTTTATTATTCTAATTAAAAGAGAAGGTTCCGTAATTTTAAAAGACGGATACAAAGGATACGAGAATGGAGGACGTTTTCATGGGAGCATATCAATTGAAAATCACGATCAAAGGAAGCAAGCCGCCGATCTGGAGAAGGATTCTAATACCTGAAGGAATAACGTTTGAAACACTTCACCACATGATTCAGGCGTCACTGTGCTGGTCCGGCCAATACCCGTATCAATTTGAGTTTCGTTCTGAAAAAGTGCGGGTGGCATCAGATAAGGTTGAGCATTCAGTAAAGTATCAGTATCTTCCGGTGTCTGGAACGATTGACGGACAGTTATCGAAAGATACTAAATTTACATATGTATCATTCAATGCCGGAAGCTGGGAGTTTGTGGTTCTGACAGAAGATTATATAGAAGAATGTCAGGATAATTCAGCAAAAGTCATGAAATATAAAGGGAACATAATCCCGGAGACCTGCAGTAGTTTAGAAGAGTATGCAGGTCTTATAGATGCCTCAGCAGTTAAAGAATTGGAATATGATATAGAGGCAGTGAATCTCCGTCTGGACCAGATGACAGAAGGTTCAGGGGATATTCATATATCTGATATTTTCGACTGTTATGATAGAAACAGCATCCTTGAGATTGCAAAAAGACATCATATGAGCGGAACAAGCAAGTTAAAAAAAGAAGAATTGGTACATAAGACTATTTCTTATATATTAGATGAGAAAATAATGAAGCCGTATTTCCTATGTGTCCGCGATTGTGAAATGGAGGCTTTTGAAAAGATTATGTCCGGCAGCGGACAGCTGAGCCAGTTGGAATCAGAAAGTATGGATTATATTTATGCCGGAGGATATGTAACTTCCGGATCCAACCACTGCTTTCTGATATCAGAGGAAGTAATCAAGGCATATAAGACAATCAATACTGCTGAGTTTCAGGCAGAGAGGTCCCGCTTAAGCAGGATTGGAGATTATCTATGTGCTGCAAATTCTCTGTATGCCATAACCCCTCCTTCTGTTGTGCTGGAAACATTTAATAAATATGAAGAAAAGAAGCTGACGCTGGAGGAACTTTTAAGAGCTTATGAGTGTCTGCGCCCTTACCGCTGTATGGTAACCTATATAGATGGTAACTTTGCAGACGCAGCATTGTCGTCAGAACAAAAAGGCTATACAACACTTTTACGTACACAGAAGAAAGTTCCCTATTACATTCCGACTGAACAGGAAATTCGTTTTATGTCGGACAACTCCGGATTCTTAATGAACGAACAATTAAACAGGCTCAGCCAGTTTTTAACTTCTGAACTAAGTGTGCCGGATGAGATGATACCGCTTATACTCCGTCAGGTCCAGGCTGAACTCAGTCTGGGAGGACAGCTTCAGGATGTGATAAATGATTTAGAGGCTGCCGGAGTACTTTTGGAAACTTCTGAACATATGGAGATGTTTGCTTCTATTATAACCGATACCTGGAATCATACCAGAATGGTGCAAAACAGAGGGCATAAACCGTATGAGATGGTAATGAAGGGATTGGAAGAAGTGAGTGCTCAAAGGAAAAACATTCAGAAGATTTATCCCAATGATGCCTGCCCTTGCGGCAGCGGCAAGAAATACAAGAAATGCTGTGGTAAAAACGCCTGATTCTCTATTAAAACGCCGGAGCTCATTTGACAGTTGAAATGAGCTCCTTTTATGTCTCAAAAGTCGTGAATTACATGTTTTTCAAAATAATTAAAAAATTCCGAAAAACATGTTGACTTTTGTCAAAAGCTTTGGTATGATATATCTCGCCGCTGAAAAAGGCGGCAAACTTCTTCCAAAAACACATCGATGACCGATGAGAAAAGTTTTGAAGAAAATGAAAAAAATGGTTGACAAAAACAACCGGACATGATATCCTATATGAGTTGCTCCTGAAGC
>NZ_OAOF01000082.1 GCF_900205965.1 Lacrimispora amygdalina
ACCTTTTCTGCCAGCTTTTTAAATTCACTGGGCTTGTTTTCAATGACGACTACCTCTAACTTCTCATTCCAGCAGTTCACCATCACTGCGGTATGACTTTCCTTATGCAGATCAATCCCCACATAAAGCAGATTTTCTCTTTTCTGCAATTCTCTCCCTCCAGATCTTGTTTCCAACCAATCGGTTCCTGTACCGGCAACCTCAGATGACAGCGTTAACTCTTCATGAGTTCGCAAGGGGGCGACAGCCAATCTACAACAAACCAATGGGTGGTAGGACAAGTTATTTCTTTTATTGGTTGTTGATGTTAACTCTGTATGGAATTGATTGCAAGTCATTTCTGGATTTGTTTTCGAGAAAAGGAACGTCAGAAAAAAAGAAGAAAAAAGGAGGCTACAATAAGAGTATTTTTTACCCCCTGTAACCCCCGGCAGCACCATTTTACCATAGAACCAGTTTCCTGTAAATTCATGGTTCACCATGAACCATAGGGTAGATGATCTGACTAAGCTTCTGGTGAAATAGAATTAATATACCACTTTATGTTTGACCTGTATCGCAAATAATTGCCCCTGTGTGACATTTAAAACCGATGGTCGAACATATATGCCAATCAGGCGATAAAAAGCCTTGTTGGGCGAATCAGAAAAATATAGTCTTTTCCCGTTGCACCTGATAGCTGTTAGGATTGCAATTACCTCCTGTTCGTCTTCCGGT